>JAPPAV010000129.1 GCA_026705345.1 Gammaproteobacteria bacterium
CCAAAACGCGCCGGACATCGTCGCTGATCGCGACGCACCGGCCGAAGAGTATGAAGCGTGGGTTCCCATGAACAGCGTTCTTACTTGGAACAAGAAAGGCGGTAAGCGTCCTACGTTGCCGAAGACGCGTTGGGCACGTTCGAGCCGCTTCGTCGGTGACACCCCTGTTGCTTTCGTCTGGGATGTCGATGTCCCGTCCCAATTCGAAGAGGCGTTGCGTCGATTGTGTGGCCGTTGCACTCGACTTGGATCCGCCGAGAGCATCGTCGCTGTGACCGTGCAACGGCGCACCGACAGCGACGGTCCCGCATGGAGACCTGTCGCTTCAGGCACAATGCTGAGAGTTCCCATGCCTGGCGTCGTCGATACAATCGCGCGAACCCAGACGCTCCTCCCGGGGCGCGTTCTACCGTGCGACTGGCGCGCCTACCGTTGGAGTCGCGCAGCCCAACCAAGCAGGATGATCACGGTTGCGCTGACCCGTGGCAGCTGTCCCGTTGAACGCGCCCCAGACCTCGCATACAGACTTAGGCGGGCGCTGATCGCGGTTGCGGATGCCAGCCGACTACCACTTCTCTCCATCCTCCATGGCCACAACGAAGACGGCTCTCCTTTGCGAGAGTCCCACCTCCAATTCTGCCCATTGCCGCACGTTGGCTTCCAGCATGCCACCGGTGCCGTGCTGGGCGTTGCCTTCGTCCTGCCGCCAACGTCCACCGACGCTGATCGCTCTTACGTGGAACGTGTTGTTGCAACCTGGTTCGCAGCCGGCGCAACGTTAACGGTGACCCATCGCGAGTCGCTGATGTTCGGCCCCACTGACTCAAGGTACACCCTATCGGAACAGCGATGGTGCAAGGCCGCCGACGTCTGGCAGACCGTCATCCCCATGGAGCTTCCGCGCCACAGCGCCAAACGTCGAACGTGGAACCAGGCAGCCTGGAACCGAGTGTCCTCTGAGGTCGCGCGAGCTTGCTCCCAATCAGGATTGCCCGCGCCGGTTGAGATCGAGGCATCGAATACGCCGTTCGCAGTCGGAAGTCCAAACCACCGCACCATTCGCGGCCCGCGGCGTCGCCCGCTTGTCCACGCCCGTGTTCTATTTCCGCATGCCGTCGAAGGGCCTGTTGTCATCGGTGCAGGGAGACATCTCGGATACGGTTTGATGGAGCCGGTGGCCGCCCTGCTGTGACGTTTCCAAACTTCGCCCGCTTCTTCCAGCTCTGTCACGATCACTCACCCTATCGGTGGCAGACACGCCTTGCCGCTCAGGTCCTTGCGGACAAGCAATGGCCTTGCGCGCTCGATCTGCCTACGGGTTCAGGCAAGACATCGGCAATTGACATAGCCCTCTATGCACTTGCTTTCGCCGCGCACCAAGGCCAACGCGGTCTCTTCCCAAGACGCATCGTGTTCGTCGTCGACCGCCGCGTCCTCGTCGATCAGGCGTACAGGCATGGCGAACGCCTCCTTCACCGGATAGCGACAGCAGCAGAACTCTCTTCGGTTCGACGCGCTCTCAGCGAGCTGTGTCCGGACGAGCCACCGCGCAGTCTTCGACTACGGGGAGCATGTCCCACCGACCCGCGATGGTGCCGTTCGCCGGACCAAATCCAGATTGTCGCCTCGACCGTAGACCAGATTGGATCGCGCCTCTTGCTTCGCGGGTACGGTGTCAGCCCACGTATGCGTTCCGTGGAAGCTGGTCTCGTGGGGCAAGACACCATCATGTTTCTGGATGAAGCCCATCTATCCGGGCCGTTCCTGGACACCCTTGGCGATCTACAGTCGCTCGACCCTGTACGCAGCATCGCCCCGCGACGACAAGTGGTGCCAATGAGCGCCACACTTGTTCCGACAGACGCAATCGGCAACGCCTTTCGGCTTGAGGACGAAGACTTCCGGGACGAGACGCTGGCGCGCCGGTTGGTTGCCTCAAAGACCGTCCGATGGACGGAAGACAAGCTTGAACGGGTTCTCGGAGCCATTGACGCTCCATGTGTGCTCCTGGTCGCCAACACCGTTCGCACTGCACTAGAGTGGTTCTATGCTGCGGGCGGCGGCGAGTCCGATTGCAGCGGCGGGCCGGTACGGCGAGAAACACGCCTCGTCACCGGCCGCATGCGGCAACCTGATCGGCAGATCGTCCTCGATGCCGTCGAAGCCCGCCTCGAGAAGCGCGAACCGACGCTGGTTGTTGCGACCCAATGCGTTGAGGCTGGCGTCGACTGGGACTTCGATGCCTTGGTTTCCGAGTGTGCTTCGTGGGACGCATTGGTTCAGCGCTTGGGTCGAGTGAACCGGCGTGGCGAGCGCTCAGATGCGCTGTGCTTCATTCTGCCTGCACAACGAACCTACAGCGATCGAGACACTGGCAAGAACTCGTGCCCCGTGTACGGAGAGCATGAACGACACACCGCCGACTGGCTTGTCGAAGTCTCGCCGCTGCAGTGCGCCCCAGGCGCCATGCCTGAACCGCCCGATGCGTGCGTGAGTCCCCCGACACCTGCGCCTGCGTTGATCCCGGAGTACCTCGATCTTTGGTCTCAGAATCGGGCGGACGGGCCAGCATTCGATGTGTCCGTTTTCCTCCACGGCGCATACCAAGAAAACGACGTTCAGGTAGTTTGGCGGGATCTTGACCTCGACCGCGACCGTCCCTATCTCGGCCTGCTACTGAAGGCTCTGCCGCCGTCGAGTCTTGAGGCCGTGTCCGTGCCCCTCCGTGAACTGCGCTCCTGGCTCCGCGAGCGTCCAGTTATTCTGATGTGTGCCGACGTGAGAGTTCAGTCAGCGAGCGATGTTCGAGTCGGCGACACTATCGTCGTTCCCACCACGTACGGTGGCATCGGCGAACACGGCACTTTCGACCCTACTGCTGACCTGGTTTCCGACGTTAGTCCCACTGCCTTGCGAGACCACCGAGATATTCAGTTCCAGGTCCATGATGCCCCGCCGGTTCGCGACGATGAACCAGTCGCGGATCAGGTCCGCGCTTGGTTACGAGAAGAACAATCCCGCGCCCCGCTCCAAGCGTGGACTTGGCTTGACCTCGGGCCTCGCTGGCTGTTCGTCTCCAACCTCCCCATAGATGACGACGACGACGGTCCAACGTTTCGTCGTCGCGAGGTCCTTTTGGAAAGCCACTTGAACGGGGTCGCGACGCGCACCCGCACAGTCGCAGAGCGCCTTGGCCTGCCGCCGCCTATGGCGGCGGATCTCGAAATGGCTGCCAGGCTACACGATCTGGGCAAACTCGACGACCGATTCCAGCGACTCTGCGGCAGGACGCCGGAAACCGGTCCTCTCGGAAAGAGCGGCGACGATTGGATCGCGCGTCGCCGACGGGAGTCTGTGACGGACTACCCGAGCGGGGAACGTCACGAAGCGCTCTCGACAGAGCTAATGATCCGTCATGGACTGCACGACCGAGCCAACGACAAGGAACTCGTAGAACATCTCGTCGCGAGCCATCATGGCTGGGCGCGACCCTTCATCCGAAGCGCACAGGGCACAGCGCATGTCCGAGACCGGCTCTTCGACGTCGAGTTCGACTCCGCAGTGACACACGAGGAGGCCGAGCGGGCACCCCCTCGCTTTCGCTCCGTACAGCGCCGCTTCGGCTGGCTTGGGCTCTGTTGGCTGGAAGCGATTGTTCAGTTGTGCGACCACAGGCAATCCGAGGCCGAACAGCGGGGGAAGATCGCCTCCCCGGGTGGCGAGCACCTATTTCTAGGTCACCCGGAGGGACCACAAGTAGCCCCGCCCTCAGAGGTCATCTTGAACGCCCTCAACGGGCTGGTCCCGGGGGACTTTCTTGCGGCAATCGGTGTTCTGCGTGCGCTGGAACTTGCTGGGTCGCCAGCTCGCCTTCGATGGCAAGGGACGCAGCCCCATATTGCGACTGACCTTGAGATCGACGAGGTGGTTTCCAACCTTGTTCACGTCCGCTCCGGCTTCAGCGGCATCTGGCCATCTGAGCTCAACAAGCTGACCGCCGACCAGTGCGAGCAACTGCTCCGTGCGTCTATCGATCCGTTCCGCTCCCTCGTGGTGGCCATGATCTCCGCCGGCGGGCGATCGGACATGGATTTCGTCTCAGGGGGACGGGGAGGCTTCAAAGGTATATTCGAGTGGTCGACAAATCCGAGAACGCGGGGATTCGCGGCTGACAGTCTTCGTAGCACACTCGTAGGGCCCCGCAGCCTGATTAAAGGAGCCAAGTCGTTCAGATGGAGCCCTCTCGCAGCCCAGGGCGCGCGTCGGCCTCAAAGCGCCACCAACGACAAACGGGCTGAGCCATGGATTGAGTGGCTCTCTCTGTTGGGAATATCCTCCCTCGTGTCCGTCCCCGAGGTCCGACGAGGCCGCATCTTCACGCGTTCGACAGGTGTCCACGGTTTCCGGTGGGATGCCAAAGAGCTTCGCTGGCCCCTCTGGCGCACTGCCCTGACCTGGTATGACGTGGCCGCAGCTCTTGCCGCCACAACTTCCAGCCTCCATGACGCACTGTGGTGCGAAGCGCCGCGTCTCGTTTTCGGCACCGCTCGAAACCGCAGCTACGGGCTTGGACCTGGACGACCGATAGGGCCTTGAAGACCCGACATGCGGTTTATGGGCACAATCGGAAGAGGGGCAGGCTGCACCTCTTGTTCGTCAGCACAGGACTTGCATTGTCGGGTTGGCCTGTGCGGCCGGTCGCCGGTCGGACAGTCGGAGCTCGTGGCGCCCCACACGCCTGCTCACGGTCTCGCCTCCGCTGGCTCGCGGGCGTGGCGAAGCCACAGCGTCGCACGAAGTCGACGGAAATGCGCACCGACGGACCCCTGGCCAGCGGAGGCGCCGTAGCTGTCCGCCCGAAAACGCGTCAAGTCTGACGTTGATTGCCGGACAGCGTTTCCGGTCCCGCGCCGTCGACTCGCCCGATCTCAGGCGATCACCAGTGGTGAACGCCCAAAAGCGGCGCGAAAACGTCCGTTATCGGAACACCCCCTGGGGCCCCCGGGGGCACGCCTCGTGGACCAGTTGCGGGCCGTCTGGCAGACTCGCCCACCCGACATCCGAGCGCTGTCCTGTTGCCCAAGTCCCTTCGAAGCTTCGCGAGAGCATCGACGCCCCTTGATCGAAGCAGTCCAAGCAATAGCCAACCGACTAGCAGAAAAATGACTCAAGAAACACCAACCGTCCTCTTTGGCCAAGACACCATGAACGGCCCTTTACATCTGAAGTCTCGTCTCACTCTCGCCGCCCTGGCCCGACATTTCTTTAATGCCAACGATGTCGCGGAACATCACGCCTTGATCGGCAAGCAACTCCCTCCGCGCGAATCATCTCCTCACCCCCTCACCGTCAACGACTTCCTGAAGTACCTCGCCATCAAGTGGCCGTTTCCCAAACAACCGAACGCTCTCCGGGTCACGCAATTGATCGACAAGATGGCGACCGCCGGTCTGCTCACCCTTTCCGGTCGCGGCAACATGACGCTTGCAGGACTGCACGACCACTATCTGTATATCCCCCAGCCTGCAGATGCCCGCCGGGGCGGATTCGCCCTCGCGCCCGCGGTGGGCCCTGATCTGTTGTACAACGAATGTCGCCCCGGCCTCGTGCACATCACGGGCACCAGCGACACAGACGATGTCGTTGCAGGCACGGGCATAGTCGTCTCCCCACGTCACGTTCTCACTTGCCGCCATGTCGTTCAGGACATGCGACCCCACGAAACGCAGACCTTCGAAGGGCATCGTTACGCGATCACCGAAGACTCCATCCATACGCATTCTGTCGTGGATGTGGCCGTGCTACTGCTCCATGGCCCGCCCCTCACGCCCCTCTCGACGGCCGTTTTTCGCCCGCCGATCATTGCCGAAGTCGTCTACACACTCGGATATCCGAAATTGCCTGGCTTGAGAGACGCCTCGGTCACCATGCAACACGGGTCCGTCACCAATGCCGGGGTCACAGCACTCGAGGGACAGAGCCTGTTCCTATATTCCGCCATTTCGAGACCTGGCAACAGCGGAGGCCCCGTACTTTCCGACGATGGCTACTTCGTTGGTCTGTGCAGCGAGGATGCGACAGCCCAGTACTCGACCGACGCCTTCTCTCCGCACTATGCGGGCGTGCCGGCACCGGTTGTGGTTCAAGCTGTCAAGGAACTCGACGTGGGCGTTGAACTGCCATTTCAGCCCCTTGAGTGAGCGCCCTTTCGGGCAACGACTTGCGATCCCCGATACCAATGGCTTGCAGCACCCATCCCGCTGCCTCTTCCCGCAAGGCCAGCCATTATCATCTGACCGCCGAGACAACTGACGCCTCCTGCGGCGAACTTGCCCACCGTGATCCGACATCAACAAGGCCCGTCGAATGACCTCGAAAGCCGAACCGCCTGAGGCGCGGTCTCAACGCCCCGAACCCCGCTACTACGCGATCGTCCAAATGATGGTGTATTACACGATCCAGGACTTCGCGCGCGCCGCCGAGTGGGCCGAGTCCGAGATCAAGAGGCTGGATGACGCCGAGGATCGGCGCACTTCCGGATCCGCCGGCGATCCCGTCAGATTCGGTGACACGTTTCTTTCCTGGAAAACCGTGTCGCACTTCAATCTGGGCATCGCCATCGAGCTGCTCCTCAAGTACTTTCTTCGGTGGGAAGCCCAAGACGTACCTCGCCGCCACCCGATGACAGACCTCTACGCTGCGCTGCCCGAGTCCCAGCGGGATGCGCTTGAGACGCTCTACCAAGCCGTGATGCCCGATACGCTTGCGGAAACCATCGTGACGCTTTCTCCGTACCCCAAGGGCGACGCGCCTAGAGGTCGTCGTATCCACACCTTCTCCGCGTTCCTCGAGTATTTGGATGCGGATATGGGTATTGCGAAAATGAGATATGTCTACGAGAGTTTCGATGGGGACGGGTTTGCGCACTACCTGCCCGACATCTCGCCATTTCTCGAATTCGTGAGACGCGCTCCCAAGGCAATCCAGGACGTCACCGACAAGGAAGAGGGCCTATAGATTGCCCTGGCCGGGACGTCTGCGCCCTCCGGACTAGCGTTTTCGCATCTTCGAGTCCACCTGCCCTCGCGTAGCGAGTCCGGCACTTCGGCGTCGAAAAGCCGCACTCCTCGACCACGGGCCAGTCTCCGTGCCGACCCTGCCACCCCGCGTGCGGCATTTGACACTAGCCCCGGGCGCGTCTACATTCCGCGGCATGCGTCTGCGGAGAGTCGCCAAGCGGCTCGCCCTTAGGAGCCCAAGGCTCCAAGGCCCAGACGCTTTTCTTTGCTCCCTGCCAGCGCGGGACCGCTGTGTACCTTTGCTATCTGGACGAGTCTGGCACAACCGGCACCGGTGGCGGCGAAACCACCCACTTCGTCCTCGCCGGCATTTCCATCCCGATCTGGCATTGGCGGGACGCCGACCGGGAAGTGTCGCAAGTGCTGGCCAGATATGGCTTGGCCGACGCCGAACTCCATACGGCCTGGATGCTGAGGAAGTACCTAGAACAGTCAAGGATTCCCGGTTTCGACCAGCTTGGCCCGGCTGATCGGCGTCGTGAGGTATACCGCCACAGGACCAATCAGCTTTCGCGCCTTGGCGGGCCGGCCAACGACGTACGGCGCAAGCGCACCCGCAAGCTCCACCGCAAGACCGATCCCTACGTGCACCTTGTCTGTTAGAAAGATGCCCAGTGGACCCTTGGGAAGGTCCATCCCTCCGCCGGCCGCGGGGCCGGCGGAGGGGGCGGCGGCGGGCCGTGTGCACCCAGGCCTGCGGGGCCGCAAGTGAGTCAGGTCGCCGCCGTCTCTCCCAGCACGTCCTGAATGGATACATGGGCATCGAGGCCCGCATGACAAGGATAGGAGCAGGAAGAGCATGGACGATCATACCCCCGACACGGTCGGCGTGGACATCTCGAAGGCGCATCTCGACGTCCACCGGCGCTCGACCGGGGAGTCGGCGCGGTTCGCGAACGAGGCGACCGGCTTCGAGGAGCTGGCGGCATGGATCGACGACCCGGCGGTGCTGCTGGTGTACGAGGCCACCGGCCAGTGGCACCGGGGGCTGGAAGAGCATCTGGCCGGCCGCCAGCCGCTGGCGCGGGTGAACCCGCTGCGGGCGCGACGCTTCGCGCAGGCGATGGGCGAGGAGGCCAAGACCGACGCGGCGGACGCGCGGACGCTGGCGGCGATGGGCGCCTCGGTGGAGGTGCGCCTGGTGGAGCCGCGCACGGCGGCGCAGCGCGCTCTCGGCGAGCTGGTCGCGGCGCGCGACGCGCTGGTCGGGGACCGCACCGCGGCGCTGAACCGGCAGAAGCACGCGCGCCACCCGCTGGTCGGGCGCCAGCTGAAGAACCGCCTGGCGCAGATCGGCAGGCAGATCAAGGCGTTGGACGTCGAGATCGGGAAGGCGGCGGAGGCCGACGCGGAGCTTTCGCGGAGGAACGAGGTGCTGACGTCGATCCCCGGCATCGGCCCGGCGGTCGCGGCCGTGCTGCTCGCCGACATGCCGGAGCTCGGCCGCGTCGACGGCAAGGCCGCCGGGAGCCTGATCGGCGTCGTGCCCTGGGCGCGCGAGTCCGGCCAGTGGAAAGGCCGCGCCTTCATCCGCGGCGGCCGCGGCAGACCGCGGCGGCTGCTCTACATGGCCGCCGTCTCGGCGTCGCGCTGCAACCCGGACATGGCCCGCAAGTACGCCGAGCTGCGCGAGCGCGGCAAACCGCCGAAGGTCGCCCTGACGGCGGTCATGCGAAAGCTCGTGGTGCTGGCCAACGCGCTGCTGAAGCAGGACCGGACGTGGACCCCGGAACCCGTGCACGGCTGAACGCCGGCCCGGGTCTTGGTGCCGCCGACGCGGCGGCCTTCGGCCCCGGCGGAGGGAGCGTCAAGCGACCGGAGGCGGGGCCGAAGGCCAACCGCGTCCCGGAACCAGGCTCCGGGCCCGGCCGCGGGCCGACCCGATCCAGTAGCCGGCCAATGGGCCGACAACGGGCTGCCAGCAGTCGAACCGCCAAGCAAACGTGACACCCCGCCCGGCGAGAGCCGCCGAAAACCGCCGCTTGACAACATGGATACTCACTTGGGAAGAGCGGCGCGAGGCGGTGCTCGACGTTGCCGAGACCGTGGCGAACTGGGGATTTGCTCGCCTGTTTGCCGAATGCGTGGACAAGTCACACTTCGATCCGATCCGGTCTCAGAGGTCAATCGACGAACAGGCGTTCGAGCAGGTTGTCTCCCGCTTCGAGAGATTCCTACAGAACGTCCGCTCGCCGCTATCCGGCCACCAGCGCAACCACGGCTTGC
>JAPPAV010000122.1 GCA_026705345.1 Gammaproteobacteria bacterium
GCAACGCCCTGGCGTACGTGCTGCTGAACGCGCGCAAGCACTACCGGGAGCGTCGAGGGCGGAAGCCGCCGGTTGTTCTCGACGGGGCGAGTTCGGGACTGTGGTTCGACGGGTGGAAGGGGCGGTCGCCGCCGCGGTTGGGGAAGTACGCGGACGCGCTTCGGCGGTGCGAGGTGGCGGCGGCGCGGACGTGGCTGCTGGAGAAGGGCTGGCGGCGGATCGGGCTGGTGGATCCGGCGGAGGTGCCGGGGACTTGGCGGCGCCGTCGGGGTGCTACCGCCTAATCCTCGGTCGACGCTTAGCCCGCAACGGCACGGAGATGATTCCTGTTTGGGATCCGGTCTACCGTGGTCCCGGTGGTTCCCGATAGTGCGGTCCCGGCTGGCGAACCTCCGTCGGTCGCGGGGGAGACAACACCCAAGCTGAACGGAGGCTGAACGGCACGCGCGATTCGCTTGCCCGTGGCTGCGCGACGCAGGATATTCGGGTCGGCTCCGTAGCAGAGAACGAAATGACGCGCTGCTTCTTTGCGTTGTCGGCCCTCGTGTTGATGTCGGGATGTACCTCGATGACGCCAGCCGATTGTCGGTCCGGGGACTGGCAGGCCGTCGGATTCGAAGATGGTTTGAAGGGCATTCCGGAACGCTTGGAGAACCGCCGACAGGCCTGCTCCAACGCGGGGCTTGTGCCCAAGGCACTTGCCTTCGAAACCTACCACGAGGGTTGGAACGAGGGTCTCGCGAGCTATTGCGTCCCGGACAGTGGATTCGTCCAGGGCAGGCGCGGCAAGGTTTACCACGGTGTCTGCGGGAAGGAATTGGAACCCGCATTCCTGAAAGCCTACGGCAACGGCCTGCTCGTCGGCAGCGTCGAACAACGCCACCGTGTCTTGTCGCCGTTCTACCACAGCCATACGTCCGCACCGTCGCCCTGGGGTATGGCTCGGGATGTGAGAAGGTGATTGGGCTGCTTCGACGCAGTCGAATTCATCGAACAACGCCCTGACGATCCATCGGTCCCACGGTTGTCGGACGGGCGATGGCCGAGCCCGTCCCAAACTGACCGTTGTTGTCCCCTGCGCGTTGATTGTCGCGAGCAGTGCGTGTTCACTAGGGGTCTTTGCGACGCGCTTGGGTTTACACTTGCGCTGGATTTGGACGACCCGCGAGTAGGCCTCAAACGGCTTGCCTAGCGAGACGGACCAGCGTCTAAGACCATCAGGAGGCGCCATGCCCGCATTGGACGGCGTGAGGATTCTCGACATGACGCAGTACGAGGCGGGGACCTCTTGCACCCAGGCGTTGGCGTGGCTCGGGGCCGACGTGGTGAAGGTCGAGGCGCCGGAGTATGGCGATCCGGGCCGCGGCGTTGGGCGGACGGCGAACAAGGACTACTCGGCATATTTCTGTGCGTGGAATGCCAACAAGCGAAGCCTTGCCTTGGACTTACGGACTGAGCAAGGTCGCGGGTTGTTTCTTCGGCTCGTGCCGAGATTCGATGTCTTCGTGGAGAACTACGGTCCCGGCGTCACCGAACGTCTTGATATTGGTTTCGATACGCTGTCCGCCGTCCATCCGGGATTGATCTACGCCCGCGTCAAGGGATTCGGCACCAGCGGCCCCTACGCGGGATTCCGTTCCATGGACATGATCGCTCAGGCCGCAGCCGGCGCGTTTTCGATTACGGGAGAAGCCGACGGTCCGCCGATGATGCCGGGTCCGACGACGGGGGACTCGGGCACGGGGGTGCAGGCGGCGATGGCGATACTGGCGGCGTACGTGCAACGCCTGCGCACCGGGAAAGGCCAGGAGATCGAACTGTCGATGCAGGAGGCGATGGCCTATTACGTCCGCACCCGTGCCTTTCTCGGCTCGGCATGGGGCACCCGGGCGACCGGGCGTTCGGGCAACGCGGGCGGGTTGCCGCCGGTGAACATCTACGCCTGCAAACCGTTCGGTCCGAACGACTACATCTACCTCATGCCGGTCAACCAGGGCCACTGGGACGCCCTTTGCGCGGCGATGGATCGCGGCGACCTGCTAATCGATCCGCGCTTTGAGACGACCCGCGGACGGATCGAAAACGGTGCGGCATTGTACGAGGAGATCAGCAACTGGACGGGCCAGCGCACAAAGATCGAAGCCATGGAGACGATAGCGGGCGCCGGTGTGCCGTGCTCGGCGTGCTTGGACACCGGGGAACTCCATCATGACAAGCACCTGAAAGCACGCGGCTTCGTGCACGAATTGGATCTGCCGGTGCACGGCAAGGTGCCGTTCCTGGGCTTCGCGCCGAGGCTGTCGGACTCCGAGGTCGACATTACGCCGCCCCCGAGGCTGGGCGAGCACACCGACGACGTGCTGAGCGGCGAATTGGGTCTCGACGAGAGCGAGCTTGAGGGTCTGCGCGAAGCGGGGGTGATTGGGGATCCTGCCCGGTTCGATTGAACGCTCGCAAGGAAACCACGCTAGCGTCCTTGAGACGGCGCCATCTTTGCAGTTGAGCAAAGTTTCGCGACGCGCGCCGGGGTGACGCGAAGGCACCGTAGGGGCGAGGCTTGTCCTCGTCCGCGCCAGGTGTTTCCCATGGCCTCGGTTCGAACGGGGCGGGACGGGACAAGCCCAGGGACAAGCCCGTCCCCTACGGTCTGAGGCGGAGCCTCGCTGGATAACTTGTGGTATAAAGCGCTCCCGCTGGGCCTTGGGGTCCGGCGAAACGATGACGCCGGTCGCTTTGAATGCCATTGGCGGGTGGTCGCGGGAAAGCGACGGATCCGATGGCAGACGCGGCGCGACTATGTAAACCCGGAGAACAACATGGCAACTATCAGCATGCGCGACATGCTGGCCGCAGGTGTGCATTTCGGCCATCAGAAGCGCTTCTGGAATCCGAAGATGGCGGAGCACATCTTCGGCTCCCGAAACAGAATCCACATCATCAACCTGGAAGCCACGGTCCCGGCGCTGGAAGAAGCGCTAGCCGAGGTTCGGCGACTTTCCGCACGGCGGAACAAGATTCTGTTCGTCGGTACCAAGCGGGCAGCATCCAAGGTCATCCGGGAGCAAGCGGAGCGCGTCGGGATGCCATACATCGACCGGCGCTGGCTTGGCGGCACGCTCACCAACTACAAGACCATCCGCCAGTCCATCCGCCGTCTGACCGACCTCGAGGCCGACTCCGCCGCCGGGAAATTCGAGATGCTGACCAAGAAGGAAGCGCTTCAGAAACATCGCCTGATGGAGAAGCTGACCCGTTCCCTCGGTGGCATCAAGGACATGGGCGGATTCCCGGACGCATTGTTCGTGGTGGACGTCAATCACGAGCGGATTGCGGTCACGGAAGCCAACAAGCTGGGCATACCGGTGATCGGCGTCGTCGACACCAACAGCGATCCGGAGGGGGTCGACTTCATCATCCCGGGCAATGACGATGCCATCCGCGCCGTGAGGCTCTTCGTAACCGCGGTTGCCGACGCCATTGCCGAGGGACGCGAGCGTGGCCCCGGCGACGAGACGGAGGAATTCGTGGAACTCGTGGAAGACGCACCGGTGGAGTCGGCATCGTGAACACGGCCATGATCAAGGAGTTGCGGGAACGCACCGGTGTCGGCTTCGGCGACTGCAAGAAGGCCCTTGCGGAGGCGGACTGGGACATGGAACGGGCCGTTGAGATCGTGCGGGCGCAAAGCGGTGCCAAGGCCGAGAAGAAAGCTGATCGAACCGCCTCGGAAGGTCTCCTTGGGCTCGCCTTGGACGGCGACTCGGGTGCCATCGTGGAGATCAACGTGGAGACCGACTTCGCGGCCCGCAGCGGGAAATTCGCGGACTTCGTGGAGCGAGCGGTCTCCCACGTGCTCGACCAGGGGGCGGACGGTATCGAGGGCGCGCTGGAGGGTGAGCGTCAAGCCCTGGTTCAGGAGATCGGCGAAAACGTCAACGTACGTCGCGCCGCGTGTCTCGACGCGCCAGGCGGCATCGTCGCTGGCTACCTGCACCAGGACCGCAAGAAGGGCGCATTGGTGTGCCTAGACGGTGGCGACAGCGCGTTGGCTCGGGACGTCGCCATGCATGTGACCGCCATGCGGCCACTGGTTGTGAACCCGGAGGAAGTACCCGCCGAAGCGGTGGAAAAGGAGCGGGCGATCTATGTGGAGCAGGCGGAGGAAGAGGTCGCAAAGAAGCAGCAACAAGCAAAGAAGCCGATGCCGGCGGCGGTGCTGGAACGCATCGGCGATGGCATCGTGACGGGCCGGGTCCGCAAGTTCCTGGCCGAGTCGAGTCTCGTCGAACAACCGTTCGTCAAGGACGCCTCCACCAAGGTGGGTGAACTCCTTTCCGCAGCCGGCGCAACGTGTACGGGGTTCGAACGCTTCGAGGTTGGCGAAGGTCTCGAGTAGTCGCGCTCACTTCGACGCCTTCACGACTTTCGGCAGTCCATAACCTCGCCGATGTTGTCCCGAGTCATGGTCAAGCTGTCCGGGGAAGGACTCGCCGGCGACGCGGGACTCGGCATCGATCCGGCGACCCTGAAGGAAACCGCTGCCGAGGTTGCCGCCGCAGCGAGGGATGCCCAGGTCTCGTTGGTGGTGGGCGGCGGAAACCTGATCCGTGGTGCGGACGGCGGGCTTGCCGCCGTCGGGGTCGGGCGGGTCACCGGTGACCACATGGGAATGTTGGCGACGTTTATCAACGCGCTCGCCTTCCGGGATGCGCTCCTCGCGCTTGGGACACAGGCGGTGGTGCTTGCCTCCCATCCGATATCCACGGTGGCCGAAGGCTATTCGGTGCAAAAGGCGCTCGACCACCTGGCAGCCGGTAGAGTCGTACTCCATGCCGGGGGTACCGGCAACCCGCTTTTCACCACCGACACGGCGGCATGCCTGCGGGGGATCGAGACCGGGGCGGACTTGATCGTCAAGGCAACCAAGGTGGATGGTGTCTACAGTGCCGATCCGGTATCCGATCCCGATGCCGAGCGGTTCGACGAACTCACCTACATGGAGGTGCTGGACAGGCGACTGGGAGTCATGGATCTGACCGCCGTCACGCTGTGCCGCGAGCACGGGATGCCGGTGGTTGTGTGCGATGCGACCCGGCCCGGCACGTTGACGCGGATTGTCCGGGGTGCCAAGGTTGGCACCCGCATTTCGTGATTGGACCGCCGACGGGCGACGGTAAGCGTCGATGATCGAAGAGTTCAAAGAGGACGCCAGGGAACGCATGGAGAAGTCCCTGGATGCCCTGGCGACGGCGTTCTCGCGAATTCGTACCGGGCGTGCCAATCCGGCGATCCTGTCCGGCGTCGAAGTGGACTACTACGGCAATCCAACGCCAATCAACCAAGTGTCGAATATCACGGTGGAGGACGCTCGCACGCTGGTCGTATCGCCGTGGGAGAAGCGGATGCTCCCGGAGATCGAGAAGGCGATACTGAAGAGCGACCTCGGCCTGACGCCTGCGAGCGGCGGTGATGTCATTCGACTACCGCTCCCGCCGCTGACCGAAGAGAATCGCCGCGATTTGATCCGGCATGCTCGGCAGGAGGCGGAAAACGCCCGGGTCGGCATTCGCAACATTCGCCGGGACGCCATCGCGGATGTACGCGAACTCGTGCGGGAGAAAGAAGCCACCGAAGACGAGGGACGTCGTTCGGAGGACGACATCCAGCGCATTACCGACGCTCACATCGGACGTGTCGACTCGGCGCTGGCGGAAAAGGAATCCGACCTCCTCGCCTTCTGACCCTTGCGTTGTCGCGATTGCGAAAAATTGACGCAACGGCCGTCGTGCACGCTCGTTCCAAGCGATTAGAGTGTTCATTGGCTGATCCCAATCACTGCGGCGCGACCATGCCTGAACCTCGGCTCAAGTTGATCGACAGCTCCCCTAATCGGGCTGCGCTCGGGCCGACGCCGCGTCACTTGGCGATCGTCATGGACGGCAATCATCGCTGGGCGCGCGAGCGGCGCCTGCCCGGAGCGTCGGGACACCGGGCCGGGGCGAAGAACCTGAAGACCGTCGCCGAAGCATGCGCTGATCGCGGCGTGGAGTTCCTCACGCTGTTCGCGTTCAGCACCGAGAATTGGCGGCGCCCGAAGCGCGAGGTGAGGCTGCTGCTCGACCTCATGCGCGGCGTACTCAAAGACGATGTCGACGAGTTGAACAGCAAGCAGGTACGCCTGCGTTTCGTTGGCGAACTATCGCGATTCCCTGGCGACCTGCAGCATCTGATGGCGCAGGCGGAGCGGGCAACTAGCTCCAACAGCCGGTTGCACCTGACCATCGCCGTGAATTTCGGGGGGCGATGGGATATCGGGCAGGCTGCCCGTGCACTGGCCCGGGCGGTTCGCGACGGCGAAGTCGACCCGGAGGAGATCACCGAGGAGGCCTTCGGTCGATTCCTGTCGCTTGCCAGTATTCCGTCACCCGATCTTTGCATCCGTACCGGCGGCGAACGACGCTTGAGCAACTTCCTGCTTTGGGATTTCGCCTATACCGAGTTCTACTTCTGCGACGACTATTGGCCGGACTTCGACGAGCAGCGACTGGATCAGGCATTCGCCGACTTCGCATCGAGGCAGCGTCGATACGGGCGCCGGATCGAGGAGCGCGCCGGCGCGTCGTGAGGTCGCCCCCGGCTTAAGAGCGACAGTCGAGATCACCGAGCGAACATCGCGAATGTATCCCACCAGGGGGCGTTTGAGCGGCTTTGGGTCGTCGCAGATGGGTGCGGACCGCGCGACTCTTCGCGTCGGAGTGGAGTAGCCAGTGCTAAGGCTTCGCGTCGCGTCCGGATTGGTGCTGGCGGCCGCCATGATAGCGGCTATCGTGTACCTTCCGACGCCCTGGCTGGCGGCGTTCCTGTTGCTGCTCTGCCTGCTCGCCGCGCGCGAATGGGCGAAGTTGGCCGGCATCGTCACCCGAGCGGGTTGGCTGGTCTACGCGATTGCCGTGTCGGGGAGCGTCGCTGCCCTGTGGGTGGCTTCGGAGGATTCGTCGCCGGTCGTCAAAGCCGTCCCGATCGGCGCCACGGTCTTCTGGATCCTCGCGCTTGGCCTGGTCCTGACGTATCCGCGAAGTCGGATCGTATTGCTGTCGAAGCCGGTGATGATCGCCGCCGGCGTCGTGGCGTTGCCCGGCGCCTGGCTGGCGCTTGTGCAGACGGCGAAGGCGCCCGAGGGCCCCGGGCTCTTGATCTGGCTTCTGGCTGCGGCCGCCGCCGCGGACATCGGGGCGTACTTCGCCGGCCGACGGTTCGGCCGCCGCAAACTCGCCCCCCAGGTAAGCCCCGGAAAGACCTGGGAGGGCGCCATCGGCGGCGCCGTCGCGATCCTTGCCTGGGGCATCGTGGGCGCGATGTTCTTCGGCGCGGAACAGTCGCTGCCGCGTTGGCTGGTCCTGGTCGCGGCGTTGTTCGTGGCGTCGGTAACGGGGGACCTGTTCGAGAGTGCATTCAAGCGGGCGCGCGGGGTCAAGGACTCGGGTGGCCTGCTCCCGGGCCACGGTGGTGTGCTGGACCGCGTCGACTCGGTCATCGCAGCGGCGCCGGTCTTCGCTGTCCTGGCACCGGTACTCCTGGCGTCGTATTGATCGATCCACGTCCATCGGGGCGGGTTCCATCGAGTCGCAATTCTCGAGTCTAGGTGGGAGAATGCGCCCACCTCCTTGTCACGCGTGGGATGCGCCCGTCGAGGGCGTGCAGTAGCCGTCGAAATCAGCCGTGGACTATCTCTACTACGCTTTCTTTCTTCTCGTTACGCTGATCGTGCTCGTGACCTCCCACGAGTTGGGTCACTTCCTGATGGCCCGCTGGGCCGGCCTGCACGTGGTGCGATTCTCCGTGGGGTTCGGCAAGCCGGTCCTGTCCTGGCGCGACCGCCGCGGAACCGAGTTCTGCATCGCCATGGTTCCCCTCGGCGGTTACGTGCGCATGTACGATCGGCGCGATGCGGACGCGGCGGCTCATGCACCGCGGGTACCGGCCGGATCCTACGACGTGCTATCTCCGTGGTGGCGAATCGCGGTGGCGCTGGCCGGACCGGCTGCGAACTTCGTGCTGGCGTTCCTGGTGTTCTGGCTTCTCGCCGTGATGGGCGTCTCATCGTTGGTACCGATCATCGGAAGCGTCGCCGAGGAAAGCGCGGCCGAACATGCCGGTATTCTTCCCGGCGACGAGATCGTCGCCGTGGACGGCGTCGAGACGCTGGCTTGGACGGATGTCTCGCTGGCGCTAGCCGGTCGGTTGGGAGACACCGGCACGATCGAAGTCCGTACCGAACGATCACAAGCCCCCTTGATACACAACATCGTCGTCAAGGATTGGCTGGGATCCGTACAGGATCCGGATACCATCGGCGCGCTCGGTATCGGGCTTGAGCCGCTGGCCGTCGTCGGCGATGTCGTCGAAGGGGAAGCGGCGGAGCGCGGCGGACTGCGCGGAGGCGACCGGATTGTCGCGGTCGACGGCGGGCCGGTGTCGCTTTGGAGCGAATTCGTCGCCCGCGTCCAGGGAAGCCCTGAACAGACGCTTGCCGTGACGGTGGAACGGGGTGCCGAACTCTTGACGGTGCGGCTGACGCCCGCGCAAATGACTGCCGAGGACGGCACCGAGTACGGCTATGTCGGCGCACGGCTGGACACGCCGATACGAGTGGTGCGCTTTGGGGCGTTCGAAGCCCTCGGGCAGGCCGCTACGGAGACCTACGCCAAGACGGTGTTGACGCTCGAGTTGCTGGGCAAGATGTTGACGCTCGATGTGCCGGCCACCAATCTGGCCGGACCCATCACCATCGGCAAGGTGACCGGCGACAGCGCTCGGGCCGGACCCGACCGGTTTCTTTGGATTCTCGCGCTGTTGTCCATCAGTCTCGGAATCATCAACCTCGTGCCCATCCCGATACTCGACGGTGGCCACGTGGTGTATTCGCTGGTTGAGATCGTACGAAGCAAACCGGTCTCGCTACGCGCCCAGGCCGTGGGTGCTCAGATCGGACTGGCGATCGTCGTCGGGCTCATGTTGTTCGTGTTCTACGTCGACATCGCCCGTTGGTTGCCGGGATAGTGGCTGGTGCCGGTGCGGCGAACGAGGAACTAATGGGGCGGTGCGGAGTCGAAACTTGAACCCGTGCGGAGTCCAAAGGGGGAGGCTAATGAGGAAGGGGGAAGCGGTCGGCAGGTTCTTCACCGCGTTGCTCGTTGGCGTCCTGGTCGTCACGTTCTCGCAGGCCCAGGAGGCGAGTACGGACGGGCGTTTCGTGGTGGCCGACATCCAGTTGCAGGGGCTACAGCGCGTCTCC
>JAPPAV010000113.1 GCA_026705345.1 Gammaproteobacteria bacterium
GCAAAACCCTCCTCGTACCAGATGGGTAGGTTGAGGGCCGCGCGACTGCGTACCAGGTAGTGGACGTACTCGTGGAATATGTTCCGACTGAGATGACCGCCGGTCGGGTCGGGCCCCGACGCAAGCAGGCTTTGGTCCAGCGAGGGACGCGTGAACCCGGCGACGTGGGTGCTGTTGAAGACAGTGGCGAAGTCCCGCGCACGTTTGAAAGCGACGAGTTTAATGGGAGGAGCGGCCCCCCGGGACCCGCCGGGTAGAAGGGCGCTTGCCGCGGTCCGGAACTGGTCGAGTTGAACAACCAACTCCAAAGCCCTCTCCCGGGGTAGGTCGGACACCATCTCGAAATGGTCGGTGTAGGTGATACACCAATTGCGGTCGTCGACGTTCGCGCCGACGACGGTTGACGTCGTGAGGGCGGCGAATACGGCGAGCTGACAAATCCTGGTCAAGGCGGTCATGGAAGGTGCCGCTCTGGCAACGTGGCGGGGCGGTTGCGGCCGATGCCGATGTGCTTGAACCCGAGCGACGCAAGCAACCGGGGGTCGTAGAGATTGCGGCCATCGAAGATTACCGGATGCTTCAGCGCGGCTTTGATGGTGTCGAAGTCGGGACTCCTGAATTCGTTCCACTCCGTGAGCACCACCAGCGCGTCGGCCCGGTTGAGCGCGTCGTCTCTGTGCTGACAGAGAACCAGGCCGTCCCGGGGGCCATACAACTTGGCGGCTTGGGCCAGTGCGCCCGGGTCGTAGGCCCGCACCGTTGCGCCCGCCGCCCAAGCCGCTTCCATGAGCACCCGGCTGGGGGCTTCGCGCATGTCGTCCGTATTGGGTTTGAACGATAGTCCCCATAGGGCCAGGGTGCGGCCCGAAAGATCGCCGCCGAAGTGTTCCGTGAGCCGATCCACGAGGATCCGTTTCTGGCGTTGGTTCACGGCCTCCACGCTGCGGACGATCTCGGCAGGGTGGACGACCTCGTCGGCCATGTAGGCCATGGCGCGTACATCCTTGGGGAAGCAGGAACCACCGTATCCGCACCCCGCATAGATGAACTGGTATCCGATCCGGGGATCCGATCCTATGCCGCGGCGCACGGACTCGATGTCCGCGCCCACCCGGTCGGCGAGATTGGCGAACTCGTTCATCAAGCTGATCCGGGTTGCCAGCATGACGTTCGCCGCGTACTTGGTGAGTTCGGCGGATCGGACATCCATGTGCAGGATCTTGTCGTGATTCCGATTGAAGGGCGCGTATAGCTCCTCGAGCAGGCGGGTAGCACGCTCGTCGCGACTGCCAAGGACGATGCGATCCGGTTTCATGAAGTCGGAAACCGCGGCACCCTCCTTGATGAACTCTGGGTTGGATACCACGGCGAATCGAACCTCTACCCCGCGCTCGTCGAGTTCACCCCTGATGATCCGCTCTATCTCGTCGGCAGTTCCCACCGGGACCGTGGATTTGCTGGCCACGACGACGGGATGGTCCATGTGTTCGCCGATCGACGCAGCGACCCCGTACACATGCCGTAGATCCGTTGAACCGTCATTTCGCGCCGGCGTACCGACCGCCAGGAATGCGACGTCCGCGTGCATGACGCCGGCCTTCGCGTCTGTGCTGAAGGTCAATCGGCCCGCGGTTCGGTTCGCGGCCACCAAGGCGGGCAGGCCCGGTTCGTAGATTGGCACCCGACCATCGTTGAGCGTGGCGATCTTGTCCTGGTCGACGTCGACGCAGAGCACGCGGTTACCCATCTCCGCGAAACAGGCACCGGTTACCAAGCCTACATAGCCGGTACCGAAGATCGTGACCTTCACGGGCTTTCCATGGAGCGACCGACAGGGTCTCTCGTCGCGGCCAGTCGGTCGATCAACAACCGACGGAACCCCGGCAGATCGCGCCAGCCCATGGCTGCGTTCACCGCTCGGCCATCCGCGGACTCGAAGGTCAGGCCGTCATCGCGCACGGCTAGGCGAATGGTCTCCATCTCAAGCAGGTGGTCTGCGAACGCGAGGTAGACGGCGACGGTGTCGAACAGCGTCGTGCTGCGTTGCTCCGCCAGTTCCGGGTGTCCGATCGCTTTCGCCCACGCCCGGTAGTTCGCCATCAGGCTGCGCATCGGTGCGGTATCCGCGTCGCGGACGGCGGCGTATTCGTCGCCGTCGAGCGTCACGATGCCGCAAGTGTCGAGGGGTGTCAGGGTGACCGGCCACGGCGCGGCCAAGACGGCTCGGAAGGCCGCGACGTCCACAAACACGTTGTACTCGGGCACCGGGTCGGGGCTGCCGCCATAGCCGCGCCGGATTGCGCCGTGCATGCCGACGAAATGCGCCTTGGCGGCGATCTCGGGCGCCATTGCCAAGGCGGCGGCCGTGGTGCTGGCCGGACCGATGCACAACACAGTGACCGGTTCCCGCGACGCCATCACGGTGTCGACCAGAAGCTGGGCACCATCGGTCCGATAGGGGCCGTCGTAGTTCGCCGACTCGTAGCCGGCGAGCCACGCTTGCTGGCCGCGGCGACCGGGCGGGAGTAGGCCGTCTGCGACACCTTCGCCAACGGACACGTCCTCGCGGCCGGCGCTTTCGAGGAACTTCGCAGCGAGCAAGGCTCGGTAGCGCGCATCCCCATGGCTGGTGACAACGGCCTGCAGTTGAAGCTCGGGCGAGCCGAGCAGCATGGCGAGCGCCCACGTGTCATCGATGTCGGTGCCGATATCCGTGTCGAGGACAACTGGGATCAATTGGTTAACTCCGTTGGTACTGGCAGCATCGTTTACACGACGCGACCGGGCCGGCTGTGGGGCGATCGCATCTCCCCTTTGGGCGTAGCGACGAGGGCAAACCGTCGGGCGATGCTAACGGAATCCGCGATGCGCTACTATCTCCCGAGCCCGGTGTCCCGGCCTCGGTCGCGGCATCGAGCGGAACGAATGGCCTTTCGACTCCGGTGCCAGGCCGACGGGCCGCTTGGCACATGAGGCTTGCGGGCATGGGGGACCGTCAAGGCGGTGCGGAATTACGACTACGACCTCTTTGTCATCGGCGCGGGCTCGGGGGGCGTAAGGGCGGCCCGAATGGCGGCGGGCTTCGGTGCCCGGGTCGCAATCGCGGAGGAGCGCTACCTGGGCGGCACCTGCGTGAACGTCGGGTGCGTCCCCAAGAAGCTGTTTGTTTACGGCGCTCACTTCGCCGAGGACTTCGACGACGCCCGAGCTTACGGCTGGGACCTGGGCGGTGCCGATTTCCATTGGCCCACGCTCCGCGACAACAAGACGCGCGAAATCGAGCGGTTGAACGGGATCTACCACGGCCTCTTGGACGATGCCGGCGTCGAAATACTCGCTGAGCGCGCGGTCTTGGCCGGACCCAATCGGGTACGCGTGGGCCAACGCACGCTGACGACACAGAACATACTTGTCGCGACAGGCAGCTGGCCCGTGGTGCCGCCGTTCCCGGGCAACGAACACGCGATCACGTCCAACGAAGCGTTCTATCTCGACGAGTTTCCGAAGCGGGTTCTGATCATCGGCGGCGGCTACATCGCCGTGGAGTTCGCCGGAATCTACGCCGGGCTCGGCGCCCAGGTGACGCTTGCCTATCGAGGCGAACTCTTCCTGCGCGGCTTCGACGCGGGTATCCGCCGCTTCGTGGCGGACGAAATCCGTTCGAAAGGAGTGCAGCTGCGATTCGATTCCCGAATCGGCTCCGTCGAACGCCGGGGAAGCGGACTGCGTTGCACCTTCGAGGACGGTCGGAATCTGGATGTCGACCTGGTCATGGCGGCGACGGGTCGGACCCCGGCCAGCGGTGGAGTCGGTCTAGAGACGGCGGGTGTGAACGTTGCCGCCGGAGGCGCCATCGAGGTTGATCGGTACTATCGCACCAACGTGCCAAACATCTACGCAATCGGCGACGTCATCGACCGGATGCAGTTGACGCCGGTGGCGATCGCCGAAGGAATGTGCATCGCGCACAACCTGTTCAACGGCGAATCTCGGCAGGTGGACTACGACAACGTGCCCACCGCGATCTTCTGCCAACCGAACATCGGTACGGTGGGGCCGACGGAGGAGGAAGCACGTCGGAAACATCCAAACCTGGTCGTCTACCAATCGAGTTTCAAGCCCATGAAGCACACGCTGACGCACCGTGCCGAACGGACGATGATGAAACTCCTGGTCGATGGCGAAAACGACCGGGTTCTCGCCGCCCACATGTGCGGCCCCGAGGCCGGCGAAATCATCCAGGGTCTCGGTGTGGCCATCAAGGCCGGTGCCACCAAGGCGGACTTTGATGCGACGATTGGCATCCATCCGACCGCCGCGGAAGAGTTCGTTACGATGCGAGAACCCGCTAGGGAACTATCAGACTAGCCCAGTACCAGTTATATAAATCAAAATGCTAAAGACCTTATTTAATCTGATTCCATTGGTGTTCGTCGGGGCTGCGATAGCGACGGAAGAAGGCGAACCCAAACCCGGTGTCATTTTGTTCGTAGGCGATGGCATGGGGGTCTCGACGGTCACGGCGGCGCGCATTCTCGATGGCCAGAACAAGGGACTCGCCGGGGAGGAGAACCTGCTTGCGTTCGAACACTTCCCGCACCTCGCATTGGTGAAAACGTACAACGTCGACGCCCAGGTTTCCGACTCCGCCGGGACGATGACGGCACTGGTTACGGGGCGGCGGGCGCGGGCCGGCATGCTGAGCGTTGGACCCGAAGCCGCACGCGGTGATTGCGCAAGTTCCAGGGAGCATGAACTCGTCACCCTGCTAGAGGAGGCGGAACAACGAGGTTTCCGGACTGGCGTGGTTTCCACCGCGCGCATCACGCATGCCACGCCGGCTGCGGCCTACGCGCATTCGCCGGACCGGAACTGGGAATTGCCAGGCAATGTTCCGCAAGGGGATCGTTCGCGGTGCGCTGACATCGCTCGCCAATTGGTTGAGTTCCCCCACGGCGACGGGGTGGATGTCGTCCTCGGTGGTGGTCGGGCGATGTTCCTGGGCATCGAGCAGCCGGACCCGGAGGAAACAACGATTACCGGACGGCGCCGGGACGGGCGAAACCTCGCCGAAGAATGGGTCGCGGCTGCAGACGGTCGGCGGTTCGTCTTCGACCGGGACGGTTTCGACGGACTTCCCGGGACGGGCCAGGTCCTCGGCCTGTTCGACCCGTCCCACATGGAGTTCGAAGCGGATCGCGAAAACGACGCCGGCGGGGAACCCAGCCTCGCGGAGATGACGGCCTACGCCATCGAGAACCTAGACTCGGGGCAGGGGTTCTTTCTGGTCGTCGAAGGTGGCCGGATCGACCACGCCCACCACGCTGGAAACGCGTATCGGGCGCTGGTGGATGCCATCGCCTTATCCGAAGCGGTTGCCGTAGCCGTTCAGACGACCGATCCCGAAGAGACGCTCATCGTCGTGACCGCGGATCACAGCCACACCCTGACCATCTCGGGCTATTCGGCACGCGGCAACCCCATATTGGGCTATGCAGCCGGCGAGGATGGCCAACCGCTCACGGATACCGCCGGCGTGGCCTACACGACATTGGGTTACGCGAACGGTCCCGGGGCGCGGCGTCCCGAGACCGAACTGGATCCCACCGATCCGAACTACCGGCAGCGTTCGACCCATCCGATGCTGGCGGAAACCCATGCCGGCGAGGACGTCCCGGCCTATGCCACCGGGCCCGGAGCGGATGGCGTGGGCGGCGTCATGGATCAACATGAACTGTACGCCGTGATGCGCGCTGCCCTGTTCGGCGAACCCTAGCGAGCGATTGGAATGGATGTGTTCACCATGGGCGTGGAAAACGTCCTCCTCACCCTCGATGGATTGTTGGGCAGCGCGTTCTATTTCCCGTACGTGCTCCTCGGCGTGGGCTGCTTTTTCACGATTTACTTAGGCTTCCCCCAGGTCCGGTACTTCAAGCGGGCGTGGGGCGTGCTGCTGGGCCACCACACCCGGGCCGACGCGGAGGGCGACACCACGCACCTCCAAGCTCTCTCCACCGCCCTGTCGGGAACCGTCGGCACGGGCAATATCGGCGGCGTCGCGTTCGCGATCTTCCTAGGCGGGCCTGCGGCGCTGTTCTGGATGTGGGCCACCGCGTTCGTTGGCATGACGACGAAGTTCGTGGAGGTGACGATCTCCCACAAGTACCGGGTCAAGGACGACAAGGGCGAGATCGCGGGTGGCCCGATGTACTTCATGGAGCGCGGCCTGAACATGAAGTGGCTCGCGGTGTTCTTCGCGGCGGCTACCGTGCTGAGCACCCTCGGATCGGGGAACATGCCCCAGAGCAACAACATGGCAGAGGGCCTCAACGCCTCCTTCCAGATTCCGACTTGGGTAAGTGGCCTGGCATTTGCCACGCTCCTAGGACTGGTCATCATCGGCGGCATCAAGCGCATCGCGCGGGTCGCAACCGCAATCGTCCCAGCAATGGGCATCCTCTACGCGATCGGCGCCTTTGCGGTGCTGGCGACGAACTACCACGAGGTCGGCCCGGCATTTGTCGCCGTGTTCAGGGACGCGTTCTCCGGATCCGCTGCAACCGGGGGCTTCCTGGGTGCGACCTTCGCGTATGCGTTCAACCGGGGCGTCAACCGGGGTCTCTTCTCCAACGAGGCGGGACAGGGGTCCGCGCCTATCGCACACGCCTCGGCCCGGGCGGACGAACCGGTGTCCGAAGGTCTCGTTTCGATTCTGGAACCGTTCCTCGACACGCTGGTTATCTGCACACTAACCGGTATCGTCATCCTGTCGTCCGGAGTCTGGAAGGACAAATTCGACAACGAATTCGACAGTTTCGACACGCAACTCCTCGCCGGAATCTATACCGATTCCGATCCGCAGCACGTGGCCAACCTCCATGCCTACCTCAATGGCGTCGACGCCGAGACAGTGACCCTGGACGGCGTGTCCTACGATGTGGCGGCGGTAGAGCGGGCGACGGGTACTTTCGCGATTGACGACGGCCGTCTTGCCGGAGACGGGATTACCGTTCTGCACAAACGGTCGATTGCCGAGGACGTGCGGTTTCTTACCGCAGGCGGAACGCCGTTCAGCGGGATCATCGAGGTCGGGAACGGGTCACTCGTGACGCCCGGAATCACGCTGCGCGGCAAATCCCTGGTGCACTCCGTGCGCTTGACGTCCGAGGCGTTCAAACGGAGTTTCTTCGGCGAATACGGCCAATACGCCGTGACTGTCGGCTTGGTCTTGTTCGCGTTCAGCACCGCCATTGCATGGTCCTACTACGGCGACCGGGCAATTACCTATCTGTTTGGGACCCCATGGGTGATGCCGTATCGCGGTGTGTACGTTCTGGCGTTCTTCCTCGCCACGATCCTGGACACGTCGCTGGTCTGGCTGGTGTCCGCCGTCACGCTCGCCTTGATGGCACTGCCGAACTTGGTCGGCATCGTTTTGCTCTGCCGCGAGATGAAGGCAGCAGTCCGCGACTACTGGCAGGGGAACTAGCGCCCCCCTCTGCGCTGACGGAGTCCTAGCGGGCGGGGCATGCCTCGCACAAGGCATAGAGATGCTGGGGATCGTTGAGTGATCCCAGCCTGCCCAGTTCCCGAACGAGGATTCCACCGAGGGCCCGGTGGGGCCCGCCGGTCGACGGTTCGAATCCGATGCCGTCGAGGAATTGGCGCACGAGAATCTCCTGCGTCGACAAGGGTTCTTCGACATAGCGGACCTGATAGCGGTCGAGGTCGGCGAGAGCGGCGGCACTGGCGACTGCCTCCTCGAGGTGACCAAGTTGGTCCACTAGGCCGTGGTCTAGCGCATCCACGCCGAGCCAGACACGACCCTGGGCGATGGTTTCCACGTCCCCGGGCGCGAGGCCGCGGCCTTCGGCGACGAGATCGATAAAGCGACGATAGCCATATTCGACATTCGACTGGAGGGCGCGGGCCATGGCGTCACCAACGCCGCCGATGGGATCGAGCGCCCCGACGAACGGGCCGGTCCCGACCCCGTCGCGGTTGACGCCGATCTCTCCCAGGGTCTCCTCGAAGGTCGGGACGATGGCGAAAATGCCGATCGATCCGGTCACCGTGGTGGGCGCGGCCCAGATCTCGTCCGCAGTGGCCGCGATCCAGTAGCCGCCCGATGCCGCGGTACCTGCCATGGAGACCACGACCGGGGTGCCCTTGTTCTGAATACGGGCGATTTCGGCGCGAATCTGTTCCGAAGCGAATGCACTGCCCCCACCCGAATCGATTCGGAGCACGACGGCACCGACCTGGGGATCCTCCCGGAGATCGGCAAGGAGCCTGGCAACGGTATCGGCCCCGATGAACCCGCGCGGGGCATCGCCCATGACGATCGTTCCGCTCAAGGGAACCACGGCGACCGACTTCCCGAATAGCGGGGGCAGATCGGGATCCACGTAGTCACCGATGGCGACGTGGGCGAAGGTGTCCGTGCCGGCAGTCAGTTCGTTTAAGTGTTTGGACAGGGCTTCGGGGTCCAGTAATTGGTCGACCAACCCGTATTCCATGGCCAGGCGCGCGGTGTCGCCACCGGTTTCGCGAAGCAACTCGTCGTATTGGTTGGCGTAGGCAATGAGCTTCGCGGGTTCGAGACCGCGGTTCGGAGCGACGCGTTCCACGAAACTACTCCACAGAC
>JAPPAV010000096.1 GCA_026705345.1 Gammaproteobacteria bacterium
CCGGGCATGGATGGCGCGGAACACCACAAGATGCGCAAGTCACTCCGCACCGCCTACTCCCGGGCGACGCTCGCGCAACGCCTGCCGGAGCTGATCTCGCTGTGCAAGGAGTCGGTCGGCGCATGGAACGAGGGCGACGTGTTCGGCGCAACGAAGACCTTCCAGACCTACATGAGCAGGCAGGTCTCGCACCTGACGATGGGCGTCGACTGCAGCCACTTCGTCGACGACCTGCTCGCCTACGAGCACCGTGCGCTCGTCACGCACGTTCAAGGCGCGCTGCCCAAGTTCATGTTGTCGACACCGAAGATGAAGCGCTCCAGGAAGTACGTGAGCGAACTGCTCGACGCCATTCACTCGTCGCACACGCCCGCTCAAAGAAAAGGGAAGCCGCTGGACATTGCCGATGCCATACTCGAACTGCATCGGAACGACCCGCAGTTCCTGCCGGAAACGGACATCACCTTCCCCTTCGTCGCAGCGATGGTGGCCAGCATCTATCTCGGCAGTGCGCTCGGTTTCGCCGTCTATGCGATGGTCAACGACCCGGACCTGTACGCGGGCATCCGTGCGGAAGCCGATTCGCTGTTCGGCGGACATCGCGAGCCGCAAGCCGAGGATTTCGGCAACCTGGACAATATCGACATTACGCATCGGCTGTTCCTCGAGTCCGAACGCATGTATCCGGTAATCCCCTGGCAGCTGCGAACGGTCATGAACCAATGCGTGGTCAACGGCTTCGAATTGCCGCCCAAGACACGGTTGTTGATCTGCCATACCGCGACGCACTACTCCGAGGACCTGTTCAAGGATCCGCTGAAGTTCGACATCGACCGCTACCTGCCGGAGGGGTGGGAGCAAATGACCGCGGGTGCCTATGCGCCCTACGGACTAGGCACCCACACTTGCCTGGGGCATCGATGGCTGGAGCTCCAGATGGTGGTAAACCTACTCGTGATCGCGCACCACCTGGAACTGCAAATGCTGCCCGAGAACTACAAGATGCGCATCAATCCGTTTCCAACGGCGGCACCTAGCAGGAAGTTGAAGTTCCGCGTTGCCCGGGTTCGACACCCCGTCTGACAAAGCCCCACGTGTGAACGATCTTTCGGGGGAACCGGCCGGACCCATCGCCTATATGGCGAGCAACGGCGTCGCCGCCAACCTGCTCATGTTCGCGATCCTGGCGGCCGGTCTCGTGTCGCTCCCCGGCTTGGAGCGCCAATCCTGGCCGACGTTGGCCTTCAACCACATCGAGGTTTCCATCGCCTATCCCGGCGCGACGCCCGAGGAGGTGGAGGAGTCGATCGTCGTCAAAGTCGAAGAGCAGGTCAGCTCGCTCGACGGCGTCCGCGCAGTCAAGTCAACAGCGGCGCCGGGGGTGGCCTCGGTCAGGATCCAAGTCAAATCCGGTACGGACATTCCCAAGGCGATAGACGACGTCGAGTCGGCCGTTTCCCGTATCCAGACGTTTCCCCTCGGCGCCCGGCGCCCCGAAATCACCGAGATGACCTCTCGACAGAGCATCATTCGACTGGTGGTCTACGGCGACATTTCGGAGCGATCGCTTAAAGGACTCGCCTACCAGCTAGAAGACGAACTCGCATCGCTCCCAACCGTATCGCTGGTCGAGACCAGCGGCCTGCGGGACTACGAGATCTCCATCGAAGTGCCGTTGAACCGGCTGCGCTCGCTCGGGCTAACCCTCGACGACATCGCCGCCGCCGTTCGCCGCAGCTCCCTCGACCTGTCCGCCGGCCGCATCGACACCGCCGACGAGCAGGTACGGATTCGCTCCCTTGGGCAGCGCTACGTTCAACAGGACTTCGAGGAGATCGTGGTGCTTAGCCGCCGCGACGGCACGACGGTCCGATTGGGCGACATCGCGGACGTTCGGGACGGTTTCGAGGATGTCGACCTGATCGTCCGCCACGAAGACAAGCCGGCCGCGTTCATCGAGGTCTCCCGCGTTGAAGGGGAACACGTGCTGGAGGTTGCGACGGCCGTGCACGAGCACGTCGCCAACGTCATCGTCCCGTCACTGCCCCAAGGCGTGCACGTAGAGCCAACGTCATCGTCCCGTCACTGCCCCAAGGCGTGCACGTAGACATCCTGAACGACGAGTCGCAGACCTACTCCGAACGCGCCGAGCTTCTGCTCAAGAACGGCGCTTTGGGCCTCATGCTGGTCCTTGTCGCGCTGGCTCTGTTCCTGGAGATCCGCCTCGCGGTGTGGGTTGTCGTCGGGCTGGCCACGTCGCTCGTCGGGGTTCTGGCAGTCATGCTGATCCTCGATGTCGCGCTCGACCTGCACTCTCTGTTCGTGTTCGTTCTGGCGATCGGAATAATCGTCGACGACGCGATTATCGTGGCAGAAAACATCCACCTCGAACGCCAGCGCGGAACACCGGGCCTCGCCGCTGCGATTCGCGGCGCCCGACGCATCAAGGTGCCGCTGACATTCGCCGTGTTGACGTCGATCGTGGCGTTTACCCCCGTTTTCTTCATTCCCGGGGGCATCGGCGCGGCCTGGCTGGCGCTGCCCATCATGATCATCGCCATGCTGCTGATATCGTTGTTCGAGTCGCTGTTCGTACTTCCAAACCACCTGTCGCACTTGCACGGTCCCGAATGGACTCCCTCCAATGGCGTCGACAGGTTCTTTGCGCGGACCAAGGGCCATGTCGACCGGCAGCTGACCCGGTTCGTCGAGGGCCCCTTGGACCGGGCGCTCAATTTCGCGACCGACCAGCCCGCAGTCGTGGTCGCCGGTGCGTTGGGGCTTTTTGTCCTGAGTGTTTCCCTGTTGCCCGCCGGCATTGTCACCTCCTCCTTCGCCGACGTCGTGGAGGGGGATTTCGCAACAGCCCGTCTCGAGATGCCGGACGGGACGCCTGCGAACAGAACCTACGAGGTGGCGAAGGAATTGGAGGCGGCCGGCTACCGGGCGATCGAACGTCTTACCCGGGATCGGGCCGAGGACGCGCCGTCCGTGGTATCCGGGGTGACGGTGACGGTCGGCCAGGGACCGCGTCGGGAGGGCGGGGGGCTGACGCCGGCGCCCACATTGAATCCCCAGGCCAACGTGGCAGCCATCGAGTTCAAGCTCGTCGGCGTGCAACAGCGGCAGATCACCACCGGCGAAGTCGTTCAGGCTTGGCGCGAGGAAGTGGGGAGTCCGCCGTATGTCCGGGGCATCACCTTCAGCGGCGAGGTCGTCGACTTCGGCAATCCCGTGGAGGTTCTTCTCTCGCACCCCGACTCCGACCGCCTCCCCTCGATTGCGAGTAGTTTGGCTGACAGCCTTCGAAGTATCGACGGCGTATTCGACGTGCGCTCGGACCACACGCCCGGCGTCAGGGAGATCCAGCTCGCGCTCAAGCCCGAAGCCCGGACTCTCGGGCTCACCCAGGAGGCACTGGCGGGGCAGGCGCGGGCCGCGTTCTTCGGCGCGGAAGTCGAGCGTGTGCAGAGAGGCCGGGACGAGGTCGGCGTGTTCGTGCGCCTGCCCGACGACGAACGCAACGCCATCGCCGACATCGAGGCGTATCCCATTCGCACCGCTTCAGGCGGCGAGGTTCCGCTTCGCCAGGTCGCAACGCTCAAGACGGGTGTCGCCGCGCCAAGCGTCCGCCGCAGGGACGGTCAGCGCGCCGTCACCGTCACCGCCGACGTGGATCTGAACGTTATCACCGGCGGGGAAGCCAACGAGGTGCTCCTCGACAACGTCCTACCGGAACTCACCGCCGCGAATCCGGACCTGACGTACATGCTAGGCGGAGAGCAGCAGCAGCAGCTTGATTCTCTCGATTCGCTCTATCGCGGGTTCGCGGTCGCCATGCTCGTGATCTTCGCGCTCTTGGCGATTCCCCTTCGGTCCTACACCAAGCCGTTCATCGTCATGGCGGCGATCCCGTTCGGCATCGTCGGCGTGATTCTGGGCCACCTGATACTGGGGCTTACCTTCACGACGACGGCCATCCTGGGCATCCTGGGCTTGAGCGGGGTCGTGGTGAACGATTCGCTGGTCATGCTCGACGCTATCGATCAGCGCGTACGCGAGGGCACACCCGTACGAACGGCAATCATCGAAGGTGCCAAGCGCCGTTTCAGACCGATCATGCTGACCTCCGTGACCACATTCTTAGGGTTCATGCCGCTTATTCTGGAGCAGGCCATCCAGGCACAGTACCTGCGCCCCTTTGCCGCGTCCCTCGGTTTCGGCATCATGATCACCACGGCTATCTTGATGGTGCTCATCCCGGCGCTCTACTCGATCCGCCTAGGCTTCGTTGGGAACCCTGCCAAGATGCCGAACCACGCCGAGACGACGCCCGCGTAGGTCGCTTCTCAAAGATCGCATGCTGACCAACCTATCCAGAAACCTGTGGCGTGCCTATCGCGGCTCGAACGTGAAGGACCGCGTGGCTCGCTACGGTACCTGGTTCGACACAAATCAACGGGGACCCGCGAACGGCAGGGACTACGACCACACGGAGACGGTCAACGACTACTACGACCTGTGCAGCGAATTCATGCAATTCGGATGGAACGAGTCGCTGCACTTCGCGCCGCTGAAGCCCGGAGAGACACTGGAGCAGTCGATCATCCGCCACCAGCGGCTGATGATCGAGCGGCTGCAACTGCGCGAGGGAATGACGATCATCGACGTCGGTTGCGGCGTCGGCGGTCCGATGCGCCGCGTGGCGCGCGAGTCCGGGGCAAGGGTCTTCTGCCTCAACAACAACGCACAGCAACTCGACCAAGCCAGACGGAAGAACGTCGAAGCGGGGCTCGACCACATGGCCGACTACATGAAGTGCAACTTCATGGACATGAGCGCCATCGACGCCTGCACCTTCGATGGCGGGTATGCAATCGAGTCGACCTGCCATGCACCGGACAAGCGACACGCATTCGCACAAATCTACCGCGTACTAAAGCCGGGGGCACTGTTCTGGGGCCAGGAAATGTGCATGACCGACAACTTCGATCCCGACAACAGTCGTCATCAAGCCATCAAGGGAGATCTCATGCTCGGGATCGCCCTGCGCGACATCGCGACTTTCTCACAAGTGAACGACGCGCTCGAGGCCGTTGGATTCGAGGTCATCGAGGCTGCGGATCGGGACGTACAGACTGGCCCGAGCACGCCGTGGTACCAGCCGATGCAGGGACGGCGCGGGACATTGCGCAGCGCGTTTCGCCGAACGCCCTTGGGCCGCAAGGCGATGATCGGCACCCTTAGGGTGGTCGAGGCGCTCCGCTATTTTCCAAGGGGTTCCACCGCGGTGGTTCAATTGATGGATCGGACGGCCGATGCATACGTCGCCGGCGGCGAGTCGGGAGTTTTCACGCCGCTCTACTGTTTCCTAGCTCGCAAACCAGCGTAGGGGCAACCCTACGCCACCGCAAGCCACGCGCAGTCGCTCGCCTGAGGCGGTGCAACGTGCCAGTCGGTAGCCACGAGAATGCGCAAGCATTCTCGAAACGCGCCCGAAGGGCGCGCCGGGACGGGACAAGCCCGTCCCCTACGACCCTGATCCTTGCGCGTCCGCAAGGCGTCTACCGTCATCGGGCTTCCCCTGCACGGACCGCCATGCCGTCCGTCGCGAACCGGATGCCCCCCGTGACGGCCAACTGGCCGTCTTCGAGTTCGCCCGTTACGTAGACATCGTCGTCCATACGTTGCAGAACCCGAACCGGCACGAGGCGCACTGTGCCGTCGTCGCGAACCGTCCAGATCTCATCGTCCGCCTGCAACGCGGCACGGCGCACCCGGAAGTAGTCGTCGGGCACCAACCCCTCGATGGCCACTTCCACGAATTTGCCCACGAGGAGCGGCGGCGTGTCCTGACCCGCTGCCGACGCCGCAGGAGCGCCCGGCGCAAAGGGGTCCGGCACGTGGACGATCACGTCGATGGTGCGGGTCTCGGCATCGAGGGAGGCGTCCGCCCGGTCCACGTATCCCCGCCAGGCATAGGCGACGTCGCCGTACTCGGCGTACACGACGGCGACGACGCCCTGGCTTTCTCCTTCGTGCCGCCAAAGCCGGGGAATCAACGCCGCGTCCGCGTCGGAGAGAGCCACCACGACCTCCACCGCGTCCGACGAAAACAATCTGCCCACCGACTGGCCTGGCACCAGCAGCTGGCCGATGTCCACCGACTCGTCGTGTACCACGCCATCGAACGGCGCCGTAACGCCGGTGCGGGACAACGCCAGTTTGGCCTGCGCCAAGGCGGCTTCTTCCCTCGCCAGGGCCGCCTGGGCCGCCTTCAACTGGGGGATGTGCAGCGTCAGCGGATTCGGCTTGGTCGGTGCGTTCTCGCCTTGCCTCTTTGCATAGCGCTCGTACTCCGCCTGTGCAATTGCCGCGTCCTCGCGAGCTTGGAGGAGCGCCACCTCCCTGATGGCCAGGGCGGCTTCGGCCTCGCGCACGCCGAATTCGTAGTCTGCCTCCTCGAGACGGAACAGGGTCTGCCCGGCATGGACGTGACGACCGCTGACGAAACCCTCGTCCACCCAAGCCACCCGTCCACCCACCTGCGGCGCGATGTCGACCTGGGCACTCGGACGCACCGTCCCCGCGCCACGCACCGGAATCGGCCCGGCGCCGGCGACGATACGCGCGGTTTTGACGTACGGAGTCTGCGAAGGGGGTTCGTGCGTATCTGGCTCCGGTGCAAGCGACACCAGCAAGGTGGCCACGCCCGCGGCACCCGCAATCAGACCGACGGCGATGACATATCCCGTTCTCCTACGCACCCTTACTCTCCTTCTGCGCGTTCTCGCGGGAGCTTAAGTTGGCGCACCAACATCGCGGTTGACGGCGGTGTCGGTCCTGCGGCGACGGACGACCAAGCACCGCCGAGGGCACGGTGCAGCCCAAGCCGCGCATACGTCAGGTCGCGCTCCCCCGCCGCACGGGCAGCCTTGGCGCCAACGCTCATCTGCGATGCCGCGAGGAACGTCCTGTAGTCGCCGACACCGGATGCATAGCGCTCTTCCTGTAGCATCGCCTCCGCCCCCGCCTCCTCCGCGAAGGAGTTCAGCAGAGCCAGGCGATCCACGTTGGATTCCAGGGCGGCCAATGCCGCCTGGACTTCTGCGGTGGCCTTCGCCACGGCGTGCCCGTACATGGCCGCGGCTTCGGCAAGTTCCGCTTCGGCGAGTGCCACATTGCCACGCAGCCGGCCGCCCTGGAACACGGGCGCCAGCAAGTTCGAGCTTAGGTTCCGGAACCACTGATCGGGGTCGAACCAAGCCCCGGTGTCCGGACTCTGCAACCCGATCGACCCGGAAAGCGACAACGACGGCAGCAACGCGGCGCGCCGAGCATCGAGGCCGAAACGCGCAGCCGCCAGTCGCTGCCGTGCGGCGGCGACATCGGGCCGTTGCGCCAGGGCTTCGGCGGGCACACCCATCGGCGCCGGGGCCATCGTCGAGGCCGGCATCGAGTCCGTCAACGTGCCAACGAGACCGGCGTGCTGGTGTCCTCCCAACAGCACCCTGAGCCTTCCTTCGGCGTCGGCGAGACGTTCATCCAATCCGGGCAACGACGCTTGTGCATCCGCCAGATTCCGCCGCAGCGCGTAGACATCTCGAACGTCACCAACCCCCCGGTCGTACCGATCCTCCGCGAGTGTCACCCAGTCGTGGAGAATCTCGACCGTCTCGCCGGCGAAGCCACGCTGACGGTAGAGATCGACAATCTCGACGTAGGTCGCCACAGTCTGGACGACAACCCCCATCCGGGCCGCCCGATAGTCCGCATGGTAAGCCTCTCGTTGGGCAACCGCAGACAACGCAGCGTTCCGGTCGCGACCCCAGAAGTCGACTTCGTAGGCGACATCGGCCCCTGCGGAATAGGTCGTCTGGTCAAGCCGATCGGGCAACGAGAAGCCGAACGCGGTGAACGCGTCAGCCCCCAACCCTAGTTCTTCCAACTGTGCGCCGAGGCCCACGTTGGTCGGCGCGTCAAACCCCACGGCACCCAACGATGCCTGTATCCTCGGCATTCGCGCGGCAGTGGCGATGCGTGCCTTAGCCCTGGCTTGTTCTACCCGCGCCACCGCCGTCGCAAGATCGTAGTTGGACTCGAGCACCGCTTCGACGACGCGGTTCAGCACCGGGTCGTCGAACGACTCCCACCACGGGAGGGGGTCCTCCAATCCCGCCGCCTCGCGTACGTCAAGGTCATCCCGGTCTTCCCCTGGCCATTCGATGAACGGCAGTGACGAAAACACCGAACATCCAGACAGAACACCGATGGCACCGGCAGCCAACGCCGCCGAGACGACAACGCCGATGTGGTCCGGCCTCAGCACGAGCCCGCTCCGAGTGGACTTCAGTGTCGGTTGATCGGACATCGGGTAAAGAACGGCTATAGCGAAGCGAGCATTCTGCGGGTCCGCCCGGCGGAGTTCTCGTTCTCCGGATAGAACTGGCTGCAGTAGCGTCGGAACAGCATGATTTTCCCGTCCTTGCTGTTCAGCACCGGCCTCGGCCGGTAGATCCTTCGATTCCAGATGGGAACATCCTGCTCAACGTCCTTCACCTGCCCTTCCAGCAGGATGTAGTTCATCAAC
>JAPPAV010000120.1 GCA_026705345.1 Gammaproteobacteria bacterium
GGTCTGGTCTCAGGAAGGATTATGTATCTTGGGCTGGGCCGCGAACGGCATCACGTGGATATGGTCGTGGCCACAAGCCTCGCGGTACCGAGGAACGCAATCAACATCGCTCGTGAAGATGACATCGAACTGCTTGGCCGCAGCGATGTAGAAGTCAAAATTCGGCGGATCTTCTTTGTTCCAGAACACCGTGCGGATTCCGTTCGTCCGACAGTACGAGACAAGGTCGCGCAATGGGTTACGTACCAAAGTGTCGTTGTGGACGACCAGGTTGCGCCAAAGTCCTCCGTTGCCGGCCCAAGCCGACTCAACCAAGAGAAACGCTGGTGCGGCCGCTTCGATCTCGCGACGCCAATGTTTGGGCGTTAGTCGAACGAGATCTAGCTCATAGCGAAGGCAATAGTCCGAGAACGTGTCCAAGACAGCAGCCACAACCGGCCGTGTGGATGTGGGAAGAGGCAGCGGGAGGGGAGGGAACACGACGCGCTGTCGCGTTTCGGTCCGCTTCGCCGACGACCGGCTACCCCTAGCTCGGTACACGTGCCAGAGCGTCCTCGGCAATTGCCACAACGAGAGAGGCCGATTGGCTGTCGTGACTACGGCCCTGCCAACCCTGTAGGACGTGGAAGATAGCAGCCCTCGCAGGCGTGCCAATCGCTGCTCCAAGCCTGCGACCTCGCGCCGGTTGTTCGCCGCAACGGATCGAATAGCATCCCGGAGCAGGCTTGGCCACACGCCCTGTTCAAACTGGCCCCATGTTCCCGCGTCGGCTAGGCCACACTCACCAACGAATCGCAGAGTATCGTCGCCCAACGAGAGGTGAACCGGTGCAATGAACTCTCGGGCGTCGTGAATAAAGGAAGCGATATCGAACCCACCATCCGCGAGGCACTCGCGACTGAAGTCCGGCTGCACCAACACGAGTCGGCCACCAGAACTCAACAATCGCCGCGCCCCGCCGCAAATCCCGTACGGGAGGTCATCCTCGTCGGGCCAGCCGAAAACGACGACCGTGTTGACCGTTCCCGGTTCTTTCCCCAAGCAGCACGGGTGGTGCTCCTCAACCCGACCTCCTTCTTCGGGAACCTCTACATCGATCCGCTCGTCGACTGACGACGGATCCGAAACGTAAATCGCCACGTCATGACCATCCCGTGCCAGCGCCACGAGCGGCGCTGCTACCGAACGCCCTATCCATGCGACTTTGGGTCCGCGTACTTGCTTCGCAGCCCACTCGGCCTCATCCACCTCGGGCATGCCAAATTCCTCGCGTATCGATGGGCCTTTTGCCGGACAGGCAATCCGGCTCGATTTTCAGAAACTGCCGATGATCGGTAAGCACGACGATGACGTCCTTCAACGCGACTTCAATATCAACAAGCTCCACACTTCTTTCCTCAAGCAAATTGGGCAGTCGTCAATGTGTGGAGCCTCCGCGAACACTCACCATTACCATCTTGATGGTTTTCGGACGCGTTCCAATCACTGACAGGATGCGCATGTCTGGCACGTTTGATCTCCAGGCGGCGGCTGGGATTGCCGGCTAGTAGTCCCGGAGCACCTCGTCGATCGGCCCGTTTGCCTTGACCTTACCAGCATCGAGGAGCACGCCCTTCGTGCAGACGCGTTCAAGCAAGCTGACGTTCTGCGAGGCTAAGACCAGGATCCCCGCTCGATCGACAAACTCTTCAAGCCGGTGTTGTGCCTTCTCAACGAAATGCCGGTCACCGACGCTCAGCCACTCGTCCATGAGCAGTATCTCCGGCTCGAAGCACGTACAGACGGCGAACCCCAATCGAAACCGCATCCCTGCCGAGTAGGTATGCGCCGGCATCGCCAAATAGTCGCCGAGTTCGGTGAACTCCGCGATTTCCGCTGTGCGTTCCCGAACCTCCTTCGGCGAGAGCCCGAGCAGGAGCCCGCGGGTCACGATGTTTTCGTAACCCGTTGCGTCGTCGTCGATTCCTAGCGAGACATTGAGCAGAGACGCGGTTCGCCCTTGCCGCCAAACATGGCCACGGACGGGTTCGTAGACACCGGCCATGACCCGCAGCAGGGTCGTCTTGCCCGCGCCGTTGTGGCCGACGACACCCACTCGGTCCCCGTGCTCCAACGCTATGCTGACGTCGTCCAGGGCTCTTACGGTGAGACGATTGCCTGCATCCCGGCCGACGCGGCCGCCGGTGCCGTGATAGATGAACCGAGTCTTGATGGAACGCATGTTCGCGTTGTAGATAGGGAAGTCGACCGTGACCGATTCCACCTGGATGCTTGCGTGGTTGTTCATACCCAGTAGGCGATCCGCCAGCGGTACCGGATGTAGATGACGAACGTGGCCGCCACACCGATCAGGGTGAAGCCAACCATCGCCAGCCATGAGACCGCGCTCGGCACTTCACCGAGCAACGGCGCCCGAACGACTTCAAGAACGTGGAAGAACGGGTTCAGGTTCATGGGTAGCACGGCCCGATTCGGCAGCAACTCCGGCATCCAGATGATGGGGGTCACAAAGAAAGCGATCCGCACGATGCTTGCGATAATCGGCGGAATGTCGCGGAACCGTGCGGCGAACGCGCCGAGCAGCATGCCCACCCAGACCCCGTTCACGCAGAGCAGGACCAACCCCGGAATGGCCAACAGGCCATTCCATCCCGGCCAGACCATGAACAAGACGGCGACGATCACGAAGATCACGGCGTTGTGGAAGAAGATGATGAGGTTGCGCCAGACCACGCGGTAGACATGGACGGACAACGGAAGCCGAGCCTGCTGGATGATGTTGCTGGCGTTCACGTACGCGGTGCAGCCATCCGTGATCAGGCCGTTGACTAGTGTCCAGATGACAAAACCGAGCGTTAGGTAGGGGACATAGTTCGTCGCCTCCACCTTGAACAGGCCGCCGTAGAGCGTGCCCAGTACGGCAACCAGCATTCCCATGCTGATGGTGATCCAGAAAGGTCCCAGCGTCGAACGTCGGTAGCGCCGGCGTATGTCCTGCCAGCCTAGGCGACCCCAGAGATGGGTACCCCGGGCACCCTCCACGAGGTCGAAAAGCGCGAGGGCGGATTGCGAGTTAGGTTGACTCAGCACCGGCTCGGACACGACTGTTTCTCTGCTCCCATGGCGTCATGACGAACGACACCCATAGCACCGGGATTGCCTACGGGCGGGGCCGATCCTTCGAAGGAATTATGTCACACAGTCCGGGATCCTATGTCGAGCGAGTGCTCGCGCAGGACGAAGATGGTCGCGACGATTGGATCGATGAAGCAGAGTTACATGCTGCCAACGCCACACCAAGAGAGTAGGTTCGACACGTCTCGGTTACCCACGTGCCGTCTTCCTTGGATGACTTGACCGTAAGCTACAATGTCATTCTTGGCTGAAACCCGGCGGCGATCACCTCCAATGGAATCCAAGTGAGCGAACAAGCGAGGCGCACGAAGACCGTATTCGACGCCGTGACTGCGTTAAAGGCTGCTGGAAGTACCTGGTTCAGACCGGGCGATGTGACCGCTCACTTACGCGCTAGCGGAACGCCGTTTGGGGCCTGGGAGGTGCGGGGTGAGCTAAGCCGCTTGGAACGGTTGGGATTGATCGTGCTAGACGAAGACTGCGCGACGTGGCGGCTCGTCAACGGTGCAGCCTTTTCCGTGGAGGAAGCGAAGATTGCGCGGGGAAACGGCTAGGGGGCACGATGGCAGATGATGCGAACACAGAGAGTCCAGCAGAACAGGCACCCATCGATTTCGAGGCGGCTCTTGCCGAACTCGAAGAGTTGGTGGGTAGGATGGAAGCAGGATCGCTGAGTCTCGAGGAGTCACTTGCCGCGTTCGAGCGCGGCATCAAGCTCACCCGCGAGTGTCAGTCCGCGCTGCGGTCGGCGGAACTACGGATCAAGGCATTGACCCAGGAAGGTGACGAACTGGATCTGTCGTCGTCTGGAATCGAACTGGACACCTCATAGGAACTCACGGTCTCTGCCGCGAACTCGGCACGGTTCATAGATGCCACCCTTGTCGACTCTCACGGAAACCACCAACAGCCGCGGTTTGACGATCTGCGGCACCGCCGTGGCGGCCACCGCGTTTCTGTACTTGCTGAACGCGTTCGTACAGTCGGGGTACATCAATGCGCTCGAGCTGGTCGCGGGCGCATTCTGGATCGGCGGTTGTTTCTTGATGAGTCGTTGGCTGAACGCCTTGGGGATTCTCGTCGTTAGCTTCACGTCCTCTCTGGTCTGGGGGTTCTGGGTAGACAGTCAGCCCGTGAGCGACTTCCTCAACTTCCACAACCAAGCCGCGAGGGTCGCGGAAGGCGGCTCCTTGTGGTCCTCACTCGGCTCGAAATCACCGCCAACAGTGGTCTACTACGCGGCCTTCCACGCGCTGTTAGGAAGCGATTACGCCCCCAACTACTTCGCTGGCGCCATTGCGTGGACTGCGGGTGCCTTACTGATCTACCGGGCAATACTCCCGTTCGTCACCTCTGGCCAAGCAAGGATGGTCTGCGCATGCACAGCAACCTATCCCTCGTTCGTCGTCTTCTCCGTGGTGCCGAGTTCGGAGGGTGTCGTCTTTCTGCTAGTGGGAGCGTCCGCGTTGCTGGCATCCAAGGCGGCTCGCCGTTCCGACGGCCGGCGGTGGGCGTATGCGGGGTTGGCTGGATTCGCGATCGGCGTCCTATATCTGACGCGCATGAACAACGCGGTCCTTCTGCTTCCGTGCACAATGGCGCTGCTGTGGTGTCTACCGCGCCCACCCGACGGAGGAAGTGCCAAGACAACATGGCGTGAGTCTTGGAAGTTACGCACCGGTCCCCCCGGGGTGTTGTTAGCGACGTTCGCGGCAGTGATCGGACTCTTCGGAAGTCTCTCGACGCTCGAGACCGGGGAGTTCCGTGTAGGCCCTTCGCGTTTCGGAGAGCTGCTACTGCTGTTCGGAACGAACACCGAGACGAATGGCGGCTACAACCTTGATGACGCCGCCCTAGCGGGTTATCTGTCCGATGACCCCGTAACCAAGGCTGCCGCACCCGCCAAAGCGCTCGACATGGCTTTTGACAGAGTCGCCACCGACCCATGGCGGTTCGTGACGTTTGCAGCCACCACGAAGGTGCAACGCCTGTGGGCACGGGAACGTTCCCTTAATCACTGGTCTCTTGGGGGGCGCGAGCGAGCTGAGAACGTCAACTACTACGTTCGAGGTTCCGCTATCCTCGCGGCGGATGGCGCGTATCGCATGGTGTTGTTGCTGTTCGTAGTCGGGCTTGTCGCCGAGCTTCGTCGTCCGACCGCGTACGTCGCTCTTGGAGGAATCGCATTGTTGTATTCGTTACCCCACATCTTCATCGAGGTCCAGCCACGCTACCACCTCCCCATGGTGCCGTTCTTGATTGTCGGCGCGGTAATGACATTCCACCGGCTATTGCCCATCGCCCGCAAATTCGGCGATCGAATCTACGGCCCAAGCACCTAGCTACTTCACGCCACAAGTGTCAAACGAAAGGGCGCAGGCCGAGGTGATGAACCGCATAGACGGACCATCTCCTTTGGCTTGCTTTGGGTGACACCGGTAGACGAGACCACGGGAGTGGTTGAACCCGTTGATTATCTGCGCACCTTACGCGCGCACCAATGGGTCAAGAACGCCCTCGTGTTCGTGGCTCCCGCCGCGGCACACGCCGTGGATCCGGTCTCCTACGTCTGGGCGGCAGGTGCATTCGTGGTCCTGTCGCTGGTCGCCTCGAGCGGCTATGTCCTCAACGACATCCTTGACGTCGATCACGACCGCGAACACCCTTCGAAGCGGTATCGGCCATTGGCAGCGGGTAAGGTCCGCGTTGTCCCCATGGCAGCAGTGGGCTCGACGCTGGCAGCCGTGGGTGTCGCTGCGTCGTTCCTGATGTCGTTTGGCATGGGGGCGTGCGTAGTTCTCTACCTTGTGCTGGTGGTCGCCTATTCGCTACGGCTAAAGCGCGCAATCATCATTGATGTGATCGTGCTGGCATCGCTCTACGTGATTCGGGTGGTGGCCGGAGGTGTCGCGGTGGCGATACCGGTGTCGCCTTTGGCTGCTGGCGTTCTCCCTGTTCACATTCGTGTCGCTCGCAATCGTCAAGCGGCGGACGGAACTGGCCAACGTGGCAGAGCGTCGTCAAGGGGCCGTGTTGGGCCGCGGTTACATCGCGAAGGATGCGAGTGTGGTGACAATGTTGGGGGCAGCCAGCGCTATCGGCGCCGTGATCGTGCTCGCGCTGTATGTCCAAAGCCCCGAGGTGGCGATGCGCTACGAACGACCGGAACTCCTTTGGCTGGTATGCCCTGTGCTCCTCTACTGGCTCGGTCGGTTGCTCCTGCTCGCCAACCGGGGTGTCGTGGACGACGATCCGGTGATGTTCGCAGTTCGCGACAGGACAAGCTGGCTGGCCGGTTTGCTTGCGGTCGCAATCGTGGCCGTCGCGATTTGACCGCCCACGTCGCCAGCGTCTGTTTGCACCCGGCAATGGCGCACTGGCGGGCATGATGCGGGCGACGCACCTATCGGGCTGGGGGCGTTATCCGATTCGCGAATGTCGGGTCGCCACCCTGCGCCGGGAGGAGCAGTTGGCGGATTGGTCGCAAACCAAGACGTTGATTGCGCGCGGGAATGGTCGATCCTACGGCGATGCGGCGCTCAATCCTGAACTGACGCTGTCGATGCTCGCGAGGGATCGATTACTCGCCTTCGATTCGAGTCGCGGAGTATTGAGCTGCGAGGCCGGTGTCCTGCTCGCCGACCTGTTGCGGGTCTATGCGCCCCAGGGGTGGTTTCCTCCGGTCGTGCCGGGGACGGCGGACGTAACCGTTGGCGGCATGATCGCCGCTGACGTCCATGGCAAAAACCATCACCGGGATGGTTCGTTCGGTGCCCACGTCGAGTCGTTCCGCTTGGCCGGGGGAAACGGCGACGTGCTGACCTGCAGCCGCGAGGAGAACCTGGATCTCTTCCGAGCCACGCTCGGCGGCATGGGATTGACGGGGGTCGTGCTGTCGGCGTGTTTTCGTATGTGCAGGATCGAGTCTGAGCATGTCCGAACCGAGACCTTGGGCACGCCGGACCTTGACGCGACGATGGAGACGCTCGCGGCATCGAATGACTGGCGCTACAGCGTCGCTTGGCTCGATGGAAGTGCAGAAGGCGGAAACTTGGGGCGCGGGCTGGTCTCACGTGGCGATTTCGCGACACGCGACGACCTCTCAGGCCAGTCTTCAGCTTACCGTTCTCGTGCTCCGGTAAGTCGGCAACTGCCGACACCGGCGCTGCTGTCCGGGGCACTCAATCCCGCGTCGGTTCGTCTGTTCGATGCGCTCTACAACCGGGTAGGTCGCTTTCGAAAGGGTCCGCGACTGGTTCACCATACGTCGTTCTTCTTCCCCTTGGACCGCCTTCAGCGGTGGAACCGACTGTATGGACGTCGCGGATTCGTCCAGTACCAGTGCGTTCTGCCCGTTTCCCAGAGTTCGCGCGGCCTCCGGGCCATTCTGGAGCGCGTGGCGACGTCGGACCACATCGCCTACCTCGCCGTTCTCAAGCTGCTTGGACCGCAAGGCGAAGGGATGCTGTCGTTCCCGTTGTCGGGGTACACGCTGGCGCTGGACTTCCCGATGCGCCCCGGTACGCTGGAACTCTTGGATTCGCTTGACGAGATCACCACGGCGCACGGCGGGCGCGTCTACCTGGCGAAGGATGCGCGCTGCCGACCGGACCATGTGCAGGAGTCCTACGCCGACCTCCCATCGTTTGTGGACGTACGCCAAGGTGCGACTAGCGGCACCCGTGAGTTCTCATCGGTCATGTCGCGGCGGCTGGGGCTATGAGTCGAAGCAGTCGTCGCAATCCCGGGACGGCCCTGGTAGTGGGGGCGACTGGAGACATTGGTCGGGCCATCGCACGCCGGCTGGGTCGCGACGGTTGGGAACTTCAGCTCGCCGCTCGCGATCCGTCGCAACTCAAAGCGGAAGCACAAGACCTCCACCTCCGCGGCATCTCGGTATCAGCGCACGAGTGCGACGTACTCAAGGAGGATGGGGGCGTCTCGCTGATCGACGCGCTGCCAGCCACGCCCGATGTCGCCGTGTGTACCGTCGGAGTACTGGGCGATCAGTCCGATGCGGAGACAGACTGGCGAGCCGCCGAGCGCGTCATGCGAACGAACTACCTCGGCCCGGCGCTGTTGATGGGCGCATTGGCGAACCGGTTCGAGCAGCGGGGGCACGGCACACTCGTCGGAATAAGCTCGATCGCCGGCGAACGCGGCAGGCGCTCGAACTACGCCTACGGATCCGCCAAAAGCGGGTTCACTTCCTTCCTCTCGGGCCTTCGCAGCCGACTCTGGCGCTCCGGCGTCCATGTGGTCACGGTCAAGCCCGGGTACGTTCGAACGAGGATGACGGACCACTTGGAGCTGCCGGCATTGCTCACGGCCGAGCCGGAGGATGTTGCCGAAGCGATCGCACGGGCGATCAGAAAGCGGCGCGACGTCGTGTTCGTCGGCCGCTTGTGGCGACCCGTGGCATTCGTCGTGCGTGCGATGCCCGAGTCGATCTTCAAGCGAATATCGCTGTAGGGGCAACGAGGGGATGAACAACAGTCCAACGCATCCCCACAACCGTTTGCATGCGCTTAGGCGGGTAGATCGGGTAGTCCTCGGCATCTTGGTCTTGGCTTTGGTTGCCGGCCTGCTCGTAGTGATTCGTACCTGGGAGTTTGGGATCGGGTTGAGCCCTGACTCGGTTCAGTACGTTTCGATGGCCCGCGCGTTGGGGACCGACTACGGTCCACATCTGCGGCCCACGTGGCCACCTTTGTTTGTGCTGGTCTTAGCAGCACCGGGGATGGTCGGCGTCGACCCTGTCGACGTAGCCGCCGTCCTCAATCCTTCGATTCTGGTCTGCACCTGCCTTGTCTCCGGTCTTTGGTTCTATCGTCGGACGAATTCGGGGCTCATGAGCGTCGTGGTGACGGCTGCGCTCGCGTTCTCGTTCCCATTGACGTGGGTCTCGAGTTTCGTGTGGACGGAACCATTGTTTGTGCTGCTCACGGTCTGTTCGCTCGTGCTGCTCGACAGTCACCTGAGGAGCGACTCCCTCAAGGTCCTGCTGCTCGCCGCGCTTCTCGCAGCGCTCGCGTGTCTCACCCGCTACGCCGGCATTGCGCTGTTGGCAAGTTCGGTGTTGATCGTGTTGAGCAAGCCGCAGCTGACGCTGCGGCAGAGAGTTGTCCAAGCGCTGTCATACTCGGTGGTCGCGGCGTTGCCGTTGTGCCTCTGGTTGCTACGGAACCACTTGCTGGTGGAGACGTTTGTCGGTACGAGAACTGCGGGGATCTCGTCGTTCACCGACAACGCGGAGCGGGCCGTCCTGACTCTTGTCGCATGGACATTGCCTTGGCGGAGGCTAGGTCTGGGTCTGGAGTTGCTGATCTCGGGGATTCCATTGCTGGCCGTGGTGGGTCTCGCGTTGGCCTGGGGGTGGTCGTCGTCACGAAGTCGCGGTGTTCGGGAGACGATCTCGTGCTTGAAGCTATCCAATCCGTTTCCCCGGATCTTGGCCGTTTATGCAATGGTCTATGTTGCGTTCATCCTAGTAGTGTCGACGGCAATTCGCATTGACCCCATCAACGATCGGCTACTTGTGCCGATCTTCGTGCCGTTGGCCCTCCTCGCGGGGTTCGCGTTGCAGAGGTTGATCGAGGTATCGAAAAACGATCGCGGCGAGCGCTTTGGCGTCGCTCTTACCGTAGCGGTCGTTCTGTCTGCGGCGTCGCACGTGGCGGCCTACATCCCCGAGCTTCGGCTCGCAGCGAACAAGGGGCACGGCTACGCCTCCCGGACATGGGAAACGTCGGCGTCGATTGCGTGGATACGGCGTAAGGACTCGCGGCGGCTGCTGACGAACCGCTGGGATGCTCTTTATCTGTTCGTTCCTGAAGTTGCCGTCGAGTCGCTACCATGGGACGAAGCACAGCTTGGGGCCATCGTGTCGTCTATTGGCGATCGACGGGTGATCTGGTTCCACAGAACGCGTTATCCCTACGACCTGACAGACCTGTCGTCGGACCTAGGCCTGCGGAAGGTTGCGGAGTTCGACGATGGTGTCGTCTTCGAGGTTTCCCCGCCAGACGGAGCGACGCCATAGTCGCTATGGGACGGCGTTCGACACGGGTGTTTGGGGAGGCGCGACGGATATGCCCGCAAGGGCGCGTGGTCGCGCATGCTGACAGAAATGGGGCCTTCTCTTTCGCGTTCACGGGCGGGGATAGGCCTCGCCCCTTCGATGTCACAAACACAACCTGCCCGGGGGTTTGCTAGGCGTGCCGCAAAAACCACCACGCCCGTTCCGCTGGAGTTATGCGGACACGGTTCTGCATCGGGCGAAACGGATCAGCGACGTGCGCGATATCTGGTGGTTCCTGCGCTGGCTGGCGGGAGTGGCCCGACTCCGGTTTGGGCTAGGTTCCTCCGTGGCCCCGGAAGCTCGTTCCTATCCGCCGAGGGTATCCATCACGATGGCGACGAACCGACCGGAAACGGTTTCCTGGGCGGTGGACAATGTGCGACGGCAGAACTATCCGCACTTGGAGCTTGTTCTGGCACTCCACGGCGACGGATTCGACGACGGAAGGGTCAACGCAGAGTTGGCGCGCCTAGCCATCCCTGCCAGGACCGTCCGCGTCGATGGGGCTGCCAACTTGGGAGACGCGTTAGCGGCCGCGACGGCGGAAACGACGGGTGAATTGCTCACCAAGATGGACGACGACGACCTTTACGGAACCGATCACATCCGTCAACTGGTTTCGGCATGGCGGGAAACCGGCGCGCGGCTGGTTGGCAAACTGCCCGAGTGGACCTACCTTTGCGAACACAACGTCACGATACAGCGTTACTCCCGAAGCCGGACGCGACATCGGTACCGAATGTCCGGCGGCACGATGATGATCACGCGCGCCGATTTCGATCGCATCGGCGGTTGGCGTTCCGTTCCCCGAGGCGTCGACACATGGCTCCTGGACGATGTGATCGCGGGTGGAGGGCTGGTCTACAGTGCGTCAGGTTGCGGCTACCTTGTGATTCGACACGGCCGAGGCCATACCAACGACCGGAAAGAGGAGCACTACCTGAGCCTTGCGGAATCCGTCTGTGAAGGTTGGCGTCCATCGCTGGCGGGTATCCCCGACGTTGCCGACGCCGAATCTTTTCCAGGTTTCGATTGCCGCAGCGCATCGTAGGGGCGGGGTTTGTCCCTCCCGTGTTCGCTTTCGACAAACGGGCCGAATGCGTCAGCGCGGGCGACCACAAGGGTCGCCCCTACGGGAGTCCGGACATTGCGTACCAAGCCATAAGGGCCGCGACGGCTGCCATCATTCCGGCAATCAAGTCGTCGCTCATGATGCCTAGGCCGCCCGTGACGCGGGTATCGACCCAGGACGCGGGCCAAGGCTTGACGATGTCGGCGATCCGAAAGAGCACGAAGGCTGCGGCTACCCAGAGAATCGACTTCGGCATGAACAGCAGGGCGAACCACATGCCGATCACCTCGTCGAGGACGATGGCTCGATCATCGCCAAGACCGTAGCGTTTCACGGCACTTTCGACGACCAACACGCTGAAGAAGAACACCGCGAACGCCGCAGCGGCCCGGATGGTGTAGTCCAAGTCGGCGAACACGAACCACCAGATTGCTGCGCCGAGGACCGATCCCACCGTGCCCGGGGCGACCGGGGCGAAGCCGCAGCCAAGTCCCGTCGCGAGTAACACCCGCGGGTCACGAAGTTCGCGCCAAGTTAGCGCTACCGGGTCGCCGTTCCCGTGTGTCGGCCGCGCTGACGTCATTTGAAGTGACGGTATCCGGGTCGGACGTCGGCAGCCTCCCCTTGCCGTGTCCAACTGACTCCGGGACGAACATCCCGCTGGAGGGTGGCGATTCGGGTGATACGAACTCCATGCTCCCTGCTGAGCGCATCGACCGCATCCTGCGCGTCGCGATGGGCCGTAAATGCCAGTTCGTAGTCGTCTCCCATTGCCACCGCGTCGTCGGCCGCTGCTCCCGGATAGAGTGGAATAGCGTCCAGATCGACTTCGCACCCCACCCGGCTAGCGCGACACAGGTGATCCAGATCCGACGACAACCCGTCCGACAGGTCGATGGCGGCACTGGCGATGCCCCGCAGTTCGATGCCCAGTTGCAGCCGAGGTTGCGGCATCCAGTAGCGCTTTAGCGGCGAGTCGTCCTTCAGCGCAACCAACGACCATTCGCCAAGGTTCTCATCCGCCAACGCGAGACCAGCACCGCCCAGGGATCCCGTGACGTACACGTCGTCGCCCGGTCCAGCTCCGGAGCGCGTGATCGCCGCCCCGTTCGGCACGTAGCCGTGGACAGTGACGGTAACGCTCTCGGGACCCCGAGCGACGTTGCCGCCGACGATGGCGATTCCGAAGTCACGCGCAGCCGCCGCGAGACCGTCGGCGTAGCGTTCCGCCCAGTTGACGGTCAGGCTTTCGGCGGTCAGCGACACCGTGGCGAAGGCGGGGGTCGCGCCCATCGCGGCCAGGTCCGAGGTTGCCACGGCGAGACTGCGATAGCCGATGGCGTCGGCGCAGGCGCCAGAGGGGTAGTGCCGGTCGGCCACCAGGGTGTCGGTGGAGACCACGAGTTGATGACCGCCGGGAATCTCCAGCACGGCGGCATCGTCGCCCGGGCCCAGTACGACACCGTTCCCTCGAGCGGTGTCGCGCAGGCGGGCGATGATTCGTTCGATGAGTTCGAATTCGTGCACGGCGTCAGCCACGGTCCCTGCGCCCGCGCTCGGCACCATCGTCAGTGGTCACGGTGTCGCCGAGTTCCGCCGACCGGAGATCGCGGGCGACCCGGTCCAGCACGCCGTTGACGTATCGGAAACTATCTTGGGCGCCAAATCGCTTGGCGAGTTCCACCCACTCGTCGATGACCACCCGCACCGGCACGTCGAGCCGATCCTTCAACTCGTGGCTTCCAGCGCGCAGGATCGCTCGCTCGACGTAGTCGAGCTCGTCGACTCGACGATCCAAGTAGGGCTCGAAGAGTGGATCGAGCATCGTGACGCGATCCATGACGCCCCGCAGGCATTCGTGGAGGTAGTCCGTATCCGCGCCCTTCAACTGATCCGGCGTGAATTGCTGAACGATCTCGTCGAAGTCGGCATCGGTCATCTGCCAGGCGTACAAGGCTTGCAGCAGGGTGCGCCGGGCGCGGCGGCGCGCCCAGACATTGATGGAGGAACGGCTCATCGGACGACCAAATACTCTTGCTCCGCGGCAAGTGCTACCGCTGCGGTTCGCGGGCGAGGACCACCCGGAGATCGGGTCCTACGGCCTTGGTCTCGCGGATTGTACCGCGCCGAGCCTCGGCCAATCGCTCGATGGACATTGCCGCCATCGGCCGTGCGGAACCGCCAAGGAACTTGGGGGCCAGGAAGATCACCGCTTCGTCCCAAAGTTCGCTACGGAGAAACGCGCCCGTGAGCTGCGCGCCGGCTTCCACGAGGACTTCGTTGCAGCCTTCGTTCGCCAGCCAGCCGAGCATGGCGGCGAGATCGACGGTATTTCCTGTCTGCCGAACAACCTCTCCGGGCGAGGCGCCGCTCGGCGCTTGCGCCCCGGCGAAGACCACTACGCGGGCTTCGCCGTCGAATAGCCGCGCGTTGGCCCGTGTGCGCCTCGCGCTGTCCGCCACGGCAATCATCGGCTGGCGGATCACGCCGTCCACGGCGAATGCTTCGTCTCGGACGTTGAGCCTGGGATCGTCGGCGAGCACGGTGCCGATCCCGGTGATGATGGCGCAACTCCGGGCTCGCCACGCTTGACCGTCGGCGCGGGCTTCGTCGGAGGTGATCCATTGGCTCTCGCCGTCCGCCATGGCGGTGCGACCGTCGAGAGAAGCCGCGATCTTGACGCGCACCAGGGGCCGGCCGGCTGTGAAACGCATGACGAAACCCGCGTTGAGTTCGGCTGCCTCGGGCAGTTCGACGGTGTCCACCACGATTCCGGCTTCGCGCAGGGTCTGGTAGCCCATGCCGACAACGCGCGGATCCGGATCCCCCATGGCACCCACGACACGGTGGACGCGACCCCGGATGAGCGCGTCGGTGCAGGGCGGTTGTCGGCCGGTGTGGCAGCAGGGTTCCAAGGAGACGTAGACCGTCGCCCCCTCGACGTCGCCGCCAGCATCGGCGATCGCGTTGGCCTCGGCGTGGGCCTCGCCGCTGCGGACATGCCAGCCTCGTCCGATCACCCGTCCATCCCGGACGATCACGCAGCCGACCCGGGGATTCGGGGTCGTACTGTAGAGGCCGCGCGCCGCCAGTTCGACGGCGCGCCGCAGAAACAGGCGATCGACCTCCCCGATCACAGTCCTTCTAACTCTCTTGTCCGCGGCAAGAGGCTCCCACCCGAATCCGCCTTCGATGCCGTATTGTCGCCATCACTCGTCGGCCGGTGGTAACGCCGCCAACTCGACCTTGAGTCGCGCGATCTCCTCCGAGAACTCGCTGATGTCCTGGAAGTCGCGGTAGACGGAGGCGAACCGAACGTACGCCACCTGGTCCACCTTTTTGAGTTCCGTCATGACCGCTTGGCCGACCACTCGCGACGGCAGTTCACGTTCGCCGGTCTCGCGCAGATCGTGCTGGATGCGGTTGATCATGGTCTCGCGCTGCTCCGTCGAAACCGGGCGTTTCTCCAACGCCCGGTCGAGTCCGGCGCGGAGCTTTTCCTCGTTGAACGGTTCCCGGGCGCCGTCGCTCTTTATGACCCGGGGCATCACCAGTTCCGCGCTTTCGAACGTGGTGAAACGTTCCGCGCAGGTCAGGCATTCCCGCCGACGCCGGACCTGGTCGCCCCCGGACACCAACCGGGAATCGATGACCTTCGTATCGACCGCGCTGCAGAACGGGCAATGCATGGTTGGGATTGTAACGGAGGTGCCTCAACGGGCTCCCCTCACGCCTTCCGCCGTATGGGGCGGGTTCGATCCGTCGCGCCAACCAAGCGACACGTCCGTCGCGGGCGACCACAAGGGTCGCCCCAGGGTCGCCCCTACGGGTCCAGTTCGTTGATCACCCCCAACGCCTGCGCCAGCGATGCCACGGGATGTGCTTCGATGCCCGAAATCGCCTCGCGCGGGCGGTTCGCTCTCGGCAAGATCGCGCGCGTGAAGCCGTGCTTCTGCGCTTCCCGGAGGCGGTCCTGGCCGTTGGGTACGGGACGGACCTCGCCAGTCAGACCCAATTCGCCGAAGACGACGAGGTCTCTCGGAAGGGCGCGGTTCTTGAAGCTCGACATGGCGGCGGCAAGAAGCGCCAGGTCCGCGCCGGTCTCGCCGATGCGAACACCGCCCACGACATTGGCGAAGACGTCCTGGTCCGACAGCGACACCCCGCAGTGCCGATGCAGCACGGCGAGATGCATGGCCAGCCTTTGGGCGTCGAGGCCGACGGCGACACGCCGGGGATAGCCGCCCTGGATGTCGTCAACAAGGGCCTGGATCTCCACCAGGAGCGGGCGAGTGCCTTCCCAGGTCACGGTCACGACGCTGCCCGGGGCCATCTCCTTGGGGCGCTGCAGGAAGATGGCCGACGGATTGGATACCTCCTTCATGCCCTGATCGGTCATCGCGAACACCCCGAGTTCGTTCACGGCGCCGAACCGGTTCTTCAAGCCCCTCAGCGTTCGGTAGCGGCTGCCCGGCGGCGCGTCGAGCATCATGAAACAGTCGATCATGTGCTCCAGCACCTTGGGCCCGGCGAGATTGCCTTCCTTGGTGACGTGCCCGACCAGCACCACCGCGACACCGGTCTGCTTGGCGAGACGGACGAGTTCCGCGGCGGACTCCCGCACCTGCGTCACGCTGCCGGGCAGGCTCTCGGAGGTCTGCACCTGCATGACCTGGATGGAGTCGACGATCACCAGCGCCGGCTTCTCGGCCTGCACGAGTTCGGCGATGCGTTCCACGGTGACTTCGGACGCCACGGTGAGGTCGTCGGCTGCCAGTTCCAGCCGTCGCGCGCGATCGGCAATCTGCTCCAAGGACTCCTCGCCGCTGACGTAGAGCACCCGGACATCGCTGCCGAGAGCGGTGGAGACCTGCAATAGAAGGGTGCTCTTGCCCGCTCCCGGGTCACCGCCCATCAAGGCGACGGACCCCGGCACGAAGCCGCCCCCGAGAACGCGGTCGAGTTCCGCGAAACCCGACGGAATCCGTCGATGGCCGGTGGTGCTGATCTCGAGGAGACGGGCCGAGCGCGGCGATTCGCCCGAGTAGCCGGCCCCGCCCGGCACCCGCCCTGCCTGGCTCGTCTTCGGCAGGATGAACTCGCGCAGCGTGTTCCAAGCGCCGCAGGTGGCGCACTGGCCCTGCCACTTGGTGTGTTCGGCGCCGCAGTCCGCGCAGACGAATGCGACCTTGGCCTTGGCCATTAACGGGATTCGTCGTCCCGGCCGTAGTCGTCGTCAACCGGTCCGGGTGGTGGCATGCTGATGTCGTAGACCTCGCTATCGACGTGGTTGTCGAACCGCGTCAGCTCCGGCGTGAAGGTGAGCTTGATGGTGCCCACCGGGCCATTGCGCTGCTTGCCGATGATGATCTCGGCGACTCCCTTGTCCTCCGTCTGCTCGTTGTAGACCTCGTCGCGGTAGATGAAGAGGATCAGGTCGGCGTCCTGCTCGATGGCCCCGGACTCCCGGAGGTCCGACATGTAGGGCCGCTTGTCGTTGCGGCTCTCGAGGCTCCGGTTCAACTGCGAGCAGGCGACCAGCGGACACTTCATCTCCTTGGCGATCGCCTTCAGGGAACGCGAAATCTCGGAGATTTCGTTGGTTCGGTTGTCCTGTTCCCGGGACGGGCGCATGAGCTGCAGATAATCCACCATGATCATCCTCAAGCCCCCGGCTTCCCGCTTGACCCGGCGCGCGCGGGCCCGCAGGTCGTTGGGCGTCAAGGCCGCCGTGTCGTCGATGTAGAGCGGTTTTTCGCGGAGTTGAATGCGGGCGGAATTGAAGCGCGGCCAGTCGTCGTCGCTCATGTTTCCCCACCGCATCGAGGTCTGGTCGATGCGGCCGAGGGAGGACAGCATGCGCATGACCAATTGGTCCGCGGGCTGCTCCATGGAAAAGATCAGCACCGCGCCCTCGGTTTGGTCGGCCACCACCGCGTGTTCGGCGATATTCACCATGAGCGCCGTTTTCCCCATCGCCGGCCTGGCGGCAATGATGACGAGGTCGGAATCCTGGAAACCGGCGGTCTTGCCGTCGAGGTCGTTGAACCCCGTCGCCAAGCCGGTGATCGGATTGCGACTCTTGGATAGCGCATCGATTTTCTCGAACGCCTCGTCCACGAGAGGCGCGACAATCCGGGGGCCGGATTCGTTCAGCCTGTCCTCGCCGATCTCGAAGACCCGTTGCTCCGCTGCATCGAGCACCTCCGCGCTGCTACGCCCCTCGGGCAGGAAGGCGATATCGGTTATCTCGTTGGCGGCATGGATCAGTTGCCTAAGCGTCGACCGCTCCTTGACGATCTCCGCGTAGGTCTCGAGGTTCGACGTGCCAAGCGTGGCGTCCACGAGTTCCGTGAGATAGGGGTTGCCCCCGACGCGGTCGAGTATCGCGCGGGTCGAGAGCGCACCCGACAGCGTCACGATGTCCAACGGCTTGTTGGTGTTCGCAAGGTCCGCCATCACCTCGAAGATGATGCGGTGCTGCGGCAGGTAGAAGTCCGCGGGGCCGAGCTTGTCCGCCACCTTGTCCCACGCGTGTTCGTCGAGCATGAGGCCACCGAGCAGCGACTGCTCGGCCTCGTTGGAATGGGGCGGCACCTTCAGGCGGACGGGTGCCGGAGCAACTGGTGCGGGTTCAGCCATCGCTTGTCCAATCCTTGGTCACGATACGAACAAGACTCGACCTCTCGACGGGCAACGTCAAGATGATGACCCGGTTGAAAACCGGTTAATTGATCGGTCGTTTGGGCTTGGAAACCCTGTGGATAGTGTCGTTGGCCGGGTGGTCGATGACCTATTCCGCAACGACCTCGACCTGGATCGACTGGGTCACGTCGGCGTGGAACTGGACATCCACCTCGAACTCGCCAACCTCCCGGATCACACCGTCCGGCATTCGGACTTCGCTCTTCGCCACGGGCAGTACGGCATCCGTCAAGGCGCGGGAGATCTCCGTGGGGCCCACCGAGCCGTAGAGCCTGCCCTCTTCCGACGCGCGCGCGACGATGGTCACGCGCTGATCGACGAGCTTCGTCGCCCGCTCGTGGGCGTCGGTGAGCCGGGCGTTGGCCGCTTTCTCGAGTTCCGCCCGGCGTTCCTCGAAGACCGCGCGGTTCTCCGTGGTCGCGCGGACCGCCTTGCCTGTGGGAATGAGGTAGTTGCGGGCGAAACCGTTCTTGACCGAGACCTCCTGGCCTAGGTCGCCGACATTGGTGACGCGTTCGAGCAGAATGACGTTCATGGCTACTTGTGCTGGTCGGTATAGGGAAGCAATGCGAGATAGCGCGCACGCTTGATCGCGGTCGCCAACTGGCGCTGGTACTTGGCGCTAGTGCCGGTGATCCGGCTCGGGACGATCTTTCCGGTCTCCGTGATGTACTGTTTCAAGAGGTCGAGATCCTTGTAGTCGATCTCCTTGATGCCCTCCGCGGTGAACCGACAGTAGCGCTTGCGGGAGAATCTGCGTGCCATCGTCTACTCCACCTCGGCGGTTTCTTCCGCCTCTTTGGGCGGTACCGCGGCACCGCGGTCGTCGTCGCGTTCCTCCTGGCGACGCGCCACCCGGGCACGCACTTCCTCGTCGCGCCGGCGGTCGCGCTCGCGCTCCTTCTCCTGCTCACGCAACTCCTCTTCGTAGATCTTCGAGGTGCTGGTGTCGGCTTCCTGACGCTTGACGATGAGGTTGCGTATGACGGCGTCGTTGAACCGGAAGGCGCTTTCGAGTTCCGCCAAGGTCTCGTTCGTCACCTCGATGTTCATCAGGACGTAGTGCGCCTTGTGGATCTTCGCCACCGGATAGGCCAACTGACGGCGACCCCAGTCCTCCACGCGGTGGACGTGGCCGTTGCCGCGAGCGATCAGCGACCGGTAGCGCTCGACCATGCCGGGCACCTGATCGGAATGATCGCGGTGCACCATGATCACGACTTCGTAATGTCTCATTAGATCTCCTTTCGGTTTTCGCCTCCGCTCGGCGTTGTCCGCCGGCGTGAGGCAAGGAGCCGATGTCATGCGCCGTTACATGCGACGCGGGTGGGAATTGTAGGAGCGTCGGAACCTCGGGGCAACTGCGCGTCGCCATCCGGCGCGTTGGGAGAATGCTGCCCATTCTCCATTGGCCATTGCCTGGGTGTAGCCCGCGAGGGTCGCCTCCTACAGGCGCATCGGGAACAGCGACTCGTAGGGGTCGGGCTTGTCCCGTCCCGGCGCGCCCTTCGGGCGCGTTGGCTCGCCCCTACGCGTTGCCCTTCGTGCCGGGGAACGCGGAAAGCATGAGGCGCGTGCGTTCGTTCAACACCCCGTAGAACCCCCGCGTCTCCGGATCCGGGTGGTCGCGCCACAACGTTGCCGGGATCGCCGAGTCGTTCGCCAGCGGCGCGCGGTCGCGGTGTCCGTAGTAGATCTGGACGGTCTTGCGCTCCGCGTCCGTCGGTCGGGTGGTCGCGGTGTGCAGGATCGCGGCGCTGCACAGCGCGCAAGTGCCCGCCGGTCCGTGAAGATCGTAGACGCCGCGACGCAACTGGGCGGCATTTTCGCCGAGGATCGGCTCGTCGACGGATTCCGGCGACAGCGAGAAGCAGTGGGTGTCCTCGTCGACGTCGGTCAGGTAGACCATGAGTTGCAGATAGTCGATGCGCAGCGGGTGGTCGAGCCAAGGGGCGCGGTCCCGGTGCCATTCTTGATGCGGCTCTCCGGAATACGCGGACATGCGCCTGAGCCCAATCTCGCCGAAGCAGGCCGGACCCCCGAGCAGCGACTCGACGATGGACAGCAGCTTGGGGTGCCGGATCAAGCCGTCGAATGCGGGTGTGGTCACCAATGCGTCGTAGTTGGCCTCTTGGTAGTAGCCGTACGGGTGCCAGAAGTAGGGGTGGCGGCGGCGGTCCTCGTCGAAGAGGTCCAGCCAATGCGCGACTTCCACCGGGTCGAGAACGCAGCCTAGGTCGACGAACCCTTGTTGTCCGAAAGCGGCATGATGGTCCGTGACCATGTTTTGCGAACGTCCGTCAGCCACCGTTGGATCCATGCCCGCAGGGCACTATGCAAAGCGTTGGGACGTCGCGATTTCGATTAAGCGTCGACCGGGTGCGCCATCGTCTCAATATACACACTGTGCTTCTCACCATCCGGACCGACGATGGAATGATCCCCATAGCTCTTAAAGGGCGCGTAGGGGACCAATAGGTTGAAACTCGACCGCGTCGTCGCGACCCCGCCGAGTTCTGTTAGGTGGCTCGCGGGCTCGTCGCGGCGTGGGGGCGTTGCCAACTCAATGGTGACGCCGTCGTCGTCGAACCGCTGCGCAAAAACATCGAAACGTAGGCCGCCCGCCTCGAATCCCGTCCAGTTCGACCGACCAACGACGAGCTGAACGGTTGGCACCTTCACGCCATCGACAATCAATTTGAAGTCGACACGCGCCTGCACGTTCGGAGGAGGTGCCACGATCCACGCGTCAGCGAGCCACCCAAGGTCCGCAAGACCACCCTTAGGGGCGACCAGAACGGCCGTTGATTCAGGTCGGGCATCCAAGTCGAGCTCCGCCGCTACCAGGTGAATGAGTTCGTCGTAGCTGTTTCCGGCGGTGTCTGAGTCCACCTTCCAGTCGATGTCCACCGTCGAATCGTCCAGCCAGTCGTGGAGGTCGGGATGATAGTAGTAGTGTCGTGGATCGGAACCCGCAATCATGGATACGGTGCGCAAGCCCGTCGTCTGAAGGCGTACCCACGACAACTTGCCGTCAGCCGTAATGATCGTCATCGGCGAGTCCGCTACCAAGGAGTCCTCGATAAAGGGCGGCGGGGCATCGTCGTCAAGCGTGGGACTGTCCTCGGCATTGACCGAGAAGTCGAGCACCAACATGGGAACAAGAACGATCGCAACGGCCGCCGCGAGGCGGTGGCGGACGCGAGCGGTCCTAAGCCGCTCGAGGTAGCGCAGCCTTCTAAGATTGAAGGATCGGCGACCGACCAGGGCGAGACCCGGAGACCGGTCCGTGGCTTCCCGAATCAGGGTGGCCAAGGTGATCCGATAGTCTCCGCGACCAAGCAGTTCGGCACACACCTCGTCGCAGTCGTGCTCGAGTTCACGCCGCGCCAACCACACCCACAGCCAAACGCACGGCTGCCACCAGCAAAGGCATCGGATCAGTGTCAGGGCGGAGGCAATCTGCGGATGGCGCCGCCGAACGTGCACGAGTTCGTGGATCAGGGGGCCTCGCCCATGGTCTTTATCGAGATACCGCTCGCCGATCCACACCGTCGGGCGCAGAATTCCAGTGGCCGTCGCAATGTCGGAGTCCGGTACGATGCGAATCCGACATTTCGCCCGGCTCTTCTCCGGGACTCGGTTCATCAAGTGACTGCCGTCGCGGGCGATGTCGTTCCAACGCCGGAGGATCGACCATTGTCGAAAAGCGAGCCATGCGAATGCCGCCAAGCCGAGTGCGGTGGCCGCCGTCAGGACAACGGACAGTGGAATCTCCAAGGCCCGAGGCGGGGCATCGGCGACCACGGCAGTCACGAAATCCACCGTGCCCAACGGAATCACCATGGGCAGGGCGTCGAGGACCGCTGTTGATCCGTGGGTGACAGGAATGGGAATCGCTGGCAGCAGCAGCCACGGCAGGGTGGTCAGCAAAAGCGCCACGAGGGCTGTCCGAAGTCGCCAGATCGCGGGGGCGGACCGGAGGCAGGCTAGGACGACGAGCGCCACCAGTGTCAGTTCCGCAGAGAGGATCAGATAGTCAATCATCTCGGGAGCTTCCTTCTTGTCGTGGTTGCTGCCGCGCCAGAAGGTCTTCGAGGTAGCGGTATTCCTCGGGACTCAGTCGCTCGTCGCGCAGCAGGAAATTCCACATCGGTCTACGGTCGCCGGCGAAGACGTGGGTCACGAAGCGTTCGAGCATGGATTGCTGGATCTCGTCGGGCGGGATGACCGCTTTGTAGAAAATGGTCCGGCCCTCCTGGCGACTGCGGACAAGGACGCCCTTGCGCTCCAGTCGGTCCATGATGGTCTTGACCGTGGAGTAGGTCACCCCGCGCGCTTCGGCGACCGCCCGGTGCACCTCGGGCGCCGAGCGTTCCTCGGCGCGCCATACCTGCTGCATTACATCCAGTTCGAACTCCGAGAGTTTCATCCAGAATCTCTACAAACGTCTATATAGACAATTGTAGAGATTATGGGTGCCCTGTCAACTGCTTCGTTCGGCGCGTTGGCGAACGGCTTCGAACAGCAGGATCCCAAGGGCCACCGAGACATTGAGGCTCGGCATGGTGCTTCGCATGGGGATGCGCACCAAGTGGTCGCAGCGCTCGCGGGTGAGCCGGCGCAGACCGCGACCCTCGCCGCCCACGATGATCGCCGCCGCTCCCCGGTAGTCAACCTCCGTGTAGGTCATGGCGGCCTCGTCGTCTACGCCGCCGCTGACCCACACGCCTTGCGCCTGGAGCCACGCCAAACGTCGCGCCAGGTTGGCGACCTCCACGACAAAGAGGCGCTCCATGGCCCCGCTTGCCGCCTTGGCCGCGGCAGTGGAAAGCGGCGCCGATCCATGCCGGGGAATCAGAACTGCATCCGCCCCGGCCGCCTCGGCGGTACGCAGACACGCCCCTAGGTTGCGCGGATCCTCGATGCCGTCGAGGACCACGAGCAACGGATCCTCGAACGATGGCCAACGCGCTTCGAGGTCCGATTCGGTGGACGGCGCGAACGCGTGCCTCTCGGCGGCAACCCCTTGATGGCCGACGACACCCTCGCTGTCCGAGCGTACGGTTGTTGCTCGCTTGAGGTAACGGTCGAGCGCTGCCCTGGGTACGCGCTCTATGCGGACCCCGGCCGCTCGCGCCGTTGCGGTCAACTGGGAGACCTGGCGGCTGCGCGGTCCGTCGGCAATGACCAGACGGCGCACGTCCTGGGGCGACATGTCGAGCAACGCCTTTACGCCGTGAACGCCGAAAGTCCAATCAGCGCCTGGCTGTTGCGTATCCGGCATGACGCCTCCCCCGTCGACCCCGACGTCCGACCTGGCCCGCCAACGTGAGATCGATGCGTCCAGTGGCCACCGAGACCTCCTCGATGACGACCTCCAAACGATCCGCCAGCGTAAACCTCGCCCCGGACCGTTCCGCCACGAGGGCCATCGACTCGGGTGCGTAGTGGTAGTAGTCCCGGCCCAGCTTCGAGATGTGCACGAGGCCCTGCACGAACAGGCCATCGAGTTCGACGAACAAGCCGAACTCGACAACCGAGGCGACGGTTCCCGAGAACGTCTCGCCGATGTGCCCTTCGACGTAGACGCACTTGAGCCAGGCATCCACCGCGCGCTCCGCATCCTCCGCGCGCCGCTCGGTCATCGAGATGTGGGCCGAGGCCGCTTCCAGATCGTCAAGGGACAGTCGTTCGCCCTTGAGCATCCGATGGATGAGCAGATCCGCGTAGCGTCGGATGGGCGACGTGAAGTGGGCGTAGGTCGACAGGGCCAGGCCGAAATGGCCGAGCCGGCGCGGTTCGTAGCGGGCCTGGGCGAGCGAGCGCAACACGAGGATCTCCCAAATCCACGGCGGCCAGGCGGACTTCTCGCGCGCCCGGGCGAGGACGGCGGACAACTCGGCAGGCGTCGGCGACGAGTTGGGAAGGCGTTCGCCGACAAGCCGCAGCGCCAGCGCGAGTGCCTCGATCTTCTCGGGCGCCGGCGGTTCATGGACTCGATACACCGGTGGCGGCGGGCGCCCCGTGCCGTCCTTTCGGGATTCGAGGTGGCTCGCCGCCGCCACGTTGGCGGCAATCATCGCCTCCTCGATCAGGCGATGCGCGTCGTTGCGCTCGATTGGTTCGATGGCCATCGGCATCCCCTCGTCGTCCAGTTCGATGGCTGTTTCCCGAGTATCGAGGTCGAGGGCACCGCGTTCGTCGCGTCGGGACTTCAACGCGCGGTAGACATCGTGCAGCGCGCCGAGCGACGCAGCGACATCGTCCTCGACCGGAAGATGTCCACCCTCGAGCAAGCGTCCCACTTCCGTGTAGGTCAACCGGGCGTGGGAGCGAATGACCGCCTCGTAGAACTCGTGCCCGGACACGCGCCCGTCGCGGGTTAGCCGCATGTCGCAAACCATCGCCAGCCGGTCCTGACGGGGCACCAAAGAGCAGATCCCGTTGGACAGTTCCTCCGGCAGCATCGGGACGACGCGGTCCGGCAGATAGACGCTATTGCCCCGCTCGCGGGCTTCCCGGTCCAGTGCGGAGCCTGTCTTGACGTAGTGGGCCACGTCCGCGATGGCGACTACGAGACGCCATCCGTTTCGGCGCGCTACGGCGAAGACCGCATCATCGAAGTCTCGCGCGTCCGCCCCGTCGATGGTCACTAGGGGTATGCCGCGAAGATCCTTCCGCGCCTCGGCAACGTTCCGAGGCACGGATTCAGGCACCTCGACCCGGTCTACTTCCGCTGGCCAAGAGGTGGGGATGCGGTAGACGGCCAACATCGCGGCGGTCGCTCGGGCCGACTCGCCCCCCGCTTCGACAAGGCGTTTGACGCGTCCGGTCACTCCGGCGAACGTCGTGTCGAGAATCTCCACCTCGATCACGGCCCCCGGCGGGGCGTGGGGTTCGTCCACGAGGTCGATGCGCTGCTTGTATTGCGGGTCCAGCGATTCGACGAACCAGGACCGCGGTCTGCCATCCAGCCGCCCGATCACCGAGGACGGTGGCTTCGACACGGACTCTTCACCCTCGTCGGTGAGCCGATAACGTCCCTTCCTCGACAGCGCGACGTCGCCACTGGCGACAAGCCCATCGACGACCCGACGCAATGTCCGCGACGCCGGACCCCGGGGAATGCGCAGGTGCCGGATCAACTCCGACCAACTCGCCTCGCCGAGGGCGCCGATCGCGTCGCGGACCGCACCGGGCGCCAGACGGATGGTCGATCGCCGCTTCTGATGGTCTTCACCCGAGCGGTCGTGCCGTAGCAAGCGGCCCTTGGGCATGGCGGCGGTCTCTGCATAACAACAAGACGGCAGCGTAAGCGACCGGTGCCGGGAGTGCCATGGACAATCGGTTGTCCGATCCGATAACCGATTCCGCCGGGTGCGGACGATTTCAGCGATGTCGCACACGAATCCGGGCCGATGTCTGTAACGCCTGCGATCCAGGACGGGCCATGCTTGACTTGCTTGCCCACCCATCGCGCCGCACCAGGAACACCTGTGGTACTTTCAGATGATGACAACCGAACCGCCTCCCCCCGCAACGCGCACCGGCGCTGGCGCAGTATCCGTGCCGCCGTCCGTTGCGCCGCGGCCCTCGCTGGCCGGGCGCCACGCAAGGGCGCTTTACCGACCGGTGCCGCCGGTCGGATATGACGACGAAGGCCACCCCGAGAGCGACTCTGCAACCGTGGAAAGCGTCACCCACGATGACATTCGGGCGTACGCGATCCGCGCGCTGCGGGTCCGGTACGCGGCCGACCCGGGCTTCTTCGCCGGAGGGGACCTCGGGCTCTTGTTCGAGCGCGGCAATCCGGCCGCCGTCATGGCGCCGGACCTCCTGGTGTCGTTCGGCGCAGGCGGTGGGGCGCGCTCGTCCTACAAGCTGTGGGAGGCACCGGTGCCTGACCTGGTGATGGAACTGCTCTCGCCGAAGACGTGGCGGCGCGATGTCGAGGCGAAACCTGCCCTCTACGAGGAGCTCGGCGTACGCGAGTTCTGGCTGTTCGATCCGTTCGGCAAGCTGCCGCGTCCGGTCAACGGCTGGCTCTTGGACGCCGACGGCGCGTACGCGCCCGTACCGGCCCTGCCCGACGGCGGCTGCCGGAGCGCAGTGCTGGATCTCGACCTGGTGGCGCACGGCGACGGTTTCCGGTTCCGCGATCCGGTGACCGGCGAGCTCTTACCGGACCATGCGGAGACCGCCACGGCGCTCCGCGTGTCAGAGACCGCGCGGCGGACCGCGGAGACGCGCGTGGCTGAGCTGGAGGCGTTGCTGCGGCGATCCGACCACCTTTGAATTGCTTTTGCCGACGCCGCCCGATGTGTGTTCAACCGCAGCCCGCTGTAGTAAAGTCGCGCGCCCACGCCGAGGTGGTGAAATTGGTAGACACGCTAGCTTCAGGTGCTAGTGGGGGTAACCCCGTGGAGGTTCAAGTCCTCTCCTCGGCACCAACGCAGGGAAGTTACGCCAGACCGGCCACGGAATCGTAGGGGACGGGCTTGTCCCGTTCCGCCAGTCCCCGGCTCATGATCAGCGGGCGACCGCGCGCCCTTGCGGGCGCGTTAGGGTCGCCCCTACACCGGGCGGTCGCCCTTAACCGTGACGCGCATGCCACTGCGGGTTTCGGGAAAGTAGTCCCACATCGCCAGGTGCTGTACGCAACGGTTGTCCCACATCGCGACCGAATTCTCGCGCCACCGGAACCGGCATTGGAAGCGCGGCTTGGCAATGTGGGCGTAGAGGAAGGCAAGGATCGCATCGCCTTCGTCCTTGGGCACCCCGCATAGCTCCGTGGTGAAGACCGAATTGACGAAGATGCCCTTGCGTCCGGTGCGCGGGTGCGTCCGGACTACGGGGTGTTCAGCGCGCGGGTAGACCCGGTCGCGGTCGTCGCGGCCGATCCGCCGATTTCGATCCCGATAGTTCGGTCCACCATCGTGGATCGCGGTGAGGCTGGCCAGGTACGTCTGCATGGTGCCAGAGAGTGCTTCGTAGGCGGCGTACATGCTCGAGAACAATGTATCGCCGCCACCGTCGGGAGGAAGGGTGTGCAGGCGGAGGATCGACAGCATCGGCGGTTCCTCGTCGCAGCTGACGTCGGAATGCCACTTGTCGCCGGCCGTCCGTTTCGTCTTCGCATCGGCGTGGACCTTCAATACCTCGGGATGGCCCGGCGCCCCCGGCGGCGCACTCGGGTGGATGTGGAGTGGGCCGAAGCGTTCGCCCAGTGCCTTGTGCTGTTCGAGGTCGAGCTCCTGGTCCCGGAAAAACAGAACCTGCCTGTCCAACAGGGCCGCTTCGACCCGCGCGAAGCGGGCATCATCCAAGCGGGCGAGATCGACCCCGAGCACTTCGGCGCCGATCACCGGAGTCAGTGGTTCCACCTTCATGCAGGGATTATAGGCACGATGGTCGAGTCAGCCTCAATGGCACCCCTCCCCGTGCTGGTCTATGATCTTGCGGACAAGCAACGAACAATGGGTGGGGGGAAACACCATGAGTCATGACCTCGTTATCCGGGGCGGCAGCGTCGTCGACGGAACCGGCGCCGAGCCATACCAAGCCGACGTCGCGGTCGACGGCGATCAGATCGTCGAGATCGGCAAGGTCGCCGGCAAGGGCAAGCGGGAAATCGACGCGGCGGGCTTGAACGTGTCGCCTGGCTTCATCGATCTTCACACGCATTTGGACGCGCAGATCGGCTGGGACCGCGACGTTACGTCGGTTAGCTGGCACGGCGTCACCACGGCGCTGTTCGGGAACTGCGGTGTCACCTTCGCACCCTGCAAGTCCACCGACCGGGAATTCCTCGCCGGGATGATGGAGACCGTCGAGGACATCCCCAAGCAGGCGATCCTGCACGGCCTGCCCTGGAACTGGGAGTCGTACGGCGGTTATCTCGACGCCCTGGACCAGCTCGGTCCGGCGATCAACATATGCGGCCTGGTCGGGCACTGCGCGACGCGGTTCTACGTGATGGGCGAACGCGCGGTGGAGGAACCCGCGACCGAGGACGAGATCCGGCAGATCGCCGAGCTGGCGGGCCAGTCGGTTAAGGAAGGCGCGGTCGGCTTCTCGACCAACCGCCTGCCCCAGCACCGCCTGCCCGACGGTCGCTCCATTCCGGGCACCTTCGCGGATCGTGCCGAACTGCGCGCCGTGGCGAAAGAGGTCGGCACGCACGGCGGGATCATGCAGACCGTCTCGGACTTCCGCGAATTCGACGAGGAGTGCGACCTCATCGCCGACGAGGCGCGCATGGCGCGGGGTGCGCTTTTCAGCTGTGCGGCGGAAATCGGCACCGAGCGCCTCGACAAGCGGGTGTCCGCGATGCGGGCCGAGGGCCTGAACGTCACGTCGGTGACCGTTCCCCGCAGCGGCGGAGGCGTCGGCGGCTTGTCGACCAACAATTTCTTCCGCACGCCGGCCTGGAACGAAGTGCGGAAACTCGACCTCGACGGGCGCGTGAAGGCGATCCGGGACCCCGAAACGCGGCAGCGTCTCGTCGACGAGGTTAAGGCGCAGGGCGACGCCGTCATCAACGGCATGCGGCGCTGGTTCTACATGGGCGATGCGGCGCGGCCCTGCTACACGCAGGACCTGTCGGACAATCTGCCTGCGATGGCGGAAGCCGCCGGCGAACATCCGGTCGAGACCTGGCTCAGACTGACCGACGAGACCAACGGCAAGGCGCTATTCCACATGCGCGGGTTCAACGTGAACCTCGATCACCTGGAGAAGCTGATCACCACCGACTGGGCGATGCCTGGCCTTGGCGATGCCGGCGCGCACGTCAGCCAGATGATCGACTCCGGCTGGTCGACGTTCATCCTGTCGCACTGGCACCGGGACAGTGGCGTCTATTCCATCCAGGAAGCGGTGCGGCGGATCAGCGCCGTTCCTGCACATGTCCTGGGGCTCGAGGACCGGGGCACGTTGGCCGTCGGAAAACAGGCGGATATCAACGTGTTCGACATCGACCGCCTCGAAGAGCGCATGCCCAAGATCGTCCACGACTTCCCGTTCGGCGCACCGCGGTTCATCCAGCGGGCGGCGGGTTACCACGCGACCGTGTGCAACGGCAGCGTGATACTGCGCGACGACGAGTTGACCGGGGAATACGCCGGACGCGTGCTGCGCAGCTAGCGACGGCACCGGTGGCGGCGCGAACCGTAGGGGCGACCCTAACGCGCCCGTCAGGGCGCGCCGTCGCCCGGAAGACGAATGGGGTGTCGCTGGCGGCTCGGGCGGGGACAAGCCCCGCCCCTACGGCGTCGTCACGGCGTGCCGTCTCGATCATCGCGTTTTCCGGCGGGCTGTTACTGTTGGGGCTCGGTACCGTCCGGGCGGCGGATGAGGACGCCGCGTCGGTCAGCGAGTCGGCGCTCTTCAACGATGTCCACTTCCACCTGTTGAACTACGTCCAGCGCGGCATCACGGCCAAGGACTACTTCAAGATCGTGGGCGGCCGCGTGGGCCGGGTCGCCATGTTCGGCATTCCGTTGCAGCAGAAATGGGACTACTTCATCTCGGGCGACCGGGCGCCGAACTACTACCTGCTCTCGGACGCGGCGCTCTACTACTACTCGTTCGTCGACGCCGTCATCGCCATGGAATACCGGTCCCTGGATGAGGCGCAGCAGGCGCGTGTCGATCCGATGATCACGGGCTTCAATCCCACCGACATGTATGCCGCCGACCACATCCGACGCGTCCTCCTCACGTTCCCGGGCGTGTTCGCCGGCATCGGCGAGTTCAGCGTCCACAAGGAGTTCGTGTCGTCGAAGATCGCCGGCCATGCCGCTAGCCTGCGCAACCCGGCGCTGGACCGGATCCTCGAGGCCGTGGCCGAAATCGGCCTGGTGGCGATCCTGCACTGCGACATCGACACCGTGCGAGCAGGCGAACGGCCGACGCACTACGACGGCCTGCTCCGCGTGCTTGCCGCGCACCCGGGCGCTTCGGTGATCTGGGCGCACACCGGGTTGGGGCGCTTCGTGGGCCCGGCCGATGAACACGTCGCGCTGCTCGAGGAAATGCTAGACGACCCCGGCTTCGACCATGTCGTGATGGATATCTCCTGGGACGAGGTCGCCAAGTACGTCGTTGCCACTGCGGACACCGCCGCTGTCTGGGCTGCGCTGATCGAGAAGCACCCGACGCGGTTCCTGTTCGGCACGGATTCCGTCGCGCCGTTGAACTGGGATCGCTACGCCAAGACCTACGTGGACTACGGACCTCTATGGCAGCGGCTGAGTGCCGAAACCCGAGCGCAGGTGGAGCGACTCAACTACGAGCGGGTCTTCGATGCCGCCATCCCCAAGGTGAGGGCCTGGGAACGCGATCAACTCGCCACGGCGTCCCGCTGACCCCGGCGCAGAGTCGCGAACCAGAGGATCAGCACCGGAGCGAACCACGGTACGACGCGCTCGAACGGGTCTCCCGGCATGTGCGCGGCTTGAGACAGCATCGAGTCGGTGGGCGGGGCCGAGCCCAAGCTGAAGAACAGCACCGTGACGGCGAATCCCGACAACATCGCAGCGAGTGCCGGTCCCGCCTGGACGACATGGCCCATGACGCGGAACAACACGATCGGGCCGAACGCCGCGCCCAATGCCGACCACGCGAACAACACCCGGTTGAATATCGTGTCCGGCATGCTGAGGGCGAGGGCCACGGCCAAGGCGGCCACCGCGAACATCGCCGCCCGCGACGCCCACGCCTCGTGACCGGGGAATCGCCGATTGACGCCCATGTCGTGAGCGACCGCACCCGCCGCGGCCAAGAGCAGGGAGTCCACCGTGGACATGACGGCCGACAGCGTCGCCGCCGTCGCGATACCGGCGAGGACAAGCGGCAGGAAGTCGCTGGCCGCACGGTAGAAAAGCGCCTCGGCGTTGCCGATGTCGGGCACCAGCACACGGCCAGACAGACCCAGCGCAACCATGCCCGTGAACACCACGAGACCCCATCCGAAGACGATCCCGAACGCCTGCCGACGCTCCGCTTCGCCCTTGACCGCCATCAGCCGGGCCAGCAGGTGCGGCTGTCCCAGCGCGCCCAGGGACATGCCGACGAGACCCACCGTGAAACCAACCAGCACGAATCCCGCATGTCCCCCGCCGAAACTCAGGTATTCGGCGGGCATGGTTGCCGATAGCGCGGTCCAGACCTCCTCCGGACCGCCGGCGGCCGCCAGCGCCGCGATGGGAACGCCCACCGACACGATCATCATGATCGCCGCCTGCACGGTGTCGGTGACGGAAACCGCCCAGAAACCGCCGACCAGGGAATAGAACACCACGATCAGTGCGCCGATGACGATCGCGGAGGTGGTATTGACCGCAAAATGTTCGGTGAGCGCCGTTCCGGCAGCATCAAGTTGCGCCGCGACATAGAAGACGAAGCAAAACAGGACGAGGACACCGGCGGCTAGGGTGGCCACCCGCTTCCAATTCCCGTGGCCGTCCTGGACCAGGAAGTCCGTCAGGGTGACCTGTTGATGCTCGATCGACTCCTCCCGTACGCGGCGCCCGAAGTAGAGCCACACCACGGCGTACGCGCCGAGAATCCCGGGAATCATCCAAAGCGCGCTCAAGCCGACGGCGTAGACGAACCCCGAGAAGCCGAGGATGACCCAGGCCGACGAGGTGCTCGCCGCGTAGGAGAGTCCTGCGACGAAGGGGCCGAGACCCCGGCCGCCGAGAAAGAAGTCCGCTTCGCTGCGATTCCGTGACGCCGCCCAGAGGCCGATGAGGATCATCATCACCTTGTAGGCGACCAAGGTGACGAGGATGACGGTGGCTTCGCTCATCCGACTATCCGATCATGGCCCCTAGTCGATCGGTTGGTGGAAGTAGAAACACAATCCGTCCGGCGCGACGACGAAAAACACTTGGTACTTTCCATCGTCGCGCTCGTCGACGCGCGGGTTCCCGGTCTCTACGCCGTTCGCCGCCAATTCGTCGCTGGCACGCTGGATGTCCGTGACGAGGATGGCAGCACCGTCGTTGCTCGCGTCACCGCCGTTGATCGCGAACCCGATCTTCACGCCGTCGCGCTCGAGGATGACCGTCGGCACCGGTTCGTCACGACGTTCGACCTCGGTGAGACCGAAACGCTCCCCGTACCAAGCGGCCGCGCGGTCGATGTCCTCCACCGGCAAGGCGAGGACATCGTCCTGGAACGGATACGCCGCCTCGTAGAGCTTGGCTTCGCTCATCGCAGAGGCCGGCTAGGTCGTCAACCAGCCGAACTGCTGCGGCTTTCGCCCCGCCCTCGGGTTGAGCGGCACGTTGATCAACGTGGGGCCGTTGTAGGCCATGGCCTCGTCCAGCGCCGCTCGGAGATCCTTCGGATCTTCCACGTAGAAGCCCTTGCCGCCCAATGCCTCGAGCATCCCCTCGTAACGAGCGCCGTAGGTGAGGTTGCCCGGAGGCAGTGTCTGGCCTTCCTTGAGCGGGTGCACACCGCCGCCGATGCCGCCGTTGTTGAGCACGATCATCTTCACCGGCAGGTTGTATCGGACCATGGTCTCGAGTTCCATGCCGGTGAACCCGAACGCCGAGTCGCCCTGCACGGACACGACCGGCTTGTCCGGGTTGGTGACCGCCGCGGCAACCGCGAAGCCCAAGCCCACGCCCATGGTGCCGTACGTTCCGGCATCCAGCCGATGCCGGGCGAGCCGGTTCGGCATCTGCGTACGGCCGATGTCCATGGTGTTGGCACCTTCGCCGATGATGATGGCGTCGTGGGGCAGCCAGTCGACGATGTCCTTGAAGGCCCGGTAGTAGTTCGTGGGCGCCGAGTCGTCGTCGATCATCGGCTGCACGGCTTCCATGTTGGCCTGGGCCTTCTCTTGAAGGACGGCGCGCCATGGCGTCTCCGAGGGATAGAACCACTGGCGGTTGTCGAGCGCCCGGTTCAACTGGCCGACCACCGCCTTGCCGTCACCCACCAAGGCGACCTCGGCCGGTACGTTGGCGCCGATCTCTTCCGGCTCGATGTCGAGCTGGATGATGCGTACATCCTTATTGAAGCGCGGCGGCAGGCCGTAATGCATGATCCAGTTGAGGCGTGCGCCCATCAGGAAGACCAGGTCGGCTTCCCGCAATGCCGTACTTCGAGCGGCACCCACGGAAAGGGGATCGTCATCGGGCATCGTCCCCTTGCCCATCGGCGAGTTCAGGAACGGCAACTGGGTACGCTCGATGAACTCGCGGATCTCGTCTTCCGCCCGCGACCAGGCCATGCCTTTGCCGACCACCACCAAGGGTCGTTCGGCGGATTCCAGCGCGGACAGCGCCGCTTCCACGGCATCGGGATCGGCCATCGTGCGCGGCGGTTCCGGCACGGCTGCCGCCTCGATGATCTCGTCCTCGTCGCATTCGCCGCGGATGATGTCGTCCGGGAAGTCCAGGTACACCGGTCCGGGGCGGCCGTACAGCGAGTGGCGAACCGCCTGGTTGACGTAGTACGGAATGCGGTGCACGTGCTCGATGGCATGGGCGTACTTGCAATAGGGCGCCGCCAGTTCGACCTGGCGCTCTTCCTGGAAGCCGCCCATGCCGTTCTGGTAGACCGGCGACGCGCCGCCGATCAGGATCATCGGCCAGCAGTTCTGCTTGGCGTTGGCGAGACCCGCGAAGGCGTGGATTACGCCCGGGCCGGACACCGTCAGACACGCCTGCGGCCGGCCGGTCAGGTAGCCGGCCGCATGCGCGGCGTAGCTCGCCGCCTGCTCGTTGCGCATGCCGACATAGGTGATGCCCGCCCGCTGCGCTTCCGCCGCGAAGCCCTGCACCGGAAAGCCGACGATGCCGAAGATGTAGTCGACCCCCTGTTGTTTGAGACTGCGCGCCATCAACTGCGCGCCGTTGACTTCTGCCATGTGGTTCCCCCACTCCTGTTCGAGTCAAGCCGTCTAACCTATCTCGCCGGAGTTTGTGAAGCAAACTCGATGCGCGCCGTCGGGGCGACCCTTGCGGTCGCCCGTGGCCGAATCTCGGTTGTCTCGGCAACGGGACGGGACAAGCCCGTCCCCTACGACCGTGTTCCCTGCACGTCGGCGGCCCGGTCCGTTGCCGGTGCTTGGTATACTGTGATGTTGCTCGACTCGGAGCGGTCGTGACCATCTACATTACTAGCCTCGCCGACATGCCAAGTCTGGTGCGGCGGTTCGGCGTGCGCGACCTCGTGTCGATCATCCAGCCGAATGCTCAACCCCCTACACCACCGGAAGTCAAGCCTGCACGGCACTACCGTTGCCCGGTCGACGACATCGTCGAACCCCGACCCGGCGAAGTAATGCCGCAGGCCGATCACATCGAAAATCTGATCACGTTCCTCCGGACATGGGACGGAGAAACGCCTCTCCTGACCCACTGCCACGCCGGGATCAGCCGGTCCTCCGCCGTGGCACTGATCGCACACGTGCTGCAGACCGGCAATCCGGCCACGTCCGTGAAGGCGCTACGCAAAGCTTCGTCCTACGCATCGCCCAATCGGCGCATCGTCGCGTTGGCCGACTCGATCATGGGTTTCGACGGCGCCCTCGTCGCTGCACGCGAAAACATGGGCGCACCGATCTGGCAAACGGATCCCGACTACGTGAAGGAACCCGGTCGCTTCACGACGCTGGCCCTGTAAGCCGGCCGGCAAGACTCGTGGCGGCCTCTCGGGACTTCATCCGTGGCCGGGTGACGGTCACCACGTCTTCAGCTAGGCCTGTGGGCGAGCAAGACAAACCGACCGCGACCAAGGACACGTACCTCTACTTCGCCTACGGCTCGAACATGTCCAGCGAACGTCTGCGCGTTCGGACCCCTTCGGCAACCTCATTGGGCAGAGCCCGACTGCCCGGGTACACATTGCGCTGGCACAAGCTCGGTCGCGACGGTTCCGGCAAGTGCGACATCGAGCCGTCGGACGCACCCGGCACGGCGGTCTGGGGCGTGCTCTACGAGATCGATCGCGCCGAAAGAGACGGTCTCGACGCAGCGGAAGGCCTCGGCATCGGCTACGACGAACACACGGTACGGGTAGAGGCAGATACCGTCGTCCGCGAAGCCGTCACCTACATGGCGAGGCCCGACAAGATCGACCCCGCGTTGCGCCCCCTGGATTGGTACAAGGCACACGTGATGCGCGGCGCAACCGAGCATGGATTGCCGGACGAGTACGCGCGGCGGATTGCAGCGGTGCCAGTCGGTGAACCGGCGATGTGAAACGCCGTTGCGAGTCGCGCCATGAAATGACCGACGTCGAGTGCACGCCTACACAAGAGAACCTTCCCACAGTTGCTTGGCAAACGTCCGCGCGGGCAGAACATCTAGCCCGTCCTCGGTACGCCGAGCCCGTGGTTCGAGACACACCACCACACGTCTGCCTATGTCCGGGTGGTCCTTCACCAGGCTACGCAACCCCTTCAGATGCCGTGATGCGACTCGCCCGCCCGCTTTGGCTTCGACAGCGACGCGCATGTCGCCAACGACGAAGTCGACCTCGGTCCCGCCCGCCAGGCGCCAATAGGAAAGCTCGTCGCCTTGCTCGGTGTAGTCCAGATAGGCCGACAGCTCGTGGAAGACCCAGTTCTCGAACGCCCTGCCATAGAGTTCCGAACCGGGCACGAGCGGGCCACGCTTCGCCAGTCGATTGACCACACCCACGTCCGAAAGATAGAACTTCGGCGCTCCCGTGACCCGACGCTTCGGACGTTTCCGGTACGCAGGAAGCCACCGACCGAGGAGCGTGTCCTCCAGAATCTCGAAGTACGACCTCGCCGTCGGTCCCGTGACGCCGCAGTCGGTACCGATGTTCGAAAAGCTGATCAGTTCGCCGTCGCTCAAGGCAGCGGCGTCCAGGAATCCGGAGAAGGCAGGTAGGTTGCGAACCAATCCCTCTGCAGCCACCTCCTCCTTGAGGTAGTCGCCGATGTAGGCGTCCAGCAGTCGTCCGGGTCGTTCCGAATCGAACACGCGCGGCAAATAGCCGTGGTTGAGCAAGCGGTCTAGGTCGAAGTCGGGGCCGATTTCGCCAGCCGTGAGCCCGTGCAGTTGATAGCGTAGCGCTCGTCCGCCCAACAGGTTGGCTGCACCGTACCGCACTTTGCGCGCACTGGAGCCGCAAAGCGCAAAGTGAACGCGTCGGTTTTCGATCAGCCAGTGGACCTCGTCGAGCAGCGCCGGAACCTTCTGAATCTCGTCAATGACGACTTGGGTCCCTTCGACGACGTCTTGAGCCTCAATCTCCTGTCGTAGCAGTTCGGGGTTTGAGGCATATCGCCTAAACTCGTCCGACTTCAACAGATCGATCCAGCGACATTCGCCGTATCGAGCCTTCAGGAGCGTGGTCTTGCCGGCTTGACGCGGTCCCCAGAGGAAGAAAGTCTCGTTTCCGGGCGCCGGCAGACGGATCTTTCGTTTGAACATGCACTTTAGAATATCATGATATTCCAAAGTAGAACTTTCAATATTTCGGTCCTGCCCTCCAAGCGTTACCGGTTTCCTGCCGCCGCTTCCCGCTTTGACCGAACTCTCTCCCCGTACGCCGCATAGCGTTCCCACGCCATGAGGCCGTCGTGGGCGAAGTAGTCGTATTGCGGCCGTAGCGTCACCCGGCCCTTCGCGGGTTCGGTGTCGAACAGGCTGCAGTATTTCTCGGCCGGCTGATCGTGGCCGGTGCCCGGCGGCGCGTCGAGTTGGCGTTCGTCCATGATGCGGTCGTTCTTGCCGAACGGGAACGGGGCGTAGACATCCACCAGGCCGGCGAACCGTACCGGGTTACGGTCCAGCGCTTCCTGGGTCACCGTCTCGCGGAACGGCTCCTGGGGCTGGAAGCGGGGCCGCATGTATTCACACTGAAGTGTCATGCGCACGCCCGGTGTCGTCTTCGGGTACGAGCCGTGCCAAGTGTGGTTGCCCCAGATCACCATGGATCCCGCTTGAGCCTCCACCGCATGCGCCTTGTCCGCCCAGTACTTGCTCTCCGGCGGTGTCGCCTGGCGACGCCAGCGGTGGCTTCCCGGCAGGAACGAGATGGCGCCGTCGTCCTTCGAGTAGTCGGTGAGCATCAGGTGGACGTTGGCATTGATATTGATCGGGGGGAGCGCGTCCCGGGTCGGATCGAGATAGTCGCCGTGGATGCCCGTGCGCCGTTCGCCGGGGCCTTTCACCCACGCATTGACGAGGCTCAGGATGCAGTTGGTGCCGAGCAGGTATTGCACGAGCCCGAGGCCCGCGGGGTTGTAGGTGACCTTCTCGAAGATCGGATCCTCCCAGATCAGGAACCGAAGCTGGTCGTTGACGTTGTCCCAGCGGTCGATGTGCGTATCCAACGATCCGAAGCGGTCGGCGACGACGCGTTCCACCGCCTCCTTGACCTCTAGGTGGAACTCCGGCGGCCCGACCTTATCCGGTGGCACCACGGTGAACCCGAACGCCTCTAGTTCCGCGACGTTGGACTCCAGGCCAAGTTGCTTGAGCTCCCCGTAGAGCAACGGCAGAGCGCCGGCGGATTCCCAGTTCTCGATCTCCATGCTCTCCCCCTAAACCGGAGAGCGGCAGTTTGGCGGATGCGACGCGTTGGCGACAAGACCATCCTTGCCACGCTTAGAATGGTTCGCTTCGCAATGAGGAGGGAAACAGATGGCAATCGAACTGCGACTGTTCGGTCGTACTGGCGTACAAGTCAGCGACCTGTGTTTGGGAACCATGCTGTTCGGCACCCGCACCACGCGGGAAGAGTCCTACGCCATCGTCGATCGAGCCATCGACGCCGGCATCAACTTCTTCGACTCCGCCAACGTCTACGGGCGCGGACGGAGCGAGGAAGTCACCGGCGAGGCGCTGAAACGCAACGGCAAGCGGGACCGCATCGTGCTTGCGACGAAGTTCCACGGCGGCATGTCGGACGATCCCAACGACCGGGGTGCGAGCCGACGGCACATCGTTGCGGCTTGCGAGGCGAGCCTCAAACGCCTGGACACCGACTACATCGATCTCTATCAGATCCACCGGCCGCGGTCGGATACCGCCATCGACGAGACGCTGCGGGCGCTGGACGACCTGGTCCATCAAGGCAAGGTGCGCTATCTCGGTACCTCGACATTCGCGGCGTGGCAGTTCGTCGAGTCGCTGTGGGCGTCCGAGAAGTACGGTCTCAACCGGTTCGTTTGCGAGCAGCAGCCCTACAACCTGCTCGACCGTCGCGTGGAACGGGAGCTCATGCCGATGGCAAGAACCTACGGCGTTGCCACGATCCCGTGGAGTCCGCTTGCCGGGGGTCTGCTCACCGGCAAGTACCGTCGCGGGGAGGAACCGCCGGAAGGAACGCGTTTCGCGACCGCTAACAGGGTCCAGTCGCGCCGCTTCAACGAGCGGGTCTTCGACATCGTCGACGGCCTCGAACCCCTGGCCCGCGCCCACGACACGACGGTGTCGCAGATCGCTCTCGCGTGGGTGATGGCGCAACCCGGGGTGACCAGCCCGATCGTCGGCCCGCGCACGATGGAGCAACTCGAGGACAACCTGGCGGCGGGGGAGGTGGAACTCACCGATGACGACCGTCAGGCGATCGACCGTTTGATTCCGCCCGGTACCAACGTCGCACCGTACTACGAGGCGGACTTTGGGCCGCACCGGTTTCGGGTGTAGGGACGAGGCCATCGGGAACGCCTCGTAGGGGACGGGCTTGTCCCGTCCCGGGCGCGAGCAGCCCATGGCCTGCGGGCGACCACAAGGGTCGCCCCTACGGAGTTCTGCGGCGTAGACTGACCGTTCGGCATGTCGAGGGTTCAATGATGTCCGATCCTGCGCAAGACGACGCCCCAAAGGTAGGCGGTCGCTACGCCAGCTACGTCACGGTCGTCTTGGTTATCGTCTACGTCATCAACTTCATCGACCGCCAGATCATCACGATCCTCGCCGAGGAGATCAAAGCCGACCTTGGCATTTCCGACGCCCAGATCGGGTTTCTCTACGGCACGGCGTTCGCGGTCTTCTACGCCATCTTCGGCATTCCCCTAGGCAGGCTGGCGGACACCTGGACGCGCAAGAATCTCATCGCCATCGGGATCGGGTTCTGGAGCCTGATGACCGCGCTCTCGGGCACCGCGCGCAGCTTCGCGTCGCTCGCTGCCTACCGGGTCGGCGTGGGCATCGGCGAGGCCAGTGCGACGCCGGCAGCGTTCTCAATGCTGTCGGACTACTTCCGGCCCGCGATGCGCGCCACGGTACTCGCGATCTATTCGAGCGGCATCTACATCGGCGCGGGCATCGGCATCTTCCTAGGGGGTTGGATCGTCGGTTCCTGGGAATCAGCCTATCCGGATCCGTCCCTCGCTCCACTCGGCCTGAAGGGCTGGCAGGCAGCCTACATCGCCGTCGGACTGCCCGGTCTCGTGATGGCGGTCTGGGTGGCCACGCTGCGCGAGCCGATCCGGGGATTGAGCGAAGGATTGGTGACCCCCGCGCATCCGCATCCCTTTCGGACGACGTTCCAGGAGCTGATGGCCGTGCTGCCGCCGTTCACGGTCTGGACGTTGGCTCGCGAGAAAGCCGACTCGCGGGTCATTGCACGCAACCTGCTCGGGGCAGTGATGATCGCCCTTGTTGCCTGGGGGCTGATCGAACTCACTTCGGATCCCGAGCAGTGGATCGCGCTGGGCATCGGCACCTATGCGGCTTTCTCATGGATCCAAGCGTTGGGCCTTCGAGACCCGGCGGCGTTCGCGATGATGTTCTCCTGCCGGGCGTTCGTCTACGCAGCCGTGGGATTCCCGACCATCGCCTTGGTCGCCTACGCATTCGGCGGCTGGGCACCGCCGTTCTTCATCCGGGTCTACGGCATCAGCCCGATGGAGGCGGGGCTCGTGTTGGGCCTGTCCTTCGCGCTCGGCGGTTGGCTCGGCACCACGCTGGGCGGCATCATCGCCGATCGGTTGAAACCCCGGACCGGCAACGCCCGGGTATACGTGGGCCTGTTCTCGGTCGTCGGCACCGTGCCGACGGCGCTGGGCCTCCTATTGACCGACCATCTGATCACGGCCTACGTCTTCAACTTCATCGTGAGCGTGTTCGCCTCCTGCTGGATCGGCGCCGCTGCAAGCACGGTGAACGACCTCGTCATGCCGAGAATGCGGGCCATCGCGTCCGCGTTCTACGTCTTGATGGCAACGGTGGGCCTAGCCGTCGGCCCGTACGCGGTGGGCGAAATGAGCGACGTGTTGACTGGCACGGGGATGGTGCCCGGCGAAGCGCTGCGATGGAGCCTTTTGCTATCGCTATCGTTCCTGGCGATACCGGGGATCCTGCTCCTGCTTCTGCGCGGGGAGTTGATCCCGGCTGAAGCGAGCCGACTCGAACGGGCACGGGCGGCAGGTGAACCGGTCGGCCAGGAAGAAGCACAGGTTTAGCGGGTCTTGGTCGGCGTAGGGGCGGGGTTCGTCCCCGCCCGCGTTTGCCCGCCCCCGCTTGTTTGCGGGCGGGCGACCACAAGGGTCGCCCCTACGAAGGCTTGCCGCCCCTGACCACGATGCGGTGCATGATGCGCGCCTCGTCGTAGTCGCGGACGGCGTAGTGCATCACCGAGCGGTTGTCCCATAGCACGAGGTCGTTCAACTCCCAATGGTGACGGTAGACGAACTCCGGACGGGTGCAGTGGGCGAGTAGCCGGAACAGGAGCAGTTCGCTCTCGTCTTCCGGCATGTCGAGGATGTACTTGGTGAAGTTGCCGTTGACGTAGAGCGCCTTGCGGCCGGTTTCATCGTGCGTGCGTACCACCGGATGGACCGAGTCCTCGACATCGGGTCCGAACACCTTGCCGGTGTGGAACGCCGTGAGCCCGGCGATTCGTTCCTTAAGGTCCTCGGTCAAGTTCTCGTAGGCGAGGTGCTGGTTCGCGAACGCGGTGTCGCCGCCGGACGAAGGCAGGCGCTGCGCGTGCAGACCGGTGATGAACGGCGGGGTCGAGTGCCAGGTCATGTCGGAATGCCAGCCGCCGCCGAAGGGATGAACGCCCCGGAAGAAGGTGAACTGCTTGGCGGCCTTGCTGCCGATGAACTGCACATAGTCTGTGTCGCGATGCTTGGTGGCCGGATGGGTAAGGAGGTCGCCCCAGCGGCGACCGAACGCCTCGAGTTCAAGCGCCGAGAGTTCCTGGCCGGGTAATACGAGCAGGTGATGTTCGAGAAGTAACTCGCGCAGTTCGGCGATCACGTGGGCTCCGCCATCCTGCGCGAGATCAATGCCTTCCACCCGGGCACCCATCGCCACGCTGGCGCGGGTCGCGACCACGCCCAGTTGTTCCGCTGCTTCCGCCATTTCCCTCTCCCCGATGGCCGAAACAACTGATCGTCGTGCATGGGAAGATTGTCGTCAAGGGCGGGGGCGGGGCGGGCAGTTGCGAGCTGCACCGCAGGTATCCATCTCCTTCCCCCGTGGGTCTTATCCACAAATGCTGCACCACACAAATCGAAACACGGAGACGGACATCCGCGACGCGCAAGCCGGACGGCGGGACGCGTTGCGTAACCTCGTCCTGCGATTCCAGGATTCGGTCCTGGCCTACGCCCTCTCATTGCTCGGCGACTATCACCTTGCTGAAGACGCCGCGCAGGAGTCCCTGGTGACGATGATCCGCAACCTTGGGCAGCTTCGCGAGCCTGCGGCCTTCGTCGGTTGGCTGCGCACCATCGTGTTCAAGCACTGCGATCGCATCCGGCGGCGCCGGCACGTCGAGCTTGTGCTTCCGGAGGACGAAAGTCTGATCGACCACCGCGAAACACCGGACGAGGCCAAGGCCATCGACGAGATCGGCGCCTGTGTGCAGCGCGCCGTGGCAGCGCTGCCCGCAGCCCAGCGCGAGGCGGTCATTTTGTACTACATGAGCGACATGTCGGGCCCCGATGTCGCGGCCTTCCTCGGACTACCGCTTACGACGATCAAGAAACGCCTGCACGACGCCAGATCGACACTCAAGAGGAGAATGGCAAAGATGACCGAGGACTTCCTGCACGAGAACCGACCGTCCCGGGACGACGTCTTCAGCGAACGTGTGCTGCGCCTGGCAGCGCCCGACCGCACCGTAGACGCGCCTGCGATCTACAGCCTGTTCGAAGCCGAGGATCATCCGAGCCGACGGGAGTGGCGGGCGGGACGGCTGTCGGACAGCCACGCCGACTGGGAGGTGTCGCGCGCGGCGTTCATCCGCGAGAACGGGGCGGAGAGGCTGGTGGGGGCCGTCAATGCCTACGACCTTATGCTGCGGATCGGATCGGCGGAGGTCCGGGCATGCGGCTTCAATGGCGAGGTGCTGGATCCCGACTTCGGTAACCGCGACGACGTACTGGCGCCGGCGTACAGGGACGCGGTCCGCGCGATGCGCGAGGCGGGCTACGACATGGCGGTGACATTCGACGACGAAGCGTTCTGGCTGGGCAACGGTTTCACGCTCGGCTGGCGCGCCCTTCAGTGGCGCGTGGCGACCAGCGATCTGCCGAGCGGGACGACTCCCGATCTCGAGCGAATCGACGCCGTGCACCGGGACGACCTTGCGGCCGCGTTCAACGACAGCCACGCCGCGCTCACCGGAACCGTCCGTCGTCCGACCTATCGTCGAAACAAGCATCCGGGCTTGTTCATCGCTCACGTTTGGAACGGGCAGGGAGACAAAGGCGGATCCGCCGACGGCTATGTCAGCGTGAGCCCAGATCGTCGATTCACGTTAGCGATCAGCGAGGTGTCTCGACTCGATGCGGGGGACGCAATTGTGCTGCTCGAAGCACCCGGCTGGCCCGAGGATGTCCAGCTCGCCGATCCGGTGCTCGACGTCCTCGACGCCGGTCGCCGCTGGCGTCTCCGGTCGGACTCGACGCGGGTCATCGTGACGCGTCTGGGCGATGACCTGGAATGCGTCATCCCAAGCGACGCTTCCCTCTGGGTCGATGAAGTTGCCGGCGACGCGGACACCTGTCTCGCCGTGATCCGCGCCATCGCCGAGGCCTGGGAGTGCGACGAGGTGTTGTTCGACCGGCTGCACTACAAGAGCGCAGTCGGCACGAAACTGCGCCAGATGGGCTCTTGCCGCCTGGCGACAGGGACGCGGCTAGGAAAGGCGCGTTGGTACGTGGTGCGGATCGTCAATCTAGCGTCGGTGCTCGGCAAACTTGGTCCAATGTTGCTCGCACGGTTGATGGCTTCGCCCCTGTCGGCATGGCGCGGCTCGCTGACCATCGTCCTTCTGGACCAGGCGGCAACCGAACGCGTAACCATCGACTTTGGCGACGAGGGAGTAACGATCTACGACGCGCCCACGATGGAATCGGACCACGCGATCATTGGCGATCAAGCCATCGCCCAGTTATTGCTGGGCTGTGAAACCGCCGACGAGATCGCGGCCGTGAACGGCATCGACGTTCGCGGGGACGCAAGGCGCCTGCTCCCGATCCTGTTTCCGGTGCAGTACCCGCAGATGGGCAACCAAGCGTTGTAGTCCTCAGACGCCCTTCAATGCGTTCTCTTTGAAGGCTCTCGCGCCGGCGGCAACCCAAGGTCCCGTCGACGTGAAGAAACACCTGACGCCGATCTCCGCGAAACGCTGGACATTGTCGTTCATGCACAGCGTACCGGCGGTTCGGCCCGCGGCAACGATGCGACGCAGCGAATCCTCGATCTTCTCCTGAACGTCCGGGTGGCCGACATCGCCGATGTGACCCATTGACGCCGCGAAGTCGGACGGCGCGACGAAGAACACGCCGATGCCGTCGACTTCGAGGATCTCGTCGAGGTTCCGCCAGGCCACGATGTCCTCGATGAGCGCGATCAGAAGCGTCTCGTCGTTGGCGCGGGCGAGGTAGTCACCGACGCCGTAGCCTTGACGGCTCGTGAACAGACCACGCTTGCCGAGCGGCGGGAACTTGCCGCCCGCAACCACGTTCTCGGCATCCGCGCGAGTGTCGACGTGGGGCACGACGATGGCTTGGGTCCCCCGGTCCAAGGTGCGGTAGATGAGGGCCTGGTCGTTGCGGTTGACGCGCACCAGCGAGGTCATTCCCCAGATGTCGCAGGCCCGGGTCAGGTTCCCGAGATCGGCGGCATCGACGCCGCCGTGCTCGCCTTCAAGCCAGATGCCGTCGAAGCCGACGGGACCGAGGGCGTCGATGTCGTCCGCGTGCGTGACGCCGCCCACGATGAACGCGGGTTCACCGGCCTCCAGTTTGCGGCGGACCCGATTGGGGCGTAGTTCCATGGGATTCCTTTTCTCGTAGGGGGCTCGGGAACGTCAGGCTACCACTGGATCCAACGACCGTGCGCACTGCGTAGCACGGACAGCAACCTGGTTGAACGGCCACCTTCCAGGCGGGTGGCCTCAAGGCGCTCGCCCTCCGACGAGATGTGGAATAGTGGACGCGATTGGGCTGCCGCACGCAGCAGACCTGCGAAGGACTCCCGCGCCTGCACGGGAAATTGGTTCAGCGCGTGACAATGGAACACGCAGAGCGCGGCATCGGCCGGGGCTTCGGCGACGAGGTCCGGCAGCCGCTCGAGCGCGTCCCCCGCCTCCACGCGGGGCGGTTGCTGCAGCCACACCTCCCGCGCGGACGCGAGCAGTGCGGTTCGATCCGCATGCTCGGGCCAGATCAATGCTTCGAGCCATCGGTACTGCTCGTCGTCCGCGAGATCGATCGGATTGAGATCCACGCCCGCGGAAAAGGACACCTCGGGGAAGCTCGACGGCAACGGCGGCATCTCGCCCCGGCTTTCGCACGCGATACGCACAGGGGATCGACCGGAACCGAAGGCGGCGCCGTTGGAGTACCGGTAGTCGAACCGGTTCCACAGCAGGTTCAGTCCCGCCCCGGCACCGATGTCGATCAGGGCGAGATCCCGACCCGTCTCCCGGGCGATGACGCAGAACGCCGGCATCAGGTGCGAACACCGGCCCACCTCGTTGGTCTGCACGTTCCGCGTTCGAACGAGTTCCGCGATCCGGTGCGCGTGCGAGCGGCAGAACGCGTCAAACTCGTACGCTAGGCCTCGAGCGGGCGCGGCACCCTCGGCGGCGCGTCGGTAGTGATGTCCAAGCGGCGCATCCGGGGTGTCGGCGACAAGACGTTTGACGGCGGCAAACAGCAGATTCGGGATCGGTTGTCCAAGTCGACATTCGCGGGCCAAGGCGAGCAAAGGCCCGCGAACGGCCACGTATCGGGAGAGCAGGGCGTAGGTCGGCGAATTGACGCTCATGCCAGAACCCCCCGGTGCGCATTCGAGGTCGGCAAACGCGTTGAACCGCGCCGCCAGCGCGGAGTCCGTGCGCCGTCGCCGGTTCAGGTCGACGTGATCGCGGCCCGGGATGCCGTCGTCCGTTGGGCCGCTAACGGGATTTTCGTTCGTCAAGGCATGTAGGGCATCGGGCTCGGCCCCAACTGCGTCTCAAGCATGGGCTGAGCCATCTGCACGAACTCCGAGACCATCGGACGGCTTTCCCGCGGATCGATGATGTCCTCGATGTTGAACGCTTCCGCCGTGCGGAAGGGCGACGACAGCGCTTCGAGCTTCGCCTCGATTTCCGCCTGCTTGGCTTCGGGATCGTCGGATTCGGCGATCACCCGCCGATAGGCCGCCGAGACACCGCCCGGGGTCACCGGATTGGTGGGAATGTAGGTGCGCCCGATCTGCTCGAAGGTCTTGACGCTGCCGCCCGTGGCGTCGAGCAGTCGGATGAAAGGCAGCTTCCAATCCAACGCCATTTTCTGGGCATGGCCGCCCTTGTTGCCGATGCCGCCGTCCGACGCGCCGCCGCGCACCGTGAAGTCACCCGCCGTCAGCACCGCCTTGCGACCGTTCAGGTCGCCGAGGCCGATGATCATGTTGGAGGGGCGGACATGGACGAGCTTGTCGTTCTCGTAGGTGGCCGCCCCGGCGAGTTGGCCGATCTCCTGGAACGATCCTCCGTCGGTTATGAGATCAATACGCTCCCGAACGGTCAGCTTGCCGCGCCGTCGCTGCTCGGCAATGCCGGCCTCGCCGCCCATCTCCTCGGCGAACGCCCGCCGGCGTTTCATTTCCTCGATTTCCGGCTGCCAGACCATCACTCGTCCTCCCCCAAGCCAAGACCGCGCACTTTAACGCATGGGAACAAGACCGCCGTCACCCCGCAGGTCATAAAACGGATGGAAACGGATGGACAAACGGATGCATTAGGCGCATGCTCTATTGGATGGAAACGGATGACCAAATGGATGGGCGGTTTCGACCATCCAAACCGCAGGTTGACAACGAGCTGCTCCGACTCGTCGCCCAGATCGACGAATTCAAAGGCGCTTGGCAGGCCATCGGACGTCTCGCGCCGGATCGGCTGGCCAGCCTTCGCCGCGTCGCCACGATAGAGAGCGTCGGCTCGTCCACCCGCATCGAAGGCGCAACGCTCGGCGATGGTGAAGTCGAGCGCTTGCTCGCCAACATCGAAATGCGGTCCTTCGCGACCCGGGACGAACAGGAGGTAGCGGGCTACGCCGACGCTATGCAGACGGTCTTCGCCCATTGGGAATCCATCGAGCCAACGGAAAACCACATCAAGCAAATCCATCTCGAACTGCTGCGCTACTCCACAAAGGACGAGCGCCATCGCGGCGAATACAAGACGCGCCCCAACCATGTCGAAGCATTCGACCCGGACGGAAGGAGTCTAGGTATCGTGTTCGAGACGGCGACACCATTCGAAACCCCCATGCGGATGGCCGACCTCGTTGGCTGGACGCGCCGGAGACTCGACCGGCAGGACCTTCACCCCCTGCTGGCAATCGGGGTGTTCGTTGCCACGTTGCTCGCCATCCATCCCTTCCAGGACGGCAACGGACGGCTGTCCCGGATCCTCACAACCCTGCTACTGCTCCGCAGCGGCTATGCATACGTGCCGTACAGTTCGCTGGAGAGCGCGATTGAACGGAACAAGGACGGCTACTACCTCGCTCTCCGACAGACTCAACGCTCGCTTGGAACCGACACACCGGACTGGCAACCCTGGCTCTCGTACTTCCTGACGGCATTGCGACAGCAAAAGGACCTCCTAGGTCGGAAGATCGATCGCGAGCGGCTTCTCCTAGGCAATCTTCCCGACCTTTCCGTCCGGATCCTGGAGATCGCCCGAGAACGGGGCCGCGTCACCGTCGCCGATGCCGCCAAGGCCACCGCCACAAGCCGCAATACCGTCAAGGACCACGTCAGACGCCTAGTGACGGCGGGCCACCTCGCAAGGCACGGGGCCGGACGGGGAACGTGGTATGCGCCAGGCTGATCGTCTTGCGATGTTGGACTCCACACCTGAGCGGGCAGCCTGGTTAGCCAGTCACCCGTTGGCGTACCAACAAATCCGCCGCGTATGTACCGTCTTCCCTCGCTTTCGCCCGGACGACGGACTCGCCGTCTACCGCCGAGCCTTTCCGTTGTGACCGCGCCACCGCCTGCTGCATCGCACGACTGAGAGCGCGCGTCGGCCGAGGCGGACCAGCCGACCACGTCGGCGTGGTTGCCACGAGGCGTCGAGTTCGTTCCGTATGCGGTGCCGCTGTGCTGGGTCCATTCTGCCCCATCGTGCCTCCATCCCGCCGTCATTGGCGCGTTTGGGTGGACCTTTTATGGTACATTGCGGGTAATGATCGAAGCCAAGCGTGTCCGCGGTGTTCTATCGCACCGAGGACGGTGCAGAACCAGTGCGTGCATGGCTGAAGTCCATGGCGAAGAAGGATCGCTTCAAGATCGGCGTAGACGTCAAGACCGTCGAGTTCGGTTGGCCGGTGGGTATGCCGCACTGTCGACCCTTGGGCAACGGGCTGCACGAAGTGCGCACCAATTTGGAGAACAGGACAGCCCGCGTTCTGTTCTTCATCGCTGACGCCCACATGGTGCTGGTCCATGGCTTCGACAAGAAAACACGCGCAACGCCGAGAGCGGACATGGCCCTGGCATTGGACAGGAAACGCGAGTGGGAGACATCCACATGACCAACGGACGAAACCCCCACCTTGGCGGCACGCTCGACGAGTTGCTGGAGGAAGACGGAGCATTGGCCGATGCCCATGCGATCGCCGTCAAGCGTGTCTTGGCATGGCAGGTCGGCCAGACGATGACGGATCTGCGCATCACCAAGAGCGAGATGGCCCGACGCATGGGGACCAGTCGCTCTGCGCTGGCCCGCCTGCTCGACCCGGAGAACCCGTCGGTGACCCTGCTGACGTTGGACAGGGCCGCGACCGTGCTCGGCAAGCGACTCACCGTCGACTTTGCCGATCGCAAGACCGCCTGAGCGGGTATGCGTAGACCAAGCGGACGTTTTGCGCCCGGAGTAAGACCCGTGGGCTACGACCCGGCATTCCCGCGGACACACTACGATGGTGTGGCCGACAAGGAGTGGAACCGGCTGACACGCAACCGGCGGGGTGAGCTCAACTTTCTCGTGCACATGGACGTGTTGCGGCAGCACATCACGGCCGACATGGATGTGCTGGAGATCGGGGCCGGGGCCGGCATCTACACCAAAGAACTGGTGCACATGGCGCGGCGGCTCGTTGTATCGGACCTCTCCGAGGTGCAACTCGCCCTAAACCAAGACCATATGCGCGATCTCGGCGTTCTCGACCAGGTGGATGAATACCGGGTCTTGGATCTTGCGGACTTGAGTGCACTCGACGCGGCATCGTTCGGCGCTGTGGTCTGCGTGGGCGGTCCCTTGAGCTACCTGCTCGACAAGGAGTCCGCCGGTGTACGCCAAATCCTGCGGGTCTTGAAATCTGGCGGCATCGCGGTGGTCGGCGTCATGTCGCTGATCAATACCCTGGTGCTTTTCATGGGCATGCTACCCGCGGAGAAGGAGGCCAATGGAATCGACAACCTGCGCTGGATGCTCGAAACCGGATTCCAGGACCGCGAACACAGCCATCAGACCGAACACTACTGCCACATGATGACGAGTGGCCGTTGCCACGGCCGCACCCTCCGTTCGTCGTGAACGTCGTGATCGCCGTCGACGACTTCACCCAGGAGAACGGTGCCACGGTGTTGGTTCCCGGTACGATGCCGACAAATATTTTGCAGCACGACAGACAACTACGTTGCAGCAAATCAGGTGAGTCTTGGAGCGCAGTAACGGGCCATCTTGGCCCACAGAACGGGGTATAGTCTGCGCCATGCCCGCACGGTCGAAAATCGGTCGGCTCCCGCAAAACGTCAGGGCGCGCCTCGATGCCCGGCTCATGGCGACCGGCTTCGGGCAACACCAGCAACACGCCGAATGGCTCGCCGAGCAGGGACACCCCGACATATCGCGCGCCGCCGTTCAGCGGCACTCGGCAGCGCTCGCGCGACGTGTCGAAAACATCGACGCGGCGACCCGCAAGGCGACGGCGTTCATCGACGCCACGAACGACGACCACGGCGCGCTGGCGGAGGCATCGCTGCGCCTCATCCAGGACAAGATACTCGAACTGATGATGGCGGGCGAAACGCTCAGCCCGCGCGACGCGTCGCTGGCCGCCAATGCCCTGGCCAAAGCGGCGCGGGCGTCGACCGCCATCCAGCGCGAACGCCGCAAGACCCTGCGCGAAGCGGCGCAGCGGGCCGTCGCCGCAGGCCGGGAGCACGGCATACCGCGCGACTTCGAGGGCGTCATGCGCCGCGCCATCGAAGGCGGCTGAACCGGACCTGAACGCGGGCCGCCGAAGGCCCTTGACACCCCGCGCGCGCGGGCGCAAAGTCGGGGTTATGAGATCGTTCATTACTCCCTCCAATCTCTTGCACCGGCCCGCCGTTCGGGAACACGAACGGTCTCATAACCCGTTTCCGTTCGGTCGGGTCGGTGCAGGAGTCCTAGACAATGGAAAAAAACAACCCCTTCGCCCAACCGCGCGAACCCAATCAGTCGGGCCTCGCGGCCCGCGCCCACGAGACGCTGCGCTGCATCTTCCCCGAAGACTTCGCGCCGACGCCGGGCAACATCTTCAACGCGGCGGGACGGACGCGAGCCGTCGCGCAACTGCTGTTCAACGCGATCCGGGGCGAGAGCTTCGTGCCAGCCGAGCAGGAGGAAGACAACGAAATCCTGCAAGGTATCGCGGACGGTCTTCGCGTGCTGGCGGGCATCGCGGAGGTGCAGGCGTCGGTGCTGTGGGAAGTCACGCTGAGCGGGGTTGACAACGATAGCGCCCGCGCGCTGCTGGCCGACACGCTAGCGCCCAAGGAAGCCGACCAGGACAAGGAAGCCGACCGATGAGCCAGCCAGCAACGCAACTGATCCCGACCGCGCTGCCGCGAACGCCCGCGCCACGTCCCGCCGCCGCCGAAACGCTGGAGTTCAAACGCCACGTCGTGCAGCGGGTGATCGCCCTCATGCACGACGGCGCGACGTTCCGCGCGGCGGTCGTGGCGGTCGCAGACACCGAGGTCTGGCCAACTGGCGCGAAGCGCGGGAGACTGGTCAGCGAACGCAGCATCGCGGGATGGTACTCGCAGATGAAGCGCCGAGGCGCGACCGGCGTGGTACGCCAGCCGCGCGGCGACATCGGGCGGCGGCGCGTCGCCATATCCCGCAAGTGGGACAAGCTCGCCGAGCGGTGCGGTATCGACGCCGAGGGCCGCGAGCGGATCGCCGCCGAAATGGTCGAGGCGATACGCGGCGCGTACCAGTCCGGCGTCGCCAGCGCCTCGCAGGTGCAATACGACGTGCGCCCCGACCTGCGCGACAAGACGAAGGCGGCGGCGACGGTCCCGCCGGACGACGCCGAACTGTTGAAGGCGAGCCGGATACCGGAAGACTTCATCCGCCGCTACCAGATCGACAAGCTGCACGCGATCCACCGCGCCGACAAGGGGCGCTGGTCGAACGAGATCGTTGCGCGCGTCAAGCGCAGCCGCGAGGGCCTGCGCCGCATGGAGTGGGTCGCGGGCGACGTTCACCCGCTCGACGTGGTGCTGCGCCGCGACGACGGCTCGACGTTCCACCCGTCGCTGATCGCCTGGGAGGACCTGGCGACCAACGACCTGTTTCTGTCGGTGGCGACTCCCGAGAAGGGCCGCAACGTGGGGCGCGCCGACATAATCGAGTCGTTCGCGGAAATGTCCGCCGACAGCCAATGGGGCGTGCCGACGAACCTCTACCTGGACAACGGCAAGGAGTACAACGGCCTGGAACTGGCCGACGACATGATGGCGCTGTCGAAGCTGGCGAACTCCGAACTCAACCTGTGGGAGGACCGCGAGGCGTTCGACTCGCGCCGCCACGGCGTGCTGCGTTCGACGGCGTACCAGCCGCAGGGCAAGATCATCGAGGGGTTCTTCTCCAACTTCGAGAGGTACCTGTCGCGGCTGCCGGGCTACACCGGCGGCGACCGCATGAACAAGCGGACGGACGTGCTCGGCCACAAGCCGACGCCGTACACCGCCGGGGTGGCGAAGTTCAAGGAAGACGTGGAGAGCGCGCTAATGGAATACCGGCAGGTGAAGCAGCGCGGCCACCTGGACGGCAGGAGTCCCCACGAGGCGACACAGGAGCAGATCGACAAGGGCTGGCGGAGCGTGGTGCTCGATCCCTCGCACCTCAACATCGTGTTCGCCGACGTGCACCGGCGGCAGGTGCAGAGCGACGGCATCCACTACGGCAAGCGCATCTACTACAGCGACGCGCTCAAGCAGCGGACGCTGCCGGGCCAGTGGGTGCAGGTGCGCGTCCCGATCATGGGCGACGGCGAACTGCTGTACGTGATGGACGGCGACGGCAACCCCGTCTGCACCGTCTCGGAGGCTCCCGTCTACGCGCAGGACGACCTGCGCGGGCCGAACGAGATCAAGCGCCGCAAGCGCGCGCAACTCGCGCACCTGGCGGCAACGCGGGTCGACTTCGACGCCGACGCGGGCGCGCGGATGCGCCGCGCGGCGAGCGTCGATCCGGTGCCGCAGGCGCAGGTCGGCGCGTATCTGTCGGTCGACCCCGGATGGGCGAAGCTCGCGGACGAGGGGCGGGAACTGCTGGAAGGGCCGCGCGCCCCGGCGCGCGCGCCGAAGACGACGGAGGGCGGAGCATGAACCGTCCGCGTTACATCTTCGACGACTCCCCCGGCTGGCTCCAATTCCACAAGGACGCCCTGGTGGATCGGTATTGGCGGATGCTGCACGGCAAGCGCCCGTATTGGTCCTCCATCGGACGGGTGACGGACGAAGACCGCGCCGCGTTCCACGAGTGGCTGCAACAGGCGGTAGGCGTGGATCACGTCAATTTCCTCACCCTCGAAACGGTGATCACGGCGCGCGATCTGCTGCTACAAGCCGAGGACGCCGGGGTTTGCGACGAGGGGCCGAGCCACCCGCTGACCTTCGGCGAACTGGAACGCGCCGTAGGGCTGACGGTCGACGACTGGCAGCGGCTGGCGGAGCGCGTCGCCACCACCTGGCCCGGCGGGTTTCCCTGCCCGCCGGACGACGACGGAGAGTACAATACGGCGGTGCCGGACCTCTCGATATGGGAGCCTGACGAATGCTGACGCTAACCGAACTGGTCGACGGCTACATGGAACGCAAGTACGAGCCGCTGCACCTGATTTTCTACGACGTGTTCGTGGAGGCGCAGCGCGTCCGCGCGGCCAACCCCGACGACACGAACGCGGCGCTGATCGAGGCGCACGTCGAACTGGCGAGCCTCGCGGCGACGCTGGTCGCGGGCGAGATCGAGAGCGGTTTGAAAGACGACGCGGGCACCATGCGCGAACAGGTCTTCAACGCAGCGCTGGTGGCGATGGCCGCCTGGCACTCGCTCCAGGGCGCGGACCTGGGCGAGCATCAGAACCGCCTCGCGCGGGTGGCGCTGGTCGAGACGATAAACGTCGTGATGCAGCACGTCGAAAGGCCGCAAATCGCGAAGCACCATCGGGAGATTTGGGGCGACGTGCCGCGCAGGCGGAGCCGCGCGCTGCTCGCCCGCATGGAGCGGCTGGCCGAAAATGCCTGACGCCGACGCATTCGACCCCGCCGCCGATCCGGCCTGGCGGGCCGTCATGGCGGCCAAGGCCGCCGTCGAAGACGCCAGCGGCGGCGGCGATTCCGTGTCGCGGCTGGCCGCCGCCGAGGTCAAGATGGCCGCGTTCGTGGTCCAGGGATTCATCACCGAAACCCTGCGCGGCGCGACGGTCGAGGAAACGCTGACGGTGCGCAACGCGGCGATCCTCACGGCGCAGATGGCGGTGGCGCGGCTCGCGGGCGATCCGCGCGCCGATTCCGCCGACGCGCAGGCCGCGCGGGCCGAAACGCTCGAACAGGTGCTCAACGTCGGCGAGGCGTGCCTTGCGCGCGCGGCGGCGGCGGAGCGGCGCGCGGCGGTGATGCAGGAGACGGTCAGACTGCTCCGAGAGACGCTCGAGGCGATCCAGGCCGCCGACGCCAACGGGCGCGGCCCGGAGGTCCACTAACCAAAGCTCATCCATCCACAGGGACGAAAGGAGTCCGATATGGAAGTCACCCACGGCAATCTGCAAACCCTCGAACGCACGTACTCGACGGCGTTCCGCGAGGGCTACGACCAGGCGCCCCGCGACCACGAGTCGTTCGCCATGACGATCCCGAGCGGGTCGCTGACTCAGGAGTACGCTTGGCTCGGCCAGTTCCCGTCGCTCAACGAGTGGTCGGGCGAGCGCATCATCCGGGGGATCAACCAGCAGGGGTTCGCGATCCGCAACCGCCTGTTCGAGTCGACCGTCGGCGTCCAGCGCACGACCATCGAGGACGACCAGTACGGCGTGTACGGCCCGCTCATGCGGGAGATGGGGCGCGCCGCGTCCGACCACCAGGCGCAGATGGTCTACGGCCTGTTGGCTCAAGGGTTCACGCGGAAGGGGTACGACGGGCAGTACTTCTTCGACACCGACCATCCCGTCAGCAGCAGCGCGGGCGGCACGACGAAGCTCTACTCGAACGACGGCGGCGGCAACAACGCCGAGGCGTGGTTCCTGGTCGACGCCTCGCGGATGGTCAAGCCGATCATCTTCCAGGAGCGGCTGCGGCCCGAGTTCACGATGCTCAACCAGGCCGACGACGAGCACGTCTTCATGCGCGACGAGTACCTGTACGGCATCCGCGAGCGGAGCAACGTCGGGTTCGGATTCTGGCAGACCGCCTACGGTTCGAAAGACGAGCTAAACGACACGAACTACAAGACCGCGCGCGAAGCCATGCGGGGCGTCAAGGGCGACGAGGGCCGCCCTCTCGGCATCACGCCGACGCACCTGATCGTGCCGCCGACGATGGAGGAGAAGGGCCGGGAACTGCTGGTTTCGGAGCGGTCGGCGGACGGCTCCACCAACGTCTGGTTCGACACGGCGACGCTTGTCGTGACGCCCTGGCTCTCGGCGGGAACCACGCTCGACGAGGGCGGCGGACTGGAATCGTGACGCAGGCCGCAATCGCGCTCGGGCGCGCGTCGGAGCTACCGGCGGAGCCGCCCGAGTGGGTGGACCTGCTGCCGTCCGGCGCGGTCCTGGCGCGCGACGGGCGGCGCTGGACGGTCGCGGATCCCGAGGCGGTCGCCGCCGCGAGCCGCGAGCGGGCGGGCGCGACGGATCCCGCCATCGACTACGAGCACCAGTCGCACCGCACGGCGGGGGAGGCTCCCGCCGCCGGATGGATCAAGGAGATACGCGCCGAGGGCGGCGCGATCCGGGCGCGCGTCGAGTGGACCGCGCACGCGGCGGCGCGCATCCGCGCGCGCGAGTACCGCTACCTGTCGCCGACGTTCCTGTTCGACGCCGAGACGGGCCGCGTCCGGGCCGTGACCGGCGCGGCGCTCACCAACACCCCTGCCCTGGACCTGCCCGCGCTGGCGCGGGCGCGAGACGGAGAACCCGAGATGAACGAGGCGCTAAAGGCCCTGCTGGCCGTGTTCGGCCTGGACGACAACGCGGCGGCGGATGCCGTCGAAAGCGCGGCGGCGGAGGCGCGCCCGGCGCTCGCCGCGTACCGCAAGCTCAAGGAGCGGGCCGACGCCGAAGGCACGACGGTCGACGAACTGGCGACCGCCGCCGCCCGGACCATTCCCGATCCGGCGCAGTACGTGCCGCGCGCGCAACTCGACACGGCGCTGGCGCGGGTGGTCGAACTGGAATCCACGACGACGGACGAGGCGCTCGCCGCCGCCGTCGGCGGCGCGATCCGCGACGGCAAGCTCCCGCCGTCGCAGCGGAAGTGGGCCACGGCCTACGCGCGGGAGAACCTCGACGGCTTCCGGGCGTTCGTCGCGGGCGCGCCGGTGCTGATCCGCCCCGGACGCGACGGGCGCGGCGCGCCGGGCGACGGCGGGAGGCCGTCGACGCACGGCCTGACCGAAGCCGAACTGGCCGTCTGCCGCGCCGTGGGCGTGTCTCCCGAGAAGTATGCTGGCCTTCCGGGCCGTGGCGAAGCGGCCTAGCCGCCGCTACAGCGCCGCCGAGCGCGCGATGGTGCGGGCCGCGTTCGCGGAGGCCGCCCGGCTGCTCGGCGCGCCGCTGGACGACGACCAACTGGACGCGGCGGCGCGGATCGCGACCACCCCCGGAATCGACCGCGACACCGCCGCGCGCCGCCTGAACCGGGAGGCCCGCCCCCTGTTCGACGCCGTGAAGCGGATGCTCGCCAGGACGGGGGAGGCGTGACGTGCCGCTAGGCCGGGGCGACCTCGAACTGGCGCTGCGGGTGCGCGCCGACCTGCGCCAGGCCGTCGGGGAACTGAACCGCCTGACGGCGGCGGTCGGCAAAACGGACGCGAACACGCGGCGCGGCGCGAAGGCGAACCGCGAACTGTCGCGCACCGTCCAGCGCGTGGCGCGCGACGCGCAACAGGCCGCCCGCTCGCTGGACCGCTTGGACCGCGAGCAGCGGCAGACCGCCGCCGGTGCCGAGCGCATGGAGCGCGCCGCGAGGGGCGCGGGATCGGCCTGGCGGCGGTTCCGCACCTTGGTCGCGGCGGGCGGCCTCGGCCTGCTGCTCCGCGAGGTGGTGCAGGCCGGGATCGAGTTCGAGGCGTTCGAGCAGAAGCTCCGCTTCGCGACGGGATCGGCGGCGGGCGCGACGGCGGAACTGGCGTTCCTGCGCGCCGAGGCCAACCGCCTCGGGATCGACTTCAACGTGCTCGCCGAGAGCTATTCGAACTTCGCCGCCGCGACGCGGGACACGCCGCTGGAACAACAGACGCGGGAGATATTCACGGCGTTCGCCGAGGGCGCGCGCGTGCTCCGCCTGACTCGCGAGCAGACGCGCGGCCTGTTCCTGGCGCTCGAGCAGATCGTGTCCAAGGGCGTGGTCAGCGCCGAGGAACTGCGCCAGCAGCTGGGCGAGCGGCTGCCGGGCGCGCTCCAGATCGCGGCGCGGGCGCTCGGCGTGACGACCGAGGAACTGAACCGGATGCTGGCCAGCGGCGAACTGCTGTCGACGGAGTTCCTGCCGCTGTTCGCGGCGGAGGCCCGGCGCACGTTCGGCGCGGACGTTCCCGAGGCCGCGAACAAGGCCGACGCGTCCATCGCGCGTTTAGGCAACGCGTTCCGCGACCTCAAGGTCAGGATCGCCGAATCGGGCGTGCTGGACTTGACTGCGGCCTTGGCGGAGGCGGCCGCGGCGGGCATCCACGCGGCCAACGAGGCCGATCGGACGCTAGGCCAGCGGCTCCAGGAGCGCGTGAGGATGGACCGACTGCGCGAACTGCTGGCCGAGCAGGCGGACCTGCGCGACCAGATCAACGCCGCGCTGGACCGCGACGAGGCGCTGTACGCGCAGTACCTGCGCCAGCGGCTGGAGGGACTCGCGGACGATGTGCGCGACGCGGCCCGCGCGGTCCGGGCGGTGTCGGGCGCGCCGCCGCCGCTCGGGGAGATTCCGCCGGTTCCCGTCGGCGGCAGACGCCCCCGGCCCGAGCCGCCGCATCCCGAGCCAGCGCCGGTCGACCCGGAGTTTCTCGCGCGGCTGGAGAAGGAGAACCGCGCGATCCTCGGCATCTACGACCGCCGCCGCGCGAGCGCCGCCGAAACGCGCGACACGCTGCTCGGCTACCTGTCGGAGCAGACGGAGGGCTACGCGGAACACGTCGCCGCCGTGCAGACGTGGTACGACACGGTGCTCAAGGGCATCGCGGAGGACGAGGCCGCAGACGCCGAACGGCGCGCCGAGGCGAAGGCGGCGGCGCGCCAGCGCGAGATCGAGGCCGACGAACGGGCCGCCGCGAGCGCGGAGGACGCCGCACGGCGCGCGAGGGAGGCGGCGGCGCGCGAGGCCGAGCTAGCGTACCGCTCGGCGCGGGACGCCCTAACGGGCGCGCACAGGGCGCTAGGCGACATCGCCGAGCTTGCGACGGACGCCGGGGCGGAGGCCGAGAGCGCCATCGTGAACGCGTTCCACGGCATTGAGGACGCGTTCGAGCGGCTGCGGCGGACGGGCAAGGCGAGCTTCGGCGACCTGGTCGACTCCGTGTTGGCGGACGTGACGCGGCTGCTGCTGCGGCTCCAGGTGACCGGCCCGTTGGCGCTGTTCCTGCAATCGCTGCTAGGCGGCGCGGGGCAGGTCGGGCTGCCGCTCGGCGACGGCTCCCGGTTCGCCGGGTTCGCCCACGGCGGCGGGATCGCTGGATCGCTCCGCACCGGGCGGCGGCTGGACGCCGCCGCGTTCGCCTTCGCGCCGCGACTGCACAGGGGAGGCTCAGCGTCCGTATTCCGGCCAGCAGTCGCTCGTGGGATTCCGGGCCTGCGCGACGACGAGATTCCGACCATCCTGGAGCGCGGCGAGGGCGTGTTCACGCGCGAGCAGATGGCGGCGCTCGGCGGCCTCGCGGGCGGGCCGCGCGAGGTGGTGGTTCAGATACGCAACGAGAGCAGCCAAGAGATCGAGGCGAGCGACGCGACGGCGGAGTTCGACGGGATGCGGCGGATGGTCGTCGGCGTCGTGTTGAACGACCTGCAACACGGCGGGGACATATCCCGCGCCCTGCACGGTGGGTTCGGCCTGCGGCGGAGGCCGATTTGACACCTCGTTTCGAGGACCTTCAGGCCGTGGCATGGAGCAACTTGCTGTCGGGCGTCCGCGACGCGATATATGCGCAGGTCGACTTCAGTCGGCTCGCGCCACACGCCACCGAACCGTACTCGACGGTCGCGCTAACGGGGGAGGATTGGCTGTGGCTCCAGAGTCATTTGCGTCGGGCCGTAACGTTCCACGCGGACCTTTGGGGAATTCGGCTCAGAGACGAAGGGGGGTTGGACCCGCTCGAACCGCTGCTGTTCATCCGCAGCGGCGCGGCGTCCCTACGCCCTTGGCGCAGTGACAACCCGCCGGACGCGGGCGACCCAATCGTCAGGTCGCGCGCATTGACGACGATTGCGGTTTTGCAGGACGACCCCGATTGCGTCTTGGAGGCGTTGACGCTTGGGGATGGAGACTCTCGCGGTGTCGACCTGCTGCGCAACCGGCGGTTCGCCCCGGGCGACGACGCCAACAACCCCACCGGGCCATGGTTTCGTTATTCCGGCGTTGATGGCGCGACGTTCCGGGCGGAGTACCAACGAACAACTCCGTTGGCAGCGAGTGCGGGCAGGACCGTGGACAGCATTGTCTCCTATGCCCACCATTACTACCCGCGTCCCTAGGTCGTTTGTTCCTCTACCACCTGCTCCCGCGAAATCCCGTTTGATCCCGGAAAATCCCGGCTTTCGCCGTTGCTGCAAACTAATTATCGGTTGCTGCAAAACAATTTTCCGCCTCGTACCGGTTCGCACAAGTGGCATGACCAGGAGGTGCGTCAGCCTCCCGATGTCGGGACCGTCCAGATGGAGATGGGTGTCGGCTCGCTGTTGGCTTGGACCGGCGCCATGTGGCACGGCGGGGGCGCCAACAAGACCAAGGATCAGAGCCGGCTCGCCGTCGACATCAACTTCAACCTCTCGTACCTCCGCCAGCAGGAGAACCAGTACATCGGTGTCCCGCGGGAGGAAGTCGCGAAAATGCCCGAGCGACTACAGCGCGTGCTCGGCTATCAGCAGGGCATGTCGATCGCCGGACCCGGCATGGTGGATCTGCGCGACCCGCTGAAGATGATGGACCGGGTGCATTTCGGGTACGACGTCAACGGCCCCGACATGCCCGCTATCGGCTAGCAATCCTCGAGAGCCCGCCGGTCCAAAGAGGCCGATGCAATCACGCCTTCTCGCCGTAGTGCACCGCCAGGCCGATCAGCAGGATCAATCCAACCAAAGCCAGGCAACTGATGGCCCACACTTCGAGGTTGACAATCCCGGGGCCGGCCAGAAATGTGGCCGCCGACCAGTAAAGCGTTGCGATCGCCAGCCTCGGCGTGGCGCGAATGCACGCCACGGCCACCACCGGGGTAACGAAGCACACCAGCACAGCGGGCGTGGCAATCGCCATGCTGGGTACGAACGCGAGCATCGAGAGGATCAAGGCTATCGAACAAATCGTGACGGGGACGCGTCGTGGTGTGGTGTCGCTTGCCGTCATGTCGCGCCCTAGCGGGTGACGTGGTCGGTTTTGACCATCCTAGTGGAGCCGGAGGGAATCGAACCCTCTCCCGCCCCGGGCCCAGCCGGGCAGCCCCGCAGCCGACTGTAACGTTTGAAGAGCCCGAGTCAAGGACGTTGCCGCCGTGTCGGCTCTCGAATCACGCCGTCGGCAAACAAGCGGTTGATTGCCGGTTCGGACAGGCCGGCCTCGGTGAGAATCTCCCGCGTGTGCTTGCCAAGTGCCGGCGACGCCGACGTCGTCGACAACGGCGTTTCGCTGAACCTGACGGGGGGCGCGACGACGGTCATGCCGCCGACCTCTTCGTGTTCCAAGCGTGTCAGGTAGCCGTTCTCCCAAACGTGGGGATCCTCGAAGATCTCGTCCTTCAACCGGTATTCGCCGGCCGGCAGGCCCGCCGCGTCGAATTTCGCGAGCCAGCGGGCCGTAGTCTCCTCCGCCAATCGGGCGGCTGACCGGCGGCGCATCCGACGTGTGTGGGCGGCGATGTCGTCGATCTTGAAGTTTGGATCCGTCAACGCCGGGTCTTCGATGCCGAGCAGCTTGGCGACTCTCACTTGGAGTCCGCGGCCACCGGCGGCGATGACGATGTAGCCGTCCTTGGTCTCGAAGAAACCGTAGTAGGGCGGGTTGATCGACGGCTTCAGGGTCTCGCGTTCACCTAGCACGTCGGTCAGGGTTCGACCGTCTGCGAATGCCGTCTTCAAGTGCTCGACGAAGCCCTTGCGCCAACCGTCCACGGCGTCGACGTGGTGGATCGAGTTGTTCTGGATCACAAGGGCGGCCTGGAGAAGCGACACATCGAGCTTCTGTCCCACCCCCGTTCGCTCTCGGTTGTAGAGGGCGGTGGCGATGCCCCAGGCCATCAACAGTGCCGCCGTGTAGTCCACGAACGGATCGGCCGGCGGTCTCGGGCCCGATTCCGTCATCGGCGTCATGCCCGTGTATGCCTGCAGGAGAATGTCCATGCCTGGCTTGCCTGCCAATGGACCCTTTGGGCCGAATGCGGTGTTCTGGGCGTAGACGATGCGCGGGTTGGCGCGGGAGACTGTCTCGTAGTCGAGGCCCAGTTTCTCGCCTTGTCCCGGTCGGAAGTTGACGATCGTGACATCGGCCTTGTGCAGCAAGCCCTGCACGATCCGTGTGATGCGAGGGTCCGAAAGCTGCAGCGCGATGCTGCGCTTGCCGCGGTTCTTGTTGAGGTATTGGCGCGCCTCGGTGGGCGAGAAGCGGGTGCCGTTGCGTCTCGCGTCGTCGCCAACCAGTGGTTCGACCTTGATCACGTCGGCACCACCATCGGCGAGCAGTTGGCCACAGTACGGGGCGGCGATGAAACGGCCGAGTTCGATGACCTTCAAGCCGGTGTATGGACCCTGCACGCTTGCTCCTTTGGGGATTCGATTGACACGGGACGCCACAAGGGCGTCCCCTACGGGAGGTTCTCGGCGTGCCTGTCCAATAGCGGCAACACTACGTCCGCACCTGCGGACGGCACCGACAGGATGGCGCGGTCGATGCCGGCTTCGCGGTAGAGGTCGAGCAAGGCGGCGTCTGACGGCGCGCCGAACACGTTGATGGTCAAGGTGGCCATGTCGCGTTCCGCGGCATCGGCCACGGCGCGCAGTCGAGCGACGCCTTCGTGGGGATCGAATCCGCCCCGGGCGCGTGGCAGCCAGCCGTCGCCGTAGTCGACCACGCGGCGCAGGGTGTGGATCGACTCGCCGCCGATCAGGATCGGCGGATTGGGCTTCTGCACCGGTTTCGGGTACGACCACACCGGGTCGAAGTCGGTGAACTCGCCGTGGAACTCGGGTTCCTCCTCGGCCCACAAGGTCTTCATCGCCTTGGCGCGTTCGCTCATCACCCGGAAACGCGTGGCGAACTCGGTGCCGTGGTTCTCCATCTCCTCCGCGTTCCAGCCCGCGCCGATGCCGACGTCCACGCGTCCGTTGGAGAGCAGGTCGAGACTGGCGATCTCCTTGGCGGTGACGATGGGGTCGTGTTCCGGCAGAAGGCAGATGCCGGTGCCGACACGCAGCTTCTCGGTTGCTGCGGCCGCTGCCGTCAGGGCGACGAAGGGGTCCAGCGTATGCCAGTACTCCTTGGGCAGATCCGATCCGCCCGGCCAGGGGCTCCGGCGGCTTGTCGGAATGTGGGTGTGCTCCGGGACGAACAGCGACTCGAAGCCTCGGGCTTCCACTTCCCGGGCGAGGTCGTCGATGCGTATGGCGTAGTCGGTGGCGAACATGCAGGTGCCGATTTTCACGTTGGTTGATTCCTTGTTGTCGTGCTGGTGGCGTCGGTAAGAGCGGGCGATGACAAGCGTCGCCCCTACGGCGAAACGGCTAGTGGCTCAATGTTCCATCACTGCGCCGCCGTCCTGGTTGATGGACTGTCCGTGGATCCACGACGCGGCCTCGGTGCAGAGATAGGCGACGAACTCGCCGACCTCGTCGTCGCTACCCCAGCGGTTGACGGGATCGCCGGGACGTTTGCGCTCCGGACGGTCGTCGGGCCTCACGTCGTCCATGCGGGACGTGTCCACCGCGCCCGGGCACACGCAATTCACGTTGACGCCCCGTGGTCCGAACTCACGCGCCATGGACTGGGTCATGCCGATCATGGCGAAATTGGCGGCGTTGTAGGCCAGCGTGTTGGCGCTGCCGCGCTTGCCGGCGATGGACGCGATGTTGACGATCTTGCCGCCTTCGTCCTGGCGGTAGATGTGCCGAATCACGGCCTGTGTACACAGGAACGTGCCGCGGACCTTGACGTCGACCACGCGCTGGAACAGGTCGGGATCCAGCGTTTCGACAGTCGTTCGATCCGCGCCCCGGGCGATGGCCGCGTTGTTGATGAGAATGTCGATGCGGCCGAGTTCGCCGACAATCCGCTCCACAGCCGCGTTGATCTGCTCCAGGTTGGCGACATCGAACACCAGCGGCAACGCCCGCCGTCCGCATTCGCGGATCTGATCGGCGACACTCTCCACATCGCGCCACCCGAGGGCCTTTTCGTCGTCCGGAAACGTCGCCGGGTCGCGGCCCGTGCCGCTGATCGCCACGTCCGCGCCGAGACGTGCCAGCGCGACAGCAGCCGCCCGGCCGATGCCGCGCAGTCGTCCTGCGCCTGTAACCAGGGCTACCTTGCCGTCGAGTTCCGCCACGATCAGGCCTCCGTTCCAACGACGCCGGCTTCGACGAGACCGTCGATCTCCGCGCCTGCGAGGCCAAGATCGGACGCGAGCACCTCGCGGGAATGTGCGCCCAGGAGCGGCGCCGCGCTGATCGGCACCGTACTCTCGGACATCCGCGCCGGCCAACCGAGCAGCTTGATCGGTCCCGCGGCCGGATGGTCGAGTTCGTGCACGAAGCCACGCTCGACGAGATGCGGGTTGCGGTACAGGTCGCTGGTGTCGAGAACCGCACTGGCCGGAACGCCGCCCTCCGCGAGCTCGCGCATGGCAGCGTACTTGTCGCGCTGACTGGTCCACTTGGCAATTTCCGCCACGATCGCATCGCGATTGCGGTATCGGTCCCGGGGATCCTGGTAGCGCGGGTCGTTGAACAGGTCCTCGCGACCGACCACCCGGCAAAGCGCCTCCCACATCCGACCCGTCACCGCCATGATGTAGACGTAGTCGTTGGGGCCATCGCCCCTGCAGGGGTATAGCGTCATGTTCGGCGTCGCGCCATTGCCCGAGCGCCCCACTGCCCGCTCGCCGTAGCGGCCGCTGGCGGTGGCCGTCCGCAGGTAGTAGGTCATCGCCTCCTGCATGGAAATCTCGATGAGCTGGCCCTTGCCGGTGTTCAGTCGTTGCACGTAGGCGGACACGATGGCGAGCGCCATCTGCACCCCCGTACCGGCATCGCCGGTCGTCGGTCCCGGTCGCATGGGCGGGCCTTCCGCCTCGCCGGTGATCGAGAACGCGCCCGCCGCCGATTGCGCCACCATGTCGAAGCACTTGTAGTCCGACCAGGGTCCGGAGGTGCCGAAGCCCTTGATGCGACCGTAGATGATGTCCGGCTTGACGGCCTTGAAAGCGTCGTAGTCGATGCCAAGCTTCTCGACGACGCCCGGCCCGTAGTTCTCCACGAAGACGTCGTAGTTGGGCAGCATGTCGAACAGCAGTTGCCTCCCGTCTGGCTTCGACAGATCGATCACGACGCTGCGTTTGTTGGAGTTCCAGACCATGAAGTACTCGCTGCTGCCGCCGATACCGCGACCGGGATCACCGTGGCCGGGACGCTCCACCTTGACCACGTCGGCCCCGAGCCAGGCCAAAGCCTGGGTGCAGGACGTGCCTGCCTCGTACTGCGTCATGTCCAGAACGCGCAATCCGTCGAGTGCTGGCATCGGCTGACTCCCTTTGGTTTTCCCAGTTTTCCTAAAGGTGGTTCGCGAGATCGTCCGCGATCTGGGCCGGCGTTACCCGGGGTTCGTAGCGGGCCACTACCTGCCCCTCGCCGTCGACGAGGAATTTGGTGAAGTTCCAGGCAATGTCGGCGTTGCCATCGGATCTCGGCTGCTCGGATTTCAGGAACTCGTAGAGGTCGCAGGCATCGTCGCCGTTGACCTCGATCTTGGCGAACATTTGGAAGTTGGCGTCGTACGTCGAGCGCGCGAACTCGAGGATTTCCTCGTTCGACCCGGGTTCCTGGCGACCGAACTGGTTGCAGGGAAATCCGAGCACCTTGACGGCACCTTCTTCTTCAAGGGTACGCAGACCTGCGTACTGACGCGTCATCCCTCACTGACTAGCCAGGTTGACCACGAGGCACGCGGCGCCCTTGTACTTCTCGAAGCCGAGCGGCTCCCCCGTGATCGTGGCCATGGTGAACTCGTGGAATCGCACCACTTCCATCCCCTCTGCTAGCATCGGTAGCCGGTCGATTATTGCGAAGTGGAGAGGGTTAGCAAGTCATGTCCGCCACCGAACTCACCCTCGAGGAGAAACGACGCTTCCTCGCCGACGGTTTCATCGTCATCCGCGAAGCGGTACCCCGGGAACTGACCTTCCGGGCCCGCCGCGCCGTTAATATGCATGCGGCGCGGGAAGGCGTTCGTCGGCCCTACCACGATCTCGCCGGCGACAGCCCGCTTCCCGACCTCGTCAACAAGAGCCGCCTCGGCGAGATCATGCGCAACACCATGGGGCCGTACGATCCGCCGCAGAGCGCCTTCGCCGCGATTCTCTATCCCCAAGCCGAGACCACGGCGCCGAACTACGGCTGGCAACCCCACGTCGACGGAATGTGGTACTCGCCAGCCCTGCCGTCCGCGGACGAGGTCGATTCCTGGGAAGCGCCGCGAACCCACCATTTCGGCAGGGGGGACGCCACCGAGATGGGCGCCAACAAGACACCGTTCTTCCAGGATCCCGAATGCAACTTGGCACTCGGCAGCTTCACGGCCTTCGTCGGCGTAGCCCTCAACGACCAGACCGAGTTCGGACGCGGCAACCTGTGCCTCCTGAAAGGCGCCCACGAGGAGGTCGAAGCGTTTTTTCGTATGCAGCGCGACGCCGGCGGGAACGTCGGTCCCGAGGGTCCCGGCTGGCCGCGGCTGGCGCCGCGCCAGGACGGCGGCGTGACGCTCGACCCCCATGCCACAGCCGGTGCGCGACAAATTCGTCGCCGACGCGGAGGTGGTCGACGGCGTCGCTTGGCCGGAGCCGACTGCGATCCTGCTCGACGAGGGCGACGCCGTGATCGCGCTGCACGCCTGTCCCCACGGGGGCAGCGTCAACGCCGGTGCCGATCCCCGCATGAACATCTACTTCCGGCTACGACACGAACGACCCGGCGGCGCGACGGTCCTAGGCGACAGCGACCACCCGGACCGGGGCTGGGAAGGCCAGTTCCTCGACTATGCCGACGACTACGATCCGTGGCGGGTCGCGGTCGACGCCATGTGCGATCACTGGAGCGAATGGGACGGCATGGCGGACGTGGTGGCCCAAGCTCGCGGCGACGCCGAGGAGTAGTGCTGACTGGCCGGCTACTCTTCGCCTTCGCGAACCGGGATTACCTCTACGCCGTCGAAGCGCGCAGCGACACGTCGATCGAACGTATACAGGGCAGCATCGGCTCGTAGGCAGGCCGCGATGATCATCAGGTCAGAGAAGTCCGCGGCCCCGGTGTGATAGTGCGTTGCTGACCAAAGGACGTCGCGCGCCTCCTCCAATACGATCTCATCCGTCACGTGCATTTCCAGCAACGTCCGCTCTATCTGGTCGCGCGAAAATCCGTAGGACCGTTCGAGCACTCGTACGAGTTCGACAAGTACCTCACGACAGACGTAGGCGGGGTTCTCCGCCGTCAGCGACTCCGCGACATTCCGCACGGCTTCGGACTGCTCCGCGTGATCCGCGACTAGGTAACGCACCAAGGCGGCGGTATCGAGAGCGATCATGTGCGTCCACCATGCTCGACGGCCCGCTCCATGTCGGATAAGCCGATGGGTGGCCCCTCATACTTCAACGTCCCGAACAGCCGACCGATGGGTCGCACACGGAAAATCCGCACTTCGAGCGGCAGAATCACGTAGCGAACGCGGTCCCCGGGCGACACCCCCAATGCTTCACGGACCGGTTTGGGGAGTGTTGTCTGCCCTTTCGATGTAAGAACCGACTCAATCATCCTTGGAAAACTCGCCTAGTTCCTTACTCTAGGAGAGAGTTCCACACCAAAATCGATTTGGCAAGGACACGGTGACGGGGCCGTATTGCTCGCGCCGGCCAGCTAATGAAGTACCCTTCGGGGCCAGCGAACACGAGCCAGACAACCATGAGCAATGGTCTCGCGATCAGTCTCTTCCACGGCAACTGGTTTCTGCGCAACGAACCCAAGCTGGCTCTGAGCGACAAGGAACGGGCGTTCATCGTCGCGGCACTCGGTCAAACGCCGAAGCGCTGGGATGGCGAACCCGACGGGTCGAGCATGGTCGAGATGCTTTCCGATGCGCCCGACCTTCTCGACAGAATCGGAATTCGGTTGCTGTCGGTGGCCATCGGTATGCGCGGCTGCGGCCCTACGGTCGCCCTGCTGCTCGAACGCGGCGTCGAGCTGGATATCGACAAGTCCGCCTACAATGTCCTCCACGAAGCGGCCTGGGCCGGGGCGACGGACACCCTCGAGGCGGTGTTCGAATCGGGCGTGTCGGACGCAACGCCGGTTTCCGTGAAGAAACCGCATACCGGCTGGCCCGACAACGTGTCGCTCATGTACTGGGTAGCCTGGGGTGGCTATCCCGATCTCGCGAGACTGCTGACCGCCCACGGCGCCAGCATCCACCATGAACTCCCGATCAAGGGCAATGGCGAACGCGGCACCACCTCATTGCACGAAGCGGTTGCGCCGGGCCCATGGAAGGACGACAGCGCCCTGCGCTCGAACCGGGGAAAACGCGAGGTGGCCCAAGTCCTCATCGATGACGGAGCCAACTACGATGCCTATGCGGCGTGTGGACTCGGCGATGTCGACCAGTTGCAAGCGCTCATCGATGCCGATGTGGAGGTCTCGAGGGTTGCCGATGACTATGGAATGACACCCCTGCACTGGGCGGCGCGGGCGGGCGCCGTCGATTGTGCGGACCTCCTCCTAGCGCACGGTGCCGATGTCGACGCGCCGAACAAGGCACGCCGGGCACCGCTGCAACTGGCGGCGGAAGCCGATCAAGCCGAGGTCATCCGCCAGCTCGCCCGGCACGGTGCCGACCTCGACACCCAGGACCGCAAGGGGCGCACGCCGCTGCACCGGGCAACCTACGAGGGCCAAGTTGCGGCTGCCGAGGCCCTGCTCGAGGTTGGCGCCGACCCCACGGTGCTGAACAAGCGCGGCAAGAACGCTTTCGAGATCGCCCGCAAGGACGCCAAGTACTTCAAGGACCGCGCGTAGGGGACACCCTGGGGACACCTTTGTGGTGTCCCGTGGCAAAGCCAAGCCGTCCTGAAGCCGCGACTGGCGACGGCGCGCCCTTGCGGGCGCGTTCGGCGCGCCCTGCGGGCGGGGACAACCCCGCCGCCTACGGGGATCGCCCGTCCGACCCGTTCTCGGTGTCTCGGTGGGCACGGAGCTCGGCCGCCGCCTTGGCTTTCTCGGCCGGTGAGTCGATCGCGTTGACCAGCCGTTCGGCGGTGTCCGTGTCCAATAGCCGCAATCGACTCGACACCATGGCGACGAGCGCCCGGTCGCGCACCAGCCCGGACGGATACTCCATGACGGCCTCCATCGCCGCCGGCGAGTCTCTTGCCGACCAGACGGCGAATACGCGTGCCACCAACGGCGCGGTTTCCGCCGCGCTACCGAGCGTTGTCACCCAGCGCAACGCGTCCGACGGCTCTGCCCTTGTCGCCAGCACTAGTGCCGCCACCATGCGCAACGAGATGTCGTCGACCTCCGCGGTAAGCTGTCTGGCCAATTCGGGGTCTGACTCCTGGATATCGGCCAGGACAAATCCAAGCGTGTTGTTGCGAATCGGCTCATCCAATTCCATCGTCCAGGCGACGGCCCATTCCGGATCCTCGCGTGCCAAACGGCGACCGACGCCCAGCGCATAGCGTCGCCGGTTGGGCAGGTCCATCTCGTCGAAGGCCGCAAGCGCGAGATCCAACTCGCCCTCCTCGAGCATCACGGCGAACACGGCAAGCTGGGCCTCGAGCCGGGCTGGTCCCTCCGGAAGTGCCTCCACCAGCGACTCCGCCTCCGCCAGGTCCGTCTTCGCAAGCGCCGCGAAGGCAGGCCCCACCAGGCTGGCCACTGCCTCGAGATCCCGCGTCAGCAGCCAGTCCACCGCTGCGCGTGGGTCCGCCTCGGACCAAGCGCCCATGGCGCGGCCGAGCCAAAAGCCCTTCAGATCCTTGTCGCCATTCCAACCGAGAATCGCCGCCACGGCACCGGCCGGATCCTCGGCCGCCCAGGCTGCGGACACGGAAATGATCTCCCGGTAGCGCGCCCTTACGTCTTCGATGGCCGCGATTCGAGCCAACGCCTGGTCGTAGGGTTCGGCAGCGCGAGGCGGGGCCGCCCGCTCGATCTCGACGAGGTTCTCCCGTGTACCGAGCCGTTCGGCAATCGACGCACGCTCCGACGCGGAGAGGTCGAGATCAAGAATGGCACGGGCTGCGTCCTCCTTCATGACCATCGAGAGATGGGACGCCCGTGCCACGGCCGCCTCCAGGTCCACATGCGCCCAGGCGCGGAACACCACTTCCAGGATCTGCGGCTTCGCATAGTTGCCGAGGGCGTGAGCGGCGGCCGCGCCCGGTTCGAGGGACGCGAAACGGACGTAGAGCACGCGCGCCGCATCGTCCTTCTGGGGCGATCCGGACTCCGCGCCGAGAGCCGCCAGCAATGCTTCGATCCGTTGCCGATCGGCATCCGCGACGAAACGATAGAGCGTTGCATTGCGCTCGAAGCGGTTCGGGATCGCGATGATTCCGGCCAGGGCGCCCTCGGTGGTCGTCTCGGAGGCGTCCGCGTCCGGCGACGCCTGGGCGGCGGACGGTCTTGCGCAGATGCACATCGTCGACACGAGGGCCATGACGAACACGCCCATCACGAATCGAGACCCCGCCGAGCGCATCAAGAATCCTCCTCGTCGTCGGACGCGTCGTCGTCCTCCGCCGGCAGGAACTTGCGGTATCGCTCGGCCTTGCGCTGCCGTGGATCGATATCGGTGAAGTACCGATACAGGATTTGTGCGGTGGCAGCCTGCTGTTCGGGCGTTTCGATGGAGTCGAACAGGCGTTCCGCCAAGCGGATGTCGTGGCCAGCGACGTTTGACATCATCGCGGCGGCGGCACGGTCGCGCGTGGGGCCGCCGCGGGTCTCCAACAAGGCCCGCGAGGCACCCCCGGGGTCCGTGCGGGACCAGGCATCGAACACCTGTACAACGAGCTTTTCTCGCTCTGTCTCGGGTCGGAAGTCACGCGCCCAGGCCAATGCCTCCCGGGCATCGCGCTGGACCTGCTGTGCGACGAGACCGGACGCGGCGGCGGTACGGATGGCGGGGTCTTCGATGGCGTCGAACAGACGCAGGGTCTCGGCATGGTCCCTGAAGTACAGGCGTCGGAGGACCGCCGCGACTTCGCGTGGACGAATGCGGCGGTCGAGGGACAACGCCCAGTCGACGGCTTCCTTTGGCGACCGTTCGTTGACCAATTCCTGGCTCAGTGCCATCGTATTCTGCGACTGCTCCTCGACACTCAAGGTTTCGAAGAAGCGCAACGCTCGATCCAGGTCGGTTCGCGCGAGTGCCCACAACACGCCACCGGCCGCCCTTCGGCGAAGCGGCTCCGGAAGGTCCGCAAGACGGACGATCGCCTCCCCGGGCGCTCGTTCCGCCAACACGGACAGAACTACCGGGACGAAACGCTGCGCGTCGACAGGATCACGACCCATTGCCCAGGTCAACGCCGCGCGTGCATCGTCTTGGCTCCACTGCACCATGACTCGGGACTTGAGGAACGTAGCCATCGGCATGCTCGGCGCAAACCCGCCGCCGGTCACGAACGGCTGATACTCGTCGTCCGTGGTCCACGACTCGACCGCCGCCATGGCTGCCGCCGGGTCCTGCATGGCCCACTCGATCACGATTCGATCGACGAGGATCTGCCGCACCAGGGACTCCCCTTCGAAGCTGATCGCTCGTTCCCAGGCATCGGCGTGGGACTCCCCGTCATGCCTCGCGTGGGATCGCGCTTCGATCTCCGCCAAGAGGTACGCGCTTCGCGAAAGCTGGGGTACCCCGGTCATGAGTTGAGCCTGACGCTGGACGTTGCTCACGGGTCCGGTCTCGTCCAAGCGCGCCACCATGGTCTGCAGCTCCGCGCGCGGCAGATCGAATTCAAGCAACGCCCGGGAGGCCGCGGCCTTGGCGGAAGGAAGCAACGTCCCCGCGCGTGCCGCCGCCGCTTCGGGGTCGAGCTGCCCCCAGGTCCGGAAGATGGCGGCCAGCCACGAGGCCCTGGTCTCGCCCCGCAACGCATGTCGAAGAGCCGCTTCCGGGTCAAGCACCGTGAAACGGATGTAGAGCACGCGCGCAACGTCGGAACGGTGGCGCGTGGCCGGTAGCGTATCGACCTCCCCGAGCCACTCCTCGACGCGCATCCGCGGTGCGTCCCCGATCAAGGCGTAGAGGGCCGCATTGCGGGCGAAGTCGTCTTCGATCGAGGCGATGTCGGCCAGCGTCGCGGCGCCGGGCTCGAGCGCGGGAAGCGGGGCGACCCCGGACGGCTCCAATGGCGCAGCTTGATCCTCGGTGATCGGTCGAAGTGCTTCAGGGCCGACAACGAAGTATGCGACCACGAGAACCAAAGCGACCGCTAGCAAGGCGATGCTCCATCGCATTCGCCTCGGCGACGCTTGTGCGGATTCGCTCACGGCACACCTCGAGGAATACGAGTGCGATGCTACGAGAATAGCATCGCGCGCTACCGACTGACAGTTCCATGCGGGTGGGTGTCCGTCGGCCTCGGCCCGACGATAGTCCGGCTCCACACCTGTCGGCGGACCTGTATGATTCGGCGGCTATGGCTACGCCGGTGATCGACGCCCAGGTCCACGCCTACGAGCGCGACCGACCCGAGCGGCCGTGGATCGGGTTTCTCCACGGACCGCCGGAAGTGACCGGCGATCAGATGGTCGCCGCAATGGACGAGGTGGGCGTCGACGGCGCGATCCTCGTCTCGCCCTACAGCATGTACCGCTACGATCCGAGCTACGCGTTGGCGGTCCATGCCAAGCATCCCGGACGATTCGGCCTGGTCAAGCCGTTTGACCCCGCCGACGACGACGTCGCGGAACAGGTGCAGGAGTGGGCCCACCTCGAAGGCGTAGTCGGTGCGCGGATCATGCTGCCCGATCCGTTCGCGGTGGAAGGCGACGACCCGGGTCTGAACCGAATCCTGGCAGCAGGCGGCAAGACCGCCTTGACGGTGAACGTCCTGTGCTGGGGCAATGCGCCGCTGCTCGGCGGCTTGGCGGAACGCAATCCCGACACGCGGATCGTGCTCGACCACCTCGGACTTAGGCAGCCGTTCCAGCCGCCGGCGCCACCGGAACCTTTCGCCGATTTGCCCAAGGTGCTGGCACTCGCCCAGTACGACAACGTCGCGATCAAGATCACCGGCGCCTGCACGCTGTCCCATCAGGGATTCCCGTTCGACGACATATGGGATCCGCTGCAACGTATCTTCGACGCGTTCGGCATCGAGCGCTGCTTGTGGGGCACCGACTGGACCCGGGCCGTGGCGCTCTTGACCTACGCCGAGGGAGTCGGCGCGTTTCGCGTCACGGACCGCCTCGGCGACGGGGAGCGGTCCGCCCTCATGGGCGGCAACGCGCAACGCGTCTACGGATTCACGCCCAAGCGATGAGGTGAACCCGAACATCGCTTAGAATCACTTGCAGGGAGAACCGGGGGGAGACAAGTGACCCACGCACTCACGCTGGAACAGAAACAAGCGCTCTACGACGACGGCTACGTGGTTCTGAAGAACGCCGTGTCGCAGGAACTCGTCGACGCTGCCATCGACAAGATCCGCAACCCCGAAGAAGGGGTCTACGTCGGAGGTACCAAGGAGCTGACCGACCTGGTCAACGCCTCGACGGTCACACCGATCCTGCACGAGGCAATGGGCTACTTCGATCCGCCCATCGTCTGCCAGGTGGGCGCGAACCGGGTGCGCAAGCCCGGCAACCACTTCAACAACCTCGGCTACCGGGACAAGGACCAGCCCTACTACGGGGCGGAATCGCACATGGACGGGCTGTGCACCATCGGCGTGCCGCAGGAGGTCCAGACGGGCACCCCCGACGAAATCTACAACAACTACATCTCGTCAGGCCCCAAGGGCGACATCGGCCGTAGTCCCGAGGTGATGGGCCACAACAGCGTGCCCCTTTTCGAGGATCCCGAAATGACGCTGGGGATGGGCAGCTTCACGACGTTCGCGTTCGTATGCCTCAGCGACCAGACCCGCGAAGGCTGCGGCCAGACCGCGCTGCTCAAAGGTGCGCACCATGTCACCGAGAAGTTCTTCCGCTGGCAACGCGCCGTCAACGACTGCATCGGGCCGGAAGGTCCGGGCTGGCCGCGTCTCAACTACCACGCCGCGAACCGCTGCGGGCACGTCTACCTCCCGGAGTCCGTGCGCGAGCAATTCCTCGACGACACCGCCGAGGCGACCTCCGACGGCGTGCGTTGGCCGAGACCCACGCAGGTTCTCATGGAGCCGGGCGACGCCTGCATCACCCTGTTCCACATGCCGCATTCCGGTACCCGCAACGAGGGTACGGAAACCCGCATGAACATCATCTTCCGGATCCGCAACAAGAAGCGCCAACCGGACAAGATGGTCAACGGCGTCTCCGACCACCCGGACCGGGGCCAGCGCGGCGAGTGGCTGGACTACGAGGACGGCAACAATCCCTGGGAGCGGTCCAAGAACGCGCTTTGCGACATGTGGGACGAATGGGAGGGCATGAAATCGGTGGTTGAAGAACGCCAGCGATCAACAACTTAGCCAAAATAATCCACACAAAAACGAGCCCAAGCGGTTGATTAGACCTCTACGGAAGCGTCCCGCCTATTCGCCGGGCACGGTTAGCTACTCCTGCGCCGGTTTATGGCTGTTGCATTCAGCGGGTGGCCCGACAGAAGCGGGCTCCCTACTGGAACGCTGTTATCGCGGGGACGGACGCTAGTCGATGGTGCAGGTGGGGTCAAGGCTCATGCCCCATTGGACTGCCCGGAGAAGGCCGATGTTCCTCGCCGTGCTACGCTTTCTCCGGGCAGTCGGATCAAGGCAATCGAGTATGAGAACCGCCCTGGCGATGACCGCGTTCGCGGCCAGCATCGCGGTCAGCGAAGACGCCGTCGCCACCGATTTCCGAGTCCCGCAAGGCGGCGGGAAGCTGCCGACAATCGCGCTCGTGGAATGCTTGGCGGAGGAAGGAAGCCGCTCGGAGGGCGAGTATTGCCGCACGACCTACGAGTGCAGTTCGATGCGGGACGGCACCGAGGTGTCGGGTACGTTATGGGAAGGTCTGACCTACCACGACGGTCGTCGGGTCACCTTGGGGACCGATCAGATCGCCAACCAGCGCGCCTGCAAGCTGACGGTCGACGACGACGCCAAGGTCACCTACTACACGGCCTACCGACCGGACGGACCCGGGGGCGAGATCGTTGCGTTCACTAGAACGAGCAGCTCGACGAGCACGCATACGACGGGGAGCTTCAGCGTTTCTCCGAACAACATGCTGGGACAATTCCTCTCGCACAACTCCGTCCGTGCCGACACGCTGGATGATTGGGTGGACCGCGTGTGTGCCGACATCGAGGACGAGGACGAGGAAACAACCTGCCGACGCGAGAACGACAACGCCGGTTTCTACGTGGAAGGAATCGCCGCGACCGAAAAAACGGGGTGCTACGTCGAGACCACGATCCGAAGTCAGCTCTCGAACGAGCGGAAGACATGGTTGAGAAAACTCGTCACCTTATGGTCCGACCGGGGTGCTGAGACTTCGTGCGGGGACGACGATGGTGAGGACGATGGCTGAGTCCCACGTTCAGCGACTTCGCATTTGGCTGCGCGGTTTGGAGGCGCAAGGCGACCGGATTCGGTGACGGAAGTTCACGGCGTCCGGCGTCTGGGCATTTCGGCGTCTTCTCGAATTCGGTCGCGGATACCCGGAACCGCGTTCTTCCCTACACATCGCCGCCCCTGCCTCCTGCATCGACCGCCGATACGCTGATCCGGTGGGTATGCTTGGGGCTTCCAATGCCATGCAGACCATCCGCATGAACAGGCGCCTCGCCGCTTTCGCGCCAGCCGTCGCCGCCGCGTTGGGCGCACAGGCCGACACCATCCCCTACTTCCCTGCCGCGAGCGACCCCGACCTGCAGGGCTTCGTCCGGGTGGTCAACCATTCCGGAGAGGACGGCGAGGTGTCCATCCGGGCGACCGACGACGCCGGCACGGTCTTCGAGCCCATCACGCTGGACATCGGCGCGGGCGATACGGTCCACTTCAACTCGAACGACCTCGAACTCGGCAACGAGGCCAAGGGGCTGTCGACCGGCGTCGGCGCGGGCACCGGCGATTGGCGGCTGGAGATCGACGGCGGCCCGAAGGTGCAGACCCTCGCCTACATCCGCACGCCCCGGGACGGGTTCCTGACCGCGATGATGGACACGGTGCCGCGCATCGGTAACCGGCACCACGTGCCCGTGTTCAATCCGGCAAGCAACGTCGACCAGGTGAGCAGGCTTCGGCTGGTCAACGCGGAGGACGAACCGGTCGAGGTGGCTGTTACCGGGATCGACGACGACGGCGCGCAGTCGACGGCAAGTCTAACGGTTCCGGCGCGCAGCGCGTTGACCGTGACGGCGGCGGAACTCGAAGCGGACGGGCTGGGCGACGGCAGGGGCAAGTGGCAGCTCCTGTTGGTGGCCGATGCCCCGCTGAACCTGCTGTCCACGCCGACGGGGCACGTCACGAACCTGTCGGGTTCGCCCAGACTGCTCTGGCGCGGGCTGGTGGTGGAGGAGGAGTCGCGCTGCCCCGATGCGAAGTACGACCGGGACGAGTACGGCAGCAGCTACCGCAGCATGGAGGACGACATCATCGAGGAACTCGGCGCGATCTTCGATCCGTACACCGGCGTCTGCTACGACTCTGAGAGCGAGACGACCATCGACCACATGGTCGCACTGCACCAGGCGCACCACAGCGGCATGTGCTTCGCGGACACGGAGACGAAGCGGACGTTCGGGGGCGACATCCTCAACCTCACTCTGGCGGCCGAGGAGGTCAACGGCAGCAAGGGCTCCAAGGACGCGTTCAACTGGATGCCCGAGATGAACAAGTGCTGGTTCGCCCGGCGCATCGTGGACGTGAGGCTCAAGTACGGGATGACCGTGGACAGGGCCGAGGCGGAAGCCCTGGAGCTTGTCCTCGCCGGGTGGGAGAGCACCGAGATCGTGAAGCCGGATTGTGCCGACTAGGAACCTCGTTCTAGGACCGACTCGGGCATCATGAGTGAGAGCAGCCGAACCTCGAGGAGAAAACCGAACACGGAAGTTCTGGCATTCGACTGCGGTCAGGACATCGTCGGCATTCTGGATATCAAGACCGGCGAGTACTTGCCCTACCGAGGTGGGCGAATGATCGAAGGTGCGCGACGGATACTCGACTGCGCCGGCGAGGTGGTCAGCTACAACGGCATACGCTACGACCTGGACGAGCTTGCCGAGATCGTCGGCGTGGAGACGACCGACAACCTCGCGCTGAACGGTGAGCATCGGGACATGCAGGTGATCGCGTCGGCACGTTGCTGGCCGCCCGACGAGGGAACCGAGCCAATCTTGGGAACAGGCCTGGTCAGCATGTACGAACGCTGCCTGGGTGGCGACCTTCCCGATCCGCCGTCCCACGTCATCGACGAGTACGAGCGGTCAAACTGGCGGGACTGCTATATGGCGGGGGAGCTATGGAAGGAACTGGCGGCGAATTGGCGTCACCAGATCGACATGGAATGCGGGAAACCACAGTGCGCGATTCGAGCCGGGTTCAACCCTATCGACATTGGCAACGACATTCGCAGGTGTCCAGATTGCGGGACCACAATAGAACCAGGCGACGACGGGTGCGATGACCTGCTCTTTGGCGACGACGAGCGCGACTTCGTTCATGTTCCGCCCGACTAGAGCGAATCGGGGCTGGCGTTCCGAGCATCGAAGTCGCTGAACCGGGTCACTGGCGCGCCCACTCCGGGAGCCGCTGGTTCCGCTTCAACACGTCCCGTTGTGCCATCAGCGCGTCGAAACATGGGCGCGGGGCGTCACCGTCCCGCCTTTGGCGGCACCCGGAAGGGCCAATCGGGAACACCAGCGGAGCGATGGTGGCGGAGTTGACCAGTGTTCCCTTCGGCCAGTAGGCTTCCGACCGCCAATCAAGGCTGATACGGCGCTCGCGATCATCGCCCAGCGTCTGCGACACCTGCCCAGTGGTGCGAAAGGCCGGAGAGACGGCCACATCAAACCACGAAGGGGGAGGCTGTGACTTCAAACAAGCTCCTGATGGGCGACTTGCTGGCACTCGACCGATGTCCTCACTGCGAGATTGCCAAGCCACTACTGGCGGCACACCCGAATTTCAACTTCATGAAGATCGCCGAAACGGCAAATGTACTTTGGACCGTGTATGTATGCACAGCATGCAACAATGTTGCGACTGCTAAAGGGAGCCCCGAGGGGAACCACGTCTACGTCGATGATTTGTTCCCGAAGGCGAGAGTTGTGGACACGGAACTACCGGAGGTCGGTCGAACCTACCTACAGCAAGCCCATCGTTCGCTCGGCGATGCGCCGGACGGTGCAGCCATGCTCGCGTCTTCGTCGATAGAGGCGATGATTAAGGACAAAGGTGTCGGGAAGAAGCGCGAAAAACTGACGGATCGAATCAACCAGGCTGTCGAGGATGGGTTGATCACGAAGGGAATGGGCGATTGGGCACACAAGGTTCGACTCGAGGCCAACGATCCTAGACACGCCGACGAAGCTGCCCCGCATGTGACGCGAGAGCAGGCTACGGTGTTGGTCGAATTCGCCGAGACGCTAGGACACATCCTTTACGTTCTACCCAGCCTGGTAGCCAAAGGCATCAGCGATGCGAATGAGGCGGAAACCCCTGCGGATGAACGATAACGGTCGTAGTAGTGATCTTCCGGGGTCAATGCCCGCGAACGTCAACGTGGTGTTCGAAGGCATGTTGGATGGCGACAACGAGGAAACATTGCGAGAAATCGCTAATGTCCTCGCGGGTCATATGAGAGTGATCAGCGAGCACATCGACATATCGATGCTTGATCGAGTGACGATTGCCACGGACTACGCCACCGCGGTTGCAAACGTGGATCGAGGAATCGAAGTTTCGGATCACACGAATCAACCGACGAATGACGGAATTGCTATAGGCGTTGCTATGACAATCTCGGTGCTGCGCGATGGCGTCGCCAAGAGCCACATCGTTTTTGCCCATGAGGCTGTACGAGCAATCGCGGACCCAAATGCCGACGAAGCATACCGCTTGGCGCTTTATATGGTAGCGCACGAGTGCGCTCACGTTGAAGGGCAGCACAAATTCAACACAGCCTTCCCGAACCTAATACTGCGCCCCGCGCCAGAATCGTGGGATTCGCTCGACCACAATAAATGGAAGTATGCGATCCAACTAGCGTTTGACGAATACGCGGCGTCACGAGTCAGTGCGCCCTTTGGTCGTTCGAGTCAACTATCTGCCTATATCGACACCTTCGAGGAGACGTTTAAACGATCGTCATTGGCGACGAAGGAGATTCTGCGAGCGTGGGTCATTGACAGGGATTTCGAAAAGGTGTTTCACGGAATGTTCCAAGTGTATGGCAACCTAATGGTTCGGTCGGCCTACGTCATGGGGACGATGGATGGAATGGGCCAGCA
>JAPPAV010000141.1 GCA_026705345.1 Gammaproteobacteria bacterium
TGGTACGCAGTCGCGCGGCCCTCAACCTACCCATCTGGTACGAGGAGGGTTTTGCGTCCTATCTATCGACTCTCAGCATAGACCCAACGGGTGTCGTGACCGTTGGGCGAATGCCGTATGCCTACCTGCGGGGCGTTCTCTTGCTGCCGGGACTCAGCATTCCCGACGTCATTGGCGAACGGTTTCAACTAGACCCTCGGCGCCACGACCTGTCGGAGGTCTACGGCCTCGCCTGGGCGATCGTGCGGTTCCTGCACCATGCGGAGGATGACAACGGCGAGCGCTATGCCAGCAGGCTGGGGGACATGCTTGCCGCGATCGACAACGGAGTCAGCAGCGAGGATGCCATGAAGTCGTCGCTGGGACTCGATCCCGAGAGCCTGAAGAGACGCCTGAGGAGCTACTACGACAAAGACCAGTTGCCGGTATTCCAGTTCCGGACACAAACCCGGGATAGGCTGGCGTTTCGCTACGACTGCCTAGACCCGATCGACGCACGCAAGCACCTCGCCGAGGTCGCGGCTCTCCATCATCCCCGGTTTGCCGCGGAACTCTACAACAGCATCCTTGCCAGCAATCCGGACCACGTCGATGCCTTGGTCGGGCTGTCGCGAATCGAATCGGCGGGCCGCGCGCTGGAACTTGCACAGAAGGCGTACCGTATCGAGCCGACGAATCCCGCCGCCATCGTCCGAATGGCGGAAATCGAGGTCCTCGCCTGCCAGTCGGACAGCGCGAACTGCGGTGATGCGCTGGCCAACGCGATCGGTCTCTACACCGAGGCATTGACATCCGACCGCCACCGGGTTGCGGCCGCGTACGGCCTTGGCATCCTGAGTCTCCACGTCGACCGCCCTCACGATGCACTCGAATACCTCCGCGCTGCGTACACGCGAGCACCGTGGTCACCACAGATCCACTACTACCTCGGTGAGGCGTATGGACGTGCCGGAGAGAAGAAGCGCGCCGTCCCGCACCTGAGGAAAACGGCCTTTTGGCATCCGCACGAATCCTGGCGCCAGAGGGCCCGCCAGATGCTGGCCCGCCTGGGCGAAGATTCCGCCGCGACCGACCGGCCCCGAATCAACCCCCTTCGATCCGCTCCATGAAGAACACCTCGCTGCCCGGGGCGATCGGCTCGAGCCAGGCATCCTGGTAGATCTGTCCGTTGATGGCCACCGCCGTCTTGGTCAGTACCTCTTCGATGCCGGGCCACCTCTCCTCAAGGGCGCGTACGAGCCCACGGTAGTTCCGGCATTCCACGTCGACCTCGCGAACGCCCCCGGTGTTGGGCGTCAGGTGATCGGGGAATACGACCTTGACCGCTTGCATGGTTTCTCCATTGGGACAGTCGATGCACAGAGATTGTAACCAGTGGTCGAACACTCGCAAGACGGGTCACGTATCCCATGCCGGCGTTGGCTCCCTGGGAACGTGTCCGTCCACAAGCCCTATCCCTACCGTAGTTAGCAGGCGGCACGAATCGGGCGGAACGCGTTGAGTAGACCAACGAAGAGGATGGGCATGCTGAATCGGCACCGGGCTGGCGATTTTCGACACCGGCCCTATAGCGTAGGCATACTACCGAAACGCCACCCGACGCCTGTCCGCGAGCCGCGTTGTGACCCGCCTAGACCTCGAATCCCATCTGGCCCGCCTAGCCCGGTCGGCGATCCACAGTGGCTTCCATACGACGATGGCGATCGCGACCGGCAACACCCGTCTCACGGCCTTGGCCCTCAACGACCGAGGCGTAACCTTCGACTCGACCCTGAAAGCGGACGTGACGTTCGTCTTCGACAGCGCGGAAACGGCCCTCGCTGTCCTAACCGGCGGGGAGGATCCCATCGCGGCTTTCCTCGACGGCCGGTTCCGATCCGATGGGCATCTGCCCCTGGCCTTTGTTCTGCTGGGTCTCTTCCGGCCGGACGCGGATACCACGCCGCCGCGATGACCGATGGCTACGGGGTGCCCTCGGCCGCTCCGGTCCTCGACATCTCCGCCACGAACGCGTCGATCAACCAGCGCGAAATCGCCGTGCCGCCCGGGACATTCGGCAACTGGCGGTAGTGGAACCAGCGCGCATCGGCTATTTCGCCTTCCTGGCAGACGATGTCGCCGGCCCGGTAGTCCGCATGGAAACCCAGCATCAGGGAGTTGGGGAAAGGCCAAGATTGACTGCCCATATAGCGCAGGTTCTCGACGGTTAGTCCCACTTCCTCGCCAACTTCCCGGTGTACGGTCTGCTCGATCGACTCGCCCGGCTCCACGAAACCAGCCAGGGTCGAGAACATGCTCGTCGGCCAGGCGGCATTGCGAGCGAGGAGCATTTCATCACCGCGACGAACGAGGACGATGATGCTCGGGGAGAGGCGCGGATAGGTCGTCAGACCACACGATGGGCACAACTTCGCGCGGTCCGTAGGATGGTCCTGGTTTTGGGTGCCGCAACGACCGCAGTGACGATGGTGCCGGTGCCAATCGACGATCTGCTTGGCCCGCCCGGCCAGGGAGAAGAAATCGGGTTCCACGCGCCCGAGCCAAGCCCGCAGGCCCGCCATGGCGAACCCCTCCGGAACGGTACCCGTGGCCTCGAGGGCGTAGCATGCCCGTCCCTCCCAACGCCCGAGGTAGTGCTTGTAGTCGACCTCGAGGTCGACCCACCGGAACTCGTCGGCGGTTACCGGCCGGGGAACGCCCTGCTCGCTGATGGAAAGCAGGTCGTCGCCCACGCAGACGAAATACAGGGCATCGGCGGCACCCAAGCCTGCCGGAGGCTGGGTTTCGGAGATGAACTTCGAGGGACGTGAATCGAATGCTTCGAATCCTTCAGATGTTTCGGACAAGAGCGGCACCTGCGTGTTGCTATACTCGCGCCGTTTAAGGCTCATCCCCGCGAGTGTGTCGGATTGGTCGCTTGCGCGGCAAGTCCAAGGTTGTGGCGTGCCCGGCCGACGATAGGAGTGCACATGGCCCAGTCAATAGGTTCCCGCGATTCCGCCTGGTGGGCAGCTTATTGGACGAACTTCCTCGGCGAGGCGCCGCTTTGGTACAAGTGGACGATCGTCGGCTTCCTGATCGTCAATCCCGGTCTGTACGCGCTGTTCGGCGGCTATTATGCGGGATGGGTGCTGGTCCTGCAGTTCATCTTCACGCTCGCCATGGCGCTCAAGTGCTACCCGCTTCAACCGGGGGGACTGCTCGCCATCGAAGCGCTGGCACTCGGCATGACCTCGCCGGAGCATGTCTACCACGAGGTCGACGTCAACCTGAAGGTGATCCTGCTCCTGGTCTTCATGGTGGCGGGCATCTTCTTCATGAAGGAACTCCTGCTGTTCACGTTCACGAAGCTCCTGGTGCACATCCGGAGCAAGACGCTGCTGTCGGTTCTGTTCTGCTTTGTCGCCGCCGTCCTGTCGGCGTTTCTCGATGCCCTCACCGTGACGGCCGTGGTGATCAGCGTCGCCGTCGGTTTCTACGGTGTCTACCACCGCATCGCTTCCGGCGGGGTCCATCTCGATGCCGATGTCCCGGAGCTGCATCGCGGAGATCTCGATCAGTTCCGGGCGTTCCTGCGCAACCTCGTCATGCACGCGGCGGTCGGGACGGCTCTCGGCGGCGTCACGACCATCGTCGGCGAGCCCCAGAACATCCTGATCGCCGACAAGATGGGATGGGAGTTCATGGAGTTCTTCTACCGCATGGCGCCCGTCACGATGCCCGTACTCGCCGTGGGGCTCGTCACCTGCCTCCTGTTGGAGCGCGTCAAGTGGTTCGGGTACGGAACCACCATCCCCCCTGCCGTGCTGACGGTACTCCAGGAATACGATTCGGAGGAATCCACGAAGCGCACCCGGCAGGAGAACGCCCGCCTCGTGGTGCAGGCGATCGCGGCGGCGTTCCTGGTGGTCGCGCTGGCTCGCCACGTCGCCGAGGTCGGTTTGATCGGCCTCTCGATCATCGTGCTGCAGACCGCCTTCAACGGCATCGTCGAGGAGCACCGCCTCGGCCGCGCCTTCGAGGAGGCGCTGCCCTTTACCGCGCTCCTGTGCGTGTTTTTCGCCATCGTTGCGGTGATATCGGACCAGGGACTCTTCCAGCCGGTGATCGACTATGTCCTGACCTTGCCCGCCAGTCAGCAGCCCGGTGTGTTCTACATCGCCAACGGCGTCCTGTCGATGATCAGCGACAATGTCTTCGTCGCGACGGTTTACATCGGCGAGGTGGAACGGGCTTTCAACGCCGACGTCATCAACCGGGAGCAGTTCGACCTTCTCGCCGTGGCCATCAATACGGGCACCAACATCCCGAGTGTAGCCACGCCCAACGGCCAGGCAGCGTTCCTGTTTCTGCTCACCTCGTCGCTGGCGCCGCTGATCCGCCTATCCTATGGGCGCATGGTCATCATGGCGCTGCCGTACACGATCACCATGGGTATCACGGGCTGGATCTTCGTAACCTGGGGCCTGTAGGCCGCTTCAGACCGCGCCCTCGCCTCCCCGAGATTGCGAAGCAATCTCGACACGGGCCCGCAGGGCACGCCGACGCCAGACGGCCCCGTTCTCCGCCCCGGCATCGAGGTTGTCCAGATACGCCTCGTGCACGGCGGTCTCCTCGGAGGACGCCAACACGACCGCGACCGCAGGGCGGTCCGCAGGCAACCGGGCGATTGCCCGTTCGCCCAGGCTCTCCGCCGACCCATCGTCGCTATCTTCGAACAACGACATTTGGCCGCCCGTCATCCGCAGATAAACGTCGGCGAGAATTTCGGCGTCCAACAACGCGCCATGCAGTTCGCGCGCCGAGTTGTCCACGTCGTAGCGCCGGCACAGCGCATCCAAGCCGTTCTTCTGGCCGGGATGCTTGCGGCGCGCCATGGCCAGGGAGTCGGTCACGGTACAAACGTCGACCAGCCTGGTCGCGCCGGGGCGACCGAGCAGTTTCAGTTCGTAGTCGATGAACGCCATGTCGAAAGACGCGTTGTGCATGATCACCTCCGCGTCGTCCACGAAAGCCAGGAATGCGTCTGCGACCTCCGCGAATTTCGGCTTGCCAGCCAGCAATTCGGTATCGAGCCCGTGCACGTCGAAGGCGGCATCGTCGATCTCGCGTTCGGGATCGATATATTCGTGAAATCGACCCCCGGTGATCTTGCGGTCGACGATCTCAACCGCGCCCAACTCGATGACTCGATGTCCTCCCTGCTCCGGTTCGAGCCCGGTGGTTTCGGTGTCGAGAACGACCTGCCTCACCCGTCCTCCTTGATTCTCCCTTGCCTCAACATCTCATCGATGGCCTCGTTCGCGGCACGGTCCACGGCTTCGTTTTCCGCATGTCCGCTGTGACCCTTGACCCATCGCCAGGAGACGTCGTGGCCTTCGTTCAACGCGTCGAGCCGCTGCCAAAGGTCGACATTCAGGACCGGCCGGTTGCCGCCCCGGATCCATCCGCGCCGCTTCCAACCCACTATCCAACGGGTGATTCCCTGCCTCACATACTCCGAGTCGGTGGTTAACGTGACCTTGCTCGGTCGCTTCAGCGCCGCAAGGCCCTCGATGGCGGCCATGAGCTCCATCCGGTTGTTCGTGGTTCGGGCCTCGGCACCCTGGATGGATTTCTCGGCGTCTCCGTATCGCAATAACGCTGCCCAGCCGCCCGGGCCGGGATTTCCCCGACAGGCGCCGTCCGTGAATATTTGCACTTGGCTTGTCACAAAATCCATTCCGCTTGGCGAGTCGCGTTGGGTAGGACCGCCGGGGAGAGTTCGCGGCTATCTTGACGCTGATTCCGACGCTGGAGGATGTACCCGTGTCCTCGTTTGGTCGCCGCGAGTATGTACGCACCACCCAACGGCGGCTGCAACCGGTTCACCCAGGCGCTTGCCGTCCGCCACCGGTCTCCGGCAAGGGCCATCGGCAGAGCCGAGCGGTAGTTCAGGTAGACTGTTCGAGCATCCCGGGTCATACCGAGGACGGTGAGCCACTCACTGAGCCGAGGGACGCTGAGCGGCCGCAGGTCGCGGAACGCCGGCAGTGGTCTGGACAGCATCCACAGGCTCAGCGGGTTGAACCCCACCACGACGAACCGGCCCCCGGGTTTGAGAACCCGCGCCGCTTCACGCACGGTGCTCCGCCGATCCGCGACCACATCCAGCGCATGATGCAGAACGACGCCATCGATGCTCGCGTCGGCGAACGGCAGTTCGGCGGTGTCCGCGACGACGAGATCCACGTCCGCCAATTCAGCGGGGGGGCAATCGGTGCCCTCTCCCGCCGGAGCGGCGTCCCGCCCCCAGGTGTCGTACGTCGTGCAAATCCGCGCACGAACCATGCATTGGGCAGTGGTGTCCACCAGGTCGGCGGTGGCACCCATCCACAGCAGGGAATCGCCCAGAAACCTACGTACGGTTTCCTGCAGCGCGGGACGTTCCACGGCAAGCAACCTGCCACCGGCCGAGGTGGCTAGCCAACTCGCCAACCGGCGACGCCTCGCGTCGGCACCCGTACGTAGACCGGCTGACCGGGATTCGCGGCGGGGTTCCGTCCCGCCTTGGTTCATATCTGCGTTTGCCAAGTAATCCGCTTTCCCGCAAAGTACTTGCGCTTAATGATCAGAATTCTGACCACCGCCACCGTGTTCTGCAACCGCCAGTCGCGGATATCCGCGCACCCGTTCTGTCAAGCCGGCGCACGGCCCGCCATATCGACGACAAACTCGTTTGCACTCGCTTTTCTGATTCTCGGCCTCGCCGGTTGTATGACCGTGGAGACACCCTCTGAGGTCGACCCGGCCGGATATCCACCCGCCGACGCGGCACCCGTCAAGGATACCCGCGTCCAGGCAACTCCGGATGCCTTGATACCGACCGACAGCGTAGCCACTCCCACCGATACGAGCTCCCCCACTCCCGAAATGCCCTCGCCCTCCCCGGCCGAACCCGCGACCACCGGGGACCCCGGGGCAGTCGACGAGGCCGTGACGATCGGGTTCCTCGACCGGTTAAGGGCCAGCTTTCGGTTGGATCATTCCTTGGATCGCAAGGGTGTCGCCAAGGAAGTCTCATGGATGGCGCGACGACCGGATCGCCTTGCCAGGCGCGACCGCTTGCTCGAATACCTGCCCTACCTATGCGAGAAGGTCTGGGATCGCGGGTTGCCCGGGGAGATCTGCCTCCTGCCAATCGTCGAGAGTCGGCTTGACCCGTTTGCATTCTCCCCGGGAGGCGCGGTCGGGCTATGGCAGTTCATACCGGCCACCGCCAAGCGCTTCGGCCTGAAGATCGACTGGTGGGTAGACGAAAGGCGTGACGTTGTGCTCGCCACCGATGCGGCGCTGAACTACCTGGAGGAACTTCACGACCGCTTCGGCGACTGGCTCCTGGCCCTGGCCGCATACAATTGGGGCGAGGGCAACGTGAGTAGGGCAATACGCCGCAGCGGGCCGAACGCCGGCTTCTTCGACATCAGGGTTCCGCGCGAGACTGTTCGTTACGTCGATCGGCTGTTGGCGTATTCCGCGGTCTTCGCGCACCCCGCAAGCTTCGGTATCGAACTGCCCTTGTCGAACCCGGAGGCTGCAGCCGTCTCCTTTGCCGTGGTGGATACCGGGGGCCAAGTCGACTTGGCCCGGGCAGCCGAGGCGCTTGGTTGCGACCTCGACGAAATCTACCGCCGAAACCCGGCACTGAATCGGTGGGCCACACACCCGGAAGGTCCCCACCGGCTGCTCGTCAGCGCCGGCAGTGAATCAACCGCCGAGCAGGCACTGGCCCAAATCCCGGAGAAGGAGCGACTCGCCTGGGTCCGACATCTCGTGGTTTCAGGCGAGACGCTGAGCAAAATTGCCCTCGCCTATCGCACCAGTACGGAGACTCTCCAGCACGCGAACCGCTTGCAAAGCACGCTCATTCGCGCGGGTGACTACCTGCTTGTTCCGACGACGCACCGACCCCTTGAGGACTACGCACGCTATTCGCGTCCCTTGGCGGGCAGGCCAGCGGGCGTGTACGTCGTCAAAGCCGGCGACACGATCTGGGACATCGCCCGACTGCTCGGCTTGAAACGGCAGACGCTGATGAACGCAAACCAGATCGGACCCAACGACATCCTGAGGATCGGACAGCGTCTGTCGATCCCGTAGGGGCGACCCTTGTGGTCGCCCGCTCGGCCCGTGTGGTCGCCGGTGGCGATCCCGCGTGTTCCGGAACCTAACCGCGAGAATGCGGAGCATCCTCGATCGCGCCCGCTGGGTACGCCGGGACGGGGCAAGCCCCATAAGCGTTAACTTGTTTCCTCCGGGAAGTAGCGGTGCATCTGCGGT
>JAPPAV010000107.1 GCA_026705345.1 Gammaproteobacteria bacterium
GGCGAACAGGGGCTTGACCTGTTGGTAGGCGGGAAAAACCGAAGCGACCGCCCCCACCGAGCCGCCGAGGCGGGTGATCGCGCTGAAGAAGGTCATCGAGGCGGCGAACACGGCGAGGAATGCACCGACCTCGATGAGTCCGCCGGGTCGCAGCAAGACGACGGCGAACAGGCAGGCGGCGGCGAACATGGGTAGCGACCCCGTGACGGCGGTTGCCAGGGCGTTCAAGCGTTCGACCTTGATCTCGGCCTGTTTCTTGTCGAGATAGCCGCGCACCCAGAAGGCGAACACGGAACTCTCGGCGCCCGTCGCCCGCAGTTTTTCGATGCCGTTCACGAACTGGAACATGTTTCCCGCCAGCGTCTGCTGCGCGTCGTGGTAGCGCCGCTGCCACTTGATCTGGTGGAACCCGAAGCTCGCGACGACGATCAGGCCGAGGACACCTAGAGCGAGGCTTGTCGTTGCGAGGGTCGGGTCGTAGAGGAACAACAGGCCGAGTATCGGCAACAGGAACAGGATCGAACTAAGCGTGCCCGTCACGATGCCGGACAGGTTTTCGCGCAGTGCCTGGACCGCAAACGCCCGTTGCGAGATCTCGCCGGTCTTGAAGCCGCGAAGGTCGTCGCGCTTGAGCCGGAGCAGGCGGTCCCAGATCGCGGCTGTCAGCCGCGCGGCACCGCGGCCCTCGACGTGCAGCAGGGTCGTACTTTGCACTAGCTGGACGAGCACCCCGACGAGCGCGAGGAGGGTCAACGTGGCGACGGCCAACCAGAGAAACCCGTCGCTGCGGGCGGGAACGATCCAATCCACGATGATGGCGACCATGGCCGCCGGCGCGAAGGAAATCAGGCCTGCGACGAGGCCGCCGAGCGTGTAGCGGATCGACTCGATGCCGATCTTGTTCGCGAAGAGCTTCAAGGCGTCCTTGGCCTTGACCGGACGGTCGGGGAGAGGGCGGATGAACATCCAGGCAAATTTGTGCAGATTGCCGGCCGCGCTCCGACTGACCGTCGTCGTCTTGCGTGTCGCGGGATCTCGCAGCTGGTAGCGCCCGAATCGTCCAGGCAGCAGGGCGATGGGGGATCCGTTCTCGTTGTGGAAGCCGAGCAGCGCGCTGTTGTCGCCGAACCACCAGCGCTTGGTCGACTCGAGCCGCACGGCACGCGCGCGCACCCTCGAGCTGAACGCGATCTCGACGACGGGATCGCCGACGCTATCGTCGGGATCGGCATCCGGGAACTGAAACTCGATGCCCTCGTAGTCGCCGATCGCCCTGAGCGCTTCGTGGAGCGCCGGCATGGCGGCGTCGGAACCGGCTTGCTCGAACAAACGCCGCAGTTCGGTACGGGCTCGTTCCTCGTGTTCGCGCCGCAGCGTCGACCGGTCCATCTGGAGGTTGGCTTCGTCGACGACCGCGAGCAGCCGGTTGACCCGCTCGGCGTTGAGGAGTCGCCGGTGGAATCTGCCGAGGGCCTCCGCGAGCAATCCGTCATCGTGAAGTTGCCGGCTCGACGTCGCGACGACGCCTTCCTGCGGCCCCGACACGGTCAACCAGCCTTGCAGAGTGAGAGGAAGCCAATCGCTCTCGTTGTCGGCGGCATCGACCAAACCGAGGTAGGAAGCCGCCCCGAGCCCCGACAGCCACACCACGCCGCCCCGCGCGGATACGACCTTGCCGGCTTGAAGTGGCGGGACGCGACCCCGGGCGACGAACGCATCGGCGCGAGGCACGGGCACGATGTCCCGGGCCACCGAGTCCGTGAAGCTGGTTATCCAATGATCGACCTGGGCAGCCACGTCGGTCTCGGCGGCACCCTCGATCAGTTCGCCGACCGTTGTGGTCCGCAGCGTGAACCCGGGCAAGCCCCTGGCCCACAGTTCCAGCTGCCCGTCGTCGCCCAAGTCCAGAGGGTCTACGCCGAAGATCAATTGCCCGGCCGTCGCGCGCAGCACGTGCTTGTAGGGTGCGTTGACGACCCCGTTGTTGGCGTGCACGAAAAAGACGTCGACCGCTCCGGAGTCGACGCGCCATGCGGATCCGTCGCCGGTCAGCGGGAACGCGGCGCGGTGTGTGTTTCGGCTGATGTCGCCCATGATCGGATTCCTTGCCGCCGGGCCCTACTGGGACGTCACCAGGTCGTGGTAGAGACCCGCATCGTCGGCCATCAGTTCTTCATGTTGACCGCGTTGAACCGTCCTGCCCCGATCAAGGACGAGGATTTCGTCGCAGTCCCGGATGGTACTCAGCCGATGAGCCACGATCAGGCAGGCACAGCCGCGCCTGCGCAGCGAATCATCGATGCGGGATTCGACGGCGGCATCGAGATCGCTGGTCGCCTCGTCGAGGATGATCAGGGACGGCCGTGGCACGAGCGCGCGCGCGATCTCCAGCCGCTGACGCTGGCCACCGCTGAAGTTCTGGCCCCCTTCCTCGATCGTGGTGTCGTAGCCCAACGGACGTTGGGCGATTTCGTCGTGTATGTGTGCATCCTGTGCCGCGTCGACGACCAACGCGTCGGGCACCGTCGGATTCCACATGGTGAGATTTTCGCGTACCGTGCCGGAAAAGAGATTGACGCGCTGGTTCACATGGGCCACCGAGTCGATGACGACTTCGCGCGGTATCTCGCCGCGCTCGTGGCCATCGAATAGAACCTGGCCGGACCAAGGTCGATAGACGCCGGCGATCAGCGACGCGATCGTGGACTTGCCGGAACCGCTCGGGCCGACCAGTGCCACCCGCTGGCCCGGTTCGAGCGTGAGGTCGAACCCTTCGATGACCGGGTCGTGGTGAGGCCGGTAGCCGAACGTGACGTCGCGCAGTTCCAGCCGGCCCGCGAGGCGGACGCGGCGACCGATACTGACCAGCCGATTGGCCACCCCGGGCGTCTCGACGGCGTCCGCATCCGATGCGGGGTCCGCATCGAGGACGTCCTGGACCCGTTGCAGGTCGGCCTCGAGGATCTGTATGAGACCGATCGACTCGACGTACTTTCCGATCGGCAGCAGAAAGTTGCCGATGACGAAGTAGGTCGCCACCACGTCGCCGATGGACATGTCTCCGGAGATGACGCGCATGCCGCCGATGCCGAGCACCACCGCGCCTCCGACCATGAGAAAGAACGGCGGCAGGGTGTTCGTGAACACGCCGAGTTCGGCGGATCGCTGGCGGTAGCGTAGTTCCAGTGCCTGGTAGCCGGACAAACGCGTGAAGAAGTCGCCCTCGGTTCCGGTTGCCCGCAGTGCATCGAGGCGACTCAAGGCCGTGGCGCCGATGCCCGCCAGCATGCCCTGGCTGCGACGCAGACGGTGGTTTTCGTGCTTGCGGTAGTACACGGAACGCACGACGACCACGTTCAGGAACGCCACGAGCACCGCTGTTGCGGCGAGGAGCCAGTCCTGTAGGGCGATCCAGACGAGGTAGATCAGACTCATCGTCAACTCGATGGCGAGCCGCGTCAACCGCGTCGTCGCGGTGTTCGCGATCCTGTCCAGCAGGCGGGCACGCGAAGCGAGCTCGCCCGAGAATCGCTGCGCGAAATACTCCATGGGCAGACGCAACAGGGCGGACAGGAACCGCTCGGATTGCAGAAGCGCGATTCGCACGCTGACCGCCAGGAGCACGCGCTGCTGTATCCAGAGGATTGCGAACAGCGCCACGGCGACCCCGAACGCCCCGCCGATCACCAGCGTTGCCGACGGCGGACGCGGACCAGTCGCGGCATCGGTGAAGTACCGGAGAAGCTCCGGCAAAGCCAACGTGGGAATGGCCAACAGCAATCCCAGGACGAAAGCCACTCCGATTTGGGTGCGACTCTCGCCCAGCCAGGGCAGCAGTCGGGCGCGGATCGTCAGCGGGCGCTCCGAGGGCGTGAAGTCCGGTCCGGCACGCACCACCAGCACGATGCCCATATAACGCTCGCGGAACGTCGGCTCGTCCAGCGAGTAGTGGCCGTTGGCCGGATCGTTGATGTAGTAGCGGTTGTTCCTGAATCCCTCGAGCACCAGGAAGTGATTGAACTCCCAGAACAGGATTGCCGGTTCTCCAAGGCCTTTCAGGTATTCCGCCGAACGTTGCCAGCCGGTCACCTCGACGCCGTACCCGGCGGCGGCGCGCTGAATGTCCGCTGCGGAACAGCCGTCGCGGCTCACGCCGCAGGCTTTGCATAGCTCGTTCATGCGGGCCCACCTGCCGAGGTGGGCCAGTACGATCCCGAGACTGGCGGCGCCGCATTCGCTCGCCTGGATCTGCTGGAACAGGGGCGTTCGCGGAATGGGCCGCAGCCGGTGCCAGAGATCGGTGAGGACCGGACTCATGGCTCTCGGGACAGATCCGGCCGTGCGAGTCGTAGGAGCAGATCGATCGGTCGTTGCGAGCCGACGGGTATACGAAGCCGGTAGTTCGCCTCGCCCCGGCTAGGCGGCTCGAACAGCGCAGGGTCGTACGCGACATCGAGATGCAGGGTGTCGGTACGACCCGGGATCCCACCCGGGCCTTCACGATTAACCCCGTGGATCGTTCCCGACAGGAAAGCACCCGCGTAGGTGTTGCGGAACACGGAGACTTCCCTGCCGGAAAGCAATCGCTCGGCATCGGGCAGACGAACCTCGGTTTCGATCCGAATGACGTTCCCGCGGCCGTCGTCGGTCTCGGCGTCCGCTGCCGGCGCATCGAGGAGTTTTCCAGTCAACCAGAGGCTCTGATCGATGGAACCCAATGTCAGCCAGAGGGCGACGGTGATCGCAACGACGGCCAGGGCAATCGTCACGTGCCCAGCATGTGGCGTCGTGGAGCGTGTCAGGTAGTCGATGGGCTCCAGTTCGGCGCGGTTTCTCGACGCGTCGTCGTTGAATAGCTGGTTCCTGAAAAGGCCGTAGGTGCTCGGCGAGCCATCGCCCGATGCCGAGTCGGGGTTGGGTGGGCGCGTCGAGCGCGCACGCCGGAATCTAGCCCGCATATCTCACCATGTCGCTTTTGGCATAGGCGGCGTGAGCTGGCGGCGTACGGTCACCGAGAGTGCGTCGAGCAGCGCCGGCCCGGCCATGGGGCGCTTTCAAGGAGCCGGATCGCCTTCAATTCGCCGCTAGCGGCGTTGCCGGTCGATGTTGACGATCACCGTGGCGATCGTCAAATGGGCGGGATGGGCGTGGTTGCCGCTTCTAGTCCCGGAAGATCGGGTGATTCTGCCAGTCGGTGTCGCCGGAGGTGCTGCCCGTGCTCGTATCGACTGCCCCGATCCCTCCGCTGACGGCGCGCATTTCATCGAGCGACAGTTGCGGGTTCGGCGGCAGCACGAGATGGGAAGTCGTTCTCGAGTCCTCGATGACCTTCAGCTTCATCCCGTCCGGAACAGCGAAACCGTACTCTTCCTTCAGGGTCGCTTCCGGTTCGGTCAGCAGGCGGGCTCTGAAGTCTGGATCTTCACCCGCTCTCGACAGCAATAGTTCCAGTATTTCGGCTGCTCGCACTTCGGCACCCCCTCTGGGTCGAAAGCAGTAGAGGCAACGGCCAACCTACATCAAGCGCCCTTGGCACACAATGGCAACCGTGTCTCAGTTTGAATAGGCGGCCCGCTTCCTGTAGGTCTTGGGACGATTGGGTTTCTTGGCACGCGCGTCGATCAGCTGGACGATCCAGTTCGTGTCGCGGACGTCGTCGTCGAGCCCCGCTGCCATCGCGGGCGTCACGGACAGCGACGGATGCACTCGACAATAGTTGTAGTGCAGGGCGTAGAGATTGATCATCGCGACGTGCTTCTCGAGCCGTCGTCTCTCGGAGTTCGAGGGCATCTTCGGACTGCTATCCGGTTCGGACATGCCACCGTGGCCGTGACGATTCGAGCTGCCTTTCTCTCCCGTGTTCCGGCTCCCGCGGAGACCGGTCGTCGCGAGTTCGGGGGTCTCCTTCAGCCTACGTCGAACGTCTTCGACGAATACGGCGTTGGTCTTGCGGCTGTTGTCGCCCACCAGGCAGGACACGATCAACTTGCTGTCCGCGTCGATCGCCGCGAAAGTCCACGTGTCTTCGGTGTGCGGTGGTGCGGTTCCGGTTCGCACCGCAGCCGGATAGCTGAAAGCCCAGGTCTGGCTGCACTCGATTCGACGGCGGTCGGGAATCTGTCGGACGTGCTCGTTGAGGTAGGCTTTCGCCGCCGCACCGGCGTCGTTCAGCAGCTTGGCGACGGTGTTGATGCTGACGCCGTCGCGGCGGGTAATCGAACGCATCGAGAACCCGTCCACGAGCATGGTCAGTATCGCGGCGCGTTTGGCGCTGGGTAGACGATTCATCGGGACTTGAGACTATCGGTGCTACGCACGACCGATTGCCATGCCCTTGGCTCGGCGGGGCGGGCCCCATCGTGCGACGGCGGCCAGCATGGTGACCCGGCTGGGACGTTTGCCGGCCACAGCAACTGGCCGGGTCGCCACTTCCGCCGAGGCGTGGGGCTGGACGATCGTCTCGTTGGCCTGTCCGGTGGCGATCCTCATGCTGATGACCGCGTTCGCAATCACGGCTGGCGGACGTTTTTCGCCGTTCGGGCCGATGGGCATGGTCTTTAAGAGTCCTTGCCAGTTACACGGCGCAGCGCAATCGCCGCACCGACTCCTTTGTGGCCGTTGCGCAGTTGCCTCGGGCGTTTCCGCCCAAGATCCCCCGCCGATATGTTAGCGGCTACGGATTCGCCGTGCTTGGACACTACACGATGGCCACGGTCCGAACCTTACCGCGGCATGTGACATCAAGTTGAACGACGTTCATCGGCCAAACCGGTAGCGGAGCTTGACGAGGAGGGCTTCGCGCTGCGGCTCGCCAAAGGCATCGTCTAGGAGGTCGGTGAAACTCTTGCGCCTGGACGGCTCGAACAGCGAGGCGTTGCGGCTGTAGACCACGTAGAGATCCGAGAGCGGGGCGATCTGCCAGCGGTAGCGGACCTGGACGGTCATCCGGCTGATCGCGAACCGATTGGTTGCGGTGCCGCTCGGCACCAGGTTGCCGTCCCGGTCCATCATCAATCGCTTTGCCCCGTATGCCTTGAGCCCCGTCCACTCGGTCTGGATCCGCAACTGTTGACGCGCGGTGAAGAACGCATCGAATCGAAGGCGTGGGGACCATTGCTCGGTCTGGAATGCCTCGAAGTGGCGATCGTGCTGCCAGAGCACCCAGGCGTCGCGGTTGATGTAGATGAGCCCCGGAGAGATCGTCAGCCGAGGGACCGGCCGCCACGTCGTGCCGATGTTGGCTTCGAAGAACCACCCCCCCTCGGGCTCGGTGCGGGCCTGGCCGCCGATGAAGGAGTAGAGACGCTTGGATGTATCGCTTCCCCAGCTAGCCAGGATCCCGGCATGGCGTTTCACGCGGTAGTCGCCGTTGCCGCGGCTGTTTCGATCGTCCCAGCGCTCGGGTCTGAAAACGCCCCGCAGGGTGGCACGCGTGTTGTTCTGGAAGGACCAGTGTCTCGCCGTGTCGACCGCGTTGCCGATCCGGCGACCGCTGCCGTTGAAGTCGGCAAACATCGAGAACTGGGTGAACACCTCGCGGAATCGTTCGGATTGGTGGTCTTGACGTTCGAAGCTGTACGAGACCCCGCGGAAGTCGTTGCGCCAGATGAAGCCGGCGTCGTTTAGGTCGAGTTCGTCGTCGTAGTAGTCCGTGCGGAGAACATGCGTATCGCCGCGGCGAGGAGCCCATCGGAGTTGGCCGATAGCACCGGCGCCGTTGCCCTCCGGCACATCGCTAAGGAACAGCCGCCCGTCCCAAGTCCACTTCGCGTCCACGGTGCGGTAGTGGCCGTCGATGCCATGCGTGACGGCACGCCGGGCCGGGTGGTCGACCAGGGTCCCCATCCAGCCGATGGCGCGGCGAGCGCCGCCCGCGGTGTTTTCGTGCTGCCAACGCATCACGCCGAACCTGCGTCCGGCGGCCTCGATGCTGCCGTCGGCGGAGCGGAGCGCGAGCTTGGTATCGTCCTCGGCGACGCCAAGCGCTCCCCACCGCCAGTTGCCGAGTTGGCCGATTCCCTTGGCGGCGAAGAGGAGGTCCACGGGTTTGCCGGCGTCGTATGGATCGAAGGCGATACCGGGCCCGTAGTCCGGTCCACCGCGGCGGGATCCGACGGACGAGCCGATGCGCCGCGTGTGAAGCAGGTCTGGTCCGAATACGCCGCTGCGGAAGACCTCCTGATTCTCGGTGAAGAACAGCCGCTTCTCCTCGAAGAAGGTCTCGTAGGCGGAGAGGTTGACGATGATGTCGTCGGCTTCGACCTGACCGAAATCGGGGTTCACGGCGGCGTTGAGGAGGAACGCCGTGGAAGGTCGCCAGAACACATCGACACCGGCTCTTTGCTCCTGGTGGTCTCGGGCGATGTCGGAGAAGTGCGTGGCGTAGGGGAAGACGCTGATCTGCTGGCGGGGCGCGACTCCTTCGAAGACCATCGGCTGGAACGCCGAGATGAACTTCGGCTGGATCCACGACAGGCCGGGCCATGCCCAACGCTCGTTGATCGCGGCCAGGTCGCGGGTGATCAAGAGCCCCATTCGACGGCGCCCATCTGCGGCTGGCATGTCGATCATCGACCATGGCAGGAACATCTCCACTGTCCAGCCGTCGTCGGCTTCATTGGTCTCCCCGCGCCACGGACCATCCCAATTGCTGCTGAACCGGCGCTCGGGCATGAGATGCCCGTCGGCCAGGGTGCCGCCGAGCACCACCATGAACCAGTACCCGTAGCGACCGTCGCCGGAACTGTCGATCATGACCTGGTAGGCGTCGCCCGTTCCCCAGCCGTCGCGACCGGCGAGTCTTGGCGTCAGCGAGTCCGTCGGTTGCTCGTTCCAAGCGCCGAAGTACATGCCCCGTTCGGTGTAGAAGATGAACGTCTGCGTCCGAAACCGGCCGGTGCCGCCCCGGTCGGGCCGGATGAGCGTCATCCGATCATAGGCGGGCACCTCGGCCCAAATGGCATCGTCCAGTTTGCCGTCGAGACGGATTGCGGCTTTGGCTTCCGAGAAGCGGGGGATGGCGAGCGGTGCCTCGACGGAAGCGGTGCCACCCCCGGTGTGAAGAAGACTGCCCGTTATCGAAGGCTCGGCCGCACCCAGGTCGCCAATGCTCGCAAGCAGGACAGTCACGGTGAGCCTCAAGAGCGAATACCGGGTGCGCTCCGTCATACCTTCGAGCATAGCGCGGGCGTGCGCGCGGGTTAACCGGGGAGGCGGCGTCGAATCTCGAGGTTAAGCCGACACGTTGATCGCGTATGCTTCTCGGAGCATTCTCGGGAGACGCGATGCATATGATCGCTACACGCAAACTCGGTGCCACCGACATCGAGGTCACCGAACTCAGCTTCGGCGGCGCACCGCTCGGTGCGGTGGGGGACCGCATTACCGACGACCAGGCCAGCGCCATCATGCATCGCGCCCGTGAAGGCGGCATTCGCTACTTCGACACGGCACCGCTATATGGCCACGGTCTGAGCGAGAAGCGTCTCGGGCGGGTGTTGCGTGAACTACCAAGGGACGACTTCGTGCTGTCAACGAAGGTAGGCCGATTGCTGGTGCCGGAATCCGAAGGCGAGCGTTTCGAGGGAATGCGGGATGCCGAACCGGTCGCCATCCGCTACGACTATTCCTTCGATGCCGTCCGGCGTTCCCTCGAAGCAAGTCTCGAGCGCCTCGGTCTCGACCGCGTCGACGTCCTGCTCTGTCACGACATCGACATCTGGACCCACGGCGACGCCCAGCCGGGAATCTTCCAGGCGGCGAAGAACGGCGCGCTGCCGGCATTAGCCGAACTCCGCGAGCAAGGTGTCGTGCGCGCCATCGGACTCGGCGTCAACGAGTGGCGGGTGTGCAGCCAGGTCATGGATCTGATGCAGGTGGACTGCTTCCTGCTGGCCGGCCGCTTCACACTTCTGGAACAGGAACCCTTAGCCGAATTCCTGCCCCAGTGCCGGGAACACCGGGTGTCGATCATCATCGGCGGTCCGTACAACTCGGGGATACTCGCGACGGACGAGCGGCGTTTCGCCACCTACGACTACAAGCCGGCACCGGAGCACTTGTGGCAGCGTGCCCAGGCCATTCGCCGGATGTGCGAGTCCCACGGCGTCGACCCGCGCGCCGCGGCGCTGCAGTATCCGCTGCGGCATCCGGCGGTGGCGGCGGTAATTCCGGGCGTTCGGGCGATCGACGAGATGGAGACGAACCTCGATCTCTTCGCGACCGAGATACCGGACGCGCTCTGGCGAGACCTCGCCGACGCAGAGCTTGCCCGGGCGATCGACTGACCATGCAACGGTTGATCGTCGGATTCGTGGTGGGCGGGGTTCTCGGCACGGGTTTCGGTTTCGCGGTGGGAATCCTGATGTTCCCCTACCTGTTCCCGCCGCCGGAAGTGAACGAGCCGCTCCTCGGCAAGACGGAACGGGAGGCGGTAGCGCATGCGACCTTCATCCACGCCAATCCCGCGGATCCGATCCACTACGGGCGCGGTCGGGCGACCCTGTACGACGACCTCGTTCGCCTGGAGCCGGACTTCGAGGTGGGCCCGGGACCGAAGTTCCACGTCTACCTGGTGCCGTTGTCCGAAGTCACCCCCGACACGAAGGTGGAACGGACGATGTTCGTCGACCTGGGTCGCCTCAAGTCGTTTGCGGGAAGCCAGAACTACCCGATTCCGGAGGGCATCGACTTGGCCGACTTCCGTTCGGTCGTGATCTGGTGCGAACAGTTTAACGTCCTCATCTCGCCGGCCGCGATCTCATTTGCCGAGTAATCCGCGCAGAATGGCGAGGGTTTCCGCCGGCGTCCTGACCAGGCGAGCATCGAGACCCGCGGCCTGTCCGCCCGCTACGTTTTCCGCGTTGTCGTCGACGAACAGGATGTCCGCCGGCGCGACGGCGATGTCGTCGGCGACCGCAAGATACGATTCGACGTGCGGTTTCCGAAGGCCGATTTCCCAGGACGTGTAGATCTTCCGGACCGGGGCGAGCGCGCTGGCGAATCTCGATTGCCAGGCTGCTTGGTGCACGGGATTCGTGTTCGAGAAGACGTAGAGCGGTAGCGCCGACGCGACCATGGGCAATATCCCGGCAACGTCCTCGAAGAGACTGCGCAGCAGTTCGTTCCAGCCTGTTCGCCACTCCACGCGGGTCAGCGAGATGCCGAGTCGTCGCGACAGGTTTTCAAGGTACTCGTCGAAGTCGATCGCACCCACCTCGAAAGCCTTATAGGCGTCGTCGACGGCCCACCGGGCGGCGATCGCGCCGACGTCGACACCGGCTGCTCGCGCCCAGGAAACGAAGCAGGCGCGCGGGTCGATGTCCACGATGACGCCGCCGAGGTCGAGCAGGACCGCATGCGGGCGGGACGCCTCGGGCAATGCGGCGGCGCGACTTGCCATGATGTGTTCCGATGAACAGGTGAGGGCGACGTATCATAGTGCTCGAACCAAGAACAACCAGTCGATCGAACCACCCATGTACCAGGATCGCTTCGGTCAACGAATCACGACGCAATCGACGCGGGCGGTCGAACTCTACGACGACGCGGTTGAGAAGATGTTCGCCCTGCAGCCGGGTAGTGGCGCCCTGATCGACGAAGCCCTCGACCTCGACCCGGCGTTCGCATTGGGGCATTGCGCCAAGGCCCGGGCATTGGCGGGCAGAGGCGACAACGCCCAAGCGCGTGCCTACGCGGCGCGCGGCCGGGACCTCGCGGCGAATCTGCCGGAACGCGAGCGCCGCCACGCCCAGATCGTCTCCCTCGTCTTCCATGGCGATTCGATGGTGGCTCTCGACGCCGTGCGCGAACATGCCTCGGCGTATCCGCGCGACGCCGTACCGCTATCCTTCGCGGTGGGCGTCTACGGGCTGTTCGGCTTCGGCGGCTTCAACGACTTCCGAGAGCGGCAGGTTGCGCTTCTGGATGCCGTTGCCCATGCCTACGGCGAAGACGACTGGTGGTTCCTCGCATCGTACGGCTGGGCGCTAGTCGAGGCGGGGCGAAGCGATGAAGGCATCCCGATGCTCGACCGGGCGTTGACGTTGCGTCCCGACAACGCCAACGCCGTGCATGGCCGGGCACACGGCTACTACGAACAGGGCGCCGCACAAGAGGGCGAAGCGTTCATCGAGGCTTGGCTGCCCGGATACGATCGCAGCGCCATTCTGTATGCGCACCTGGCTTGGCATCAGGCGCTGTTCGCGTTGCAGCGCGGCGACGCGGATCGAGCTCAAGTGATCTACCAGGACAGTATCCGACCCGCCGTGTCGCAGACCTTGCCCATGTTCACGGTGATCGATTGCGCGTCGTTTCTTCTGCGAGCCTCAATTGCCGGCTGCGAACTCGAGGCCCAACAGTGGGAGGAGGTTCTTCGCCTGGTCCAAGAGCGGTTCTCGAAGCCCGGCATCCCTTTCGTCAACACGCACCTCGCAATGGCCTACGCGGGCGTCGACGATCACGACGCGATCGAGCGCCTCGAACAGGGCGTCGCGACGCTCCTCGACGAAGGCAAGCAGCCGTCCGGATCCGTGGTTGCGGACCTTTGCTCGGGGATCGCCGCGTTTGGCAGCGGTCGGTACCGGGACGCCGCGAAGGTCTTTCTTCGGGCGATGCCGGAACTGGCGCGCCTCGGCGGAAGCAACGCGCAGCGCGACGTGTTCATCGACCTGGCGGTTTCGGCCAGCGTACGTGCAGGGGACTTCGAAGCGGCGCGGGAGGTCGCGAAAGAGCGGTGGACCCGGCGGGCTGGGCACCTCGACGATGCGTGGCTCGGCCGGCAGTGCGGCGGCGCGACCCGCGTCACTTCAGCGCAAACGTCGTTGCCGTAAGCGAGTGCGGCGGCAGAACCGCCTCGGCCGAACCCTGGACGACCCAGCCGTCGAAGGGTGCGGGGGAAACACGGTCGGGCGCATCGAAGTCGTTCTCCGAGCGCAACTCGGCATGGAGTATCTCGGCGTCGACCACCTTCGCGATCGGTCGGTCAAGCTCGACGGATAGCCGCATGTCCTCGTCGAGGCTTCGATTCACTGCGAACACGTGCGCCCGGTCGCCGTCGAGCATGGCGGCGTGGTCGAGACAGGCCACCTCCCCGTAGCGTTCGCTCGTGTAGCGCGGGCCGAGGACGGCACCGCGGAGCGACACGCCGGTCTTGCGCCTCGAGATCATCCGGAAGGCGTGGAAGATCGTCTGCTTGAACAATTCGTCGCCGCGGGTCATCACCGGACCGATGACGTTCACCAGCTGCGCGAGGTTGGCGATCTTCACGCAGTCCGCGTGGCGGATGAAGCTCATCAGGAACATCGCGACGACCAGGGCGTCTTCGAGGTTGTAGCGTTCCTCCAGGAGCGGGGGCGCGAAGGTTCCCCGGCCGCCGCCCTGGCCCCTCGCGCGGTACCAGACATTCCACTCGTCGAAGCAAAGCCAGGCGCGGCCCGAAGCGCGCCGCTGCTCGGCGACCAGGCGCGTACAGGCATCGACCGCTTCGATCTGCTTGTCGATGCTGTTCGAAATCGCGAGGTAGTCGGCACTGTTGCCGTCCCGGTTGCCGACGTAGCGGTGCAGGCTGACGTAGTCGGCGAGATCGCCGAGGTGTTCGAGCACCTGGCGATCCCACTCAAGGAACGTAGGCATTTGGCTCCCGGAGGAACCGCAGGCAACGGTAGCGATGGACGCGTCGCAGTCCTTCATCATCTTCGCGGCCTGCTGGGCGCGGATCGCGTATTGGTCGGCGGGCACGTGCCCGAGTTGCCAGGGGCCGTCCATCTCGTTGCCGAGGCACCAGATCGGCACGCCGAAGGGCTCGGCGCTGCCGTTGGTGGCGCGTTCGTCGGCGTATCGGGTGCCAATGGGCGCGTTGCAGTATTCGACCCAATCCCGCGCCTCCTCCGGGGAGCCGGTGCCGAGATTGACGGCGATCATCGGTTGCCAGCCGACCTGGCGGCAGAGCTTGACGAACTCGTCCGTGCCGAAGGTGTTGGGCTCGATCGACTGCCAGGCCAGTTCGCGCACCGTCGGCCTCGATTCCTTCGGACCGACGCCGTCGCGCCAGTGGTAACCGGAGACGAAATTGCCGCCGGGGTACCGCACGATGGTCATCTCGAGTTCGCGCAAGGCCTCGATCACGTCCTGGCGCAAGCCATCGCCATCCGCATGGGCGGAGTCCGGATCGTAGACGCCGGTGTAGATCGAGCGACCGAGGTGCTCCAGGAATCCGCCAAAGATCAGGGGGCTGACTTCGCCGATGGGAAACCGGGTGTGGAGAACGAGCGTCGTGCGGGCCATGGATCCTCAACGGCAGCGGGGTCGGATGAACAGTGTGGCACAACAACGTCCCGCGCTCCCCTGTTCGTGCAAGGGCAAACGAGCGGTTGACCCCGTAGGGGTGTCGACGGAGACTGATTGCCGCCTTCGTGTTGGGCTCTTCTTGGTGTCTCGACGGTTGTCCATCGTTGTGCTCGCCATGTCGGTGGTCCTGCTGTCGACGTACTCCCCGGCCACCGAACGACAAAGCCTGCCGGAAGGTTTCTCCTTGGCGGATCCGATTTGGCTAGAAGACGAAATCGGTTCCACGCTGTGCCGACGTGTGTATTTCGCGGGTCGGCCGCTGGGTTTGGTCGGGCACATGATTCCCGCCCGTGCGGGCGACAGCATCGTGTTCGAAGAGTGTAGGGAATACGCACCCGGGCGCGGCGGCGGAATCGGATGGTTCGTATCGACACCGCGAGATCCGGTGTTCCAACGCCTGGAATTGGAGGGCCTCGGCCCTTTTTCGAACCCGTCCGCCTGCGGGTCCCAAATCGCCTATTGGGGATCGGAAGAGATACCGAACGACACGACCTACAAGCTCTATTCGGCCTACGTTGCCGACATCCCTTCGAGGCAGGTCCGTTGCCGGCAGGTTCTGGGGCGCGCATGGATGGGGACGGACTTCAAGGGGCATTCACCGTATCCCCGTTGGGCCGAGGACTGCTCGACGTTGCTGATGGACGATGACCGCTACTTCCACCCGGTGCGGCTCGCGCTTGTTCCCTCCCCGCCCACCCCGGGCAAGACCGATCGGCCGTCCGCCCAGGGACCGCAGCGTGTACCGGGCATCGTTGGTGCCCCGTGTACGCTCGATCCCTTGGACGTCATCTATGTGGACGACGATGCCCGGCCCCGCGGCGACGGCTCGATCTGGTCCCCGTTTCGCACCATCGGGGCGGCCCTGCGCCTCAGGAAACCCGGCGATACGATACGACTGCTGCCCGGACACTACGACCAACCCCTGGAGCTTGTGGGCGACGTGACCATCCGAGGATCGGGTGCGGATTGGACGGTGGTTGCCGGTGAGGCCTACCGGGGCCTTGCCGTTGCGCCGTTCGACGAGCTCGGCAATGTTCCATCGTTCGTGGAGCTCACGAACTTCGCCTTGAAGGCACCTGCCGGGGAAGACGGGCCGACCTACCCCGACTACGACGCATCGACGCTCTCGGTGTTGCTTAAGATCGTCAACGCGATAGACACCCCGGCCTACTCCACGGTCTGGAAGCTGGTTCGTGAATACCCGGGGCTCGCATCGATGCGCTACTACGGATCGCGGTCAGCCAACGGTTCGGGTGACACGCTGCTCCATCGTGGCGCCTACAAGCTGTTGGAGGGGTTGTCGGAGACGCTGGAGAAGCGCTATCGAACCCACCGCCTCATCGCCGGCGTATTGGTCGACGCGGGAGCGGACGTCAACGCCTATGGGTCGTCCAACTATGCCGGCGGCGGCGAATCGGGTACGCCCCTGCATGCAGCGGTAACGCGCAATCGAATTGCGTTCGCCAAGTTGCTGCTCGACCGAGGTGCCGACGTGAACGCGGTGGACAGCGCGGGACATACGCCGCTCGCGAGGGCCCTCGGCAATCAGGCCATGACCGAGCTGCTGTTGTCGTACGGAGCCAACACGATAACGAACGATGAGGCCCCGCCGCCTTAACCCCGCGGCGTCATGCTCTTTGCCGCACCGGCCAGCGATATGGGATGCCGGTTGATTTCACCCAAACTCGACTTTACTCATGAGTATTTTAGAGTTAACGTGATTTTGAACACGCGAGTGGCAGCACACGCATGGCGGCGCCGAACACGCTAGAACGCTACTTGGCCGATTCGATCCGGACCGATCTCGACGACAAGATGGTGTTCCTCGGCGGTCCTAGGCAGGTCGGCAAGACCACCTTGGCGCTTACCCTTCTGGGCGCCGTTGGTCGGCGGCACCCCGGCTACCTGAACTGGGACGATCCGCAGGTTCGCCCGGTGCTCCAGCGCGGCGAGTTCCCTGCTGGCCAGAAACTCGTGGTACTGGATGAGATTCACAAGTTCCCCCGCTGGCGGAACCTGGTCAAGGGGCTTTTCGACACCGAGGGGGACCGGGTCTCGATACTCGTGACGGGTTCGGCCAGGTTGGATCACTACCGCAAGGGCGGCGATTCGCTGCAGGGCCGTTACCACCACTACCGGCTGCATCCCCTCACGCTAGGCGAACTGGGGGTGGACTCGCCCGACGCCATGGAACGGCTGCTGAAATTCGGCGGGTTCCCCGAACCGTTCCTGGCAGGCAACGTGCGCGTCTGGCGCCGGTGGCAGCGCGAGCGTTTGTCCCGCGTGGTCTACGAGGATCTGCGCGACTTGGAGAATGTCCGCGAGGTCGCGTTGGTGGAACTTCTGGTCGACGCCTTGCCCGACCGGGTAGGTTCGCCGCTGTCCGTGCGAAGCTTGCGGGAGGATCTGGAGGTCGCTCACGAGACCGTCGCGCGCTGGCTCGAAATCCTCGAGAACCTCTACGTCTGCTTCCGAATCCCGCCGTTCGGTTCACCCCGGATCCGCGCCGTAAAGAAGGAGAACAAACTCTATCTGTGGGATTGGTCGCAGACGCCGGAAGGCGGTGCCCGTTTCGAGAATCTGGTTGCCTGCCACCTGCTGAAGTACTGCCATCGCCGGGAAGACACGGAAGGGCACCGCATGGAATTGCGGTTCGTCCGGGATACCGACGGCCGAGAGGTGGACTTCGTCGTCATGGAGAACAACCAGCCCCTGTTCGCCGTGGAGTGCAAGACGGGCGAACAGTCTCCGAGCAAGGCGATCCGGTACTTCCGGGCGAGGACCGCCATCCCGGACTTCTATCAGGTACACCTCGGCGAGCGGGACTACTTGTCGAACGGAACTCGGGTTCTGCCGTTCAGTACATTCTGCCGGGATCTCGGCTTGCCCTGAGAGCGCCCCGTAGCCTGAGGCTTCGCATTCGATTCGCGTGCGGTGCTTGGTCGCCAACCCTTTCGGGTGTTTCGCGCTAACATCGCGGTTGGGATACGTTGGGGGGTCTGATGAAACGCATCCGGTCAATCTCGATTTCCGTCGGCATCCTCTTGTTTGCCCTGCCCGCCACGGCGGAAGTGGCGATCACGCCGGACGTCGTCTACGGCCACAAGGATGGAATGGCGCTCGTCTACGACGTCTTCCAGCCCGAGGACGCCAACGGCGCCAGCGTCCTGTTCATGGTCAGCGGTGGCTGGTTCTCCGGCTGGGCACCCCCGGAGCGCCGTCAGCGGCAGTTCGGCTACCTGCTCGATGCGGGGTTCACGGTGTTCACGGTCCAACACGGCAGCGCACCCCGGTTCAAGGTGCCGGACGCCGTTGCCGACGTTCGGCGAGCCGTGCGGCACGTTCGGTTGAACGCTGAACGATTCGGCATCGATCCGGACCGATTGGGGGTCATGGGTGGCAGTGCGGGCGGACATTTGGCGCTCATGCTGGGTCTGGCGAGTGATCAGGGCGAAGCAACCGCAGTAGATCCCGTGGCTCGTGTCTCGAATCGCGTGCAGGCCGTCGTGGCGTACTACCCGCCCGTGGACATCAGCGAGAGCGCCGGGCCGAACGAGCGGTTCCCGGCCTTGGACTTCGATCCGGCCTTGGCAGCGGACGTGTCCCCCATCAATTTCGTGAGCGACGACGACCCGCCGGTGCTGATGATTCACGGCGACGAGGATCGACTCGTGCCGCTCAGCAACAGCGAACGCATGGGCGAGGCGCTGGACGGGGTTGGCGTTGTCAACAAGGTGGTTGTCCTCGCGGGTGCCGGACATGGCTTCCGCGGCGCCAACCGCGACCGCGCGAGAGACGAAACCCTGTCGTTCTTGACGGCCCGACTCGTGACCGAGTAGGCGAACCCTTGACCCCGTGTCGGCCACTTACCGTCGCTGTCCTCCTTGGCGTCCTGCCGATCGAGTTCGCCAGCGCGGGCGAGACGCAGATCGTTTTCGAAGAGCGAGGCCTTGAGAGACTCGGCATCCGCGCCGCCGGCAACAGAACGCGTCACCTGACCTTCGATCACACGGCCCGTCGCGACGTATCGGGCACCCCGGACCTGATGGCCGTGGAGACCATCACGGTTGTGGGCGGCATCATCTTCGTCGAACGGGCAAGGCCCGCGCAGCCGGAGTATGCCTGTCCCGACGTTGGCATCGATCTGGACAGGGAAAGCGGTAGGCGACTCGGCTTGGATTTCGCCAGCCAACGCGTGGCGGGCAACCTCTACGACTGGGAACTCGAGCCGCTGGTCGGGTTTGTCCGGAGCGGCTCGGACGCCCTGTTCACCTACATGGGCGTCCACGGCGAGTACCACAAGTCGTTCGCGGGCAACCTGGCCGGCTTCAACCTCTTTCTGCTCGACACGTTTCGCTCGGTGCGCACCCCGGAGCAGGCACATCGGGTGGTCAAGACACCCGTGCCCGGGTACACCGTGGGCGCAGGTACGGACCGCATCGACAAGGCGGCCACACGCAAACTCAAACGCTGGATGGGTCGAAACCACCTGATGTTCACGGACCTCGACGTCGACTTCGTGTTCCGCCCGGAAAGGGACGACCTGGTCGTCGATGGCGACCCCTACTGGATATCGGTGGATAGCAAAGGGCCGGGGTCCGGTCGGATCACCGGACGATTCGAGGACCGGACCACGACGCTGGCGGCCAACCCGGTGGTGTTCGGCAGCGGCTTCCGCCTCGCCAAATACACGGCGGTGTTCAGGTATCTCAAGGCGGAATGTCCGGAGCGGTGGCGAGCACTCCGGCAGAGTGTCGCGAAGCAGAAACGGGCCCTCGATCTCTACACGATTCCGCTGCGGCAGATGCCTTACGCGGTGCGCTGAGTTGCGGGCACGGCCCGCGTCGGTCATGACAGCAACCCTCGGCGCAACGTGCTTTGCCGGCCTTGGCCCGTTGGTTCAAAGGGCACTCGAACGTCAGGGCGCCGTGAGTGTCTCTAGGCTCAGGGTCCGCAATTTCGACTACCTGTCGTTTCGGCTGGAACGCTCGAAGATCCGAGCCGTTCGATCCGTGCACCTGCTCGAGGATGTGTTCCTGGAGATTTCGCGCACACCAGAGATCACGAAATCGTCCGACGTCGCCAAGCTGTCCCGAAGGCTTGGCCGGGTCGCTTTGCTCGAATCGGTGGCGTTGAAGAACGAACTCTTCGCCGACAAGAAGGGCAATCGTCGTGGACGTCCGACCTATTGTTGTTTCGTCCGCCAGAACAGGGATCACCGGGTGCATCGGAAGCGAGTGTCCCAAGACGTCGTCTCGTCGATTGCCAGATTGTTCCCGCGTTGGCGTCTCGATGACCCGGCCGATCTGGAGTTCTGGGTCTTCTGGGCGGATGCCGCCGTGCTGGCGCTTCGGCTCAGCGACGAGACGCTGAAATACCGTGGTCGTCTTCCACCGAAACTGCCGGGTGCACTGCGACCGACGATCGCCGCCGCCATGGTCGAGCTTGCGGACGTGCAGGACACTCACGCGGTTTTGGATCCGATGTGCGGAACGGGAACGCTGCTCCTCGAGTGCAGCCGACGGTTTCCCCGGGCAGATCTGTTCGGCTCCGATCGATCTGCCGAGGCAGTCGCAACAGCCGATGGCAGACTCGGGGGAAGTGCGACGATTCGGCGGTGCGAACTCGACGAACTCGACTTCGCGCCCGGGACATTCGACCGGATCTTGACGAACCTGCCTTGGGGGGACCAGACGCCGATACGCGGTCCGGTCTACACGACGGGTATCTCGAAGCTGTTTGACTGCATTGCCGACAACGGGTGCATCGTTCTCCTGACATCTCGGCGAGACTTGCTGGAGCCGACGTTGCGGAGACTTCGAGCGAGATGGACGACGACCCGCGTCCTGGTTCAGGGCACTTGGGCTTCGATCTACGTTGTCACCAAGCAGTAGGCCTTTGCATCACGCGAACCCCCAGCTCGGTCAATCGGTAGCCAACTTCCAGGCTGTGTGTCAGACCGAGGGCCTTGAGTTTTCGCACGTTGGATTTGAACTTTGGCGTATCCCAGCCCATCACCGGTGCCAAGTCCCCGGCGCGTGTCGCCGGATGGGCTTCGATCAATGCCAGGACCCGGCCGGTCCAGGGTGCCGCACTGCGTCGGTCGGTGGCCTTGAGACGCTTGACGACTTCCTCCGGCGGTAGGGAAGGTGTCGTCTTGGGTACGTCGTCGGTCAGGGCGAACTCCACCCTCGTAACGAGGGCGCTTCGCGACAGACCGAGGAACGCGACCAGGGCATCGACGGACTGGAAACCGGCCCGGGCGACATCGTCGGACGTGACATCGGAAAGGCGTGCCTTGGCGATCCCGGTGACCTTGACCGCACCGGTTGGTCGCAGTCGGTAGATGCCGCCGACCTTGGCGTGTGGCCGTCTCCAATTGCGGAACGAGACCGTGACCTTGCCGGCGCGAATCTCGTCGCTGTTGCGGGTGGTGAACTGCACTTGGCTGAGTTCCTAGGTCGCGCTCTTCGCAGCGTCCCAGGCGGCGAACGAACCGCCCTCCTCTGCCAGCCGCTTCAGCAGCGGTGCGGGTCGCCAGGCTTCTCCGTATTCCTGATGGAACGCGAGGATGTCCCGGTAGACGTTGTCGAGCCCCACCTGGTCCGCGTAGTACATCGGCCCGCCACGGTATTTGGGGAAGCCGTAGCCGTAGATGTAGACCACGTCGATGTCGCTGGCCCGGAGTGCGATGCCGTCGTCGAGCAGTTGCGCACCGATGTTGATGAGCGGGTACAAGCAACGCTTGAGTATCTCGTCGGCGTTGATCTCCCGTCGCGAAAACCCGAGTTCCGCGGACGTCTCCTCGATGAGCTTGGCGACAGCGGGGTCGGGTTGGCCTTGGCGGCTGCCCTCGGCATAGGTGTAGAAGCCGGCGTTGGTCTTCTGGCCGAGACGACCGAGGTCGCAGAGCTTGTCGGGCACGATGGTCGTCAACGGCTTGTCGGTGGTGCCTGCCATCTTGCGCGCCCGCCAGCCGAGGTCGAGCCCGACTAAGTCGTTCATCGCGAAGGGCCCCATGTTGAAGCCGAAGTCGACGATCACCTTGTCGACCTGTTCCGGCAACGCCCCGTGAAGGATGATCTGCCCGGCCTGGCTGGTGTAGCCGCCGAGCATCCGGTTGCCGATGAAGCCCGGGGCGTTCAGCGACATGACCGGCGTCTTGCCGATGGTCTTGCCGAGCGCCATCGCCGTGGCGAGTGTTTCGGAATTGGTCTCGACGCCGCGCACGACTTCCAGCAATTGCATGATGTTGGCGGGGCTGAAGAAATGCGTGCCGACGACGTCGCCGGGACGCCCCGTCATGGCCGCCATCTGGTCGAGGTCGAGGCCCGAGGTGTTGCTGGCCAACACGGCGCCGTCCTTCATGGTGGCGTCGAGCTTGGCGAAGATCTCCTTCTTGAGATCGAGGTTCTCGTAGACCGCCTCGACGACGACGTCGGCGTCCGCGACGGCGTCGTAGTCCAGCACGCCTTCGATTAGGCTCAAGCGCGCGTCCCGTTCCGCCTCCGTGATCCGACCGCTTCGGACCATGCGGTTGTAGTTGTACTCGATGACCGAGAGCCCCTTGTCGAGGGCTTCCTGGCTCACTTCCAGCACCTTCACCGGGATGCCGGCGTCGGCGAAGCACATGGCGATGCCGCCGCCCATCAGCCCGCCGCCGATGGTTGCCGCGGTCGAGATGTCTTTCCTGGGCGCATCCCTCGGCACGTCGGGAATCCTTGCGGCTTGGCGCTCGGAGAAGAAGACGTGGATCATCGCCGCGCGCTGCTCGTGGTCGTGGCAGACCTGGAAGTTCGCCCCTTCGGCGCGAATCCCCTCGTCGAAGTCGTCGATCTCGACGGCGGCCTTGACCGAGTTGAACGCCATCCGGCCGTTGATCTGGCCGCGCATGCGCCGGGCCAAATAGGCCTCGCCGGCCTTGAACACGTCGGGGTTCGCCCGATCCGCCTCGATCTTGTCGCGGCGGTTCCGAACCAGCGGATGCGGCCCGCCCCCGGCCGCCTTGGCCTTTGCGAACTCGATGGCACCGGCGACGAGGTCGCCGTCGATGATCTCGTCGACGATGCCGAGTTCGAGCGCTTCCTCGGTCTCGAAAGGATCGCCGGATAGGATCGCGTCCATGGCTCGTTCGGCACCGATCAGCCGCGGCAGCCGCTGGGTTCCGCCGCCGCCGGGCAAGAGACCGATCTTGATCTCCGGCAAGCCGACCGGGGCGCCCGGTGCGGCAACCCGGTAGTGGCAGGTCAGCGCATGTTCGAGTCCGCCGCCGAATGCCGTGCCGTTGATGGCGGCGACGATGGGTTTCGCGCTCTCCTCGATCATCGCGCCCGCGGGTCGTTTCGGTTGCTCGTCGGGGTTGCGCGGCTTGCCGAAATCCCGGATGTCGGCGCCGGCGATGAAGGCCCGGCCCTTGCCGGTGATCACGACGGCCTCGACGTTGTCGTCCGCGAGCGCCGTCTCCAAGTGCTGCGACATGTAGAAACGCACGCCGGAACTCAAGGGGTTCACCGGCGGGTTGTCGATGGTGAGCAGCGCGACGCCGTCGCGCACCTCGTAGTGGACGGTTCCAAGCAGGGCCACGGGGCCTCCCTCGATTCAGTGGCGACGGGCGAGTATACCGACCCGCGGCGAGGGGCTGTGCTCTCCCTTGCTCGCGGTCTACGCGACGGGAACAATGGCCATGACGATCTGGAGCAGCCATGACCAAGACCAACTCGCCCGCCATCGCAGCGACCGCCGTTCCCCCGCGCCGGGGCACCGGGTATCCGCATCCGTTTTCCGTTCCCTGTGAGGGACGGGTGAAACACGCCCTAGGCGATGCATTCGCGCTCAGCCAGTACGGCGTCAACCTCGTCACGTTGCCGCCCGGTACCTGGTCGTCGCAACGGCATTGGCACTCCGGGGAGGACGAGTTCGTCTATATCCTGGCGGGTCAGCCGACGCTTGTGACCGACGCCGGCCGAACGCCGCTTGCGCCGGGCATGTGCGCCGGGTTCCCCGCGGGCGAGGCCGACGGCCATCATCTGGTCAACGATACGGACGCACCGGTTTCCTACCTCGAGGTGGGCACGCGCCGGGCGGAGGACAACGTCGACTACCCCGACATCGACATGCAGATCCGGGGTCGGGGCACCGGCGGCACGTTCGCCCGCAAGGATGGCACGCCGTACGCATGAAGCCGGATCCGACGATCTGGGACTGGCCGCTCCGTCTCTGGCACTGGGCGTTCGCGGGATTCATCGCGTTTTCCCTCTACTCCGGCCTCTCGGGCGACATTGGCCTGCTCGAGTGGCACCAGCGTTCCGGGCTTGTCCTGTTGGGGTTGCTGGTTTTCCGCGTGGGTTGGGGGTTGTGGGGCGGTCGGTACGCGCGTTTCGGCCACTACTGGACGACGCCGTCGGCATTTGTCGACCATTTCCGACGGCGTGGTCGTCCCGGTGCTCATACGTCCCCGGGCGTGGCGCTCGCCGTTGTGCTCTTGGCCGCAGCGGCGGTGCAAGTCGGCACGGGTCTCGTCGCTACGGACGACATTTTCACCGAGGGGCCGCTACACGGGTACGTGTCAGACGAGCTTGCGCGAACCGCCACGTGGATTCATCACCGCGTGCACTGGCTGGTGCTCGGTGCTGGCGTCGTTCACCTCGCTGCGCATGCGGTATACGGACTGATGCGCGACCCGACACCGCTTGCGATGTTCACGGGTCGCAAACGCTTGGAACTGCCGGCGACCCCGCACTTCTGGGTGCGAGCCGCCGTCACCTCGCTGCTCGCCGCCGGTGTGGCCCTGGCAGTGACCTACGCCGGGCGTCTGTTCTGACTTGGGGGCGGTGGCGCTACTCTGCGCGGTAGTCGTCGTGGCAGCCCTTGCAGGCTTGGCCGAGTCCCCTGAAAGCGCCCATGATCTCGTCTCTGTCGCCGGACTCCGCAGCAGTTTTGAAAGCCGCGGTTGCCTCCTTGAACGCATCCAGCTTGTCCGCGAAGTCCTCGGGGTCCTCCCAGATCGCATCGAGTGCGTCACCGCCCTTCGAACTCTCGGGGAACAGCTTCGGCGCGATCTCGGCGAGATCGGCCATCGCGCTGGCGTGCGTTGCTAGGTGATCCATGTGGGGCACGTCGCCTCGGACGATGTCGACGATGGCCTGCATGTGACCGCGGACGGCACTCATCGTGTGCTGCCGGTAGTTCACTTCGCCTTCCGACGCGGAAACCGCAATCGCCAAGAGGCAGGTTGATAAGGCCGTGGTGGCGAAACGGTGGTTCATGGCTTCTCCCCGAAAGCGTTGAATCGTTTAGTGTATGTCCAATAGGGGTGAGTTTAGAGCAAGTATTTTGCTGCGAGTGACCGGCCCTGTCTGGCTAGCGCTGGCCGTTGTGGCCTTTGCCGTGGCGCTTGCGATATGGTGGATTCCCCGTGGGGGATCAAACGATTCCCCGCCGGCCGCACCGAACGCAAACGAAGCTCGCTCCACCCGTCCCGAGCATGCCGTCGAGGACGAAACGGGCCTAGGGACCTCGGATTCTCTGGCGGGTGCGACGCCAACCCCGGATGCCGTGATCGCCGACCCGGGCTGCCGCTTGGTCGTCGGACAGCGAACGGCTTCGGATACGGCTCTCGTCTACGTTCCCTTGGGAGAGGGCGCGTGGTTCGCCGTGGTGAACACCTTTGGCGTGGTGTTCGATGGCACGTTGCCTTTCGTGCCGGAACGGCCTGCAGTGGGAAAGCGCCCCGACGGGACGGTCCTCGTTGGGTTCGGCTTGGAGGACAAAGTCCAGATCGTCCACGACGGGAGCGTGATCTACCAATTCGACGATGTCTGGAGCTACAACATCGCCGATGACGGTTCTTCGTTCTTCGTCGTCGAGCCGTTGGCAGGCGATGCAACGCGGCTCGTGGTCCACAACCTCGAACTGCGCGAGGAGCATCACTTCGACCTGGGAACGAGTATCACGCGGTCGAATCGCGGCCTGAATTCCAACCTGGCGTACTCGACCGATCGGGCCGAAGTGATCGTCCAGCCGTCGCGAGGAGTGGGTGGAACGAGCCGGTTTTTTCCGACGGCTGGAGGCGCGACTCGCGAGGTCTTGGTCGAGCACAGGGAAGGCTCTATGCTGCCGAAGGACCTGGCAGTCTTCGCGACCAGCGAGGTGAGCTATCACGCGCACCAGGTGGGGGCTCGGGACCGAAACAATCTGCTCTGGAGCATCGTCAAGGTCAAACGCGACTTCGGAGCCGACGTGGGTCTGGGAAGTCGAGTGTGGACGCGGGATTTGGAGTTCCTACCCCTGTTCTTCTCGATGCAACTGTCGCCGAACGGCGCCTGGCTCTTACTCTCTGATCCGATTTCGGGCGTCGAGGTGTTGGACACGGCGGGTGGAGAGACCGTGTTCTCCTACCCGCGTCGCAGAGACATCCGGTTTTCCTTCCTTCCAAGGTACTCCAACCGCATGGTGAACCTAGAGGAACGGTTCAGCGCCGGCTTCGTCGGTGACCGGTTGTTCGTGACCCGGTCGCTGGAGGAAAAACCGGACGAAGGGTGGGACGTGGAGGTCTACGAACTGGATCCAGTAACCAAGGTCGTACGTAGAGTTCGGGAGTTCAAGCTAGAGCCGGGTGCCGACGAAACCGAAGAGAGCTTCGCCATACGTACATCGCTTGATCCCGGCGCGCCGCTTTCATGTACCGACCATGCCCTATTGGACAGGCGCCTTGTCATTCGGGATGACCGACTGACATACAGGGCCGCCGATTACTAACCTCCGGGGATGAACGGCATGGATGCCGGATCTAAATCGGATACCGCGAGTTTCACCGAGGGCGACCTGTCACGCCATCTCATGCGCCTTTCGGGGTACATGATTCTCGGCTTTCTCGCCATGACCCTGGCGAGTTTCGTGGAGATCTTCTACCTCGGTCGGGTCGGGACAGAGGCGATTGCGGCAGCGACGTTCGCCTTTCCCATTCTCATGATCATCGGTGCAGCGACCCGGGGAATAGGCGTCGGCATCGGCGCAGTGCTTGCTCGTGCCATTGGGGCCGGAGACCGGGAGCGTGCTGCGTTTCTCACCACCCACGGTCTGCTCCTGGTACTGGCCTTCAACATTGCCTGCTCGGTCTTTTTGATCGCGTTCGCACAACCGTTGTTCCACCTGCTGGGTGCCCGGGAAGCCGTGCTCGACCTCGTCGTCGCCTACATCCGCATCTCGGCGATCGGCTACCCGCTGTTCGGCTTGTCCATGGTCGGCACCGGACTGATGCGGGCCATCGGCGACCCGGTCTATCCGGGCATCGTGATCACGGCGGGGTCCGTGCTACAGGTACTCATCGGACCCTTCCTGATCTTCGGCTGGCTGGGCCTACCCGCGCTCGGGATCGAGGGGGCGGCGTGGTCGTTCGTGATTGCCCGGTCTGCGTCGTTCCTGATCGGCGTGTACTGGTTCTGCATCCGGGAACGCATGATCCGCGGATCGCTCACACGGTTCTCGTCATCGGCTCGGGAAATCCTGCACGTTGGCCTGCCGGCCATGGCCAGCAACATCATCGAGCCCGTCGCATCGGCGGTGGTGACGCGGCTGTTGGCGCCGTTCGGCGCGGCAGTCGTCGCCGGCTTCGGGGTCGGCTCAAGGATCGAGTCGGTGGTGTTCATGGTGGTGATCGGCATCGCCACCAACGCCGCCCCCCTCGTCGGCCAGAACTGGGGCGCCCGGCGCTTCGACCGCGTCGACGAGGCGCTGCGCCTTTGCTACCGGTACTGTCTCGTCTGGGGTGTCATCGCCGCCGTCATCATGTGGACCGGCGGCGAACTGTTCGTCACTCTGATCAGGGACGAGGCGGAGGTCGTGGCCACGGCGACCGCCTACCTCTACATCATCCCGATCACCATTGGCTTCGCCGGCATGTTCAACACCGCCAACGGCGCGTTCAACGCACTGTCGAAGCCCTTTCCGCCGCTCTTGCTGTCGCTGCTGCGGCTCATGGTCTTCTACATCCCGCTGGCGCTTCTCGCCCGTCAATGGCTAGGCCATGTGGGTATCTTCGCCGCAGCGGCGTTCACCAACGTCGTGCTCGGGCTCTGGGCGCGGGAATGGAACCGACGAACGGTGATCCGGCAACGGCAGCGACTTGTGGGGACGCCCACCTAACTCGACAATGTCGAGGTTTGGCAGGTTGGGAATAAGCGATGACGGCGCGAGCGCAACGGCGCAGCTTTTGGACCTGGGGTTACGTATCCGACGAGCCGAGCACCGCCGAACGCCGGGTCGCGGCTGAGCGTTTGTCAGCGCGAGTCGGCGAAGTGGTAGAGCCGCCGCCCGTACCGGTGATCGACGACATCGTGCTGCCGTCGCCGCGCCTCGAGGTGCCTGACTCGCTAGCCGGGTGGGTGTCCACGACGACGGCGGAGCGCGTCACCCACACATACGGCGGTCACTCGCTGGAACTGCTGAAGGCGTTGCGCGGCGACTTCGATCACCCGCCGGACGCGGTTGCCCACCCGGGTAGCGAGGACGAACTCGAGGCGACGTTGGCCTGGTGCGACCGCGAGGGCTACGTGGCGATTCCGTACGGCGGAGGCACGTCGGTGGTCTGGGGCGTAAACGTGCCGCCGGACGCGAATGCCGCAGTCACGATCGATCTCGACAACCTGAACACCGTCCTCGAGGTCGACGAGGTGTCTCGGGCCGCTCGGATCCAGGCGGGAATCCTGGGTCCCGACCTGGAGGCGGCATTGAAGCCCTTGGGTCTGACGCTACGTCATTTCCCGCAGAGCTTTCCCTGGTCGACGGTCGGCGGATGGGTGGCAACCCGCTCCGGTGGACACTACGCCACCAACCATACGCATATAGACGACTTCGTCGAGTCGACGCGAATGCTGACGCCGAGGGGTTGGTTCGAGTCCCGACGCCTGCCTGGAAGTGGCGCGGGTCCGAGCCCCGACCGTCTCGTACTGGGCTCCGAGGGAACGCTTGGAGTCATCACCGAGTGTTGGCTTCGGCTGCAGAAAAGACCGGTGTACCGTGCCACCGCAGGGGTGAGGTTCCCGACCTGGCATGACGGTTGTGAGGCCGTGCGCGAGATCGCCCAGGCCAAGCTATGGCCGGCCAACCTACGCATACTCGACCCTGCGGAGGCCGAACTCTCGGCGGGGCTGTCCGATGGGCACGCGTTGCTCATCATCGGCTTCGAGTCCGGCGACATTCCCCAGGATCCCAACATCCGTGCCGCGGTTCGCATTGCCCGGTCCCACGGCGGCGTCATCGAAGACGACGACATCCTCGTCGACGACGGTACCGGCCAGGCAACCGGTCGCGGTGGGGCCGTCGGGGCATGGCGGAATGCGTTCATCGGCGTCAACGCGGGTCTCACGGCTGGACTCGGCCTGCTCGCGGACACCTTCGAGACGGCCGTCACCTGGGACCGTTGGCCGGACTTCGATGCGGAGGTTCGCGAACGGGTGGGTGTCGCTCTACGGGGGGCCCTGCGCGGTGCTCGTCTCTCCTGCCGATTCACGCATGTCTACCCGGACGGGCCGGCACCCTACTACAGCTTCAGCGGTGTCGTGCCCCGGGGCGCTGAGATGGAGCGTTGGCAGATCGTGAAGAAGGCGGCGACGGAAGCAGTGGTCGCGGCAGGCGGCACGGTGACCCACCACCACGCCGTGGGACGCATGCATCGGGGCGGCTGGGAGGCCCAGCGCCCGGCCCTCTTCGGCGAACTTTGGCGGGCGGCGAAACGCAGCGTCGATCCGAACGGCATCTTGAATCCGGGGGTATTGATCGACCCCTGATCGCCAACACGTCCGCCTTGGCTAGAACTGGGTGAGCGTGAACGTGGTTCCCGGATCGCCGATGATTTCGAGGTGGCAGGGGTGGTAGTCCTTGTTGACCTCGTATTGGATGTCGGAATCGAAGCGACGGAACAGGTACTTGCCCGCGCAACGAAGCTTGATCTCTTCGATTCGTCCGATGACGTTCGCGAACGAGAACTCGTCCTTGAACAAGCTGAAGGTCCAAGAGAATCGGTCGCCGAAATCGCCGGACACGGAATAGGCACGGTCATCGAGCCGTAGCGTCTCGAGCTCGACGACGGTTTCGCGCATCGGGGTCAAGACGGCTTCTCCCACGGAATGCTCGGCGAGAGTCTCGAAGGTCGCGATCGCGCGTTGATAGTCTTGGGTCTGTACCAGCAGGTCGAAGCGCACGCGGTGTAGAGATACAAAGAGTGGCCTAGGCAACCGTTCCGCGGTTGCATGCCGAACCGCACGATCCAGAGCATTGAGTTGCTGGCGTTGGTTGCCCCACTTTGCGTAGTAGGCGTACTTGGCAACGTGAAAGTAGGCGTCCTCGAATAGGTTGAGCACACCCAACGTTCGGATGGACCAGTTCCGGTCCGAGACTGCGTTCAGTTGACCGAGAAGCCGGTCTGCTTCTCCGCGGTCGCCGGCCTCGATGGCCTTCATGGCCGATTTGTAGGTCCTTGCGAACCAAAAGCGCGCTGGGGCGTTGCGCCGCGATCCGAAGTTGAAATTCATCGAGTGCCCGGCATCGATTGGTACTCCATCAAGTCGCGCGGGGTCGAACGTCGATTCCTGCAGTGCATCCACGGCTGCCTTTTGAAACACGCTGTCGCCCACCGAGTCGGTGACGGCGATTTCGTAGGCACGGCCGCTCGTGTCGACCATGAAGTGCAACTGTACCCAACCTTGCCGTTTCTTCCGCAAAGCATTCCGCGGGTACTCTGGGACGGCCCTTGAGACGACTTGCGGAGGTGAATAGCGTGCCAATGGCACCGCATCGGACGCGAGTTCAGTCGCGGGCGCGTCGTTCGTCGTGGTCTCGAATCCGTAGGCGAGCGTGGCAAAGGCAACCATCGCTGCACCCGTCGCGGGGATTGCGTGCCTGCGCCCGCGAGGGCGAGCAATCGAGTGTCGGTGCCGCCAGTTCACTCAGCGCCGTCACAACTGGGTCAGCTTGAAAGTCGTTTTCGGGTCGCCGACAAGCTGGAGGTGGCACGGCAGGTATTCCCGTTCGATCTTGTATTGAATATCCGGCTCGAAACGAAGGAATACATACTTCCTCGCGCAGCGGAGCTTGATCTCCTCGATTTGCCCGTCGACCTCCGAGAGGAAGAACTCGTCCTTGAACAGGTTGTAGCTCCACGTGTAGCGATCGGCGAAGTCGCCGGGCACGGAATAGCCGCGGTCATCGAGCCGGAGGGTTTCCAGTTCGTCCGCGACAGCCCGCAATTGCGCTAGGACGTCCTCGTCGAGGGGGTACTCGGTCAGGGTCTCGAAAGTCTGCATAGCCCGGCCGAAATCCAGGGTCTCGACGAGTAGCAGGAAGCGCGCACGTTGCAAGGAAGTGTAGAGTGATTCCGGGACGCGGTTCTCCGCCGAACGGTGGCCGACCGCGCGGTCCAGGGCTCTGAGTTGCTCGTGTTCGTTTCCCCACCCGGCGTAGTAGCTGGACTTGGCGACATGTAGGAACGCGTCTTCGTAGAGGTTCAACGACCCGCCCGAATCGAGCTCTTCGAACAGCCGGTCCGCTTTCTCTCGGTCGCCGGCGCCGATGGCTTTCATGACCGCCCGGTAGATCCTGACGAACCACGGACGGGCACCGGAACTGTCCATCTCGAAGTGGTAGTAGAGGTGGTGCCCCGCATCGAGCGGTTCACCCTCGAATCGAGCCGGCTCGAACCGGGACTTCTCCAAGGCCCTTATCGCGGCGTCGTGGAACACCTCGTCCCCCACCGATTCGGTAACAACGATCTCGTAGGGCTCGCCGTTGGTATCGACCATGAAGTCGAGGCGTACCCAGCCTTCCTTGTCCCTGCGCAACGCGATGCGAGGGTACCTTGGCGTGGCTCTCGAGACGCTGTGCGGAGGGGAGTAAAGTTCCAGCGCAATTTCATCCGAGTCGGCTGGCGATTCAGCAGCCGGCGAATCGTTCGGCGATGTCGGTTCGCCGCCGCATGCCGCAGCGGCGACTATCGCACCGAGCGTTCGCAGGACGTTGGTCCGCCCGGGGTGTTCTCGGCGGAGTGCGCCCGGTAACGGCGCTGACTTCCTCACTATAAAGTGTGGACCAACTCGATGAAAACCGTGCGGTCGGTCCAGGGGCTTGTGACTTCGGTATAGGACGCGCTCCGGGACTGGTAGCCGGTTGGATTCCATGAGGTCTCGACCCACCGGGTATGACCGCCAGCCAAGTTGCTTGCGCCAAGGTTCAGTCGCATGTTCTTCAACGCGCCGAAACGGTCGTTGCCAAGTCGATACGTAACCGCGAAATCCATGACGACCGGATACTTGAGCAGTATGTGGGAATTGATGTCCCCGTACCGGCGGTCGGCGTCGTCCCGGTGCGAGGCGTTCAGCGCCAGTCGCCAATCGCCCCGGGTCCAGCCGAGGCGGGCATGCTGCTTGAACTTCGGCACGGCGTACGGGAGACCGACGAGGTCTTCCACGACCTCGGGCGAGCCGAGGCGTGATTCAAACCGGTCGTACATCGTGACGCTTGCGCTCAAGGACCAGGTGCCCCAGGCCGTTTCGCGTTGGTAGTCGGCAGTCCAGTCGTAGGTGGCGACGACCTGCGAACCGACATTGGCGGCCCGTGCGTCGATGCCTAGGAACTGGCCATCCTCGCCGAACCGGTAGACGCTGCCATAGCGGTCGAATACATCGTCGGTGAGCCGGGGTATCAGGCTCAGGGTCATTGGCGTGACGGCATCGATCCGGTCGCGGAAGTGGATCTTCGAGTAATTGAGGATCGAGCGGAATCCCTTGAGCCGCTCGGGGGTGAACTCGATCCCGTATGACCAGGACACCGCCGACTCGCCTCGGAGCGACGTGCGACCACCGGAGATGATCGTCGCATCGCAGGGGCGCAAGGGGCAGCAAAGCACCTCGGACGACGCTCCCCTGTCGTCGAGAAACACCGTCATGGGTGTTGTCGTGGTCGGCAGGGAGGACAGCCAAAGGGGAGGTGCTGCGAACGATGTCCCTTTGCGCAAGCGGACGCGCAAGGCGTCGTTGATGTTCCAGACGGCTCCGACGGACCAGGTCGTGTTGGCACCGTGGAGGCTCGTGTCCTCGCGCCGAACCGCGGCGTTGAAGGACAACCTCTCGATCAACGGGCGTTCCGCGAGCAGGGGGACCTGGAGCTCGGCAAACGTGCTTTGGACCGTTGTGCCGCGTCCTGGCGCGGCACCGTCGGCGTCCGCCAGGACCACGCCATCGATGTCGGAGAGATCCGCATCGCTGTCGTTTGCGGCCCCGGGGTGGATGGGGAACATGCCGAGTGGACCATGAGCGACGACGGGAAGGTGTCGGGCCATGGCATCTCGGCGATGCTCGAAACGAACATCGGCCTCGCGGGTGGACACGCCGAATAGGACGTCGAGCTTGCCGGCGGATGTGGCAGCGAAGGAACGCTTGAGTGTGAACTCGACCAGGAGATCCTCGTTGCTCGCATCGACCGTCTGGTCGGAAAGTAGGAACGGGCGGTAACGGTCTTCGGGGGAGGCATCGGTCGCCGCGTCGAACGAGCCGTCGAGCAGCGCGGCCCGGAGCGAATCCCGGGACAGTTCATGTTGCGTGGTCGAGTTGCTGTTCTCCCGGGTATGGTCGATGCCGAGATGCCAGTCCCAGCCAAGCAGCGCGTCGAAGGATCCATCGACATTGGCGGACAGCGTCCATCGATTCGATTCGCCTTGGGTGAACATGGCGGGGAGTTCCGTGTCGCCGAGCATTTGGGCTGCAGCGCCCGATGGCGGGTCATCGCTCGAGACATCGGTGATCGCCGGGCGGTAACCGGTCCTGTGTTGGGTTTCGCCGGGCGTGTAGGCCAACGAAACGGACGCGTCCATATGGCCGGGGAGATCCTGATCAAGCGCGACCCGGAAGTACGTTCGCCGGCGACTTGCGTGGCGCTCGCTCTCCTCGAAGAGCAGATCGTCTGCGAACGAGGGGTTGGCGCTGGCCAGGAAGTCATGCGCCGGGTCGTCGTGGGGAGTCCGGTTGCTCGTCGTGTAGTAGCCAAGCAAGCCGGTTGCCCTTCCCGAGCCCCAGGCCTTGGTGCTGGCGAGAAGCGCGTTGATCCCATTGAAGGCACCCGCCAGCCCCGTTGTGCGCCGGAGCTTCACGGTGGTCCCTTCGTGTTGGTCGCGCAGGATGACATTGACGATGCCGCCGACGGCGTCGGACCCGTAGAGGGCGGAGGCGCCGTCAAGTTGTATTTCCACACGTTCCACCATGTCCATGGGGATGCTGGACAGGTCGGCGTAGCCGCCGAGCAAGCCCGAACGGCCGATGCGCTTGCCGTTGACAAGGACCAGCGTTCCTCGCGAGCCGATGCCGCGCAGGTTCATCGGCGTCATCCCCATCGAGAGGTTCGTGGCCTGCATCAGTCCAAGTTGCTGGCTATCGACGCCCCATGCCAAGTCCTGGCATTGCTGCGCGAACGTGGTGCCGCCGAGCGAGTCCGGTTCGTTGGCAAGCAGGTCGATGCCCGGGTTGAGCGGATTGGTGCCGGGGATGTTCTGGGGGAGGTCGTCGATCGCGTCGCCGATGTTGCCGCCCCCCGGGTTGGTCACGACGACGACGTGGCTGGATACCTGCGACGGGGGTAGCCCGATGCGGCTGCCTGTCACAACCACCTCGGGAGGCCGGGCGTTGTTCGTTGACGGGTTCTCCTCGGCAAGGGCTTGGGCGTTCGGAAACGGACCGGCGATGGGGGCTACCAGGTCGCCCGGAATGGATTCATCCGGTGACATCAACCTCGACGGGACCGGGGACACGAGCGCCGGCTTGCGGGAGACCACGACGCCGCTATCCTCGTAGCGGTAGTCCAGGCCCGTGTCGCGAAGCAATGCCCGCAGCCCGTCCGGTATCGTGTAGATGCCCACGACCGCGTTGGCAGCGACGGTGCGCGCGTCGTGCTGGACGATTGCCGACAGGCCGGTCTGTGCTCCAAACTGGATTAGCGCCTTGCCGACGGGTTGGCTGGGAATGTCGAACCGAAACTGCTCGGCGGCGTCGGCCTTCACCGCGCCGGCCCCGGCAACGACGGTGACCGGGAGATGGATCGCCAAGGCCAGGACGCATGCCAGGGCCCGCCGGGTGGGCTTGGTTCCGAGTCGCCGGTTCATTCTACTTCCGGCGGCGCGGCGTGCAGGACGATCCGTTCCTTGGAAGCCCGGACCGGCGCCACCGGCACGGCGTTGGAGATGAATCGAAGCATCGCGTCGGGACTGCGTATCTGGATCAGACCGGTGATGGGATGATCCGGCACGCCGTCGGCCACGGCAAGCTCTATCGGCGTGTATCGCGACATCTCGGCCACGACTTGCCGCAAGGGAGTCGCGTCGTAGATGAGCTTGCCCTCGCGCCACGCCGTCGCCACCGAGGCGTTGATGGATTCCACCTCCGACATGACGCCGTTGCTCAAGGTGATCTCGTCGTTGGCATACAACAGCGTCGGTTCCGAATCCGATCGGGTGGAACCGAGGTCGGACGTTGCACCGGAACCGGGCCGGTTGAAGACGGCGACCGCGCCTTCAAGCACCGTTACGGTGACGTCGCTACCGTTGAGCCACACCCTGAATTGGGTTCCGATTGCCACGACTTCGGCGTCTCGGGCGGACACGACGAAGGGACGCTGCGCATCCCGGCTGACATCGAACACGCCCTCCCCGCTTTTTAGCTCCACGGTGCGCGCGTCGGAGCTGTAGCGAACCGCGACCGAGGACGCCGAGTTGAGGTGGACTCTCGAGCCGTCGTCGAGGGAGATTTCCCGTTGTTCGGCCGGTTCGGTGGTGTAGAAGCCCGCCGGATTGGTGGTGATCCATACGCTCACCGCGGCCACGGCGGCGGCCGCGCTGGCAACGCCGATCAAGCCCTTGGTGCGTCGGGCGCGTCTGGCCATGACCCGGGCGTTCAACCGGTTGACTTCGGTGCGCATCCAGTCGTCTAGCGGTGCCAGGTCGCGCATCGAGTTCTCTACGGCCTCAAACCGTTCTCGATTGCCCTCGTCCTTAGCCAGCCAGGTCTCGTATTCCTGGCGCGTCGACTCGCTCACGTCGCCCGAATGCAGGCGCACGAACCAGTCGGTGGCCTCATCGTCAGGTGTTTTGTTTGTCACCAATTGCATCGGGCGTTTCGCCTACGGGTTATACAAGACTGCCCTCCGGCAACAGTTACGACAGTTGAGACCGGGTTCCGCCTAGTGACCAACGTCCAGCTACTCCTTCATCGCATCCATGACCGCCGCGACGGCGCGCCGCAAGTGGTATTCGACGCCCTTGCGGGAGATGCCAAGCTGGTCGGCGATCTCACGGTAGGACAGACCGTCCGACCGGAACAGCAGAAACACATGCCTGGTTCTTTCCGGCAAGGCGGCCAGGGCGACCTGTACCCGCAACAGGTCCTCGTTCGCCAACACCGTTCGCTCGGGCCCCGGCGCGTCGTGCCGTTCGTCCTCGTGGGCGAGAGTCTGGGCCGCCCGGTATCGATGTTCGACGTCGCGGTGCTGCAGCGCGTTGAGCGCCATGTTGTTCGCCATGGTGAAGAAATAGCGGCGAAGGTCCCGGATGTGCTGCCGGTCGGACAGCCGCAAGAGCTTCTCGAACGCGTCCTGGAGGATTTCCTCGGCGTCGGCGGCATTGCCGAGCTTGCGTTCGAGCACCCGTTTCAGTTCGGGCGACGCATGGTCGTACAGCTGGATGATCTCCGCCGTTCTCGGTGCGCCCGCCGTTCCCGGCGCGTTGTCCGACATACGTCCTCCCGGCTCCCCGATAGCACCTGCACTAAGCGGACTGGGAAACCTGCGGATCAATTATGCCCAGTTCCACGGACGTTTCCACCACCGCCCGAATCGTGTCCTCCACGGGCCGGATCGTGGCACCGAGGACCTCCTTGGCCTTCTTGCAGTCGTTGACCATGTTCGAGGCCACGGTGATCGGCTCGCCCTGGCTGGTGACGGTGGCCGGCTTGCCCAACACATAGGAAGGGAAGTGTTCGTGGATGATCCCGGCCAGTTCGGTGCCGAAACGGATCGCCGAGCGGCCGCCGGTGCCATGCATCACGTAGCGCGGGCCGCCATGGGTCGTCCGGTGGTCCACCGGCGACTCCGCGGCAAGGCGATGGGCTTTCACGAGGTCGCGCACGTCGATGATGTTGTAGAACATGTCGTATCGGGACGGCCAGGTGGGCTCGAGTCCACCCGCCAAACGGCCGATCTGCTCGATCCATTGGCCGACCTGCGCCTTGAAGAGAATCGGTCCGCAGATCATCGCGGGGTTCATGGTTATCGCGTCCCATCGGCCTCCGCTCGAGTCGGCGGCCCGATTGATCATGTGCTCGGTGTCCACCTTGCTGCGTGAGTAGGAATTGCGCGGGCTTTGCCAGCGATCGGGATCCACGCCGTCGGACGCCCAGTCGGTCTCAGTCCACTCGTGGCCTTTCGGCATCGTCGCCGCGTTGCCGCCCGACACCGCGGCCATCGAACTCGTGTAGACGACCCGTCTGACACTGCCGCTCGAGTTGATGGCGTCGATGACGTTCTGGGTGCCGACCATGCCGCCGTCGTAGACGTCCTGCGACACGTCGCCGCTCCCTAAGGGCTGCGACTTGCCGTCCGCGGAATTGCCGAGCACGGCGGCGACGTGGAACACGCCGGCGCACCCCTTAAAGGCGCCCTCGTAGGAACCGGGCGTGAAGAGGTCGCACCCGTCGACGATTTCGACCCTGGGTAGGCGGCTCAGGTAGTCGACGCAGTCCTTGCCGCGCCAGGAACTCGCATCACGGATGCAGGCGCGGACCTCGTAGCCGTGGATGACGAGTTCGCGGACCATGTGGCCGCCGGTGAACCCGGAACAGCCGGTGACGGCCACCGGACCGTCCTGTGGTGAAATCGCTGGCATTGTCTACCTCGTGGAATGTGAAAGCGTTAGGAATTCGGGGGTTGGGGATCTGCCCGGTGTTGTTCGGCGAGTTTCGCCGTCGGGTGGATCACGATGTCGTCCTGCAACACGTCGACCGGGTCTCGGCCGTCGACCCCCAGGCCGAAACGGTGGTATCCCAGGAGCCGCTGTAGTTTCTCCGGCATTTCGCGGACGACCTCCCGGGGTACCGAAAGCAACTGGATCTCCTGGGGGCGCAGATAGGCGACGTTGTGGCTCATGAAGAAGCCCAGCCGTTCTCGGTCCTTGGACGTGTTCGCGCCGCCGCCGTGCCAGAGCCCGCCCTCCCACATCAACATCGTTCCGGAGCGCATCACGACGCGCAGGGTCTCGATGTCCTGGTCCACCGGTCGGTCGTACCACTTGTGGCTGTAGGGCACGATGTGGGTTGCGCCGTTCTCGATGTCGAAGTCGTCGAGGGCGATCAGCGCGTTGCAGACGAAATGCGGGTGCGGGCGTTTGATGGGCCACAGCCCGTCGTCCTGGTGCAGGAACTGCCGGGTCTCGCCGGGAAGGACGTTGAACAACGTCGTGACGTTGACCTGCGTGTACTTCCCGAGCACGCCCTCCACGAGCGCGCGGATGCGCGGATCCAGGAACAGGTAGTCAACCGCGCGGGTCTTGGCCAGCAGGTTGTGGGCGCGCCAGGTCTTGCCGGTCTTCGTGCCGATGGCACGCATCTCGGTGATGTGAACCTCGTTGTCGAAGGCATGGCGGATTCGGGCGACCTCGTCCGGCGTGATGAAGTCCTCGACGAGGGTGAAGCCCTTCTCCTCGATCTCGGCGACCCGTTCGGTGATGTTGAGACCGTCGACGAGGATGTCTTCAGCCACCTCCACCGCTTGTGTCACGACGACTCGGCCCGCTCTTTGGTTTCCGCTCCGTTCGTGTCGACTTCGCGTGCCGCCCGTTCCTGGGCGGCCTTCATCCGCTCGGCGCGTTCGGCGTTTCGCTCGGAGGTCATCTTGCCGTCGTGGTGCATGTAGTCGTAGCCCGGGCGCAACGTGGTACGGCCGTTGGCCGGTTCCATGTCGAACAGGCTGCGGTAGGCGTTGATGGACTGGCCGCCCTTGGAACCGGGCTCGGCGCCGGCTTGGCGTTCGATGTCCCAGTCGCTCTTGCCGAACGGAAACAGGCTGTAGACATCCATCAGGCCGGCGAAGCGGACCGGGTTGCGGTCGAGTGCTTCCTGGGTGACCGTCTCGCGGTAGGCCTCTTCCGTCTGGTGGCGTCGGCGCATGTATTCGCACTGCAATGTCATGCGCAATCCCGGGGTCTTCTTCGGATACGAGCCATGCCAGGTGTGGTTGCCCCAGATGACCATGGACCCGGCCGGCGCTTCCACGGCCACCGCCTGGTCTGCCCATTTCTCCGCCTCGCCGGCAGTGACCTGACGGCGCCACATGTGGCTGCCCGGCACGAAGGAAATGGCGCCGTCGTCCTTGGTGTAGTCGGTCACCATGAAGTGCATGTTGCAGTTGATGACACGCTCGGGCTGGGCGTTGATGGCCGGGTCCAGGTAGTCGCCGTGAATGCCTGTTCGGATTTTGCCCGGGCCCTTCACCCAGGCGGCACAGAGGCTCAACACGCAGTCCGTGCCGAGCAGATACTGGGCGAGTCCGAGACCCGCAGGGTTGTAGGAGAGCCGCTCGAAGACCCGATCCTCCCAGAGCATGAAACGCTGGATGTCGTTGACATTGGCCCAGCGCTCCGGCGCGAGCCCGTCCGGTCCGTACCTGCGCAGCATCGTCTTTTCGAGGGCTTCACGCACCTCCTCGACGAGCTCGGGCGGCCCCACCTTCTCCGGTGGCACCACCGTGAAGCCGAACGACGAGAGTTCGGCGATATTGGCGTCGAGCCCGAGTTGCCTAAGCTCCCGGTGCAGCAGTGCGACCGAGCCGGTCGATTTCCAGTCCCCGATTTCCATGCGCTATCCCCAAGCCGGGCGACCCCCAATACTACCGTAGGGGACGCCCTTGCGGCGTCCCGTAGCCTTGTCCAACGCGACATGAGCCTGAACGCGACGTGCGATTCCAACGCAAAGTGAGCCTGAAGTCGGCGTGTCGGGGATCATCGGGAGATGATCGTTACACTTCAGACCGAACGGTCTAAACGCGGGAGTCGCGAGAAGTTCGAGGCAGTTCTCGCAAGGGTACCTGACATTCCTGCGTCACCTGCAGATGCGTCTGACTAGGCATATCTAGTCCACGGACGATCGGCGCACACGTCGGTCTGAGGCGGCCCTTGCCCGCTAAGGCCGCCGGCCCATTTCCTCCAAGTAGAGGCTCTCCAGGTCGCTCGCCGTGATCCTTGAGGCGTCCAGGGTCCGGCGCAGCCGTCCAGCCTGCATGAGACCGATCGTAGTGGCCACCTCCCGCGCGCGGAAGAGGTCGTGAGTCGCCATCAGGACCGCCGCGCCGCGGTCGCGTTGACGCAAGAGCAGGTCGTGGAACTCAGCCGAGGCCTCAGGGTCCAGACCCGAGGTGGGCTCGTCGAGCAGCAGGGCCTTGGCCTCCTTAATTGTGGCAAGCGCGATGCCGACCTTCTGGCGCATGCCCTTGGAATAGTGGCTGACCCGCCGATTGAAGGCGTCGGACGCGAGGCCGGCCGCCGTGAGGGACTCGCGGAGGCGATCGGGAGAGCGATCCTCCACACCGGCAAGCCGCGCGAAATAGTCGAGGTTCTCGTAGCCGGTCAGTTCGTCGTAGAGGCCGACAGTCTCAGGGACGTAGAGCAGCCGACGCCGCACCGCCTGCGGTTCTCGTTGAGGATCGAGACCGTTCACCTCGGCGCAGCCTGCAGTCGGCTCAAGGAAGCCAAGGAACAGCTTGATGGTCGTCGATTTGCCGGCGCCATTGGCCCCGAGCAAGGAGTAGATTTCCCCCGACTCCACGGTCAAGTTGACGTCGTCGAGCGCCCGGTGTGCGCCGTAGTCCTTGGTCAAGGCGTTTGCATAAAGCATGTGGAAATCCCTATGGGGTCTCTGCCTTGCCGCGCAGGGCCCGGGCGGCGATCAGGATGAGAAGGGTGGCGACGAGAAGCGCCGCGAGGTCTGCCAGTACGCCTGCCTGGAAAGCGCCGCCCGATTCGCGAAACCGGAAAGCCGGCAAGTTGTCGTACTCGGCGGGAGTGACTAGCGCATCGCGATCCAGGTAGTCCTTGAACATGAGCCGCAGTTCCGATTGGGCCGCGCGCGCTTGGCTCTCGAAGGCAAGCGCGCGGTCGGCGTCTGAGCCGGCAATGCGGTCGAGTGCATCCTGCATGGCGACCGACGGCAGGAAGAACCGCACCGTGTCGAGCACGTGACGCCTCGCGTCTTTTGCTTGGTGATGTGCCGCGATCATCGGCGCAAGTTCGCGGTCGAGGGCGACGCGATCGGCGTAGCGGTCTCGCAGGCGATCGGGAATCCTGGGTGTCGGCACGCGCACCGGCGTCGGATTGACCTCGCGATAGAGGCGCTGGCGCTCGCTAATCTCGGCCGTTCGGGCCTTCACCTCGGTGGCGAAGTGCATCTCCGACGGTGCCGGTGCAGCCAGATCAACGGCTGCCAAGCAGAGCGACGGCACCATGACCACGACCAACAGCCAGACGGCGCCGGCGGCAATTGCCGCCTCGGTCGAGCGACGGGCAACGAGGCCGATGATCACCGCAACCGCTAGCCAGAAGCCACCGTAGGCCAGCACCGCCAGTGCCAAGGCCGTGAGGCCGATCGATTCTCGCGCTCCTGCCAAGGCGGCGACAGACAGGATGATGGCCGTCGAGGGGAGCAGGACGACCAGGCCACGGGCCAGCGCCTTTACGGCGATCAGCGGCCCGACCGCGACGGGCTGCGACAGGACCATGGCGGCGACGCCGCGTTCGCGCTCGCGCGACCACAGGTCGTAGGTGGCGGCGAGGATCACGAGCGGCAGCAGGAAAACGACAACAAAGGCCAGGTCGAAACGGCCTGCGGCGCGTACGGTCGGACTGCCGATGTCCGCCCACACGCGCCTGAAGAGAGACGTGTAGTCACCCAGCGGAACAGCGTCAGCAGCAAAAGGGTAGGCATCCGCCTGACCGACCGACAGCGCCGCCATCGCTGCCCTCGGCAGCGCCGGCTGCATTACCGGCAGGATCACCGACGGGTAGGATTGGACGACGAATTGGCGACTGTCTGCCAACCGCGCCTGTTCCGTTGCCTTGATCAGCCCGATCGCTACATCGCGCTTTTGGACCCAGTCTGCGCCGTTCCACGCCGCATAGCCGCCCAATCCGATCAGCAGGATCAAGAGCGCCGGCAAGGCGGGGTCACGAAGGAGACGGCGGACCTCATAGCCCGCAATGGCAAAGCTGCTCACGAACGGCGGCCCAGACGCAGCGCCGAGACGGCAGCCAAACCGATGGCGAGCACAGCCCAGACCAGCAGGATTGCGAGGTTGGGCACCTGCGCCCCTGCAACCTCGGACAGGCGCACTGTACGCGGCGCATAGACGACATCGCGCGTGACGGCTGCAATATCGGCGAGGTGGAAGCGCTCGCCGGGCGGTGGTTTGTTGGCCGCAACCTCCCGGTTCAGTGTCTGGATCAGCCGGTAACGGTAGTCCTCGACGCCGCGCAGGTAGGCCAGGTGCGTGCCGAAGTCGGTGCCGGCAAAGGCGCGCGACCAGGGTTGCAGGGCAACGGTCGGCGAGATGATGGCGAATGCGCGTTGCACGACCTCTTGGCGGCGATACACGGCGTAGAGCCGCTCGAAGTGCCGGTTGTAGGTCTCAGTGGAGTTCCTTTCGCCGAATTCCAGGGCGACGCCCCTGAAGTTGACTGGCAGGTCCTCGACGTCGGTGACCTGATGTCGCGCCAACAGCTCGTCCCTTACGGCGTTCAGCCGTTCGTCGGCGGGATCGTGACCGTCGACGCCGTTTCTCGCCTCCTCGGTGACGGCCGCTCTGAACGCGGGGGCGGAGGGCGTGGGCGCCAAGGTCTCAGCCACAGCGGGTGCCACACGCGGCACGAGGAGGGCCGATACCGCCCAGAAACCAAGCAGGACGACCAGGGCCGTCCGCGCTGAAGCGAACAGGCCCGAGACGGCAACGGTGACGGCGCAGAACACCAGCAGGTAAAGCGCATAGGCGCCGCTGATGGCGCCAAGCCCGGCGACTTGGGTCTCGCTCCCCCCTTGCAGGAGAATCGCTGGAAGGCTCACGACGATCATGACGAGCGCCAGCAATCCGGCCGCGATTGCCAAAGCGACCACTCGTCCCCCCACCAGCACCGAAGCCGAGGCCCCGGCGCCGAGTTCCTGTCGAAGCCGTTCCCGCGCGACTTCGCCGGACATGGTTGCGAATCCTGCGAGGATTATCAGCAGGGGCGCGACTATCTGCAGGGTCCAGGCCGCCGAGAATCCGCCGAAGCGGCTGAGAGCGGCGCCTCCCTCGATCGGCCTGTGCCGGGCCGGGTTCTGCGAGTGGCCCTCGACGAACACCGATGTGCCGACGAAGTCGGACAGTCCCGGATCGAAGGCCGCCAGTGGCCGCACCGGTGCGGGCACGGCGCGGCCCACATGGGCGGCGCGATGGGGATCGATCACGCCCTGGCTGTCCCAGAGCAGGGCCTCCTCCTCAGCGACAGCGCGTCGCTCCTCGGCTTGGGCAGACAAACGGGCCGCGCTCGTGGCGACCGAAGCGCCAGCGAGGAGCAGGACCGAGAGCGTGAGCCAGAGCAAGCGCCGCTCGCGCCACATCGCCCTGAGCTGCGTTGCGGCTACGCCGAGAGTCTGGGACAACATCCAGATCGAATCATCAGAAAACTCCTCTGCTGGCGAAACCGGATGCCGCGCGACCCTATTGGATACGTTATATCATGACTTGAGCCGCAGACTTTTGCGGTTGGTGAGGAAGGTCGCCGGTAGGTGACGGCCCCCTAGTCAAACTCCATCAGTCAGCGACGCGGATGATGCGTGTCCCCACGTTGCCGCCTGCGAGCATGTCGATGAAAGCGCTGGGGGCTTCCTCCAAGCCGTGGAACTCGTCCTGCAACGGCTTGAGTTCGCCCGATTCCACCCATTCCCGCATTTTCGTTCGCGCTTCGCCGTAGCGGTCGGCGTAGTCGAACACCAGGAAGCCCTCCATGCGAACACGGTTGTTGACGAGCAGTCCCGGAATGCCTCGTGGTCCCGGCGCTGGGTTGCCGGTGTCGTACTGGGACACGACCCCGCAGCAGACGATGCGGCCGTGGGGCTTCATCCGGCGCAGGGCACCGCCGAGAACCTCGCCGCCGGTATTGTCGAAGTAGATGTCAATGCCGTCGCCGCACGCGTCCCGGAACTCCTGGCGGAAGTCGGGACTCTTGTAGTTCACGGCGGTATCGAATCCGAGGTCGTCGGTGAGCAGGTGGCACTTCTCGTCGCTGCCGGCCACGCCGACTACGCGGCAGCCGGTGATCTTCGCCATCTGTCCGACGATGTGGCCCACGGATCCGGCGGCAGCGGAGACGACGACCGTTTGGCCGGCTTTCGGCTCACCCAAGTCGAAAAGACCAAAATAGGCAGTGAGTCCGTTCGTGCCGTAGACACCGAGGTGGTGGGCGGGGTCGCCGCCGGCTTCGACCACGTGAACGCCGCTGGCCTTGTGAACGGCGTAGTCCTGCCAACCCGATGGGCAGGTGACCAATGTGCCGACGGCAAGGCCATCCGCGTTCGATGCCTCGACACGCGCCACCGCCGTACCGCCCATCACGATTCCGCTCTTCGGCGCCGCGGCATAGCTCGCGCTTCCCTGAAGGCCGGCGCGTTGACCGGCGCCGACCGTGAGCGCGAGGGTGCGGCACAGGACCTCGCCATCGCCGGGTTCCGGCACGGCAACGGTTTGCATTTCGAAGTGGCTGGCCTCGAGTTTGTCGGTTGGCAGCGACACGATGACGATTTGGCGGTTATCCATGCGGAATCCTCTCTGTCTGTATTGGCGGGGTCGTGTCATAAAGCTTATCGGATGCGACGACGACCGAGACGGCCGTTGACGCCCCGCTGGCGCGGCAACCACACTCGCGCCACTTATTGGGAAGGGGGCTGCTTCGATGGCGGATGACGATACCGGTGGCGCCGTGAGGCCCGTCGTCAACATCGGCGCTCTGCGGATGGAGTCCTACCGGAAGGGATCTGGCTACGAATCTGCCGACGCCTCGGTTTCGGACCCCGTTGGCTTGTCGAAGATCGGGGCGAGATACATCGAGGTTCCGCCCGGCAAGTCGTCCTGCCCCTTTCACGTGCATCACGTGGAGGAAGAGATGTTCGTCATCCTGGAGGGACAGGGCGCATACCGGTTCGGCGAGAAGACCTACGAAGTGGGGCCGGGGGATGTCCTCGGTGCGCCGTGCGGCGGCGCGGAGTTCGCCCACAAGTTGACCAACACCGGCGACTCGTTGTTGAAGTACTTCGCCATCTCGACGCTGTCCGCCACCGATGTCTGCGAATACCCCGACAGTGGCAAGTTCGGCGTGGGGACACACTTCGGAAAGCTAGCGTTCCGCTTCATCGGCCGGGCGGAGGATTCCTGCGACTACTGGGATGGGGAACCCGACGCGCGGGATTGATGGCTCGACCGACTTCAGGGAGTTCATGCAATGACATACACCCACCCGGAGTACCTGATCTCGCCGGCCGAGCTTGCCGCCGACCTCGACAACCCGGCCCGGCGCGTCCTCGATGCGACGGTGTTCCTCTCGCCGGCGTCGAGGGGCTACCGGGCGGATTCCGGCTTGGCGAAGTTCGAGGCGTGCCACGTACCCGGGGCGCAATTCCTCGATCTGGTGGAAGCCGCGTCCGACACCAGTACCGGACTGGGTTTCAGCCTGCCCCCGGTCGGCCAACTGGAGTCTTTGTTTCGAAGCCTCGGTGTGGACGACGACGGCGAGGTCGTGTTCTACAGCACCGGGCACATGATGTGGGCGACCCGCGCATGGTGGCTCCTGCACCATTGCGGTCATCGAAACGCCAAGGTCTTGAACGGTGGCTTCCGCGCTTGGCGCAAGGGTCGCCATCCAACCACGCGGGACGTCACGATCCCCCCTCCGGGCAACTTCGAAGCGCGACCCCGACCCGGGCTGTTTGCCGACAAGGAGGCGGTGCTGGCCGCCATCGGCGACCCGGGCGTATGCACCGTGAATGCGCTGTCTCCGGACATGTTCTCGGGCGACAGTCGGTCGCACTACGGTCGCAAGGGCCATATCTCGGGCAGCGTAAACGTCTTCTACGACGATCTCATGGATCACGGTTTCTTCAAGGAGGCCGATTCCCTGCGTCGTGCGCTCGATGCAAGGGCACTGATGGACTCGCCCCGAGTCATCGCCTATTGCGGCGGCGGAATCTCGGCGACCGTCGACGCCTTCGCATGCCTTCTCCTAGGACACGAAAACGTCGCCGTGTACGACGGCTCGATGGCGGAGTGGGTGCGCGACGAATCGCTACCGATGGAAACCGGTCCGTGACCTCGGGCCGGGCGCGGTAGACTCGGCAGTAACAGTCGCGCGGCGGAACCCCCGTAGGGGCGGGGCTTGTCCCCGCCCGCGCCGGACGATGTCGCTGCCGCGGAAACGGGACGGGACAACGCCGCCAGACGGTTCGTGCCTCACCGTCTGGCCCCAGCCTCCACCGCCCCTACGGGTCGTTTCCCGCATGGAAGACACGAAGCCTCGTTGGGGCGACCCTAACGCGCCCGTCAGGGCGCGCGGTCGCCCGCCACCAACGACGACGGGCCCGGCGTCGCGTCTCACATCTCCCAGTTGACCTCCACGAACAGCACTTGGCCGCGGGCGTCGTAGCGCGTGAGATCGTAGGGGCGTCCTCCCCAGGGGGTAGCGGGCGGGTCGGCATCGAACAGATTGCGTCCGCCGCCGCGGAGCTTGAAACCGTTCTCGAAGCGATAGCTCAAGGTGAGATCAACGGTGGTGTACGAGTCGACGGTCATTGACGGCCTAGCGACGTAGAGACGTTCGCAACGGCCAACCACCGCGTAGCAGGTGCCGGTGCGGTCGTTCTCGTAGCTCGGCGTATGGCGCACGAACAAGTCGCCGGCGTATCTGCCGAACGACCAGGCCAGCGATCCCACCAGCCCGTACTCGTTGCTGCCCCACGCCGTGCCGACGCGGTCGACCGGCGCCGCTCCGGGGATGATCGTGAAGTGCTCGTCGAGCACCCGCATATAGCTGAGCCCCGGCTTGAACGCGCCGAAGTCGGTGATGAAGCCGTACTCCAGTTCGGTCGTGAGTATCTCGCTGACCTTTTCGGACAGGTTGATATACCTGGCGAACGCCTTGATCGCGTTGCCTTCCTCGTCGCGCTCGATGATCGAAGGAAGCGTGAACGCGACTTCCGGATCGGAGAAGAGGAGGTTGTAGGAGAATTCGATCTTGTCGGTGAAGTCGACGCTTGACCAGTGCAAGGTCCAACGCAAACCCGGCAGGGCATCGGGCGTCCACTCGAAGCTGAATGAATAGGTGTCTGCGGTTTCCGGGTGCAAGTCGTCTCCGACGCCGTAGATCGTCGCTCGGCGGACCGGACACCCGAAGGCGAGGCAGACGGGGCCGCCCGGAACATCGTAGGGATCCTGCACGTAGACCGTGTCCTCCCGGGGCTCCACGATGTGGAACGTATCGCTGAACACCGGCGGGCGGAACGACTCCGCCCAGGACGCCCGGAACGTTAAGTTCTCCACCGGCTCGTAGCGCAAACCTATCCGGGGGCTGGTGTGCGTGTGCGTCAGCGTGACGATGTTGGGCTCGCCCACATGGGTCCAACGACCGCTCTGGCGGACCCGGGTAACGCCGCCAACGGCACCGGTGGCGTCGTAGCGGTCATATCGAGCCTGCACGTTCAGCAACAGGGAGTGCACCCAGGGCCGAGCGTTGTCCTTTCCAACCAAGGGGAACGCGAGTTCCACCGAATACGCCGTGAGATCGCGTTTGGGCTTTTCCACCCCGAAGAGTGTTTCCAGGCCTTTGGTCTCGAGGCGCCCCGCTTGGTCGGAATAGTCCTGCTGAATGAGGCGGATGCGTTCTTCGCGCTGGTGGGTGCCGACTGCGTAGCCGACCCGACCACCCGGCAACGCAAACAACTGTCCGCGCAGCAGCAAGTCGTAGGTGTTCGTCTCCGTGGCGCCCCGATGCGGCCCGATCCAGGGCGAGGCGAGTTCGCCGAGATTGGCACTTTGGGCCGAGCCGTCGCCGAACAGGTTGATCGCCACGGCGGGATCGGAACTGGCTAGCACTTCCTCCACCCTCGCCTTCGCCGGATCGCCATCCCCCAACCAATTGGGTCTGACGTAGCCCACCTGCCAGCCGAAGTTCTCCGATTCCGAGCTTCCCGTCCGGAGTTCCAACTGGTGGTCGGCCACGAAGTCCCAAATGAACCCGGCGTTGACGGTGCGCTGTTCGTTCTTGGATTCGTGATAGGCGCCCGGCAGTAGGCCGGCTTCCACCTCCACCTCGGGCAGGTAGTTCACCACGACATCCTGGCCGAAGGGGTTGTAGGCGTTGCTTGCCGGCACGGTGTAGCCGCTCAAGTCGGTTCGGTACTCCTGGTAGGCCTCGTGCTCGGAGTAGAGAACATCGGCGAAGACCCGGAAGTCTTCGGTGATGGATTGCTCGACGAACACCGTCAACGACGTATTGCTGGCGTCCTCGCCGTTTTGCGGCGGCACGTAGTCGACGGGCATGATGTCCGTCGTGAAGTCGTCGACGGTTGCGCCCTCGCCGCTGTGGCCGGCGGGAAGCTGAAGGCTGTCGCCACAGGGGTAGCTGCCCCAGGAGAACTGGCAAATCCGACGCGCCACGCCGGGCTGGCCCTTCGTGGTGTCCCGGTCGTCGAATTCCGGACCGAACACGTTGCGGTAGTCGTTGGTGGTCCAGCCGGTCTTGGCGTTCATGATGGGATCTTGCGACGTCCGCTGCAGTGACGCCGTCACCTGGCCGGTACCCCAACCGTAGCCGCCCAGAACGCTGGCGTTCGTTCTGTCGGCGTCGGTTGAACTGAAGTCCTGGCGGACCTTCACCTCGAAGCCGGTGTAGTTCTTCTTGGTGATGAAGTTGATCACGCCGCCGATGGCGTCCGCGCCGTAGACGGCCGAGCCGCCGTCCAACTGCACCTCGACCCGTTCAATGGCCGAGAACGGTATGTTCAGGAGGTTGGCGTAGCCCTCCTCGTCGCCCGCTCGGCCCGCGATGCGCCGCCCGTTTATCAGCACCAGGGTATTGGCCGAGCCCAAGGCGCGCAGGTTCGCCGTCGACGTGCCGAACCCCGTGATGACCTCGAACAGAATGAGGCCCGTCGACCCGGTGTCGACGAACCTCGGGTTCTTGTCCACGTCGCTCGGCGCAAGGGCATTGCCGTCGATCGCGGAGGTCTGCTGGTTGATCGAATGATAGGCCCAGGGCAGCGTGCGCATCAGTTCCTCGACGCTCGACACGCCCCGGGCTTCGAAGTCCTCGACGGTGAGGCTATAGACGAAAGCGGTGGGGTCGCCTTTGGCCAGCCGCGAGCCGGTTACTACAATGGTTTCGACGTCATCCGCTTCGTCCACGGCCTCCGGCGTTGAGTCGCCCTCGGCTTCTACTTCGTCCGTATCGGTGTCTTGGCCCCATGCCGGAGCCGCGAAAACAAGAATGGCGGTCGCGAGTCGACCTGAGATTCCGAGTACCATGTCCATCCCCCCCGTGACATGCGTCGACCATGGGTGGGTATCGACATCGTTTGTTACAAACCCATTTACCGATCATGACCAAACGGCCGCCCAAGTCAAGAAGAACCTCGGCCGTGGCGGCGGCGGCCGTATGCCTGTGTTCGACTGCCCTTTTCGCCAGGGCGAACGAGATCGAGACCATCACAGTGGTAGGCACCACGCCAGCAAGCCATAGGGATCTCGACGTCCGAAACTTTCCCGGGACCGTACAGACGGTCCACGCCGACGACTTGCAGACCAGTGGTAGTTTGGACATTCCCGGCTACCTGTCGCGTCACGCCGGTGGCGTGCACATCAATTCGGCCCAGGGCAATCCGCTGCAGTCCGATCTCTACTACCGCGGCTACGCCGCCTCGCCGTTGCTCGGCCTTCCCATGGGTCTCACCGTCTACCAGGACGGCGTCCGTCTCAACGAGCCTTTGGGGGACGCCGTCAACTGGGACTTGATTCCGACCCGAGCCATCGCCGCCATGAGCCTGCTCGGCGGCTCGAATCCCTTGTACGGCCTCAACACCCTGGGCGGGTCCATCGTGCTCAACATGAAGAACGGCTTCGACCACGCCGGACACGCCGTCGCCTTCGAAGGGGGTTCCCACGGGCGGTTCATCGGCAGCGTCGAAAGCGGTGCCAACAATGGGTCGATGGCCTACTACGTGAACGCGAACCGGTTTCGGGAGGACGGATGGCGGGACCTGTCGCCGTCCGTATCGGAAGTACTCTACGGCAATGTCCAGTGGCGCGGCGGGGGACACACGCTCCGCATCGACCACCTCCGCGGCACCTCGGATCTCACCGGAAACGGCCTGTCTCCGGTCGGTTTGCTGGCCCGAGACCGCGGCGCGATCTTCACCGCGCCGGACATCACCGAAAACGACGCCGAACTTTGGAGAATCGGGGGATCCACGGTTCTGGGTGGGAATGCCACGCTTGTCGCGCATGTGCATGTCCGCGACAACACCACCGCGTCCTTCAACGGCGACGGCATGGAGGAGGACGACATCGACGAGTTGATCGACGGGTTCGGCGGCAGCGAAGCCCTAATAGCGGCCCTGCCAAGCGGCTGCCGGGACGAACAGCTGCTTGACTTCGCCGCTGCCGGCCACGACGCCTTCGAAGAAGCCGTCGCGGAGACGGGCTGCGCGGCCGTCAACAACCTGAGTAGTCGAGACCAGGACTCCTTGGGCGGCGTGGTCGAATTACGTCTCTTGGCGGACCTCCTCGGTACAGAGCACGACGTCAACGCGGGGATTGGCTACTACCGGGGAGAAAGCGGCTTCGACTCGCGTGTGCAGTTCGCCCTGCTCGATCCGGCTTTGCGATCGACCGTCGCGCCGGACGCAGTGACGGGCGGTTTCGCCGACGAACGAACCGACATCGCCACCGGTGTCCGACGCTTGCATGTCTACCTGCGCGACGGCTTTTCGCTCGACGAATCCTGGGTCGTGAACCTGGCCGGTTTTCTCCACGACAGCGAAGTGAGTCTCCGGGATCGCACCGGGGAGCAGCCGCAATTGAACGGCGAGCACGGCTTCACCGGCTTCAACTGGAGCGCCGGCGTCGTCCGCCGATGGCAGAGCCGGGACCTGTTCGGCGCCTACAGCCAGTCGAGCCGGCTGCCGACGCCCATCGAACTGGCCTGCAGCGAGGCGCTGGCCCGCAATCCCGAGACGGGCGAGATGGAGGAATGTCGTCTGCCCAACGCCTTCCTCGCCGATCCGCCGCTCGAGGAGGTCGTGGCGAGGACCGTCGAACTGGGCGCGCGAGGCGCGAACCGGGCGGGTTGGCAGTGGTCGATGGGACTGTTCCACGCCTACAACGACAACGACATCATCTGGCAGACGGGCCAGACCCGGGCCCACGGGCTGTTCAGGAATGTCGACGGCACCCGTCGGCGGGGTTTGGAGTCAACGATCGCCAAGGCCGGCGGGACATGGCGTTGGCAGCTCGACTACAGCTACGTTGTCGCCACCTTCGACGACGACTTCGACGTGCTGAGCCCGAACCATCCGGCTAACGCGACAGCCGACGACGACGAGGCGGACGACGAGTCCCCGGCGACGCGCCCCGTTGAACGGGGCGACCGCATCCCTGGTATCCCGGCGCACCTGCTCAAGGCGAATCTGGCGTGGTCCCTTACCGAGCGTGTCACCATCGGCGCGGACATGATCGCCGTTTCCGGCAGCCATCTGCGGGGCGACGAGTCCAACGAACTCGGCGAGCTTGACGGCTATACGGTGGTCAACGTCCGGGCGAACTACCGAGCGGATCGCTTCGAAGCTCTGCTGCTCGTGGAGAACCTGTTCGATGGCGAGTATGAGAACTTCGGCCTGATCGGCGAAGAGCCAGACGAAGTCGTCGGCTTGGACGACATCGCCGACGACCCGCTGTTTCTCGGTCCCGGTGCGCCGAGATCGATCCACCTAGGCGTGAAGTTGGGACTTTGACGGTTGAACCCCGATTGGCCTTGGGTGTCCGATGAACTAGGAGTCCGGGTTTAGGGGCAACATCGCGCCATCTGGTCGGAGCAACCTGAAGATTGCTCTCATTCTCTTGTCCTTAGAAGCTAGCGCTCCTTGCAGTACGCCGAGAACGACATACTGCATGTCGATCACGTCATGTTGCAGCTTCTCGCGCTGTTTCGTTGTGAGCTTCTCGGGAGCCAATTGGCCGTGGTTCTCCAACAACTCAAGCGCGTAGAGGAGGGTCACCTGCGTCCAGCGGTAGAGCGCCCACTCCGGGCCGAAGGCACCGGACTGAGCGACTTGCACTAGGAATCGAGCACCCGGCGGTGCGTAGGCGCCGCCACAGAGCACCTCCGCAAAGAACTTCGCGATGAAGTCCCTATCTTGCGCAATTTCCTGTCTTGCTAATCCGTACGCCTTCTTACGCTGCTCGGTAGAGCCGTTGGAGGCTCCCTGAATGTGGCCATGGAGTGTGTTGGCCCGCTCGATGAGCCCATCGACATCTTGGTCGAACTCGATCTCGGTGAGTGCCAATGCGTCTCGCCTCGCCTTGGTCAGATCATCGAACTGTGCGCTGAAGAAGGCGTCAAGGTCCAAACCTTGGACGAGATTCTCAGAGGGTTGACCAGCGCAAACTAGGTCGTGGATTTCCTTTCGAAACAACTCCCCGACGTTTGAGACGACGTAGATGCCGCCATTGCCCTTCAATTCGCGGAGATTCGAAAGACAGGACTGACGCGCCGACGGGTTCGTAGATGCGACCTCGAAGAAGAAAGCGTCCGGAAAGAGCAAGCTCCAGTTGCGCTGGATCTCAGAGAGGGAACCAGCGCCTTGTACGTAGCTTTTGTCGACGACTATGGCTGTCGGCGCTGTGGAATTCGGTGCGGAGATGGGCGGGGCTCGCCACGGCATGGGAGCGGCAGTCCCTGCCGCACGGTGGAGCGCGCCTAACATGCGCATGAGGCGATCAATGGTAAAGCGGCCAAGGTTGGCGTTGCGGACCCGCGAATAGTCGGCCGCGGCGAAGCCCGTCGCTTCGCCTGCCTTCCGCACCGTGAAGCCGCTATCGTCTAGAGCAGAGATAATGTCGGCGGCCAAGATCGCTTTGGCATGTTTGAGGTCCGCATCGGGATCTCCGAGATCTTGGAAGACGTTTCCGGTCCCTTCGACGAGTTCGAATTCGGGTTCTTCGGTCATTTGTCCAGCTCCTTTCTGAGATGACTCAGACGCGCCTTGATGAGGTCGATCTCGGACTTTGGCGTCCGGGTTCCCCTTTTTGACTTCTTTTGGAACGCGTGGACTACCCACAGTGACCCGGACAACTCGGAGACGTATACGACGCGCCATGCATCGGTTCGGTACCGAACGGCGATCTCCATGACCCCCGAGCCCAATCCCCTCATCGGTTTCGCCACATCGGCTTTGCTACCCCGTGCCGCGATGGTCAAGGCGGTGCCAATGCGGTCCCGAACCGGGGGCGCGAATGCGTTGAAGGCGCGCTGCGCAGCTCTGATCCATCCGATTGGCCGCACACGTTGTTCCATAGAGTGCTGCACGTTGTCATATTTGCCTACATCAGTCAAACGGCTTCAGTAGGAGCGGTTCACCCCGATTACGGTCGAGAGTTCGCGAGTTGGCGAGCGTTTTCGTGAGGCAGGCTGCGAGTGCACCGAGCGTAGCGGAACTGGACCAAACGCTGTATATTCCGAATTGGACGGAACTTCATTCCGAATTGGACGGACTTAAATTCCGAAATGGACGAGCACCGACACCGCGTTGGACGCCCCGTGCCCGACCGTGCGGGCAAGCCCGAAAGCAACTTCGTGGCTCGCCATGTCGAGGGTCCGATCCGCACGGCCCTTGGAGACACGCGCATCGTTGCATTGGTGGGTCCGCGGCAGTCAGGCAAGACGACGTTAGCCCGTCGTATCGCGGAACGCGATGGCCGACCGTTCGTCACCTTGGACGACGATCAGGCCAGGCGTTTCGCCCAAGACGACCCCGTAGGTTTCATGCGCCTCCGGCAGACCGCCGTCATCGATGAGATCCAGCGTGCGCCGGATCTAATCCTGGCGCTCAAGAAAGCGGTTGACGAGGATCCGCGCCCCGGACGCTTCCTCATCACGGGGTCGGCGGAGCTCTTCAAGGGTGCCACATCCCCCGACTCCCTTGCCGGCCGGGTCGAGACCATCGAACTCCTGCCGTTCTCGCAGGCGGAACTTTCCGGAGCCGACCCGCCGACGTTTGTTGAGCGTGCCTTCTCCGGCGACTTCGCTGCGGCGCTGTCCGTTGCCGGACACAACCGCCCCACGACGAACCTGGTCGAGCGGGCCGTCGCCGGCGGCTATCCGGAGGCGTTGTCCCGCGCCGTCCCGACCCGACGGCAAACCTGGCTGCGCGGCTATGCGCGCGCTCTTGCGGAACGCGACGCGACGGAGATCGCAACGATTGGCAAACCCACCGAAATGGTCCGCCTGATCGACCACATGGCCGTGGCCGCGAGCGAACTGGTCAACATGTCCAAACTAGGGTCGCGCCTCGGCGTGGACGGCAAGACGGTGGACCGCTGGATCAGCCTCTTGGAGCACATGTTCTTGATCCGCCGCATCCCGGCTTGGCATCGCAGTGGTTTGAAGCGTCTGGTCAAGGCGCCGAAGCTGATGTTCCTGGACTCGGGTCTGCTCGCGGCCCTGCGGCGAACCGGCATCGCCGACATCGCCCGGGATCGTCAGCTCCTTGGGCCGCTGCTGGAGTGTTTTGTCCATGCCGAATTGGCCAAGGCCGCTTCGTTGTGTGAAGAGCCGACTGCGATCAGCCACTACCGCGACAAGGACCGCGTCGAGGTCGATCTGGTGCTCACGCGATCGCGCGGCGAAGTTGTCGGGATCGAGATCAAGGCCAACGCAACGGCCCGGCCCGAGGATTTCAGAGGATTGCGGCGCTTGCAGGAGGCCACCGGTGCCGACTTCCGTTGCGGCGTCCTCCTCCACGACGGCGATCGCGTCGAGCCCGTCGCACCGGGGCTCTTCGCCATGCCGATCAACGCGCTTTGGAGTAGCTGAAGGCGCTCCAGCTAGTCCCCCGACAGTACGGCCTCGACTTCCTGTAGCAGCGCCTCGTTCCTGACTGGCTTTTGGAGGACCCGGTTGGCGGCGCCCGTCTCGGCGAAACTCTCGGCCAGTCCGGGACGCTGGTGCATGGCGCCGCCGGACAGGGCGATGATGCCGATGTCCGGATTGGTCTTCTTCAGTTCTTCCAGAATCTCGAGGGCCGTCATCCCGGGCATGTTGACGTCGGTGATGATGGCGTCCGGGTTTTCCTTCACGAGGGCAAGCGCCGCATCGTTGGAGGGTGCTTCGAGAACGTGATAGCCGTTGCTCCGGAGCAGGAGGGCCAGGGCGTATCGCACGATGGCATCGTCGTCGGCCAGCAGTAGCGTCGCCATGGTCTAGCCCTCCTTCGCGACGTTGGGAATGAGCAGTTCGAAGGTGGCCCCCTCGCCGGATTCGGACTCCACGGCGGCATCGCCGCCCCATCCCCGGGCGAGGTTGTAGACCACCGAGAGTCCGAGGCCGATGGCGTCGGCGTCCGCCTTGGTGGTGAAGAAGGCATCGAAGGCATGCTGTTTCACGTCCGCCGACATGCCTGGACCGTTGTCGGCGACGGTAATCCGGACGTAGTCGCCCGGCACCATGCCGCGCGCCCGGGCATCGTCGCCGCCCACGCCCACGGTTTCGATGGCCAGCTCGATCCTGCCCGTTTGTTCCATCGCTTCGGCCGCGTTGGTGACGAGGTTGTTCAAGGCCTCGTCGAGTTCCACCCGGTTGACGCGTATCTCGCCGCGGCGCGTACCCACGCGCACATCGACCTCGATGTTCGGCCCCACGCTCCGTCTCGCCAGGGCGGCGACCTCGCCGAGGTACCCCCAGGGTTCGATGTCGTCGGTCTCGCGGCTCCCGCCCGGTGCCAGCGCCAACGCGTTCTTGACGATCTCGGCACCTCTCTCGGCCGCCTTGAGCGCTTGGGTCATTTCCGCCTTACGTTCCTGCTCCGACACGTGGTCGCGATCCAAGGAAAACTGGGCGAGGGTGATGACCGGCTGTAGCACGTTGTTCAGTTCGTGCGAGAGGCCGCCGGCGAGCGTGCCCATGGCCGCCATCTTGTAGCCTTCCCGAAGTTGCTCCTCCATCTCGCGACGCCCGGTGATCGCGTCCTCGAGGTCGGCGACGGTCTGTTCCAATTCGCCATTCAAGTGCGCGCTCTCGCGCCATCGGCGCCAGGCGAACCAGGCGGCGACGAGCATCAGCGCGGGAACGGCCGCGACCATCTCGTCGAGATTCCAGCCCTCCTGGTCGCGGGTCAGGTTGAACACGACCTCGACGAGGTCGACGATGACGAATAGAAAAGCGATCAAGACCAAGGCGACGGCGCCGATGATCAGATCCTTGGCGGATGCACTCATGCGATTTCTCGGTTGTGGGCGATGTCCAACGGGGCCGACACTGTCCCCTACCCCAAACCGAGAACTTTCCGCGACGACGTCCTTGCTGCACTCTATCGCCTCCACCCAACACGGACAACTTGATTGGCACAGACTCCCCGCTTGTTGCCTGAAAACCGGCATTCCTCGGGCACCATCGTCGCGATCGGTGGCGGCAGCATTCGCAAACTCGAAACCGAACCCATCGACCGCGAGATCATCGCCCTGACGGGCGCCTCCAACCCCCGGGCGCTGTTCGTACCCACCGCAAGCAGCGACTCCGCGACGTATTGCAAGCATTTCCACCGCGCCTACCGGGAGACGTATGGCTGCGTCACCGACGAGCTACTACTCCTTGGACGGACACCGGATCCGGCCGTGGTCCGCGACAAGATCGAGCGTGCCGACATCGTCTACGTTGGCGGCGGCAATACCCTCAAGATGATGCGCCGCTGGCGCCGTCTCGGCGTCGACGAACTAATGCGCGATGCCTTCGACCGGGGCGCGGTGCTGTGCGGGGTCAGCGCCGGCGCGATCTGCTGGTTCGAGCGGGGCCACAGCGACTCCATGGCCTACTACGATCGTGAACATTGGGACTACATCGCGGTGAGGGGCCTGGGCCTCGTCGAGGGGATGGTCTGCCCGCACTACAACGGGCGAACCTACGGCGTTCCTCGCCGCCGCGACTTCCGCGCCATGATGGAACGCAAGGGCGGGCGAGGGCTCGGAATCGACAACCATTGTGGCGTGGTGTTCTCCGGCACCGGCTATCGCGTCCTCAGGACCAAGGAGCGCGTCGGCGCGCATGCGTTGTGGGTGGAGCGAGGCGAATTGGTCGAACGCAAACTCGGCACCGAAGCGCGGTATCTTCCCGTCGGGTCGATGCACCGGCCGCGCGCCCTACCGAACTAAGCCAAAACGGACACCCGCTTGCCGCCGCCTATGCATCGACCGCTGATCGCGGACGCGAACTTTCTGCGCCTGTGGTTCGCGGGCGCGTTCGCCGCCACGGCCCGATGGCTGGAAATGCTGGCCGTGGGCATCTTCGTCTTCGAGGTGACCGCGTCTGCGGCACTTGTGGCGACGACGTTGATGTTGCGCATGCTTCCGATGGGCCTGTTCGGGGTGTTCGGTGGCGAGATCGCGAACCGCTTCGACCGCAAGCGGATCCTTTTGACCACGCTCGCCCTCATGTTTTTTGTTGCCATGGCCGTCGGAAGCCTCGCCCACTTCGGCCGACTGGCCGTATGGCAGGTCGGACTCGCCGCCTTCGTCGCGGGGCTCGCCTGGGTGGTCGACTTCCCGGTACGGCGAACGTTGCTTGCCGACGCCGTCGGCAGTGCGCGGCTTGGGTCCGCGATGAGCCTCGATACCGTCGCCAGTTCGGGGACGCGGATGGTCGGTCCGCTGTTGGGCGGCACCCTGTACGCCGTGGCCGGGATGGCCGGCGCGTTCCTGCTCAGCGCAGCGGCCTACGCCCTCGCGTTTGTCGTTCTCCTCGGCCTGCCGCCCATCGCCGGACATGGGACCGTCATGGACGGCAAGGTCGCCCATCGCATTCGGGACGGCCTGCGGGTCGTGCGCCGGGTGCCGGTGCTGCAGGGCGTTCTTGCGGTGACGGTGGTGTTCAACGTGTGGGGGTTCCCGATCATCTCCATGGTGCCGGTGATCGGTGCCGACGTGCTGTTCCTGGCACCGTTCGAAGTGGGTGTCCTCGCGAGCATGGAAGGCCTCGGCTCCCTGCTCGGCGCACTGGCCCTGGCGGCCTTCGCCCGGAATCGGCAATACCGTTTGCTCTACTTCTTCGGCGTATTCACCTACTTGGTAGCCGCGACCGTCTTTGCGCACTCCGTGGTGCCTGTTCTCTCCGGTGCGTTGCTGCTTCTTCTCGGCATCTCCATGGCGGCGTTCGCGGCCATGCAGAGTGCACTGGTGCTCCTCAACACGCCGCTCGAGAACCGCCGGCAGATGATGGGGATCCTCTCCGTGTGCATCGGCAGCGGCCCCATTGGGCTCGCCCATCTCGGCTTGCTGGCATCCTGGTTCGGCGCCAGCGCGGCCTGCACGATCGTTGCGGTCGAGGGCTTGGCGGTGTTGGCGGTCGTGGCGGTGAAATGGCCGGGGCTTGTTGCGCGACAGCCCGACGCGTGATCCTCATTCAGATTCCAAGGTCATCCCGGAGTTCGTCCACCTTCTCGTTCGTGACGACCTTGCCGCCCGGCGGAATGGGTCTGAATCCGTGGAGGGCGTCGTCGAGAGGAATGAAGAGGCACTGACGGGGTTCGCCGTCCACGGCCCGACTGGTATGGCCTTCGCCTTCGGTGTCTTCCGCGAGCAGGATGTCGCCGGGGCCAAGTCGACGCACGGAACCGTCGCCCACGCCGATGTCCACGGATCCCCTCAGATTCACGACGAATTGCCGGCGCGGGGCGTTGTGGAAGTCGAGATCGTAGTCGCCGCCGACTTCGCGGAACATGACGCCGGGACCGGCAATCAGCGCCGAAATCCGACCGATGGGACCGTTGTCGACAAGTGGAATCTCGACATCCTCGAAATGGGAGCGGCCATCGTCTCCCGTATAGACCCTGACAACCTGCATCGCGCTCCTCCGATTCACCCGGGCTTGTTGTCCGGGACGACTCCTCATGTATGCTCGATGAGGAACGACCCAGGGATCAAGCAACAATGGCAATCGACTTTACTTTTCCGGACGAGGTGGAGGACGCGCGGCTACTGGTCAAGCGTTTCATGGGCGACGTGGCAAGGCCCAGGATGGCGGAATTGTCGAGCCGCCGGGCATCGGGCGACGAGTGGCGTCAGGCCATCAAGGATCTGCGCCAGACGGCTCGTGAACAAGGTCTCTGGGCACCGCATATGCCGGAGGAGTGGGGCGGCATGGGCCTCGGCGTGACGGCCGTGGCAGCGATGTCCGCGGAGGCCGTGAAGACCAACATGGGACCGTATCTCATCAACTGCCAGGCGCCCGACGAAGGCAACATGCACACCTTGTTGCACTTCGGTACTGACGAGCAGAAGGAGAAGTGGCTCAAGCCGCTATGCGAAGGGACCATGCGGTCGTGCTTCTCCATGACGGAGCCGGAAGTCGCGGGTTCCGATCCCACCCAGATCCAGACATCGGCGGTGCGCGACGGCGACGAGTGGGTCGTCAACGGCCACAAGTGGTTCACATCCGGCGCCCACGGAGCGGACTTCGCCATCGTCATCGCCAAGACCGATCCCGACGCCGAGATCGCCCAGGCGCGCAACAGCGCCTTCATCGTTCCGAGGAGCACCCCGGGCTTCGACATCGTGCGCGACATCTCGACCATGGGCGGTGGCGGCGGCCACCCGGAGATCCGCTACAACGATGTCCGCGTACCCCACGCCAACATGCTCGGCGAGCAGGGCGGCGGGCACAAACTCGGCCAGGTGCGGCTCGGCCCGGCCCGGCTCGCCCATTGCATGCGTTGGCTCGGCACCATCGAGCAGGCCTTGGAGATGCTCGTCGACCGTGCCCAGAAGCGTTACGCCCACGGCTCGCTCCTGTCCGAGAAGCAGGGCATCCAGTGGATGATGGCGGAAAGCGCCCTGGAGCTCTATTCCTCGAAGCTCATGGTCCTGCACGCGGCCTACAAGATCGAGAACGGCATGGATTTCCGTTCGGAAGTGTCGATGGCCAAGCACCATGTGGCCAACACCCTGTGGAAGACCGTCGACCGGGCGCTGCAGGTCCACGGCGCGCTGGGCTATTCGAACGACTCGCCTTTGGCGCAAATGCTGATCCAGGCACGCTGGTCGCGGATCGCCGACGGATCCGACGAGGTTCACCTGATGCGCATCGCCGAGATGGTCATGCGTTCCTACAACGAAACCGGCAGCGTCAACCATGCCGTCGGCGACCTGCCGCTGTAACCGGGAGCACAAGCGTGTTGATCGTCAACGACAAGGACGGCGTGCGTACGATCGCGCTCAACCGTCCCGACGTGCTGAACGCCTGGAACAACCAGCAATACGACGAGGTGACCGATGCGCTGCTGGCGGCGGGGTACGACGACGCGTGCCGGGTGCTGGTGTTGACCGGAACCGGTCGCGCCTTCAGCGCGGGTGCCGACCTGTCCGCCGCCACGCGCACACCCGGACCGCCGAAACACGGCATTCGAGGGTTCTTGAGAACCGCTGTGGACTTCCCCAAGCCGTTCGTGCTCGCCATCAACGGTCTCGGCGTCGGCCTCGGCGCGACGCTCGCAGGCCTTGCCGACTTTGCCTACATGGCTAAGGGTGCGCGCTTGCGGGCACCGTTTTCCGAACTCGGACTGGTCGCCGAAGCAGGCAGCACGGTGACCTTCCCGGCGCTCATGGGTCGGCAGCGGGCGATGTGGTTCCTGATGAGTTCGGAGTGGATGAGCGCCACCGAATGCAAGGCGGCAGGGCTCGTGCTCGACGTCTACGCGGACGACGGCTTTCTGGACACGGTGCACCAACAAGCCGCGAAACTCGCGGCGTTGCCGAGGGAATCCCTGGCCGAGGCCAAGCGGCTGATCACCGGACCTGGCCGGGAACACTTGAAGGTCGTGATCGAGACCGAGAACGCCACCATACGAAGACTGCAGGGCAGGCCGGCGAACCGGGAAGCCGTGACGGCGTTCCGGGAGAAGCGCAAACCCGATTTCTCGTCGCTCTAGGACGCGGTCGGCCCGTCCCCTACGGACTGCCCGGTGGCACGGCGAAAACCCGTAGGGGCGGGGCTTGTCCCCGCCCGCGCCGAGGCCGTGCGCCGGGACGGGACAAGCCCGTCCCCTACGGGTCGTTCATCGCTTCCCGGTAGAACGCCGCCTTGTCGGGGTCGTTCTCCGCGAAGTGGCGGCGCAGCGTCGAGGCCAGCGGCCGGCGAACGTCCGCAGACTCGATGGCGTCGAACAACCGTTCGGCCAACTCGCCTTGATGCTGCACAAGGCGCGTGGCGACATTCGCCGCGACCTGGTCGCGAGCCGGGCCGCGGCTCATGTCCAGCAACACGTCGACGGCGTCGTCGGGGCTTTCGTTGGCCCATTGGTTGAGCACGGCACCGACGAGAGCGACCCGTTGGGGCTCGGATTCGAACGACTGTGCCCATTCGAGCGCCGCCCGGGGATCGGCGTACGCCGCCGTGTAGACGATGGTCAGCGACGACTCGTAGCGAAGATTCGCGTCGTCGACTTCGGCGACTAGGCGTTGGGCGAGTTCGAGGTCCGTCGAGGCGAGATTCATCAGGACATCGCGCATGGCGTCGTCCCGCGCTCGGCCTTCCAGGGATTGGGCCCAGTTCAGCGCCCGCTCGGGTTGTCGTCGCGCCATGGCAGCCGACAGGGAAGGGCTGAGCTTTCGTTGGCTTGCGACGTCCAGCGTCTCATACCATTCCAGGACGATGTCGACGTCGTTATCGCTGATGCCGCCGGTTGGCAACTCCAGCGTCGCGACCAAGCCGAGCCTTGCAGATTCCTGAAGATGGGCGGGTATCGAACCGAGAAACGAAATCGCATTGCCGATGTTCTCTCGGGCGAGTACCGCTATCGCGGTGACGGTCAGGGACATTCGATTCAACGAGGGCTTCTGTTCACCGACCCAAGCGATGGCGGCGACGGGGTCGTCGGTCGTCCAAGATTGAAGGACGAGTCCCTGCAGTGTCGTCACGAGCTGTGTGTGCGGAACTGCGCCCGCGGCTTCCAGGGCCGCAACGGGGTCGAACTCGGCCCATGCTCTTGCGATCCGCGTAAGGCGTTGCATGCGCAGATTCGAGTCGGCTACGTCAAGTCCCGCCTGCCATGCGGAAGCGATGTCGGCCGTCCCGCCGGCAAGGTCTTCGCGGGTTTCGATCCCGGCAAGGATCTCTTCGCCGTCGAGTCGCCGGGCGACGGCCTCGCGCTGACCATCGGATAGGTCCAGGTCGAGAATGGCCCTCGTCGCCACCGGCTTCGCGTGAAAGTCCAGAGACGCCGCGTGAGCCACGGCGGCGTCGAGGTCTTCATGTGCCCACGCTCTGAAAACGCTACTCAGCCACGAGGTCCGGTAGCTTCTGCCGAGCACGTGATCGACGGTCGCCTCCGGGTCGAGCGTTGCCATCCGCAGATAGATCACGCGCAGGACATCGTAGCGATGGGACGACTCGGACAGGGCATCGACCTCGTCGAGGAGTTCCAGCAAGCGGGGGAAGTCCGCATCGGCTATGTGCGTGTAGAGCGCCTTGTTGCGGTCGAAGTCGCTGACCAATGCAGCGATTCGGGTCAGCGTGAGCGCTTTGGCGGCTTCCTCTGGCGGCCAACCGCGTGCGGGTTCGACCGGCGCGGCGTTCGTGATCATCGTGCCCGAGCCCGCTCGGGCGGTGAAGTCGTAGGCAACCCATGCCGTCGTGAGGCCGATCACGATGCCGACGGCCACGCCAACGGCGACTAGCCCGATTCGCATGGACCACGCTCTGTGTCGTCGCGACGGTCAGCGCATCGTAGACCCTGGTCCCCCAGGGCGCAAAGAAAGCTCGTCCCCGCAACGACCCGTGGGTCGTCGCAGGAACGAGCGCGACCAGTCTACTTCGGCAGTTTGTTGGCGAAGTCGCCGCCGCGGAAGATGGACATCTTGTCGAGGTCGATGTGCCGCTTGAACGCCGCGTTGATGTCCTCGGCCGTGAGTGCGGCGACCGCCGCTTCACGCTTGGCGATGAACGACATGTCCCGGTCCAGGAACAGGTTGGAGTTCAGGATCGAGGCAACCGTCGAATCGCTTGACCGTTGGCGCTGGACAGCGTCGAGCCAGCCGCTTTTCGCGGCGTCGACTTCCTCGTCGGTGAAACCATCCTTGAGGACCTTGACGACCTCCTCCCTGAATGCTGCAACGACCTTGTCACCGTTCTCGGGCGCGAAGATGGCGTAGCCGTTGAAGGTGCCGATTTCGTCGATTGCATTGGCACTGAACTGGGAGCCCACGCCGTAGGACAGGCCGTCCTGCTGGCGGATCCGGGTGGCAAGCCGGGAGTTCAGGAACCCCCCGCCGAGCATGTAGTTGCCGATCACCATCGCCGGGTAGTCCGGATGGTCGTTGCGCATTGGGATTCTCTGGAAGGCATACATCACGGCATTGGTCTTGTCGGGCGTCTCGATGTCCACGATCTGCGCGGTAATTTCCGCGTAGGGGCGATCCACCCGGGCGTATTTTTCCTTGGCTTCCCAATCGCCGAAAGCCTCCTCGAGAACCGGGACGATCTCGTCCGGGTCGAAGTCGCCCACGATGGAGATCGTGCCGCCTTCCGCACCGTAGAAGGACGCCCAGAACTCCTTGGCCTGCTCGACGTTGACCTCCTTGTAGCGTTCGATCTGCTCGTCGAACGTCGGGGTGTAGAAGACGTGGCCCTTGCCGTATGCGGCGTTGACGTGCCGATTCAGGGCGTTCGAGGCGAGCGCCTGGGGATCCGAGCGTTGCGACTCCATGCCGGCGAGGTTCTGTTCGCGTAGCAGTTCGAACTCCTCCTCGGGGAACGAGGGTTCGCGCAGAATCTCCGCCGCGAGCCGTATGGCGTCCGCTAGGTTCTCCCGCACCGTGGTCGCCGACCCCCCGACCGACAGTACGCCGCCATTGACGCCGCCAGCGACCTTGAGACGAATGAACTCGTCGGTGATCTCCTGGCGCGAGCGCTTGGCGGTCCCGCGCATGAGCATCGACCCGGCTAGTGCAGCCGCCGTCTCCCAGCCATCGAGCGACCCCTCCGTACCGTGACGGAACGTGAAGCTCGCTGTTACCGCATCGCCACGGTTCTCCTTGGGCAGCAGCGCGACTTCGACGCCGTTCCTCAACGTGAGGATCGTGGTTCTGGCAGCGATGTTCTCGGGAGTCGGCTCGAACACTTCCCCGGCGGATATGGCTTCCCGGCCCTTGTAGTCGCCTACCAGTGCGGCGACATCGGGTGTTGGGTCTATCTCGGCGCGTGGCGGTGTCTCGTCGGTCGGATAGTAGTAGCCGATCGTGCGGTTCGAGGGTTTCAGGTACTTTTCGGCCACCGCGACGACGCCCTCGGGTGTGACCTTCTCCAACCGGTCCCGATGCAGGAACATCAGCCGCCAATCGCCCATTGAGGCCCACTCGCTGATCTGCAGGGCGATGCTGTTGGGGTTGTTGAACGAGAGTTCGAAGTTGGCCGCGAAGTTCGCCTTGGCGCGTTCGACCTCCTCCTCGGTCGGGGGTTCGTCGACCAGGCTATGCAGGGTATCGAGCATGGCTTCGGTCGCGGTAGTCAGATCATCCTCCTTGCGGACCTGGACGTTCGCAAGCAGCACGCCCGGGTCTCGCAATTGAAGCGCGTAGGCGCCGGATCCGGCGGCGAGGCCCGGTTCCACCACGTTCTTGTAGAGCCTTCCCGCTGGCTGGGTGCTGAGCACGTAGGCCAATACATCCAAAGCTGCGAAGTCCTCGTGCGAGCCTGCGGGGACGTGGTATGCGGCCATCGCCAGTTGCACATCGCCGACGCGGCGCAGCGTTACGCTGCGTTCGCCATCCTGGGCGGGCTCCGCCGTGTAGGTGGGGAACAACTGGTTGGCACCCGTGCGTTCGGGACGGGGGATTGGTCCGAACTCCGCTTCAACCAATTCGATCGCGCGCTCCGGGTCGAACTTGCCGGCGATGACGAGGACGGCGTTGTCGGGCTGGTAGTACTTTCGGTAGAACGCCTGCAGGCGGTCGATGGGCACGTTCTCGATATCGGCCCGGGCGCCGATCGTCGAGTTGGCGTAGTTGTGCCATTGGAAGGCCGTCGACATGACCCGCTTCTGGAGGACTCCGCCGGGACTGTTTTCTCCGCGCTCCCACTCGTTGCGTACCACCGTCATCTCGGATTCGAGATCCTCGGCCGAGATGAACGAGTTGATCATGCGGTCCGCTTCGAGGTCGAGCGCCCACTCGAGGTTGTCTTCCGTGGCCGGGAACGTCTCGAAATAGTTGGTGCGGTCGAACCATGTCGTGCCGTTGGGTGCCGCGCCGCGCTCGGTGAGCTCCGCTGGAATATCCGGGTGGTCGGGTGTGCCTTTGAAGACCAGATGCTCGAGCAGGTGCGCCATGCCGGTCTCGCCGTAGCCTTCGTGGCGGGATCCGACCAGGTACGTGATGTTGACGGTGATCTGCTGCTTGCTCTGATCGGGGAAGAGCAGGAACTTGAGGCCGTTGTCGAGCTGGTACTCGGTGATGCCTTCGACGCTCGCCACCTTGGTGGCACTGGCCTTGACGGCGGTTTGCTCTTCGGCTGCGATTGCCGTTGCATAGGCGGCAACCAGGGTCGCTAGGACGAACGCCGCGAGCGGTTTGATCAATCTCATGGGTGATGCTCCGAAGCCGGTTTCCTGGCAGGTCGAAAAAACGGAGCGCGCAAGCCTAGCACGCGACTTGCAGCGATTGTGTGAGGGCTGTGCATGGCGGCGGTATTCGAGTTCACCGACGCGGTGCGGGGTCGTCAGATTGCGGTAAGGTCAACTGTTTGCGAGTGAGCGGCGCTATGCTCGCTCGATCTTCTTAGGACACGGAACGGGATGTTCTTAAACGGCATCAGGGTATTGGACATCGGCTCGTACGTTGCCGGACCTGCGGCGGCCACGGTGATGTCGGATTTCGGTGCGGACGTCGTCAAGGTCGAGCCTCTCACCGGCGATCCCTACCGTACGTTGCTCGGCGGGGTACTGGCGGAGTACCCCAACTTCTTCTGGGACCAGGACTCGCGCAACAAGCGCAGCCTCTCCATCGACTTCACCACCGAGGTGGGCCGGGATGCCATCGACCGGCTAATCCGGCGCTCGGACGTGGTGATCACCAACTACCGGCCGGAGCTGCTCGCCCGCCTCAAGCTGACCTACGAAGACGTTCGTGCACTGAACGAGCCGGTGATCTACGGGCAGGTAAACTCCTACGGCCTCGATGGTCCGGATGCGAACCGCACCGGCTTCGACGCCACCGGCTGGTGGGCTCGAAGCGGGCTCATGGACGCCGTCCGCCGCGCCGGCTCGGAACCCGCAGTGTCGACCCCGGGCATGGGCGACCACCCGACCAGCATGTCACTCTTCGGGGGCATCATGGCGGCCCTCTACCGCCGCCAGATCACGGGTTCGGGCGCGCACGTGCACACCTCGCTGATGGCCAACGGCGCCTGGTCCAACTGCATGATGATCCAAGGCGCGTTGATCGGCTTCGACTTGTCTGAGCAGCGGTCACCGGAAGACTTGGCCCGGGCGCCGCTTGCCGCCATGTACCAGACCAGCGACGACCGCACCATCCTGCTCAGTATTCTCAACCCCGAGAAGGAATGGCCGAAGTTCGCCGCAGCCCTCGGCCACGAAGAATGGATCGACGATCCGCGTTTCGTCGACCGTGTCGCCCGCTACGAGCACCGGGAGGAACTCTACGAGCTACTACTCGCATCGTTTGCATCGGACACCGCCGACGGCTGGCGGGGACGGCTCGATGCGGCCGGGGTGACCTATTCCGTCGCACAGACCCTGTCGGAGGTCATCAACGACGAACAGATGTACGCCAACGACGTGCTCACCGAGGTCGAACCCGGCGACCACTTCTACGCCTACACCGTGAACAGCCCGTTCTCCATGAGTGGCGCGGAGAAGCGCACGCCCCGGCTCGCACCGGGCATCGGCGAACACACCACCGAGGTGCTCATCGAGCTCGGTTTCACCGCCGCCGAGATCGAGGCGATGCTCGCCGAAGGGATTGCCCGACAGCGCGAAGAGGACTGACGGTACGTATTCCCGGGGGCGCTTAGGTCGCTGCCTCCGCGACGACCTCGCCCATGCCCTCCCACTCGTGCCACATGTGGCACATGGCGTACTTGGAGCGCTCCCAGGGGTCGTTGCCCTCTTCGTACTCGAGCCACTCGCCGAACTGGCCGCGGTCCGGGTGGTCGGTAATGCCGTTGACCAGCTTGTCCGGCTGGCGGCTCTTGTTTCGGATGCGGAAGATGATGTTCTTGCGGGACTCCCTGCCGTGTTCGTTGCGGGTTCCAGAGTGGGGAATCTGGTAGATGGTGATGCACACGTCGCCCGGTTCCATGAGGACCTGGGTCGGGCGCGGCCAGCGCCTGCCGTCGGGTGTTGATTCGGACGTCACGTCGATGAACTCCTCCGCCACCGCGGGCGGTATGTAGACCAGCCCGCAGCGGTTCGGCGCGTCGTAGTTGAGTCTCGGCCAGCCGGGGCCTTCGGGGCCCAGGTGACCGTTGGTCTCGTGCTGCCAGCGGAAGAACCGTTCCACCGAGTGATGGGCGCCTTTCAACAGCGCCGTTTGTCCGCAACCCTCGACGGTCTGGTCGTTGAGGCAGACGATCACGAAAGCCGTGAAACTGCCGAGTCCCAAGGTCATCGCAGGGTCCTCGAACAGGGGCACCATGTTGATGCCGATGACGTCCGGGCTGCGTCCCAAGTCGCCCTTCGGACCCGTGGCGAAGTAGCGCTTGTAGATCTCCTCCCGGGTGCCTTCCTGGACCTCCTGCGGGGCGGGCATCGTGATGCTGCCGTCGACGTGGGTCTGCGCACCGTAGTAGGGCATGTCACGATCCACATAACCCACGTTGTTGAACCGGCCGCCCGGCTGGCTCTTGGGGATGACGGCGACTTGAGAGGCGATGGGTGGGTCGAAACGGCCCATGGCGTCGTTCAGGATCGGGGTGACGGCGGTGGCGTTGACCAGATCGGTCATTTCCTGCGCCTTCGCGAGATTCTCGCCTTCCCGGCGGGACTCGATGCGCGCATGGGCGGTGTCCACCATGGCCTGCGGCACGACGTTCTTCAGGACCACGTAGCCGTCGCGGTAGAAGTCGCGCTTCTGCTCGAGGGTCATGGCCTCTGCGGGCGGCATGTCAGAAAACCAATCGGGCGAGGCTCTCGGCCACGCAGCAGGGCTTGTCCTGCCCCTCCACCTCCACAACGACCTCGTTCATCGTCTCGATCATCCCGCCCTTGATCTCGACCCGTTTCAGGGTGCTGGTGGTGCGAATACGGGCACCCACCGGCACCGGCGAGGGAAACCGCACCCGATCGAAGCCGTAGTTGATGCCCATCTTCTGCCCTTCGAGGCGGGGCGCATTCTCGGCGGCGGCCCTCGGCAGGTGTCCCAACAGCGACAAGGTCAGGTGACCGTGGGCGATCGTTGTCCCGAACGGTCCGGCCTTGGCACGTTCTTCGTCGACGTGGATCCACTGATGGTCCAGGGTCACGTCGGCGAAATCGTTGATGCGGCCCTGGGTGACTTCGAACCAGTCGCTCGGCGTACCGGCTTCCCCGATTCTCGCGGTCAGCGCCTGGTGGGCGTCTTGCAGTGCGTCGGACATCTACATTTTCGCGCGGATCATCTTCGCGATCTGCGCCTGGCCCTTCTTGATGGCTTCCGGATTCGTCACGGGAATCTGGAACATTGCCAAGATGTCTTGCGTGGTCTCCCAGTCGAGTTCCGCGACCGTGAGCGCGTTGGTGCCGTTGTTGTCCGTGGCGTTGATGTCGGCGCCGGCGGCGAGAAGCATCTTGGCGATCTCGGCGCGGCCCATCAATGCGGCGAAGATGAGCGGCGTGCTGCCTAGGTTGGGATCCCGCGAGTTGGCATCGGCACCTCCCGCAAGCGCGGTCTTGGCGGCAGCGGAGTCGCCCATCAGGATCGCGTAGGCGATTTCCTCGTAGCCGCCGCCGGTCGAGGCTTCGGACGTCCCGCTGATCATGGCCAGAATCTTCGCGCGGCCGGACTCGACGGTCTCCCGGTCCACGGTGAGTTGCAGCATGGCGGCGATGTATTCCGTAGTCTCCCAGTCCAGTTGCGCAATGTCGGCCGCCGAGACGCCTTCCCAACTCCGGATGGTCGTATCGACACCGCCGTCGATCAGCACCTTGGCAACCCCGGCGCGGCCCAGGAATGCCGCGGCGTTGAGCGCGGTGCTGCCGTCGCTGTTCAAACCGTTGACGTTGGCGCCGTTGTCCACCAGCCATTGGGCGGCCTCGGACTGACCGCCGATGGCGGCCATGGTGAGAGCCGTCGCTTGGATCTCATTGGGAGACAGTGCGTCGAGATCCGAACCGGCGTGCTTGTTGGCCGCCAGTTCCGCCGTGTTGCCTTCGAAGGCGGCGGTCCAGAGGTCCATGGTGGGCTCGGGCGGAGGCGGCGGGGGCTCCGGAGGCTGGGTGGTGCATGCTGTCAGAACGAGGAGCACCAGCGTCGTCGCGGCGCAAGTGGTGATTCGAGGGACCATTTGTCCTTCCTCTCCGGTCGGTGTGTAAACAGCCATTATGCCCGATACTGCGCGGCTTGATGGCGAGGACACAGCCCCGACTACGGCGACTGCTGCGGTTGCTTCGTCGAGGCTTCGGATGTCGCGGCCAGCATGGCGAGGATCTTCGCGCGTCCGGACTCGATGGTTCCCCGGTCCACCTCCAGTTGCAGAATGGCGGCGACAGCAGGTCGGACAAGCGCAATTAGGATGTATTCCGTGGCGTCCCAGTCGAAGCGCGCGAGATCGGCCGCCGATTGGCCCTCCCAATTCCGTGCCGAGGTGTCGATGCCGCCGTCGATCAGCACCTTGGCGACCCCGACGTGCCCCAGGAATGCCGCGGCAGTCAGGGCGGTGCCTCCGTCGCCGTTCTTGCCGTTGACGTCCGCCCCGTTGTCCAGCAGCCATTGGGCCGCTTCGACTTGGCCGCCCACTGCAGCCATGGTCAGGGGCGTGATCTGCAAATCGGGAGATAGGGCGTCGAGGTCCGAGCCGGCACGCTTGTTCGCCGCCAATTCCGCGATGTTGCCCCCGGCGGCGGCGGTGAAGAGATCCACCGTTGGATCGGGCGGCGGGTCCGGGAGTTGTGTGGTGCAGGCGGCAAGCACGAAAAGCGCCAGGGCTGCTGCGGCGAAGATCGCGAATCTAGGGACCAATGTCCTTCCTTCCGATCAGTGTGCGAACGACCATTATGGCCCATACTGCGCGGCTTCATGGCTACGCCCCCTGGGATTACGATGGACATACCGAGCATCCTGAGCCACGTCTCCATAGGCGTGAACGACTTGGGCCGGGCGCTCGCCTTCTACGATGTCGTGCTTGCGACCGTGGATGCCAAACGCCAACACGAGGTGCCGGGCGTCGCCGTGGCATACGGAAAGCACTTCCCCGAGTTCTGGGTACAGCGGCCTCTCGATGGCGGTGCCGCCAATCCGGGCAACGGCATCCACTTCAGCTTCATCGCGCCGAGCCGGGAAGCGGTCCATGCGTTCCACGAGGCGGCACTCGCCGCCGGCGCAGTCGACGACGGCACACCGGGCCCGCGTCCGGAATACGGCGACTACTACGGTTGCTTCGTCTACGACCTGGACGGCCACAAGATCGAGGCCTCGACCGTGCCGGGGACGTAGACGGCACCTCGCCGATCCCATGCTCGAGCCGGTCGTCAAGAAGATCCTCGCTTCGCGCGTCTACGACATCGCCGTCGAGACGCCGCTCCAGAACGCGCCGAACATCTCGGCCCGTCTTGGCCATCGAGTCGCCCTGAAGCGGGAGGATTTGCAGCCGGTCTTCTCGTTCAAGCTGCGCGGCGCCTACAACAAGATGGCGCGGCTGTCGGCGAAGGACCGGGCGCGGGGCGTCGTGGCCGCGTCGGCGGGCAATCACGCCCAGGGCGTGGCGCTCGCGGCGCAGAAGCTCGGCATCAAGTCGCACATCGTGATGGGCCGCAACACCCCCAGCATCAAGGTCGACGCAGTCCGAGGCTTGGGTGCGCACATCGTTTTCCAAGGGGACACCTACCAGCAGGCCGCCGACCACGCGGCGAAACTCGCCGAGAGCCGGGGCTACATCCTCGTGCATCCCTACGACGACGCGGATGTCATCGCCGGCCAGGGTACCGTCGGCATGGAGATCATGAACCAGCATCCGGGCCCCGACGCCGTCTTCGTCCCGGTGGGAGGCGGGGGGCTCATCGCCGGGATCGCCGCCTACGTCAAGTATCTGCGTCCCGAGACCCGGATCGTCGGCGTGGAGGCCGAGGGGTCCGCCTGCCTAGCAGCGGCTCTCGAGTCGGGCCGCCGGGTGCGGTTGCCGCTCGATACGCTGGATGTCTTCGCGGACGGCGTATCCGTCTCACAGATCGGATTGGCGCCGTTCAAGATTGCGAAAGACCACGTCGACGAGGTCGTGACGGTTTCCATCGACGAGATCTGCGCCGCGATCAAGGACGTCTTCGACGATACCCGGTCGATCGCGGAACCCGCCGGTGCGCTGGCCGTCGCGGGGCTGAAGAAGTACGCGGAGGAGAATCCTCGCGTGACCGGCAAGCGGTACGTGGGCGTGGTCAGCGGTGCCAACGTCAACTTCGATCGGCTTCGGCACATCTCGGAACGTGCCGAACTGGGCGAACACCGGGAAGCGATCTTCGGCGTCACCATCGACGAACGCAAAGGTAGCTTCCGCCGATTCTGCCGCGCCCTGGGCAAGCGTGGCGTGACCGAGTTCAACTACCGGTATGCGTCGGACGAGGAAGCCCATGTCTACGTGGGTTTGCAGGTCGGTCCGGGGGAGACCCGACAAGGCGTGGCGGCGGGTCTGGCAGACGCCGGCTACCGGGTCACCGACATGACCGACAACGAGGCTGCCAAGCTGCATGTCCGGCACATGGTCGGCGGCCGCGCGTTCGGAAGGAAACCGGAACTGCTTTACCGTTTCGAGTTTCCGGAACGACCCGGGGCGCTATTGCGCTTCCTGAACGGTCTTGGGAGCCGTTGGAACATCACCATGTTCCACTACCGCAACCACGGCGCCGCTTGGGGACGTGTACTCGCCGGCTTCGAGGCACGACCTGCGGACCGGGCAAGCCTCGCCACGTATCTCGATCGCATCGGCTACCGCTATTGGGAAGAGACCGGCAACCCTGCGGTGGAGTTGTTTCTTCGCTGACTAGTCGGGGTTTCTCAAATACGGGATGCCACAAGGGCGTCCCCTACGGGCCGCAACGAGAGCCACGCGTAGGGGCGACCCTGACGCGCCCGAAGGGCGCGCGGTCGCCCGTGGCCGGGGGATCCTATCCGCTCGCGCTCACCGCTGCGGCAGAGCTTGCGGCGACCGCTGCCGCGACCGCAGCCTGCTGCGCGGCGAGGACGGCCTGCTGTGCGGCAGCGCCCGCGATGTTCCCTTCCGTGATGCGTTTGAGGTGCTGTTTGCGGCGCCGCAGGTCTTTCCTGTCGAAATGAATGGGCAGAAGCCCGGTTGCGTTGGCCAGAGCGACGACGATCACGGTTTCAGCGTCGGGCGAGGTCGAGTCCCCGAAGATCACGTTCCTCAACTGATCGACTAGGCGACGTTCCGGCACCGGATCGATAGTCGGGTAAAGCTTGCGGGTGAAGAACAGCAGCACCTTGTCTTCATCGTCGCGCAGGATGCCGCGCCGGCAAAGGCCTTCCGCTACTCGGTGCCGCAGCCGCTTGAGTTCCGCAAAACGCCGTACCCAGGTTGTGGCGCGCGCCCGGCGCTTCGCCGTCGCAACCTTGTCGAGGCATTCGTCAAGCACCGGTTCGTCAAGCGGCGATCGGTCCACGAGGTCGACGAAGGCCTTCTTGTCGTCGCTGATGCGGATCTTGCCCTTGAGGCTCAACTCGGCCAGCATCGCCCCGCCCAAGGCGTAGGCGTACATCGTCGCTCTGGACTCCAAAGTGCCCTTCTCGTCGCGCAAGGCCAGCAACATCAATTGTTCGTGCAAGTGGAGTTCGGTTCGACCGCTCATGGCGTGGCTTCCCGGATCAGTGGAACGGCCGGTCGCCCTTCACGGTGACGCGTAGGCCGCTGCGCGTCGCCGGGTAGTAGTCCCAGATCGCCATGTGCTGGACGCAGCGGTTGTCCCACATGGCGAGCGAGTGGGACTCCCACCGGAACCGGCACTGGAATGCCGGGTTCTTGACGTGCTCGAACAGGAAGTTGAGCAGCGCCTCGCTTTCCGACCGGCGCAACCCCTCGATTCGCCGGGTGAAACCGGCATTCACGTACAACGCCCTGCGCCCGGTCACGGGATGGGTGCGGACCACCGGATGAGAGGCCCGCGGATATTCGCGTTGCGGCGGGTGGTCGCCGTAGTAGCCGGCGTAGTCGGACTCATGCCGCGCGGTGAGCGTATCGAGCAGGTTCCTGATCGGTTCGCTTAAGGCCTCGTAGGCGGCGTACATGTTTGCGAACAGGGTGTCGCCGCCGTGCGGGGGCACTTCGTGCAGGTGCAGGATGCTGCCGAGCGGTGGCTCCTCGTCGGCGGAAACGTCGGAGTGCCACCCGGCGCCGTTGTTGCGCCGCGAGTCCTTGTCGGTGTGGATGACCATCAGCGCGGGATCGTCGTGGGCGTAGGGGGCAGCGGGATGGATATGCAATTCCCCGAAGCGCCGCCCGAAGGCCAGGTGTTGTGCCGGCGACATGTGCTGGTCGCGCATGAAGAGAACGAGATGCTGCATCCAGGCGTCGTGGATTTCCTCGATGAGGTCGTCCCCGAGAGGCGATCCGAGGTCGACCCCTTGGACGATGGCGCCGATCCCCGGCGTGAGTGGTTCGACCTCGATGCGACGGCCGCGGTCAGCCATCGTTCGTCTCCAGCGTGTCGAGCAGCGCGCTGCGCAAACGCGCGGCGGTTTCGGGTTGGTCGCCAGCGAGGTTCGTCAACTCTCCCGGGTCGGCCTCAAGGTCGAAGAGCGCGGCCGGTACGCCGTCGGCCGGGTCGAACTCGTTCCAGGCGCGGCCTCCGGATTCGGGGTCGAAGTTGTGCACGTACTTCAGTCCATCTTCGTAGATCGCACGCCAACCGCCGAGACCGACGGTCTTCCACGGCGCCAGCGCGGGGCCTGTCAGTACCTGTCCCTTGCCGCTTGGAGAGTCCGCGCCGGCGAGATGGATGATCGTTGCGGCAACGTCGACGAGATCGACACGCGGATCGCGAACCGGCCGCGCCTCGATGCCGGGACCGGCCAGCACGAGCGGGATATGCACGGATGGCTCATGGGGCACGATCTTGCCCCAACGGTCGTGGTCGCCCAGCATCTCGCCGTGGTCCGAGGCGTAGACCACGACGGTGTCGTCGAGGACGTCCCGATCGGCCAGGTACTCGAGGTAGCGACCTAGGTGCGTGTCGATGTTCTCGATCATGGCTGCGTAGTTGGCCCGGATGGCGTTGTGCTGCGCCGTATCGTACTCGCTCGAGGCAACCGGCGACGGTAGGTCGGCTTCGTACCAGCGCGACTGCATCGACGCGGTCACGTCCATCGGCTCGTGAGGACCGTTGAAGTTCACCTGAAGGAACCACGGCGCGTTGTCCGACGCGGACTCCAGTAGCTGCAGCCCGTTGGCGGCGATCCAGTTGTCGCAGTAGGCGAAGTCCGGCAGTGGCGTGGGCGCCGTGTTCGTGTAGTTGGCGCGGTCCTTTCCTGTGCGCTCGGCGTAGTCCTCGAGATGGGTATCGAGCAAGCCGTGCTCTCTGAGGAACGCCTGGAACGGCTCGCTGCGCCCCTTTCCGTGGCCGGCTACGAAGTCGTGCTTTCCGGCGTTGTCGATGCCGTCTGTGAACCCGAGGCGATAGAGGTCCGCCTCCGGACCGTCCCCGTGGTGTCCGTTCTCTCCCCAATCCATCGAAGCCTTCAGGAGATCGAACTTGCCGCAGCCGAGCACTTGGTAGCCCGCATCGCGCAGCGCCTGGTAGAGGTTGGGGTCGTCGGGATCCACGTCGTGCAGGTTGTGTTTCACGGACTGGGCGTCGTACGGCGCCACCGCCGCGAGGCACCCGCGCGCCGGGGAACACAGCGGCGAAGGCGTCATCGCGTTGCGAAACGCCTGACCCCTCTTGGCGAGACGGTCGAGATTGGGCGTGCGCACACCCGGCGTGTCGTTGTAGCCCGTCCAGTCGCCGCGGTGCTGGTCCGGGAAGAAGAACAGTATGTTCGGCCTCGGTTTCACGACTTTGCGCAGCGAAACCCGGTGTTGCCGGTCGCGGAATCGGGCGTGTTGGCGTAGCGGGCCGCGACTCGGTAGCGGTTGCAGTAGCTGTCGTGGCAGAGGTACGAACCGCCCTTGAGCACCTTCGCATCGCCCCCCGGGGGACCGGTAAGATTGTCGGGGGAGTGGCTTAAGTGCCAGTCCGCGCTGAACCAGTCGGCGCACCATTCCCAGACATTGCCGGCCATGTTGTAGAGGCCGTAGCCGTTGGGTCGGAACGACTCGGCGGGTGCCGTGCCGAGGTAGCCGTCGTCGGTGGTGTTGAGGGCCGGGAACGCCCCTTGCCAGACGTTGCAACGATGCCGGCCGCCGGGTGTCAACTCGTCGCCCCAGGGCAGACGCTTCGCGGCGAGGCCACCGCGGGCGGCGTACTCCCACTCGGCTTCGGTGGGGAGGCGTCTACCGGCCCATTGGCAGTAGGCGTTGGCGTCGTTCCAGGAGACGTGGACAACCGGATGGTGAAGCCGACCCTTCAGGTTCGAACCCGGACCCTCCGGTTGCTTCCAGAACGCGCCGTCCACAACGATCCACCACGGCACGGCCTCCACGTGGCGCGCAAACGAGTGTTGTTTCGATTTCGGCAGCAGGCCCCGGAATACGTAGGACCAGCCGAACGCCTCCGCCTCGGTTCGGTAGCCCGAGGCACTGACGAATTCCGCGAAGCGGCGGTTGGTGACGGTCGTCGCGTCGATGCGAAAACGGTCGACGGCTACTTGCCGCACGGGCCCTTCGCCGTCGTCGGGTCGGGCATCGGCATCTTCGGAGCCCATGAGGAAGGGGCCGCCGGGAAGTTCGACCATCGCACCGACCGGATCGCCGCGGGTCTCGACGGTTGCTGACGAAGTGTGCGTGTCCGCCGGCCGTGGGGGCGCGCAGCAGGTTTCAGCCATAGCGTGACCAGTAGCTGGAGCCCCGCCCAGTGTAGCCGGCTTCCCAATCGGTGCGGTAGCGAAGCAGCTCGGTCCTCAAGTTCGCGACGATGTCCCCTGAACCCGGCGCCTCGGCCAGGTTGTGTGTCTCCCACGGGTCGTTCTCGAGGTCGAACAACTGGGTTTGCCGCTGCCGGTCGCGGACGGCGTATTCGATCAGCTTGTGGGTTCGGTTCTTGACCGCCCGCTGCGAGGAGATGTAGGCGAAGTAGAGCGTGTCGCGCACCCTCTCGTTGGAGTCGTTCATCGCCGAAACCAGGCTCTGGCCTTCGACGGTTGAGGGTCTTGGCGTCCCCGTCAACTCGCAAAGCGTGGCGAAGATATCGAAGAGATAGACGTAGGCTTCGCTCCGGCGTCCCTCGGGGACGCCGGGTCCGGCGAAGATGAGCGGCACGCGGACGCTGTGCTCGTAGCAGTTCTGCTTGCCCATCAGGCCGTGCTGCCCGACCGCCAAGCCGTTGTCCCCGGCGAGAACGATCAGCGTGTTGTCGGTGAGCCCTCGCTGGTCGAGTGCGTCGAGCACGCGGCCGAACTCGTGGTCCAAGTGACTGATCATCGCGTAGTACTCGGCGATGTGCCGCCGGATCTCCTCCGGTGTGCGGGGAAACTCGGCCAGCAGTTCGTCGCGGATGCGCAACCCACCGTTGTCGAAGGGATGCGCGCCGAGAAAGTTCGGCGGCAGCGAGACCTCTTCCGGCGAATACATGGTGCGAAAGCGTTCCGGCATGGTGCGCGGGTCGTGCGGGGCGAGCAGCGAGACGTACGCGAAGAACGGCACGTCGCCGTCCTGGCGGCCGATGTAGTCCACGGCGGCGTCGCAGAGGATCTCGCTGGAGTGCCTTCCCGAGTGGATGTGGTCGCACTCCCGCCAGTGGATCTCGTTGTTGCCGAAGGCGGGCGGGTTGGGGATGTAAGCCAGGCGCGTGTCGTAGGCGCCGCTCGGATCGTAGTGGTACACGGGGACGTTCCAGTGATCGGCCATGCCGCCGAACATGATCTCGTCGCCTTCGGCGAAGCCCCGGTTGAAGGACGCCCGACCGTTGTGCCACTTGCCGGTGCCCCAGGTGCGGTAGCCCTGGCCCCTGAGCGCTTCGCCGAGCATGGTGTGTTCGTCCGGGATGCTGCTGCCGGAGTCGTGCAGGTGGAACAGCGACCGGCCGGTGTGCAGCATGGCCCGGCTCGGCATGCAGATCGCGCCATGGGTCCCGCAGGGGATGTGGGCGTGGGTAAAGGTCGTGGCGCGCCCGATCAGGCGGTCGATGTTCGGTGTCGAGATGGCGCTGTTGCCGAGCGCGCGGATGGTGTCGAAGCGCTGGTCGTCGGTGAAGAACAGCAGCACGTTCGGTGGCTTGGCTTGGGGCATGCGGGGCTTCAGTGTTTGGCCGAGCAACGTCTGATTGAACCACAAGCGGTGCGTCCGGGGTGGATGGGCTATGCTGGCGTGGTGACGATCGAAGAGTCTGCTGCGACGTGACTGAAACGGCTCGTATCGGTCGTTGTGC
>JAPPAV010000016.1 GCA_026705345.1 Gammaproteobacteria bacterium
TCTCGACGGTGACGCCGGACATGCCCTTTCCGGCCACCGCCTGTCTGGTGCAGGTAGTTGTCGAACCAGGAGTCGATGATCAATGCGCGAAAAGGGGCCTCGGCATCACCGACCGGCGACGGGATTTCTTCGACGATGGTCTCGAGGAGGTCCGGAACCCCGCTCCCTGTCTTCGCGCTGACGGCCAGCGCATCGTCGGCGGCAATGCCAATGATGTCCTCGATCTCGGATGAGACCCGCTCGGGTTCCGACTGGGGCAAGTCGATCTTGTTCAGAATCGGGAGCACGTCGAGACCCTGCTCGATTGCTGTGTAGCAATTCGCCACCGATTGGGCCTCGACGCCCTGGGCCGCGTCGACCACGAGCAAAGCGCCTTCGCACGCGGCAAGCGAACGCGAGACCTCGTAGCTGAAGTCCACATGGCCCGGTGTGTCGATGAGATTCAGACAGTAGTCGCGACCGTCCTTGGATTGGTACCGGAGCGTCACGCACTGCGCCTTGATGGTGATCCCGCGCTCGCGTTCGATGTCCATCGTGTCCAGCACCTGGTCGGCCATCTCCCGCTCGGAGAGTCCGCCGCATAGCTGGATCAGTCGATCGGAAAGCGTCGACTTCCCGTGGTCGATATGGGCGATGATCGAGAAGTTGCGAATGTTGTCGATATCAGCCACGGGGGACAACACGCAGGCTCTCGCCCCGAGTCCCGGACCGTCCGGACATCCACGGGACGAGACCGTGAAGCCAGACCGTCGCGGCCCGGACTCCAACCACCGCGAGGGCCGTTCCAAACAACGCGGCGGCGATTAGAGCTTCGCTCGCGGCCACCCATTCCGCCGCGAACGCCGCCGCGCCGACCGCGCCGAGGGGCCAACCGAAACACCTGAGCGCTAGGCGGGCAAGGTCGTGGGCGGACGCGACCACTTCCACGGGTGTCCCGTTCGGCACCTCGAAGTCCAAGGGCACTTCACCGCCACCCACCGACACGCCACAACATCCGTTGCACCCCGCACAGCGAACGCAATCGAACACGACCGAGCAACTGGCACCGACCCGTCGCACCGCACCCACCCGGGACAACCGTGGGCTCACGCCGAATACTCTGATCTGTGCACGTCTAGCCGGGGCGCCCCAGCCCGACGAGTGATGGCGACAACACGGCATCAAACTCGAGTGAGAGCCTTTCGCCGCGTTCAATCATGTTGGCCTCGACAAGAACGGTGGCTCGCGGTGTTCGGGCGACGTCGCGCAATGAGTTGGCGTGCTACTGCCCTCGGCCAACGCTTTCCGCGATGCGATGGGCGGTTTCCGGCGGGACTTCACCAACCACGGTGACCAGGTAGTCGCCTCGCTCGCCGGTCAGGTCATGGGATAGGAGAACCGTCGCACCGTTGCGGGAGAACACGCCACCTGCCGCGGATTGGGGAGCGGCTTCGACGAATACCGAAAACGTCGCCAATCCGTCGTTGAACATGACGTGCACTCCTCTCTTCGCCTCCTGGGGGTAAGCGTCGGTGATCCGAAAACCTGGCGGTACCCAACCGATCTTCCAGCTGACCGGAACCGTTGGCGGCGCGGGCACCTCATTGAACTCGACACTAGGTCGCATCAAGACCCCCGGCATGCCGGGTTGCAGCGCGTCCTGCGACACCGAGGCCCCCACCTTCAACGAGACGAATTCAACCCGTTCAAGGTACCGGCCAGTGGCATCCCGCAACTCCGATCGCAGCAACAATCCCGTCTCCTCGTCGAGCCACAGTAGAAACCCGTAGCGGTTGTCGTCGAGCGGATGGACTTCCAGGCAAACGGTCGGCCGGCCGATCACGCTGCTGCGACCACTGAGGTCGAAGCGGTAGTTCGCCGACAGATCCTCGCTGCGCATGAAACGCCGGGGGTACGGACCCGTTGGCAAGTCCTCCGCCAGCGCGAAGGAATCATCACCCTCGGGAAGGACGTAGGAGACCTGACCGCCGGTACGCAGAATCTCACGCCGCGGACCACCGCGGTGAGCGATCCGCTCGTGTTCGACGCCGTCAACGACCATGTGGACGATACGGAACGACGCGACCTTGATGTCGTGGGCAAGGTCTGCGGTGACGCTGAACGCCCTATTGCCCTGTCGCTTTTGGATACGAATCTGGGAGTGACTGGCGATGGAGTACTCGAAGACGCCGTCGTAGTCGAGGCTGCGAAACGCATCGTCCATGGCGTGAAGCCAGTCGGCCGGCGTCGTGGGTGCTTCGCCTTCCTCCGCGAGCACCCCATTGCTCACGCTCGCTGCAGCGAGCACGATGCTGCATAGACGACTACTAGCCAGCGCCGAGATCCGCTTCACTGACCTTCTTCGCTCCCGCTGGGCTCGGCCAGTACCTTGACGAACGTCATCCCCGGCGACCGGCCAGCCGCCGACGAGTGCTGCGCGTGGTACATGAGATAGTCGCGGTTGCGGCGCAGGTCCTCCTCGGACAGCGGTTCGGCGACAATCGTGTCCGATTGCGCCACCAGGGGCTGGCTGTCCGCGGTTTGCCTGTCCTGGACGGCAACGAACGTCGCGGCAACGATCACCGCTGCCGCTGCCACACCCGCGGGCCAGCGTCCCCGCGAGGCGCCGGTGGCATGCGCATCGACTCCTGTCAACGGAGGCTCGACGAGATCCGCCACTCCCCGGTCTCCGAGTCGCATCGCCCCACCGCGAATGACGTCGCCGATCAAGTGCAGGCGCTCCCACTTCGCGCGTAGTTCCGGATCGCGCTCGGCGGCGTTCAAAACCCGGCGAAGTTCGAGCTCCTCCGCCTCGCCGTCGATCACGGCGGACAATGCCTCGTTCAGTGACTCTCGTGTCGTTTCGGTCATGTCATTACTCCCTGCGCGAGACCTGACGTTGCTCCATCGGTGGCCCCCGAACGGTCGGACCGATCGCACTCCGCGCGCCGTATCCGCCTCCGCTCGAGCCACATCGCCCTCGTTCCAACATCCGCCATCGCTCGCTACGCTCGCTTCGACGTTCGTTCGATGTGAGGACGTATTTGCTCGTCCACGGCCTCCCTGGCACGGAAGATGCGGGAACGCACCGTGCCCACTGGGCAGTCCATTACGGTTGCTATCTGTTCATAGCTTAGACCATCAAACTCGCGAAGAGTTAGCGCAGCCCGCAAATCTTCTGGCAGATCCCCAATCGCGCGGTCTACGACAGCCTGAAGTTCGTCGCGGCGCAAGGCACTTTCGGGGTCTTCCGTGTCCTTGAGTGCCTCCGCCACCTCGCCCACATCGCCGTCACTGGCGTCGAGGTCCACACCCTGGGGTCGCCTGGCGCGGGACACCAGGTGGTTCTTCGATGTATTGACCGCGATACGGTACAACCAGGTATAGAACGCACTCTCGCCGCGAAAGCGCGGCAACGCCCGGTACGCCTTGATGAACGCCTCCTGGACGACATCCTCCACTTCTTCCTGGGCATGCACGTAGCGGGCCACCAGGCCGTGGATCTTGTGCTGGTAGCGCAGGAATAGTAGGTCGAACGCCCGGCGATCGCCCTTCTGCACCCGTCTAACCAGTTCTCTGTCGGTGTCCGCGCTCACCCGTTGTTCCCTATCGAGCGCCCCACAGCCGGGTCGTCGTACACCCAGGCGCGATCGCTATGCGCTTGCCGACATTATCCCCGAGCCACGGTTGCGACGCGAATCGCGAATATCCGCATGGCCCGCTCACCGCCGCGTCCATGAACGTCCCCGAATCGAGGCGATGACGGCACGGGTATACTCCGCGTCACCGAACCGACACACGACCCCCATCGTAGCGACCGTGGCAAAACGACACCGAGCCGATGTGCTCATCATCGGCAGCGGCGCCGCCGGACTGGCGACGGCGCTACATCTAGCCGAGACGACACGGGTTACCGTGGTCTCCAAGGACGCGATCATGGGAGGGGCCACCAACTGGGCGCAGGGCGGTGTTGCAGCCGTCACGAATCCCGACGACAGCTTCGAGTCCCATATCGCCGATACCGTCGCCGCGGGTGCGGGTCTTTGCCAAGAGGACGTCGTACGCTTCACGGTCACCCGGGCGCCCAAAGCCATCGAACACGTCGTCGGTCTCGGGCTCGAGTTCGACCGCCATGACGACCGGCTCCACCTCACCCGGGAGGGAGGTCATTCCCACCGACGGGTTCTGCACGTGGCGGACGCCACGGGCGCAGCCATCGCGCGAACGTTGAACGAACGGGCGACGCGACATCCCAACATCGAGATCGTGGGCACGCGCGTCGCCATAGACGTCATCACCACGCGCAAGCTCGGCCAGACACCGAACCGGGTGGTCGGCGCGTACGTCTACAACACGCAATCGGCCACGGTGGAAGTCTTCGAGGCACCCTACGTGGTCCTGGCGACGGGCGGCGCCAGCAAGGTGTACGTCTACACCAGCAATCCCGACGGCGCCACCGGGGATGGGATCGCCATGGCTTGGCGGGCCGGCTGCCGCGTCGGCAACATGGAGTTCAACCAGTTCCATCCCACCTGTCTCTACCACCCGCAAGCCGCACGGCAAGCGGGACGGGGATCGTTTCTCATCTCGGAGGCCGTGCGGGGCGAGGGCGGCAAGCTCCTTCTCCCCGACGGCAGTAGTTTCATGGACCGCTTCGATCCCCGCGGCGAGCTGGCTTCGCGGGATATCGTTGCCCGCGCCATCGACCACGAGATGAAGCGGCTTGGTGCGGAATGCGTCTACCTCGACATCTCCCACCAAGGCAGCGAGTTCATCGAGAAGCATTTTCCGAACATCCTGTCGCGGTGTCTCGACGTCGGCATCGACATGCGCCGCGAGCCGATTCCCGTCGTGCCGGCGGCGCACTACACCTGCGGTGGCGTGGTCGTCGACCTCGCCAGCCGGACTGACATCCCAGGGCTATACGCCATCGGCGAAACCGCGTACACGGGGCTGCATGGCGCCAACCGCCTGGCGAGCAACTCCTTGCTCGAGTGCCTCGTATTCGCCCAGGCGGCCGCCCAGGACATCGCCGGACGGCTCCTTGCCGAGCCCCGGGTGCAAAGCACACCGCCGGATTGGGACGAGAGCCGGGTCTCGGACTCCGACGAGCAAGTCGTCCTCGCCCACAACTGGACGGAACTCAGACGTTTCATGTGGGACTACGTCGGCATCGTGCGGACCAACAAGCGACTAGAGCGTGCCCAGCGCCGCATCGACCTCTTGCGGCAAGAGATCCACGACTACTACGCCCGGCATCGCCTTAGCGCCGATCTCATCGAACTGCGCAACCTCGTGCACGTGGCCGAACTGATCGTCCGGGCGGCCGTGATGCGCAAGGAAAGCCGAGGGCTCCACTACACCCTTGACCACCCTCGACCGGGCTCCCAGCCAAACCCGAGCGTCCTGTACCCGGCGGCGGATCCGCTCGACGTACTTCAACCGTTGGCCGCACCGCCGAGAAGAGCGCGCCGCAACCTGGCGAACACCGCCGCGTCGTAGCGCCCCGCTCGCAGCACCAACGTGCGTCGGGTGGTGCGCACGACCACCCACCGCTGTGTCATCCAGGGCGGACCGCGGAGCCGCGCCGGTACGCGGGAACCGTCCCGTCGTTGGGGTTCGAACACCACGACCCGTTCATCGTCCAGCGCGAAACGCCAGCTCTCTGCGCGCCAAAACACCCACACGTAGTAGCCGAGCGCCGGCACCGCCACGGCGAGCAGCCAGACGCCGAACTTGGCCACCCAAGGCACCGCCACCAGGACCCCCATGGCCAGCACACATCCCAGCCAGTCCCAACCCGGCGTCCAGTCGACCTCCTCGGCACCTGGCCTAGGACCGTCCCGCGATGACTCGGCGAGCGTATCAGGACTCGCGATAGCCATTCGCGGTAAGCGTCAGCTGCAGGCGACAGGCGGAGCTAGTCACGACGCCGGAGTACACCGTCCGCGATGAAGGCGACGATATTCTCGACAATCCCCGCATACTCCGCAGGCGGCGTGGCACGGCGCTGCAGCCACTCCCACACCGTCCAGTCGTCCTGATCCAATAGACCGCGATAGGCTGTCTGCTCGGCGCAAGGCAACAGCGCATACCGCGCCCGAACGAAGTCGACGAGCACCAGATCGAGTTCGAGCATGCCCCGGCGGCTCCGCCACAGCAGGCGATTGTATTGACGGTCGTCTTCGGCCTCTTCACACATCGCCACATGATCGTCTTCCGCCGGCGGCAAGTCATGCGAAAATGCCCCATACGGGATTGGGAACTCGCCATTGCAAGACGTGAGATTTCTCGCACAACTGGATTTCGCCGGGCCGGACGCGGCCGCCTTCCTCCAGGGCTACGTGACGGCCGACCTCGAGGAGCTCGTGCCGGGTCGCGCCCTGCCGATGGCGTTGTGCAACCTGAAGGGCCGCGTGATCGCCAACGGTTGGGCAGCCGGTGAATCGAACCACCTGCGATTGCTCGTCCATGCAAGCGTCGTCCAGATTCTCGCCCGGGAACTCGGCAAGTACCTGTTGTTCGCGAAGTCCAAGCTCGAGGAGGCCCAGACCGGGGTTCGATTGACCCCGGTGGCGTCGACGGATGCCTACGAACTGTCGCCCGTCGGCCATTACGCGACGCTTTCGACCCCGGACGAGGGCCATGGGGCATTCGCCCACGCCTGTGCCGCCTCCGGCTTCGTGCTGGTGACCGAAGCCATCGCCGGGAGCTTCCTGCCGCAGATGATCGGTCTCACCGACGTCGGGGCCGTGAGCTTCGCCAAGGGATGCTACCTCGGTCAGGAAGTGGTCGCCCGCGCCGAACACCGCGGACAGGTGAAACAGCGACTTCGCCGGTACGAGTTCGATGGCCACGGTCCGGCCGTCGGCACGGATGTCATGGCCGGGTCGAGGAAGATCGGCACTGTCGTCGCCGTCGGCGCCGACATCGCGCTCGCCGCCGTGCGCTCGGACGACTCGCCGGTGGTAGCCGATGGATGCACAATGGCCAGCCTTGCCTGACTGCCGGGACTAGGCCGCCAGACGCGTAAACGCCAGTCCTCTTCGGCGGCGTCGTTCGTCCGGGCCGCCACAAGGGCGGCCCCTACAGCCTGATCGTCATATTGGGTGCGTCGACGGGCGCATCGTCGAACCAACGCGCCGTCACCGTCTTGGTCTCCGTGTAGAACCGCACCGCCTGCTTGCCGTAGGCGTGCTGGTCGCCGAAGAACGAGTCCTTCCAACCGGTGAACGAAAAGAACGGCAGGGGCACCGGGATCGGAATGTTGATGCCCACCTGCCCCACCTCGATCTCGCGCTGGAAGCGGCGTGCGGCACCTCCGGACGACGTGAAAAGGGAAACGCCGTTGCCAAAGGGATTGGCGTTCACGAAACCAATGGCGTCGTCCAATGTGGCCACGTTGGAGGTGACGAGGACCGGACCGAAGATCTCCTGGGCGTAGATCGACATGTCCCGGGTCACGTTCGCGAACAACGTGGGTCCGACCCAGTTGCCGTCCGGATAGCCGGGCACGTCGCACTCGGAGCCGTCCAACAGGCAATCCGCACCCTGGGCCTTGCCGGATTCGATGGCGCCGAGAATGCGCTGCCGGGCGGTGCGGGTGATCTGGGGGCCGTAGCCTGCTCCCTCGTCGTCCCAGGGTCCCGGGCGCACGGCCGCCATGGCAGCCTTTAGGTCGGGAAGCCAATCGGCGGCGGCGCCTACCAGCACCGCGGCGCTAATCGCCATGCAGCGTTGGCCGGCCGCACCGCAGGTTGCGCCTACCAGGCTCGCGATGGCTTGGTCCTTGTCCGCGTCGGGCAGGACCACCAGGTGGTTCTTGGCACCCGCCAACGCCTGCACGCGCTTGCCGTTCGCCGCCGCCTTCGAATAGACCGCCTTGGCCACCGGTGCCGAACCCACGAAACTGACTGCCCGGACGTCCGGGTGGGTCAGCAGGCCATCCACCTGGTCCTTGCCGCCGTGGATCACCTGTACCAAGCCGTCCGGGGCACCCGCCTCCTTGAGCAGCGCCATCAGCCGGTTGGGCACCGTGGGATCCTGCTCCGACGGTTTTAGGACAAAGGTGTTGCCGCAGGCGATGGCCAGCGGATACATCCACAACGGCACCATGGCCGGGAAGTTGAACGGAGTGATGCCGACGCAGACCCCGATGGGTTGCACGAGGCTGGGTCGTGCGCGATGAGCTGAGCAAGGTCTTGCAGCTGGGCTTGGACCCAATC
>JAPPAV010000082.1 GCA_026705345.1 Gammaproteobacteria bacterium
ACGAGACCGAAACCTACATCGCCTTCCGGCGTCTCGAAGTGCCTGTGATCGCCATGATCAACGGCCCCTGCGTCGGTGCCGGTTTCGACCTCGCAAGCCACTGCGACCTCGCCGTTGGTTCGACGGCGGCTCGCTACCAGGTCGCGTACGTCAAGCGGGGGGTCTTTGCGGACCTCGGCGGATTCTGGTCGCTGCCGAAAATTCTCGGGTGGCGCAAAGCAATGGAATTGATGATGACGGGGCGGTTCATGAGTGCCGAGGAGGCCCATGAATCGGGGCTCACGAACTATCTGGTCGAACCCGACGAACTCGAGGCCAAGACCATGAAACTTGCGCTCGAGGTCGAAGCTGGGCCACCGATTGCCCAGAAGCTCGGCAAGATGCTCGCACTGCGCACGGCGCACATGGACTTCGATACCGCGATGCAGTGGTCCGAGTCGGCCATTCCGGTCGTCGGTTTGTCGAAGGACTCGATCGAAGGGATGCGCGCGTTCGCCGACCGGAGGGAGACGGACTTCAAAGGGTATTGATGGAGTCGACTAGTCGTATGACGGTGTTTGACGGACTCGATGGGTAAGGGGGAATCATGAAGAGCCTGCTTCTTGGTTTGGTTGGTGTCATGGCATTGCCGGCATGGGCAGGGCCGGACGAGTTCCCGCGCACGGCCTCCGGCAAGCCGGATTTCTCCGGTCGCTACGACATCGCGACGCTGACGCCGTATACCCGTCGTGGCGGTGGGGAAGCGCCGGCGTACCTGGATGCCGAAGCCGCTGCCCAATGGGAAGATGGCGCGGTCCGCCGTTACCAGAACAGCATGCGGGACCGGGATCCGAACCGCGGGCCGCCGCCGAAAGGGGCCAACGTGGACGCGCGCAGCTACGATCCGGTCTGGTTCGACCAGGGGCTCAAGATGTTCGAGATCGGCGGTAAGATTCCCACATCGATCATCGTCGACCCGCCGAACGGGCAGATTCCTCCACCCTCGCAAGAGGCGATCGCGCGGTGGCGGGCGTCGCAGGAGAACCGCGACCCAAGCCGCGGCCGATACGACAACCCGGAAGAACAGAGCCTTCAGGATCGCTGCCTCTATCTTGGGCATGTCTCGATCCCAGCGTTGCCGGTGGTCTACAACAACATCAAGACCATCGTGCAGACGGAGGATCACGTAATGATCCTCATCGAGTGGATGCACTGGGCCCGCGTCGCCCGGCTGAACGTTGAACACCTGCCGGACGACATGCGTTCGCTGGCGGGCGACTCCATCGGCTGGTGGGAGGACGACACGCTGGTCGTGGAGACCACCAATTTCTTCTCGCGGCCCGGTGTGCCGGAAGAGGGGAAGCGGGTCGTCGAGCGGTTTTCGCCCCTGACCAAGGACAGTCTGCTGTACCGGTTCACCGTCCACGACCCGAATCGCACCGCGCCCTACACCGGCGAGATGCCCTGGCCGAGGACGGAATCGCAGATGTTCGAGTACGCCTGCCACGAGGGCAACTACTCGATGTTCAACACCTTGCGCGGCGCGCGGGCACAGGAACGGGCGGCGTTGGCACTCGAGGAGGAATCGTCCGACGCCGACTGACGGCGGGACGGGACAACCGTCCCCTACGGACAGCACCCGAGGCGCGCGGGTTCGCCGTAGGGGCGACCCTTGTGGTCGCCCGGTAGGTGCACGGTCGGTCCGCCAACGCGGGACGGGACAAGCCCGTCCCCTACGGACCCGCTTCCAACGTTGCGACGATGGGGCAGGCCGTCATCGCTTGTTTCGGGAGTTCACCATTGTTAGCAGCGTGAGCATCTCGGCCGGGTCCATCCTGCCAATGGGCGAGTTGCTGTAGGTGGACATCTGGACTTTGCCGTTCCGATTCAAAAGGAATTCGCTCGGTTGTATGAACTCGCGACTTTCATCCCACCAAGCGCCAAGCGAATCTGCCTGTTCGCGGGTCACGCCGTATGCGACGGGGAACCCAAGCGGTTCGGCAACTCTCTGGGTTTGTTCCCTAGTATCAACAGCAGCGGCAAATATGCTTGAACCCTGTTCTCGGAACGCGTCACGGCGCTCTCCGTATCCAGCCAGAAGGCGGATACAGTAGGGTCACCAGTGGCCTCGATAGAAAAGCACGATCGCGAATCTGGTGTCGATGTCCCCGGGTAGTTCCAGGGTGCCTCCGTCAGCCAGGGCCAGCGTCAGGCTCGGGAAATCGTCCCCTGTCGTTAGCTTGTCCATAATCTAGCTCCTTTGCCCGGGTGTTCTGCTGTGCTACGGCACCGGCGATCAACCGTCGCGCGGTGGCATCAACGCCTCTGCGATCGGCGCCCGTCGCTGCCGTGTTGCCTCGTCGGGTCCGTAGTTCCCGGCGAGGTAGTCGAGAATTCGGGTTTCGGCTTCGGCCGGGATCTGCCAGAGGTTCTGGGTACGCTGCATCCAGCGGATCATGTCGAGCCAGGCGTCTCGGTTGGCGCGTTGGTTCGTGACGATGCTATAGGCATGGCAGCCGCCGCAGTGTGCGCGGACATCCTCCCAGCCGGGTGTCGTAACCAATCCCGTGTCGGTGTCGACCTCGGCGGCCAGGGCGAAGGCAGGCAGGATTCCGACGATGAACACCCGGATGGTCCAAATGCGTCGTGTTGGCGGGGCAGTCCCCCGCCGTTCGCAACGATCCGGCACGGGAGAAGTCATGCCACAGCCAACGCGACTCGGTGGCAGGCGTTGTTCAGGTAGCCGCGCGGGTTCCAGCCTGGCAATACGACGGGCTGGGAACGCCCGTTCTCGTCGACCGCCCGAGCCCAGATCTCGAAATACCCGGGCGTTGGGATGGCAATGGCCGTGGAGAAGTGCTGCCACGCGAGGCGATTGGCCGGCTCTTCGAGATCGGTGGGTTGCCACGTGGCGCCGAAGTCGACGGAAGTGAACACGCTGGCCACGCCAAGGTCGCCGGCCCAGGCATGGCCGCGGACGGCAATCGGCTTGCCCCGTTCGTGGCGGCTGCCCGAACGCGGATGGGTAATGAGCGACTTCACGGGCATCGACTCGATGATGCACATGTCCTCGTCCGCAACCGTCGCCCCGGGCGCCACGGGATCGCAAGGCACGCGATACGACTGGCCGCCCATCTTCGGTCCGTCGTGGACGCGGTCTCGCACAAGAACACGCTTCAGCCACTTGCCGCTCACGGAACCGGGCCAGCCGCCGGCGACCAGCCGCAGCGGGTAGCCGTGAAGCGGTGGCAGCGGTTCGTCATTCATCGCCCAAGCGATCAGCGTTTCGGCCTCAAGAGCCTTGTGCATCGGCACGCCCCGCGAGATGGGCTGTTTCGTGGGATCCCCGGACAGGTGCGTGTCGGCGGCTTCGTAGGCCACGTAGACGGCCTCGTCGGTAATGCCGCAGTAGTCGAGCACGTCCTTGAGGCGCACGCCCGTCCATCGTGGGCACGCCACCGCGCCCGTCGTCCACTGGTTGCCGCGGGCCGGCGGATGGAACTCGGAGCGGCCATTGCCGCCGCATTCGACCTGGAGCTGCAACGTGACGTGCTGGAACCGATCCTTGAGTTCGCGCAGGGTGAGCTTGGTCGGTCGGACGCACGATTCCCCCGCGAGTTCAACTGTCCACGCCAAGGGATCGATGGCGCTCGTGTCCGGCGGTATCCCGTTGTTGCGGACGAACATCCGTTCGGCCGGCGTCACGGCGTCGTCCAAGAGGTGGGCCGGCGTTTCGGCATTGATGGGACGCTCGCTCAGGACCTTGAGGCCGGGTTTGCCGGGAATGGCTGGCAGAGGCGTTTGGCCGGCGGCCAACGGACACAGGGCCGCGGAAAGCGTGGCCACGGAACCACGCAGCATGGTGCGTCTTGTGTAGGCGGTAGGGGCGACAACCCTGCTCGGGACACCGCGTGCGCTTCGGATCATTCCGGCACCTCCGGATGCGGAGTGTGCATCCCGGCCCCTATCGATGCAAAGACTCGCGCATGATGGATGCCGCGACGGTGACGGTGCGTAAGGGCGACCGTTGTGGGTTGCCCGCCCGAACCCGAGGACCGGTCGGCGCGGGACGGGACAAGCCCGTCCCCTACGGACAGCTCGTCGCGTGGCGGAAACCCCGTAGGGGCGACCCTTGTGGTCGCCCGCACCGGTAATGGCGGTAATCCGGGACGGGACAAGCCCGTCCCCTACGGTTCGTTCCGCGGCGGCATCGCTTAGGGGCGACGCTTGGGGTCGCCCGTCCCGACCGAAACGGGCCGTTCGGTAGCCACGCGGGCGCGCGAATCTGTCAGACTGACGCCGATGCCAAAGCTTTCGATCGAGTCGGGGGTGACCCGCGTACTGGCCCTGAACTCACCGGAATCCGGCGATGCGGTCGTTCACGAGTCGCTCTGCTAGGCATGGCGGGCACCCAAACCCTCACCGATCTGCCGCCGATCCGCGCGCGCCGGATTCTGCAGCTTGCCTTCAAGTGCTGGCCGTTCATCCGACCGTTGATCAAGCATCTGTTGGTCCTCATCGCCGGTGCGGCGCTCGTTTCGCTAGTCTTGTTCGCCGTCTTCCTGCTCGGCACGGATTTGTTCAACAACAAGATCCTAGTCGGGGACAAGCTCCAACCCTTGCAGGCGCAACTGCTGTTCGTGGACGAGTCGTTCGTCCTCCAGGACATCGCCGACAACGTCAACGAGCGCGAGGGCCGACGGCCGCTATCGGCTATTCGCCGAAGCCGCGGCGGGAGCGCCGCTCGATGTCTGAAGCGGCCGCACCAACCGAGACCGGCAACGTCGTCGACCGGTTCGTCGGCGAACACCACCACGACGACCGCATCGACGTCGACACCGAGATCTCGTCGGCGCAGGCTCTCAAGCTGCTGTGGCGATGTCTTGGGTTGCTCGGCAGCGCCAAGGCGCTGTTCGCGGCGAAGTTCACGCTCCAGACGGGCACCCTGTTCTTCCAGCTTTTCACGCCATGGATCGCGAAGATCGTGATCGACAACGTGATCCTCCAGAAGCCCTTCGGCGAAACCGACGTGCCGTACCCGCCGTTCATGCAGCCGATCGTCGGCTTCCTCGATGGAATGACGCCGCTCGAGATCATGTTCGCCGTCGCCATTGGCTACCTCGCGGGCCTCATCCTCATCGGGATTCGGGCTGGGGATGGAATCGAGGTGAGCCTGTTCGGTAGCTCGTTGACCGGCCAGGACGAAACGGCCAGTGCCGAGAACAAGATCAGCGGCTCGTACAGCGAATCGGGCGGTCTGTGGGGGCTCGCGGAATACGCCGTCGGCGTGCGGCTGAACCAGCGCCTCGCCAACCAGTTGAGAACCCGATTGTTCCGGCGTCTCACCCGGCTGCCGATGGCGGTGCTCGCCGAGAAACGCACCGGTGATTCGCTCTACCGCGTCCTCTACGACACGGCCAGCATTCCCTGGGCCGCTCTGGATCCGACGCTGACGCTGGGCACCACCATCCTGACCGGCATGGTGAACATGTACCTCATCCAGTACTCGTACGAGGCCACCGCGCCACAGCTGGTCTGGCTGGCGTGGGCGACGTTGCCGCTGGTGTTCGCGGTGACGTTCCCGGCATCGAAACTCATGCGCCGCATCAACCAGACCAAGCGCTCGGCGGGTTCGGCCACCACCAATGCCATGGAAGAGACGGTGGGCAGCATCGACGCCGTGCAGAGTCTCGGTGGCATGCGCGCCGAGGCGCAGAAGTTCGCGGCGCGAAGCCTCGAGTCGTACTTCAGGGAACGGGTGGCGCTGGTTCTCGGCATGGTGCTCTTCATCGGCGCGGCCGTTGCCGTAATCGCCATCGCCCTTTGGGTGGTGATTATCGTTACCGACGGAATTATCGAGGGGAGCATGTCGCCGGGAGACTTCGGCGTCCTGTTCGGCATGTTCTTCGGGATCGTCTTCGTTCCCATCGAGATCGGCTCTTTCTGGCTCAATCTGCAGACCAAGCTGGCACCGGCGCGGCGCATCTTCTTCTTCATCGACTACCCGTCCGACGACGACCGTACCGGGGGTCGCCGCATCGCGACCATCGCCCAGCGCGTCGAGATCGATCAAGTGGACTATGTGCACCCGGATGGTCGATGTGCCCTTTCGGGTGTTTCGCTGGAGATGCGCGTGGGCGAGATCGTCGCCATCGTCGGACCGTCGGGTGCGGGGAAAACGACCCTCGGCTCCCTGATTCCCGGTTTCCTCAACCCGACGCGGGGGCGCGTGCTGATCGACGGACGAGACCTGGCCTCGCTCGACATCGACAGCGTGCGCAGCCATGTCGCCTACGTCTTCCAGGAGCACCTCCTGCTTGCCGAGAGCATCCGCGAGAACCTCCTGCTGGCCAACGCCGAGGCCACCGAGGAGGACATGCTGCGCGCTCTGGAACTCGCCGGATGCATGTCCTTCGTGCGCGAGATGCCGGAGGGCATCGACACCGCGCTGGGCCTGTCCGGCAACACGCTGTCGGTTGGCCAGCAGCAACGCCTGTGCATCGCCCGGGGCTTGGTGCGGGATGCCAAGGTCCTCATTCTCGACGAGCCAACCTCGGCGTTGGACCCCGAGACCGAGCAGCAGTTGTTCGACTCGCTGGACCGGATCGCCGAGGACAGGCTGCTCGTGGTCATCGCGCATCGGCTCTCGACGATCCGCCGAGCGGACAAGATTGCGTTCCTCGACGACGGCGTGCTCCTCGAGACCGGCAGTCACGACGAGTTGATGCAACGCGAGGGCGGGGCGTACCGGCGCTTCGTAGAGTTGTAGGGGCGACCCTTGTGGTCGCCCGTGCCGGACGCGCCTACCTCAACGGGACGGGACAAGCCCGTCCCCTACGGGCAAGCGCACACTCTTGTACGAATTCCCTAACCCATTGTTTGTGTTACGATTTTTAATCTTGGTGGAGCAACGGCAACGGGAGGTAAACGTGGCCGAAGTTCAACTGTCGCCGTCTGAGCGACCCGGCTATGCGGTCTATTCGGGGCCGTTCGAAAGGGACGCCGTGTTGGACTACGTCATGGGCTACGACGGTCCGGAGGATCCCGACTTCCCCGGCTGCGTCCCGATTCCCATGACCGCCGAGCAGTTCCAGGACTACGACGGCGGCGTCGAGTACTGGAGCCGAGAGCAAGCCATGGCCTGGGTGCTGCGCGAGGGCGGCCCGGACCACGAGAACCCCGGCGGTCACCTGCCGGCACTGCTGACGCGGATCGCGTTGGAGCGCGGTTCGCCGATCCGCTGCTGGGGCGCGCTGCGCATGGTGGTCGTCGACGGCGCCGGATGGCCCCGGGAGGCGATGCACCCGGACCAGTCCGTCTACCTGCGTCCCGAGGTCTGGACGCCGAGTGGTCGCGAAACGGTGATCGGTCGGGATCCGCGACCCGACGTCGTTCTGGAGGTCGACCACACAACGGATGTGCGCCGCAGGAAACTCGGCATCTATCGACGGTGGGGGTTTTCCGAGGTCTGGGTGGAGACGCCGGACGCCCCGTCGCCGAGCCGTCCGCCCGGCGTCGTCCCCGGACTCTCGATCTATGTCCTCGAGGACGACGACTACCGAAGGAAGCCTGTGAGCGCGGCCTTGCCCGGATGGAAAGCGCATGAGATGCACCTCGCGCTGAACGAACCGTCGTCGTCGGCACAGACAATCGGACATCTGGTACGCGTCGGTCGAAAACTGGGCGACCTCGATGGCACCGGCCCGATCAACGACACGCAGATTGCGGGTTATGTGCGACGCGCCCACGGCGTGGACCAACGAACGGGATTCGCCCGCGGACGCGAACAGGGTCTGGCCGAGGGATTGGCCGCCGGGCGCCGTCAAGCTCTGGTGTGCACAACGGTCGAAGTCCTGCGTGTGCGCGGCATTGCGCTGTCGGAGGATGCCGAGCGGCGCTTGGCCGCGACGACGGTCACCCGAGAGGTGTTGCTGGCTGCGGCCACGGACTGCTTGACCGAAGCTGACTTCTGGGCACGGTTGGCGTCCGGCGACTGAGTGGGGATTACTCTTCGGTTGGCAACGCGAACGCCACTAACTCACCATCCCCTCGACGCCCGCCGCCGGCCGCCGCGATGTATTGCCGGCCTTTGTGCATGTAGGTCATCAGGGCGCCGTGGAGGCGGGTCTCGACGTCCACTTCGCCTAGGAGTTCGCCGGTTTTCTTGTCGAACGCGCGCAGGAACGTCCCCTGTGCCCGCCGGCCCAGTTCGCCCCGTTTGGACAGGTAGCTGATCAGCAGCGTCTTCGTGATCAGAATGCCGCCTTCCGCGACGGCGTCGCCGTAGGGGCTGCCGAGCGGGCCGAGTTTCAAGTCCTTGATGGCGGGATGGTTGGTCGGGCCGTTGCCGAACGGGATCTGCCAGACGTGCTCGCCGGTGTTCAGGTTGATCGCCGTGATGCGCCGGTAGGGTGGCTTCACGAGGGGCAACCCCTGCGGCCCCCGCGTCGGCTGGTAGGCGATGACGTAGTCCCAGTCGGAGGTACCGGGTTCCGTCGGCACCACGGCCATGCCAATGGGGTTCGTCTGCGACTCGACATAGAGGGTGCCGGTCTCGGGGTCCACGGACGCACCGGGGAAGTTCGCGCCCCCGGCCGCACCTGGAACTACGACAGTGCCGAGCTTTCCGCCGGCACCCTTGACGATGGGGGGCGTAAAGATCGGGCCGAGCCGGTAGCCAGCAGCGATCTTGATGGCTTCGGCTTTGAGTTCGGGCGTGAAGTCGATGAGGTCGTCCTCGGTGATGCCTAGACGCTCGAAGGGCGGCGGCTTCGTGGGATGCGGCTGGGTCGGGTACGTCTTCTCGCCGGGAACGTCGCTCTGCGGCACCGGACGTTCCTCGATGGGCCACACCGGCTTGCCGGTCACGCGGTCGAAGACGTAGGTGAAGCCGGTCTTGGACACCTGGGCGACGGCCTTGATCGATTTTCCGTCGACAACGACATCCACGAGGTTGGGCGCGGAGGCAACATCGTAGTCCCAGACCCCGTGGTGGACGGTCTGGAAGTGCCAGACCCGTTTGCCGGAAGCCGCATCGAGGCAGAGGATGCTCTCGGCGTAGACGTTGCCCCCGGGTCGCTTGCCGCCCCAGTAGTCGTTGGTCGGCGTCGAAGTCGGCAGGTAGACGAGTCCCAACTCGTCGTCGCCCGCGAGCATCGACCAGGCGTTGGTATTGCCGGCCTTCTTCCAGGAGTCGTTTTCCCAGGTTTCTACAAAGGGTTCGCCCTCCCGTGGGATGGTGTGGAACCGCCATTTGAACTTGCCGGTCCGGGCGTCGTAGGCGCGGATGTGTCCCGGCGGACTGTTGTTGCGCATGCCGTAGTCGAAGATCTTCGAGCCGACGACCACCGTGTCCGCGACGACGATGGGCGGGGCACCGTGGGTGATGTTGTTGATCTCGTAGTCGCCGGGACCAAGGTCCTTGGCGAGATCGACGATGCCTCTGTCGCCGAAGTTGGGGTCTGGTTTCCCGGTCGCAACGTCAATGGAGACCAGTTGCTTGCCGAGCGTCGCGACGAAGATGCGTTGGACCTTGCCGTCGGTCCAGTACTCGATGCCGCGTGTCTGCAGCGGCTGCATGTTCGGCTGGCCCTTGGCGTAGCTCTTGGGGTCGTAGAGCCATAGCTGCTGCCCGGTGGCGGGGTCGAGGGCCGCTACCTGGCCGTGGGAGGTAACGGCATATACCCGCCCACCGACCATGAGCGGCGTGGCACGGTAGTCGCCGGTGTAGTAGCGGCCGCCATCGCCGTACGGGATGTCCTGGTCGGCGGATTTCCAACGCCAGGCGACTTGGAGCTTCGAGAAGTTCCCGGCGTCGATTTGGGTCAGGGGCGAGTACTTCGTGGAGGCGTGGTCACCGCCGTGGTGGCGCCACTCGCCACCCGCAGTGCCGTCGGCGGCAACGGTCGACAATGCCGCGACCGCGACGAAGTAGACACAAGTAATTGGCAGCGCGACCCGCCGGTAGACATTGTGCATACGTGCCCCGATCCCGCCTCCTTTGAGTGTGGCCCGATACGTCGACCGATGCCAGTGCCAGTCGCGAACCGGACGATCAAGGCTTGGTGGGGAGAACGGGCGGTTCGGGTTCAGCGATTAATGCGCGGCTGATCCGACGCACCCGACAATCGGCGGTATCGCTCCGCGCGTTCCGGATCGGCCTCGCGAAGGCCCTGGAACAAGATTCTCGCCGCGCTGCGTCGCGCTTCGTCTCCTCTCACGCGATCGAACAACCGTTCGGCGAGGTCAATATCGGTGAAGGCCGCTTGTTGCACCATGCCTTGAATCGCGCCATCGCGGTGGGACAGCGGGATCTGATCGAGGAACGCTGCCGCGCTCACGGGATCGAGTCGTGACCACTCTTGGAACGCCCGATGGTAAAGGTGTTGACTCATGGAATCGTCCATGCGGGCGATCGCACGGACCGCCGGCTGCGGGTCCGTCTCGACCCAGGTCGAGATCAGCTGAAGTGTCGCGCCCTGCTTGACGCGGGAATCCCCAATGCGTTCGACCAGGCGCAGGGCGGACTCGGGAGACTCGTCAGCAATCTCCCGTACAGCCCACGGGAGTCCGCGGCGCTGAGCTTCGACGGATTGATCCAGCAACCACTCGAAGGCGCCCTCGGGATCCTCGTCCGCAAAGTGGGCGGCCACGGCATGGACCGCGGCGGTTGTCTTGTCTCCCGATGCGTCGAGCCATGCGGCGGCAGCTCGCGGATCTTGGTCTGCCCAGGTTCTGAGTACACTCGCGATTGCTCTCGAACGGGCCATGCCATCGAGTTCGCCGGCAAGCGTCAAGGCACGCGTCGGATCTGACCTCCCGAGATCGGCCAAGGTGGACCCGAGCCACGTGGAGCGCATTGGGGAGGGCCCTTGAGCCCGAACCCACTCGAATGCAGCCTGGGGATCCTCGTTCGCCCAGGAGCGGATGATCGAGTACCCGAACCTTTGGTGGAAGTGGGCGGCGTTCTCCATCGCCATGAAGGCGTCGAGAGCCGCCTCGGGGTCGGTTTCTCCCCAGGCGGAAAGCACGCTCATGGCGATCCTGATCCGACGCGGGGTTTCCAGTGTTTCGACGAGCTCGAACATCGCCCGCGGCGAGTGCTTTGCGATTACCCCGGCGACTTGCCCGAGCGGGTCGGTGTCTTCCGATCCAGGCTGTGCCAGTGCCCAATCCAGCGCGGCATCCGGGTCTTCGGTTGCCCAGCGACGGGCGAGTCTGCGTTGCAGGGATCGCATATCCGAGGCGTCGAGGGATGCGACTGCGGATAACGCGGCCAAGGGGTCGGTCTCAAACCAGGCGTCAGCAACACCCCACATCGCCTCCCACCGTTCCGGGCCGGCTTCGGTCGCCAATGCCTTTTGCCAAGCCCCGGCAGGGTCATTCCTGGCTTGGCTGCTGGCTTGAACTCGCCGGAGGTATGGTTCGAGCCCGAAGCGCTTGGCAACTGCCTCCTGGCGAGCATCGCTCAAACCGTGCAAATCGAGAATGCTCCTAGCCGATTGTGCTTGTAGCGGCTCGTTGAGGGTATCGACGAAGGCGAGGGCTGCATCGAGATCGAGGCCAGCGACAGCCGACACAACGGTCCGGATCAGCGAGTGTTGGTCGCGTTCTTCGTCGCGGAGACGATCCAGGGCCGCGCGGGGATCAAGCTGGGCGTACCGGGTGTAAATGACATCCTTGACGCGACCCGGGTCGGTTAGCTCATCTGCCTCGTCGAGCAGGGCATCCAGCGTGACCACGTCCGTCGATTGCAAGCGGGTGTAGAGCGCTGCGCTTCGTTCGAACTCGCTCGGCAAGGACTGGATGTCGGCCAAGGACTTGGCCTGCGACCTAGGCGCTTGAGGTCGAGTCGCCGTCGCAGCGTTCGGTGATGTCTCGATGATCGGGGACGCGGGGGAGATGGATTCGGGCTCTAGTGTGAGTTTCGTGACCAGTAAAACGACACCCGCCCCTAGGCCGAGCCCAATGGCGAATGCGGCGATCAGTTTGGCCACGTCCGAAGCCCTGCATGCCTACTTCGCGGTATCCTACTGCCGTGATGCAACCGGCGCACGCCGATGCGGTGGTGATATGCCCCCCAATATCGTCCTGTTCATGACCGACCAGCTTAGGCGTGATGCGTTGGGGTGTTACGGGAACGAGATCTGCAAGACACCAAACCTGGATCGTCTGGCCGCCGAGGGAACGCTATTCGACCAGGCCTTTACGGTTAGCCCGGTGTGCTCGCCGTCCCGGGCATCCCTGATGTCGGGACTCTACCCGCACAACCACGGCGTGATGATCAACACCCATATCGCACCCGCCTGGTGCCGGGGACTTGCGCTCGACACGCCCACCTTCTCCAGCCGATTGAAGGCGGCGGGATACGTACTGGATTACGCCGGCAAGTGGCATGTACACCAGGACTTGGGCCCGACCGAATTCGGTTTCGACCGCCACAGGCATGGACGTGCCGCTAGGGGGTCCGTTCCCGGCGATGAAACGGTCATCGAATTCCCCGGGGGAAAATTCGCGGTCGCTGGTACGAATCCTCACCCCAAGGAAGAAGGCAAGACCTGGCAACTGACCGATGTGGGCCTCGCAATGCTGCGCGAGAGGGCCGACGGCGATCAGCCGTTCTTCCTGCGCATCGACGGGGTCGCGCCGCATTTCCCCAACATGGTCCCGGAACCCTACGCCTCCATGTACGACCCGGAGTCCATCCCGCCGTGGCCGAACTTCGACGAGACATTCAAGGGCAAACCCGCCGCGCACCTGCGCAAGCACCGCGAGTGGCATCTCGAGGACAAGGACTGGTCCTGGTGGCAGAGGGTCGTCGCCAAGTACTACGGTGATGTCACCTTGATCGACGACTGCGTGGGTCGGGTGCGGGAAGCGATCACGGAATGCGGAATCGAGGACAATACGATCTTCCTGTTTTCCACGGACCACGGGGACGCCACGGGAAGCCACAAGCATTTCGAGAAGTCCGGCACCATGTACGACGAGATCTTCCGCATTCCTTTGTTGGCGAAGGTTCCGGGAGTCGCGCCTCGTCCAGTATCCGAGTTTGTTCGCCTGATGGATCTAATGCCGAGTTTCATCGAATGGGGAGGAGGCGATCTGCCGGACGACTTGGATGCAAGGAGCCTCGTACCCCTCGTTGAAGGTGAGACGCCTGCCGACTGGCCGGACAGCGTCTATTGCGAAAGCCACGGTGAAGTGTGGGGCTACTCTACCCAGCGGATGGTGCGCACCGAGCGTTGGAAGTACGTCTATTTTCCCCACGACCTCGATGAACTCTACGATCTGAACGGCGATCCGGCCGAGATGAACAACCTCATCGATGACCCGGACTATGCCGATATCCAGAGCGAGATGAAGGCACGCCTCGTCGGCTGGAACGATGCGACCAATGACATGTTCCAGTGGAATTGGGTACGGTGGAATTTCCCGGATCCGGTCAGTCCCTATTAACGATGTCGATGCCGCGACGAACAATCGGCACTCTCGCCTGCCTGTTGGCCTTTCGCGTGCTGGCATCGCCCAACGTGATCCTTGTGATGGCCGACGACATGGGCTGGGCGCAAACGGGCTACTACGACCATCCGGTCCTCGAAACACCGAATCTGGATGCCATGGCCGCCAACGGCTTGCGTATGGACCGGTTCTACTCGGCTGCTCCGCAGTGCTCCACGGCCCGTGCCACCGTGCTGACCGGCAGGACCAACGATCGCACGGGCGTCGCCACGGTAGGCAGTTCCATCAACAAGCAGGAAAAGACCCTGTCGGCAGCCTTCCGCAACGCCGGCTACACCACCGCGCACTTCGGCAAGTGGCATCTCAACACGGTGAACACACCGGACCATCCGATGCCGTTGTCTGACCCGCACCACCCCGGCGAACTGGGCTTCGACTACTGGCTGAGCGAAACCAACCAGTTCAACCTCGATCCGCTGTTCAGTCGCAATGGCACCGCCGAGCGCATCGAAGGCGAATCATCCGAAGTCCTGGTCGACGAAGCCCTCGCTTTCATCGAGCAGGCGCAGGGCAAACCCGCTTTCGTCCTGATCTGGTACGCCTCCCCCCACCGCCCGTTCGAGGCACTTGATGCGGACATGGCAGCGTTTGAAGAATTGCCGGAGGCGTCGCGCGTCCATCACGGCGAAATCGTCGCCATGGACCGTTCCATCGGCACGCTCCGGCAGGGCTTGAGGGATCTGGGAGTTGCCGAGAACACGCTGGTCTGGTTCACCAGCGACAACGGCGGACTCCCGACATTCGACGTGACCCGGGCATCAACCGGGGAGGTGTTGCCGGGTGTCGTGCCGGATACCACCGGGCATCTCCGCGGGTTCAAGAATTCGTTCTACGAAGGCGGGATCCGCGTACCCGGCATCATCGAATGGCCCGGCCATCTCGAACCGAGAATCTCGAACTTCCCGGCCAGCACGCTGGATATGTTCCCGACTCTCATCGAAGTGGCCGGTCTCGATTCCAATGACATGAACGAGGTGCACGACGGCATCTCCCTCGTGCCCGTCTTCGACACCGAACCGCCGAGGCGAAATCAGCCCATCGGCTTACGGGTTCAGGGCCAGCTAGGCTGGCTCGACAACGACTACAAGCTCATCTACTACCGCGACTACGACAAGGCGATGGTCGACGGCGTGTGGGATCCGGAAGTGTTCGATTCCTTGACCCGGGAGTGGGAGTTGTACGACTTGGTGGACGACCCCTCCGAGCAAGACAACCTCGTCGAGCGGGAACCGGAAATCACGGCCCGAATGAAAGCCGAACTAGCGGCGTGGAACGAGTCCGTCGACCGGAGCGCCGAAGGAGCCGACTATCCGGAGGGTAGGGTGCTGCCGTCTGGGCGCGACAAGCCGGAATAGGGTTCATCGTCGCAGAGAGACGCCTTTTCGGGATCTACAGCCGCGTCCCATCTCACCACGCGCGTACTCACTCTCAAGCGTGGGTGCCTTCTGGATGAGAAGAAGGGCACCAGTGGAACAGTGGAACTGGTTGGGTTCGCCACGATCCGTTTCCAATATTGTCAATCAAAAACAAAGACAAACGAGAATTGTGCTGATAGTATATACAGTACTCTGTAGCGACACTTCTCGATAGTCACAATGATGTATCAATCCTCCGAAGAAACCGTGCCATACCCCGAGTTCATTCCAGAAGACGCCGACTATTTTGTCCTCGAAGATACCCCGGAACTCGACTTCATCCCCGACGACCCCGCCGAACTGCGTCGCGCCGTCACCGACACGGCCGCCCACATCAACCTCGCCGACTGGCGCTTCGTCAAGCTAATCGCAGCCATGGACCGCACCCGAAGCTGGGACGAACGCGGCTACTGCAGTCTCGGCAACTGGCTAGACCACCGTTGTGGGCTGGGACCCTGCGCGTCCCGCGAGCGCATACGCATCGGCCGGGCGCTCGTCCGGTTGCCGCGCGTCGATGCGGCGTTCCGCGACGGGGCCCTGAGCTATTCCAAGGTGCGCGCCATCACCCGAGTGGCGACTCCGGACACCGAGGCGATGCTGCTGGACATCGCCGGGCGCAGCAGTGCGGCGCAGCTTGAGAGTCTGGTCAGAACATACGAACGCGTCGACCGGAGCGACATGGAGCGGATCCCGAGCGAGCAGCGCCGGAGCCTAAACTGGCACTACGAGGACGGCATGCTGGTGGTCACCGCGACAGTGCCCGCCGAGCGCGGCGCACTCGTGATCAAGGCGCTGCAGAAGGTCGTCGACGCCCGGAAGGACGAACGGGAGGCGTACGCCGAGTCCCTCATGCCGGGAGAGCGCGGTGCTGTTGCCGTGACGGACGGTGCCGAACCGGCACATGGCGAGACTGCAGATGCCGAACACGTTGCCGGACTGAGGGAGCCGGAGCAGGTCGCGAAGCAAGAAACGAACGGTTCCGCGCTCGTCCCCGTAGACAGGAACGGGCAACACCTAGACGGCTCCGCGTTGGCGCAGCCCGCCGTGGTCGCCGACGGTCTCGGCGACGTTTCCGAGGAAGCAAAGTGCTTGGACGCGGACATTGCCGGCGAGGCGGCCGACGAATCGGACGACCTGCCGGCCTCGGTGGTTTTCGCACTCTCGAACACGGAGCAACGCTATGCCGACGCGCTAGTGGACGTGGCCGAGCACTACCTGGCGAACGGCCCGGCCAACCGGGAACGGCGCACCGGCCAGCGCTACGAGGTGGTGCTCACCATCGACCGCAACGAGCTCGCCGAGCGGGCGGCAGAGGGCGGTGCCCGCTACCATGTCGAGCCGGACTGGGGCGTCGACGAAGAGGACGCCCGCCAGATCGCCTGCGACGCCGACCTCACGGAGTTCATCGAGGATGCGCAGGGCAAGGTGCTGAACTACGAACGCCGGCGTCGCATCGTGCCGGCGCCGCTGCTGCGCGCCTTGAAGCTGCGCGACCACAGCCGCTGCCGCTTCCCCGGCTGTCCCCATCAGCGCTACGTCGAAGCGCATCATGTCCAGCACTGGATCGACGGCGGCGAGACGCGGCTGGAGAACCTCGTGCTGCTGTGCAGCGCGCACCACCGGCTGCTGCACCACCGTGCCTTCCACATCATCGCCGGGGACGATGGCTTCGTATTCGTCAGCCGGGACGGTGAAGTGATCGAACCGGCTCTTAAGCCTCAGTTTCCGAAAGTACCCGTGCCCGTTTCCGAGGAAACGCGACTGCTCGGGCAAGCACGGCCATGGGAAGGAGCTAGCGGAAAGGCTGCGATGCGTGTCCGGCCACCCGAATGCCATGCGCATCAGGTTCATTGAACGCCGCTGCCGGGTCGGGTCGAGCGAGTGACGTCGTACGGCACGCAATGGGCATGATCGGAGATGTCAGCGACCGAAGCATAGCGCTCGGTCCGGGGGTTGTTTCCCTCCCTGAACGTTTGCTGTTGGCGCATGCGCGCGGCGAGGTGCTCTTGGTTTGCGGCGCAGGCGTCTCGATGCCTGCAGGCCTGCCGAATTTCGAGGAGTTGGTCGTAGACGTCTACCGCGTGCTCGACCCTCCTGTCCATCAGGTGATGGAAGAGGTGCGTGCAGACCCGGCTAGGCAGGCCGACGGCGGTGACTTGGAGCCGCAGCAGGTTGCGGAGGTACGACAGTTTGCTAAAGGTGAGTACGACGTCGTGCTTGGGATGCTAGAACGCCGACTGGACGGGTCGTGGCAAGCCGTATTCCCTTAAAACTCCCAACGGAAGGCCAGTCAAAGGTGGCGTTCGAGGTGGCCGAACGGCTTTGGCAAGAAGGTTTTCCGAAAGCGCTGGAAGTGGCGTAAGGCCGTTACGAGTCGGGTGACCAATCCCACGACCCCGCCGCCTTGCGCGAGCCGCGATTGAACCGATAGCGGCGGGGGAGCGGCAAACGGGCGATCGCAGCGTCTAGGCGGATAGGGCCGGCCCTAAGAGGTGGCGACGCACGAAGGGACGCCCCTGACACACCGTGCCTTACTGGCCGCCAGCGACGGTCGTTGGTTTATTGTCCGGCACGGATCCGCGCCGCTTTCTCCTCGTCGAACCACCAGCCATCCGGAAAGGGCTCACCGTACATCTCGTCCGGCTGTTCGGGACGTCCGAATTTGTCCCAGTAGACGATACGGGTGTCCTCGAGGGCGTCGATCGGGAACTGGTAGTAGCCCCACAGCAAGACGCGGTCGAGCGCGCGCAAGGCACTTGCGAACCCGTGGATATCCGTCGCCTCCAGGGCCGCATCGACTAGCGCATCGACGGCGGGATGGTCGATCCCGGAGACGTTCCAGTAAGGCGTCGAGGCGGAGTGGAAATACGGTCGTAGCTGCCAGGAAGGCGGCATGGCGAAAAAGCCTCGAAGGAGAAGGGCGTCGAAGTCGCCCGCGTCCCGGCGATTGGTATGGCCGACGCTGTCGATCATCCGAATCCTCGCGTGGACACCCAGGACGTCTAGCGCACGCAGGTACGGCAGCAGAATGCGCTGATTGTCCGGTGCTGCGGACAGAAACTCGATCGCGAGGGGCTCGCCGGTCGAATCCAGCAATTCGCTGCCTTCCATCCGATAGCCGGCATCCGCAAGCAGTTTCCGGGCTTTCGCGAGCCCCTTGCGGTCGATGCCCACCGCGTCGGAGTGAGCGAAGGAAAAAGCCCGGTTGAACACCTCCTCGGGCAGCGTTGCACGATAGGGTTCCAGCAGCGTCAACTCCGCGGCGTCCGGCAGTCCCGACGAGGCGAACATCGAGTTCGCAAAGAAACTGTGCGCGCGTCGCCGTTCGCCGCCGTGGAGCGCGCGGTTCTGCCACTCGAAGTCGAACGCATACGCAAGGGCTTCCCGTACGCGGGGATCGTCAAACGGTTCGCGGCGCGTATTGAGCACCAGTCGAAACCGGGATCCCCGTTGGGATCCGGAACCAATAGCGCTCTTCCTAAGCCATCCCCGCTCGCGGGCCGGCACGTTGAAGGAGGACAGCCAGTGGCGGGAGTCGTTCTCGGTCCACACATCGATCAGGCCGGCGCGCAGGGCTTCGCGGGCGACGGTGGCGTCGAGATGGCGTTCGTAGCGGATCGTATCGAAGTTGAACTTGCCGCGATTGATCGCCAGGTCGCGTCCCCAGTAGTCCGGAACCCGGGTGTAGGTGAGGATGCGTCCCTGGGATACCTCGGTCAGACGATACGGACCGCTCTGCGGCGGTGGCTCCCGCGCCGGTTTGGTGACGTCGCGCTCGGCCCAGTAGTGCGCCGGTACGATGGGAATGAGTCCCAGGATGTGCACCTGCTTGGCCGCGTCGGAGTTGGCGTGAACCACAACCGTATGGGAACTCGGCGCATCGACCCGCGTAATCCACTCGAGGACGTCTGCCCATCCGGAGGACAGGTAGTCGTCGCAGAACGTGTCCAGCGAGAACTTGACGTCGGTTGCGGTGAGCGGCGTGCCGTCGTGCCACCGCGCCTCGGGACGCAGGCGAAATACCAGGGTGCGCCGATCGGCGCTCAATGCCACCGACTCGGCGAGACTGCCGTAGTAGCCGGAGAGTTCGTCGCCGGCGCGCTCCAGCAGATGATCGTATGAACGGAAATATCCCGGCGGCTTGTGCGGTGGCGAGACGCTGTCCATGGCGTACGTGATGGGCAGCACCAGCGTGCCTCCCTTCGGGGCGTTGGGATTGACGTAGTCGAAGTGGGCGAAACCCGGCGGGTATTTCAGCTCGTAGTCCGGGAATTGCGAAATACCGTGACGGAACTCGAGTGTATCGAGATCGACTTCCGCCGGCGCCGCCGCTGGTGTCCACAGGACCAGCAGCAACAGGCCCGCGAACGGGACGGGACAAGCCCGTCCCCTACGGTTCGTTCTCTTGCGCGTGCATGCCAGGTCGTAGGGGCGACCCTTGTGGTCGCCCGCGCGGAATCCGACGGACGGGCGGTACAACGGGACGGGACAAGCCCGTCTCCTACGGCGTGTACCAGATCGGTGAGGAGTAGGCGCGTTCCTGGATGACGTCCCGTGGGCTGTCTCCAAGCTTGTAAAACTTCGCGTCATACGTGGTCCACCGCGGTGTGGGGATCTGAATCACCCGGACGTAGTAGAACGCGGCTTCGTGAGGATTGAAAGCCGGATCAGTCCATGTCGTCGCAAGCGAAGCGCTGCCAATGGAATTGACGTAGCTTGCTGTCTCGAGGTCAACCGTGGACCCAACGGCGGGGAGCTTGCCGTCCTCGCCGATCGCTCGATCACCCGACCAGACGACGTCGTAGATCTTCTCGTGCAGGGTGCCTGTCACGTCACGCCAACCCTTTATGACCTGTAGGCGATCGAGGTTCGCCCCGTCCGGATCCTTGACGGCGCTCACCAGGAACCTCGGCGCCTCGCCTGGCGTTCGGGCCAGATCGCCGCCCATGGGGACGCCCTTGCGGTACCCGACCTCGGCGAGATTCGGACGCGACGCATCCTCGTCGGTGTAGCCCCACCCGCCGAAAAACCGCAGCGTGATGCGTGGCCCCGTCGTCGCGTAGACCTCGCGTCGCTTCATGGCGGCAAAGATGGCCTCGCGGGTGTTCTCCGTCGCCCAGACGGCGGCGTAGCCGGAGGAGGAATACTGCGCCTGGGTGCGGGCGCGATAGGGGCTCGGTTGGTTGCCACCCATCTTGCCCCAGAAGTTGTCCTCGTCGGCGGTGGCGAGGCCGGTGTGGGAGTCGGTGGAGCCGATCATCCCGAACTTGAAGGGATTCACGCCGAGTTCGGCACCTAGGGCGAGACCCGTCTGCAGGGCGCTGCGGGCGTAGGACTGCCTTGCCTCGGCCTCCGCTTGCGGCTTGGCCAGATTGCGCCAGGGCTCGTGGTCGGCGAATTCGTCGTTGGGCGAAATGGACGGTAGCGTTTCGCTGTCGCCCTTGATTTGCGTCACTTCGATGATGGGTTCGATGGATGACCGGACCCTGGCGTACTCGCGGCTAAGCGGCTCGCCCTCGTAGGTGACGGTGCTGAACATGTTGCCGCGGCTCAAGTTGCTGTTGTGGGGAATGGAGATGACGTCGCTGCCGGTTTTCTCCCGGTAGCTCTCGAGGTAGGCCCAAAGGTCCTCCGGGTTGCGACTGTCCCAAGAGGAGAAAGGTCTGGCCTGCAAGGTATGTGCGGGCCCGCCGGCGAACATCACGTTGCGGTGCAGCATGGGTGAGCCACTGCTGTATTCGTACCCGACGAAGGTCGTGAATCTGCCGGGATCGTTATGCTTCTCGGCGATGGCGACAACGTGCCCCCAAACATTCCGCATGAAGTCCTCGTCGACGCCGAAGTCGCCGCCCTTCGCGCCCTTGGCGTTCATCAGCGCAGTGTCGCCGACTTTGAACTCCTCAAGGCTCTTCGACTTGAGGACATCGGATAGCGCGGGTGCGCTGGCCAACAACTTGAACATCCTCTGACCGTCCTCGGATTCCAGGAATCCCGGGTCGCCAGCCGCCAACCTTGGCAGAACGCCCATGTTCTCGGCGTGATCGGACACCATGAGGAAGTCGAGCGGGCGACGCAGCCGCACCTCGTCGCCGCCCGTGGCACGAATGGTCTCGCCCTTGGCGAAACGGTAGGCCTCCTCGGGCGTAACCAAAGCACCCATCGAGAAGGCGTCGGCCGACAGGTGGGTGTGCAGGTGGGTATCGCCCCAGTAGACCTGGTCGGGGTAGTCATGCTTTACCGGCCCAGAGTAAGGCTCCGCAGCAGTGGTGCCAGCGAGGAGTGCCAAAACTAGAGCAAGGAAGGAACGCATCGTTCGCCTTTGTTGAGCGGCAAGCAACGAGCCTACCGCAAAAAAACGCACCGGGGGCCGGAGCCCGCGGTGCGCTTAAGAGTTCGCGTTAAGCGATCTAGTCGTTTTTGTTTTGCCAGCTGATCTGGATGCCGAATTCTCGGGGTTCGACAATGGTCCCGAAGGGGCTGGCGATGCCTTCCCGCGGCGACCACATGTGCAGCGCCCCTTGGTCAAGCGCATTCTGCACATAGCCAGTGACCTTCAACGAGGAATCCGGTGACTGCCAGTTGGCCCTGAGGTCCCAACGCGTGTATTCGGACACTGCGTACGCCTCGACGTTGCCGTGTTCCACGTACTTCTTGCTGCGGTAGTTCATGATCGTCAGCAGTTCGAGACTGCCCCAGTCAGCGGCGATCGGCACATCGTAGGCCAGCGTTAGCGAGGTCTTGTGCTTGGGCGAGTTCGGCAATTGCTTGCCGTCGAACTCGATCTCGATTCCCGTTCCCCAGTAGGTGTGAACCTGGGTTTCGCCATTGACGTCCGTGTACTCGTAGAACTGCCACCCGGGTTGTATGCCGGGGAGCCCGAAGGGGTAGATCGAGAGGTAGGGGCCGATGCTGGTATCCAGGTAGTTGTAGAACCCGCGCAGGGAGAAACGATCGGTCATCCGCCATGCGCCTTCGAGTTCGACGCCGGCGATCGTCGTACCTTCGATGGCGTTGGTCGATCGCGTGGTCACGCCACCAAGCGGATCAGCCTCGATTTCCGCGTCGGTTTTGAAGCGGCCGGCGACCACCCAGTAACTGTCGAAGTCCTGGTAGAAAACCGTCGATGACAACTGAACCGATCTGTCGAAGTAAAGCCCCTTCGCGCCGATTTCGTAGTTGGTCACCTGCTCGGATTCGAAGAAGTAGGGCGGTTGAGTCAGGCTCCAGCTCCCCTTGTTCCCACCGGGACGATAGCCGGTGGAGAGGCGTGCGTAGACCATCACATCGTCATTGGGACGATACTGCGCACCGACGTTCCAGGTTGTGTCGCTCCACGTCTTTTTGGCTTTGCCGGGAAAGATCTCGGCGTCGCGCACACTGACTTGGACGAACGCGATCGCATCTTCGCAGGTGGAGGTGTGGTTGCAGGGCGAGAAATCCACACCTGAAAGACCGAAGGCGGTGCCGTTGGCCTGCTGGGTGATTCCCTTATCGTCGTTGTCGTGGCGTACACCGCCGAACAACGTCCAGGTCTCGTTCAGCATGTATTCGCCGTTGAAATAGACCCCGATGGACTCCCTTTCCATCGATCCCCAGAATGCATTCCGTTGGCCGTTCAGATTCGCATGGAAGTTCCCGGCGCCGGAGAGCGCATAGTTCACGAGTCCCGGGTCGCCCGGACAGGCGAACACGGTTCGGTGTTGCGCAGAGCGAGCTTTCCCTTCGGCGCTGGTATAGACATCGCGAAACAGCCAGTTCTGACCGCCGCTCAAGCTGCCCCCCGGCCCATACAGGGACTCGATCACCGCCTGGCAGGCAGCCGAGCTATCCGTATACAGCCAGTCGTTGGTGGGCACGCCCCGGGTGCCCGAACTGAATTGCAGGTTTCTGTAGTTGTTCGGCTCGTCGCCTTCCATGGTGGTAACACCCACCGTGAAATTGAACGGGCCTTCATAGTGCGAGGTCAGCGTGACTTCATGGCTCGTCTGCTCGGATGTGAAGATGTAGTTGACTCGTTGGTCGTTGAACGTGCCGTTGCCGCCACCATCTAAGGCGCAGTATCGGCTGGTCTGGCCTGCCTGCAGCATGCCGCCCAAAACCTTCGGGTGATTGGGCGGGCAAACCCCGCCGCCCTCGCGGGGTAGCTGGTCGCCGTCGTTCAGGTTGTCGTTGACGACATCGTGATAGCCGAACTTGTAGGTCACATCGAGGTTGTCGGTTAAGGCGAATATCGCCTCCAACGAGGCGTTTTCCGCGAAGCTGTCCTGCCTGATCGGTGCGTTGAACGCCACCTTCCATTGCAACTCGTCGGGGTCGCAGATGATGCCGAACTCGTCCCGTGTGCCATCGTTGTTGATGTTGGAGCAGTTGGCGACCGATGGCGCCGCGTCGGCGCCGTAGAATGGATTCGTCTGCGGTATCTGCTCCCCGGTGAGCCGGTCCGTCCACATGGCGGGGTTGCCGTTGCGATCCAGCAGGAACTCGTTGACCGTGTCCCGGGCACCCAATGGCAACGATGCCCAGGGTGTGCCCTTGTCCGTCTGCTTGGAGTAGCGGGCAGTAATGTCGAAGCGGTCGTTCTTCCAGCGCAGACTGGGCCTGACGAGCAGCCGGTCGTACTCGCCGGCATCGCGGGCTTCGGCGCCGTCGTAGACGTTCTCGATCATCCCGTCACCGGTATAGGTCTCGAGTCCGAGGCGATAGCTGAACCCGGAATCCGCGATCGGCCCGCCGAAGGCGGCCTGCAGGCGCTGCGTCGAGATGTCGGTGATCTCCGCGCTCATGCGCATGTCCCACTCGTCCGTCGGCTTGCGCGACCAGAGGCTGATGGCACCGGCGATCGCCGCCTTGCCGCCGGTCGTGCCCTGCGGCCCTCGCGCCACTTCGACCCGCTCCATGTCGAACATGCTGTCGGTCGAGTAGCTCTGGTCCGTGTAGACGCCGTCGACGTAGAAGGCGACGGAGGTGTCCTGGAAGAAGTTGACGGCCCGGTCGTTGCCGACACCGCGCATGTCGTAGTGGCCGTCCTCGTTCTTGCCGGCACCCTGGCTCCGGTTGCCTTTCTGTAGACCCGGGACGAGAACTTCCAGGTCATCGGCATTCTGCATGCCGAGTTTCTCGATCAGCTCCACGTTGAAGCCGGTGACCGTCATGGCCCGGTCGAGCACGTTGGTCTCCCCCCGTTCGCCCGTGACCACGACCTCTTCGATGTAGCCGCCGCCTTCTTCCTCGGCGTCGGATTCGGCCTCGTCCTGCGAGTAGGCCGGCAAGCCGACTAGGGCCAGTGCGAACCCTAACGACGCCGTCGATGCGAGAATCTGCAGACTCTTCATGGTTTCTCTCCGTGTAGGCGTTCCCCAAATCGCCCTTGCCCGTCCTACGGAACGGCAACTTCACGGAGTTCGGCGCGTAACCGGCGGATTCGCCAATGTCCATGCCGGCATAGCGCTTCTCTCGCCCCCCTGCCGCAAGACGCGTTTCCGCTCGCAAGGCAGGAGCCACCGCTAGGTAGACGGATGCATGGACTCAGGCTTGGTTTAAAGAAACACACAGACCAAGTCAAGGCTGTCTCGACGCGACTGGACGTGAGAGTTCACCCAGAATGACGAGACGTCGTTCCGCACAACGACGGCCCGTTGCAGGTCATGCTCGGTCCATGGGAGCGCCAAAGCAGCGCTCTCGTCCCGAGCTACGCGTTCGCGACTGCCTTGTGCACTGCCAACGTCCGCTGCGCCAACTCGGTCATGCTGACTTCCTGAAACCCGATCACCTTGGGCTTGATGGTGTCGTTCAACGGGGGCACTAGGGGCGAATTCAGCGTGATGGCCCCGTTGGCAGCGCCCACGATGGAACCACAGGTGGCGCCATTGCAGTCCGTGTCCCAGCCGCCCTCCACGGAACGGCAGGTCGAGGCATGGAAGTCCATTTGGCCAAAGATCATGGCGCCGATCACGACCAGGGTGTTGTTGACCGTGTGGACGCCGCTCAGGTTCCCGTAGTGTTCTTCGACCCAGTCCATGTAGCCGTCGAAACCGTCGCAGCTCGACACCTGCGCCAATGCGGCCCGGCAAGCCTCGGCGAGTCGACAGTTGCGGGATCTCCGAGAGGCCGATGTTGACCAGCTCGATGGGATCTCGGACAACGAATGCCGCAGCGATGATGGCGGCGAACATCATCTCGCCGTAGATGCCGTTGGCCCGGTGTGTCCAGCAGGCATCCCGGAATGCGAATTCCGCGGCCAGTTCGGGATTGCCGGCCGAGGCGTAGCCCCAGCCGTCGGCGCGGATCTGGGCGCCGATCCACTCCCGGTAGGGGTTCCGGTTGGTGCTGGTGTATTCGGGCGTCACCCAGTCCGACCGCGCTTTCCTGGGAACGGCATTGTTGTAGTTCATGATTGCCTGGGCTTCGGCGGTACAGATCGCGTAGTAGGGCAGGCTCGTGTTCCATGCGGTGGCCACGTTGCGCCACGTGAAGCCGCGGCCGAAATCCTCGAGCACGCGCAGGGCGATGAGGGTGTAGTGGATGTCGTCGTCCGGCTCCATGAAGGCGATGTTCTCGCGCTGGGACTGGGGACAGGCAATCCGCAGGTTGTCGCCAACGTCGGCGCCGCTGAAGTAGTAGTCCAATGGCCAGTGCCGCCGGTTCTCCAGGTAGGTTCGGATGGCTTGGCGCCCACCCATGCCCCGTTGACCGCGAATCCCCATGCCCTCGACCGGCTTGCCCAGGGCGCAGCCGGCGGCACGTCCCGTCCACGCGGCGTGGAATCGGTCCAAGAGGTCGGCGTCGGCCACGGTGCCGAGTTGCCTCGGACCCGCCGGACGTTCCCGACGAATCCCGTCCAGGTCGTTGGGCTGGACGTACGGGAATGCGGGATCCTCCGGCAGTTCGTCGAGCGCCCCATAGAGGGTGTTTGTCGCCTCGAAGTTCATCGCGTCTCGTTTATCGTCCAGCGCGGCAACCTGTTCTTTCAGGTCTTTCGGCACGCGATGTCCCTCGTAGTCTCGCTGTATCAGCTCCAATTGCAGCAGGGCCAGAGGCGTGTCCCATCCGGTGAAAATCATGTGCTTGCTCCTTTGCGATTCATGAAGACGACCCGCCCTGCAATTCTACGAACCGTCGATAGGGACTCGCCGGGTCGGCCATCATCGCCTCGTGGGTGCCCACTTCGCGGATCTCGCCATTGTCCAGGAACACGATTCGGTCGGCCTGGCGGATCGTCGAGAGGCGGTGCGCGATGACGATCACCAGTCGTCCCTCACTCGCCCGACGCAGCGCGCGGACCAACGAATTCTCGGTCTCGGGATCGAGTGCGGCCGTTGGTTCGTCGAGAATGAGAACCCGGGTGTTTCGCACGAGGCCCCGGGCGATGCACAGCCGCTGCTTCTGGCCAACGCTCAAGGTGTCGCCGGACTGGCCGAGCCGCGTGTCGAGACCGTCGGCCAAGCGTTCGATGAACTCGCTCGCGCCGGCGGCATCGCAGGCATTGCGGATATCCGCTTCCGTGGCCGCCGGATTCGCCAGCAGGAGATTGCCCCGAATCGACTCGTTCAGAAGCAGGTGCTCCTGGAAGACGTAGGACACCTCGGCGCGCACCGACTCGAGATCGATGTCGCGGATGTCCCGGCCGTCGATTCTTACCCGGCCCTCGGTTGGTGCGTAGAAGCCCGGGATCAGGTACGCGAGGCTGGTCTTGCCGGCGCCGGTCGGTCCGACGAACGCCACGAGTTCGCCGAGGCCCAGGGACAGGGTGACGTTCGAGAGCGCCCGGTGGCCGTTGGGATAGCGGAGTCCGGCACGCTCGAAGCTGACACCCTGGCGGATCGCGAGGGACTTCCGGTCCGGCGCGGGTTGCTCCACCGCCATGTCGAGGAAGAAGAACACCCGGCGCACGGCGGCGACCTCCGCTTGCACGCCGATCCAGATCATGCCAAGGCCGACGCCCGAACCGCCGATGGTGCCGGCGAGGCCGATCAAGGCGAAATAGTCGCCCGGCGTCATGATGTCGCCGATGACGTTGATGGCGACGGTCACCGTCACGTAGATCGACAGCGCCCCGCCGAGTGCCCAGCCGATGAAACGCACGCCGATGCCCGTCAGCACCACGTGCCGGAAACGGCGGAACGACTCGCGGCTGCGGGACTCTACGCGTTCGGTTTCGCGGTCCATGCCGCCGAGGCTCTGCACGGCATGGAGGTTGCTCATGCTCTCCTCGATGGCGTTCGTCGTCGCGGTACCGGCGGCGCGGCTTGACTGCTGAACGCGGCGCACGAAGGCCGAGAACGGAATCGTCACCAGGAGCGCGATGGGGAACATGGCGAGCGAGACCCAGATCAGTTCCGGCGCGACCGTGCTGTAGGTGGCCGCCATCTGGTATAGCGCGGCAAGGGCGCCGATGACGGTGAACAATGGCGCCAGGGTGAACGAATAACAGACGCTCGGCAGATCGGGCGCGTCGTACATCACCCGGTAGACGGAGTCGCCGATGCGGTGGTCGTCGATGGTCTGCATCGGCAGCCGGGTCAGGCGGCGGAACAGCAGGGTGCGGAAACCGTTGGCCAGACGCTGGCTCAGGCGGATGTTGACCAGGAGTTCGATGGCGCCGAGCAGGCCCGACATCCCACTGCCGCCGTCGGACAGCTTGCCCTCCGAGATGGTGGCGCTGTCCCGCCCCTGTTCCAGCGGTATGCCGAGGCCGCCGCGGCCGAAGACCACCAGGAGTCCGACGAACAGCACGGTCAGGGAGAGCATGATCTCCATCGGTGCCATGTCGCGCAGGTAGTCGACGATGGGCTGGAAATAGGGCGGGAACGGCACCTCGTCGTCGTTGAAGGGTTCCTGGAGGATCACCTGATCGATCAGGATCTTCGCCGTCCAGGGTGCCAGCAGCCCGGGGACGAGGGCGATCAGCGAAAACACGACCTTCGCGGTGAAGAGCCCCTTCACCCTTGCGAGGTAGCCGAGAGAGCGGCCGACGATGCGGAATGCTTCGCGGTTCGTGATCTTGGGATTGAGGTCGACGCGGTCGTCGAACCGCTCCGGCGTCCGTGTTCGAGCATCCAACGCGGTGTCGCTCACGCCGGCGTACTCCGGGTCTCTTCGGCCACGAAACGCCGATAGTCGCCGTCGATCTGGGCTATCAGGTCGTCGTGGGTGCCGACTTCGGTGACGCGGCCGTCCTTCAGGAACGCGATCTGGTCCGCGCTGCGTATGGTGGATAGCCGGTGCGTGATGACGAACACCACCCGGTCCCGGCCCCAGTCGGCCAAGTTGCCCAGCACCTCGTGTTCGGTCTCGGCATCCAACGAGGCGGTGGGTTCGTCGAGGATCAGGATCGGCGTGTTGCGAACGAGAGCCCGGGCGATGGACAGCCGCTGGCGTTGCCCCGTGGACAGTTTGCCGCCCCGTTCCCCGAGTTCGGTGTCGTAGCCGTCCGCCATCTCGGCGATGAAGGCGTCGGCGCAGGCAACCTCGGCGGCGCGTCGGATGTCCTCCCGGGTGATGCCTGGCGTCGCGTAGCTGATGTTCTCTGCAACCGTCGTCGCGAACAGGACGTTCTGCTGCAGCGCGATGGCGGTGTTGGCGCGGATGCTGTCGATCGTGAGATCGTCGAGTGGGGTGTCGTTGATGCGGATGCTGCCGGCATCGGGATCATAGAGACGCAACAGCAACGACATCAGCGTCGACTTGCCGGCACCGGTGGCACCGACGATGGCGGTGATCGTTCCGGTGCGGGCCGTCATGTTCACGTCGGTGAGTACGGGGACATCGGCATCGTAGGCGAACGAGACCCCCTCGTAGCGGATCTCGTCGATGGGTGCCGGCATGGGCACGGCGTCTTCCCGCTCCGCCACACCCGGCTTCAGATCGAGCAGGTAGAAGGCGCGGTTGAGGCCCATCGCCATGTCGATGGCCCGCACCCAGGTCACGAACAGGAAGTTGTACTTGCCGATCAGCTCCTCGTTGTTCTCCCGGGCGGCCTGGAAGGCACCGAAGTTCCAGATCGTGAAGGTGAGGATGAATGCGAATACGCCGCCCAGGAACGTGGGATCGCCCGCCACCGTCCAGTCGGCCATCAGGTAGTCCGCCGCGATCAGCGTGACGGCGGCGATCGTCGTGATGACGATCAGCAACAGCATGATCTCGAGGCGCAGGTCGTAGGCGTAGTCCAGGGCAGCCCGGGAGTCCCGGTCGAACCGGGCCACGGCGAGGTCCTCCGCCTGGTTGGCCTTCAGCACGCGGATGCTCGCGGCCACCTCCTGGATGCGCGACGTGACGTCGCTGTTCGACTGGCGGGACAGCCACGACAGCCGCTGGATGCGCGGCGTCCACCACACGACGACGAGAAAGATCGGTATCGCCGCGACCGTGAAAACGGTCCCGAGGACCGGGCTGAAGAACCAGATGATCACGAACGCGCCGAGCATCGCCGCGCCTTGCTCGAGCGGGTCGAGGATGATGGTCGAGATGACATTGCTGATCATGCGGCTGTCCTGGAACACCCGGTAGATCGCGTCGCCGGTGCGCGCGTGGCTTTGGTAGCGCAGCGACAGGTGCTCCGCGTTCTCGATCATCTTGACCCGTAGATGTTGGTTGATGGCCTGGGCGATCCACGTCTCCCAGTAGACGACCCCCAGGGCGTCCGCCAGCATGCGGATGAGGATCGTGAAGGCCACGCCGTAGAGGACGAGGCGGACGAGAATGGTCGTACGCTGATCGCCCGAAAGCTCCGTTGCGTCGACGTAGCTGGGGTCGAGGATCAGCACGAGACGCTGTAGCGGCGCGATGGGCTGGGCGTTCAGGACGGCATTGGTGAACAGGTCGACGCCGGTGATCGTCACGTACCCGACAATCAGTCCGATGACCATGGCCAGCGAGAACCAACCGACGACGTGCCACGCCACGGGCTTGAGGTGCGGCCAGGTACGCAGTAGCAGCCGGGCGATTTCCTTGACGGACAGCGGTGGCGGGGGAACGAGCTCCCGCGCGTCGAGGTCGGGACCGTGACCCGATGCGGTGGGTTCGTCTTCGGTGCCGGCCTCAGTCAAGCGGAACACTCGATTCGATGTCGCCCGACGCCGACCACCTCGGCATTATGGCATGCGACCTTGAACGGAGTCGGCGCGGCCCTCGAAGTACCGCTCGGCGAGCGCGAACGCGTCGTTGCCGACCTCGATGCCGATCAGGCGGCCCGGGATGTCGTCCGCCGGCGGATGGATGCCGCCCCAGATGCGCGACAGGCTGCATTGGTCGGAAGCGTCGCGGTAGGTGGCCCATTGCAGGGTCATGTCCACGGAGGGACCGTCTTCGAAGACCAGGAACTCGTCGGCCCGGATCTCGAAGTCGCTCATGCCCCCGGGAAAGTACGCGTCGCCGGTCAGCGCGGTCAGCACTTCCGCCGCCGCCCGGGAATAGGTCGAGTGCCCCGATACGTAGCCGGCGAAGGGCGGCGTGACGAAAGTGGGTCGCTGGTAGGGCCACCAGTTCTCCGCGAGGATCCAGCCGACGCCGGCCACGTCTGTATCCGGATCCGCGACGGCTTCCGGCCCGCGCCAGGCGAACAGTTTGATCTTGCCCACGTGTTCGTCGTCGGTTCCCGCCAGGGCGTCGCCGGCTTCCACCAACTCGATGTAGCCCTCTCGCAAGGGAATCCCGTCGACGTGGTGGGAAGCGCGCGCTGGATCGGTGCCTTGGCCCCGGTCGGCCATGGCGCGCAGCGAAGAGATGGGCCGGACATAGTCGTACCAACCCTTGACGCCCCATGCCGCGATGGCGGCATCGTGCATCGTGCCGCCGAGCGCGAAGTATGCCTTCACGTCCCACTCCAGCAGACCGAGAACGGGACCTTCGCCCCGGAATCGGCGCGCCAGCAGCGGGTGGTCGTTGACCTCGTTCAGGATCACGAACCAGTGTCCGGGTGGCGTCTCGGAGTCCGGGCCGTCGGCCCAGAACTCCGCCAGCACGCGTGTGTAGTCGCCTCTCGGCACGACTTGGGGTTCGTAAGCCTCGCCCGTCGCGGGGTTCGTCGTGTGGCCCCGGCCGGTGTCACCTCCTTCGATGGCGAAGAAAGCCGAATGGTCCTCGAACCCATCGGGGTAGGACTGGATGTTGCCGACGCGTGCCGGGGAGATGTCCCAGGTCACGCCGTCGGCGGGATCGAGATGGGACGACCACACGGCCACCAACGCGTGGGACCACTTGTAGTGTTCCGCGCCGTCCGCGCCGATCATCGGCGGCGGTCCCGGGTCGTGGAAAACCCGGTACTCGAAGCCGTCGCGTTCATGGAGAGTGAGATCCTCTTCGACGAGCGCGAAGGGCACCACGGAACCCCACTCGGGGCTCAAGAAATCGGGTTCGGAGTCGGCGGGGTTGCCAGCCTGGTCGACGAACTCGGTGAGCGCGAGGGGCTGCCAACGGTTCAGATCGGTGATGTTGGGGTTGCCCGGCTTTTCGGGTTCGAGGGCGGCGTTGACGGGTTCGTAGGCGACGTTCGCGTAGTCGTTCGCCTCGTTGGCGCCGTCGACGAGGCCGAAGTCGATGTAGCACTGGCCGAGGTGGTTGCCGAGGGCGGCCGCACCGAAGTCGAGATCCGTCTCGATGTAGTCGACGTCGTAGCCGAAGTGGCCCATCAAGGCCGTCGCGTCGCGGCGGATTGCACTGGTCCCGGGCGATGCGTCGAACCGATGCCGGATCAACCGGTGCGCCGCATAGCTCAAAGCCGTGCGCCGCGCCGCTTCGACGTCCGCGGGGGTGGGGAAATCGTCGAGGGCACATCGTGAACCGGCCCGGGTTCGGCCAAGCAACCAGGGGCTTGCGGCGGTATCGGATTGGTCGTAGGCGGTCCAGGCGTCGTACATGGCGGCGGACACGTGGAACAGGTTGCGGGCGTGCACGGTTGGTCGCGCGTAGTCGTTGCGGATCGCCTGCAGCAGCACCTCGATCCAGCGCCGGGCAGCGGAAACCTCGGCGTCGGGCGACACACCGGGCAGGTAGTGTGCCGTGACGGTGACGGTCGACGCGGGCATCGTGAACGTGGTGCTCGAGGCGCGAGCGTTCGCGAAACGTCCGCCGCCGCTGCTCGACCAATGGGAGAAGTAGTAGTCCTCGGCGGCTGCGGACGCTTCCACCGTGACGTCGTCGCCGGCATCGTAGACGCCGTCGCCGTCACCGTGCAGCACGACGAGGCGGAGGTTGGTCGCCTGCTGGCGAATCGTAAGCAGCTGGTTGGCGGACACGTCTTCCGACGTCGACGTGGTGCCATCGGGCCAGCGCACTTCCACGTCGGCCGCGGTTGCCTCGGCGAGCCCGAAGTGGACCTCGAAGGGATCGTGCGAAACATAGTTGTTGCGTCCGCCGAGGTCGCGGATCTGGATGCCGTCCACCGTGGTCACGGTGATCCGGGCACCAACTCCTAGGTGATTCGGGGCGACCCCCTCGAGACGAATGGCGAGGTAGTGGTTGTCGTTCGTCGACTCGTTCCGGTAGAGCACCACGTTCGCGCCCGAGTTGTTGGAAATCAACACGTCGACGTCGCCGTCGCGCTCCATGTCGAAGCAGGCGACGCCCCGGCCCTGGGAGTCGTTGGTCAGGCCGACGTCCTGGGCGCGTTCCTGGAAGATGACGTTGCCGGGCCCGGTGTTGTGGAAGAACCGGATGGGGTCGTTGCTGTAGTCCTTGCCTTCCACGACGTCCCAGCCGTTGACGTGCAGGATGTCGACGTTTGTGTCGTTGTCGAAGTCCGCCGCGCAGGCACCCCATGCCCAGCCGCCATCGTCCACCTTGGCCGGCATGGTCAGGTCCCGAAAAACCCCGTCGCCGTCGTTGCGGTAGAGACGGTTGCCGAATTCGCGCCCGCCCTGCACGTCGAGGTTGTAGATGGAGGTGACGAACCAGTCCATGTCGCCGTCCCGGTCGTAGTCGCCGACCGCGGCGCCCATGCCGGCCTGATCGATGATGACGTCCTGATCGGTGATGTTGGTGAACGTGCCGTCGCCGTTGTTCAGGAAGATCTGGCTCTCTTCGAAGTCGGACGCCATCAGGAGGTCGCCGTCGCCGTCGTTGTCGATGTCGCTGAAGTTGGGGGTGAACGTCCAATCGGTGTCCTGTTCGACCAGGGCGGCGGCGATTCCGGTTTCGATGCTGGTGTTCGTGAACGTGCCGTCGCCGTTGTTGCGCCAGACGGTCTCGGTGTCCGCACCCGCATCGTAGTGGTTGCTCCAGTGTGTGAGAAAGAGGTCGACGAATCCGTCCCGGTCGTAGTCGAAGAACGTCGCGGAGACCGTGTTCATCGAGGTCAAGCGGATGCCGGATGTCCCGGTGATGTCGACGAACTGCGCTTCGGACTCGTCGAGCCGGTTCTCGAAGACGTGATGCGCCTCGCCGACCACGGCGCCAACGAACAGGTCAAGGTCCCCGTCGCCATCGATGTCGCCGAATGCCGGGCCGCTCCCCCAGTGGATGAGGTCGAGGCCGAGTTCGCTGCCGATCTCCTCGAACGTGCCGTCGCCGCGATTGCGGTAGAAGTGATTGGGCGCCTGGTTGCCGCCGACGACGTAGAAGTCCACGTCCCCGTCGGCGTCCACGTCAGCGGCCGCGACACCACCGCTTAGGAGTTCCGAGTCGGACATCTGCGTGACCACGTTGCCGAACGAGCGGCTGAACGGCGTCGCCGTGTCGCGCTCGAAGACAAGCCCGTCGCCTTCGGCCACGGGTGCAGGCGTGACGGGGGCCGTCGGCGGCGGCGGTGGTGGTGGCGGCGCGGACCCCGACCCGCCGCCGCCACAACCGACAACGAGGGCTGGGAGCCAGACAAGCCGGCGAAGCACCCTCATGTCGGCCCCTGCGCTCCAGGGAGCGCGGGTGACCCTATCGCGTCATGTCGGGGCGCCACCGGAACTGCACGCCGATCTGGCGGTGCTCGGTGAGCCAGACGTTGGCGTAGGCGAATTCCTGGATGCCGATCTCGTCCAGGATGTTCTGCACGTAGCCGGTGATCTCCCAGTCCGGCTTGGGCTCCCAGCTGATGCGTGCATCCCAGCGGTCGTACCCGTGGATCTTCTGGTAAGGCACATTGCCGATGTCCGACCAGCGGCTGCCGGTGTAGCTCCACGTGGTCAGCGCCGTCACCGGTCCGATGCCCGTCATGTCGGAGAACATGAGGGTCATCGCCATCTTGTGGGCGGGCTGCTGGGGCAGCGTGTTGCCCGTCACATCCCGGGGCAGCTCCAGTTCCGCGGTCATCTGCATGCCGGTGTCACGGTCGATGTAGGTGTGGATGAAGGTCTCGCGTTCTTCGTCGCGGTCGTCCTGGAAGAATGCCGAATGCGGACCCACCGACGAATCCAGGTAGTTGTAGAACCCGGACAAGCGCCAGTTCTCGTTCATTTGGAAGGTCCACTCGGCCTCGAAACCCCAGATTTCCGTGCCGTCGAAGGCGTCCGTGTAGTCGGTGAAGGGCTCCTCGCGGTTTCCCCGTGCGCCCGCGCCGATGTACTGCGTCGCCTTCAGGTGGTACTTGTCGTAGTCGTCGAAATACGCACCCGCTGTCAACAGCAGCCGGGAGTCGAGGAACAGGCCCTTGATGCCCACTTCGTAGTTGACGAGCTCCGATCCTGGGAAGTCCTTGGGAATCGCACCGAGGGCGATCAACTCCTCGGTGTCCTCGTCCTCGATCTGGTTGAAGCCGCCGGCCCGGAATCCCGTGGAGATGCGACCGTAGTAGAGCAGGTTCTCGCGCGGCGTGTATTCGACGCTGACGTGGCCGATGGTCTTGCTCCAGCTGGCGTCCCGAGCCGTGAGTACGTACTGGAAGTACACGGGAACGCCGCCCCACGGCATGTCGGTGAGACGCTGGTCGCGTTCGATGTCGTCGAGCAGGCCGCCGACGCCGTGGTCGCCGCTGATCGACGGAATCACCGCCTTCTCGTCCTTGGTCCAGCGCAGGCCGCCGGAGACCTGCCAACTCGCGTTCAGCCGGTATTCCGCGTTGACGAACACGGCGTCGGTGCCCTGAGTGGATCCCGCGCCGCCGCCCCGGTCGAAAGTATGATCGTTGCCGGGTGGACAGTGCGTCCAGACCGTCGGGCTTTCACCGAGGCCCTCGACGAGGTCGGGGGTCGATTCGTCGTCCTCGGCCAACACGAAGTTGTCCAGGAAATCCTGGCAGGAACTGAAGTCGGCAACGCCGTCCCGGTTGAGGTCGAGGGACGTTGCGGCCTCGTCGGCGTCGGTCGTGAACAACGGATCGGCCCAGTCGTGCTGGCGGTCCCGCCAGCTGGAGTCGTTCTCGTAGGTGTAGATGCCGGCCACGAAGTTGAACGGGCCGTCGAAGCTCGAGAACACCTGGACCTCGTGGGATGACTCGACGTCGTCTTCGAGCCAGCCGTCTTCGAGATCCCGGAACTCGCCGCCCTCGTCGATCCAGCGCTGGATGTCGGCGGGATCGGTCAGGTCGGCTGGAATCGAGGGATCTGCCGCACTCGGGATGCGGTCCGTGCCGTCCCGGTCCTGGGTGCCGAAGGTGTGCGACTCGTTCTCTCCGTAGGTGTAGCGCAGCGTAAGGTCATCGGTCAGTTCGTAGTCGGCATTCAAGGACCAGCGTTTGGCGCTGCTGTCCTGCTTGCTCGCGCGGTTGCTCAGCACCTTGTTCCGCAGTTCGCTGCAGATGCCGCCGAACTCCGAGTATTGCCCGGGCGGGCAATCCGCTACGGACGGCACGGGTTTGTCGTACAGGAACCAGTCGTTCGGCTGTTCCCAGAAGCCGAACAGCAGCACCTTGGCGACGCTGCGGTCCTCTTCGGTAACCGAGACCCGGGACCGCGCGGAGCCTTGATCGCGCAGCGACGAATAGCGCAGGTTGACGTCTACCTTGTCGTTCGTGAAACGAAGCTGCGGAGACCACTGCAGCTGGTTGGGTGCGCCGTAGTCGCCGCCGCTGCCGAGGTTCTCCTGGGTACCGTCGCCCCCGTAGTAGCTGGCGGTCAACCGGTAGCTTACGTTCTCGTTCATCGGTCCGCCGAAAGCGAGGGCGTAGCGCTGCGTCACCTGGTCCGTGTATTCGACCAGTACGTTCATGTCCGGCTCGTCGGAGGGCCGCTTGTTCACGAAACTGACGGAACCCGCAATGGAGTTCCGACCGTTCAACGTGCCCTGGGGTCCCCGGGCGACCTCGATGCGCTCCAGGTCGAACATGTTCAGCGCCGTGCCGTAGGTCTTGTAGCTGTAAACGCCGTCCACGTAGAAGGCGACGGCCTGGTCGGCCTGACTCTGTACGGCGACCTGCGTGCCGATGCCGCGCATCGCGACGCCATAGCCCTCGGAGTCGTAGCCGAACTGCAGACCGGGGACCAGCTGCTCGAGGTCCTCGTCGCCGGTCATGCCGAGTTCCTTGATGATTTCCGAGCTGAACGCGGTCATCGTGAGCGGCACTTCGAGAACGGACTCCTCGCGCTTTTCGGCGGTCACGATGATGACCTCGATGCGGGGATCGTCCTCGGATTCCTGCTCGGCGATGGCGGGCCGTGCGGTCATTGTGCAGAGGATGCTGGCGAAGGCGCCAGTTGCGAGAAGTGTGAAGTAGCGTGCTTTTCCTAGAGTGTGTTCCATGTCGCATCCCCCCGATGCGGATGTCTAACGGGAACCTAGACCTTGATTGTTGCCAAGTCAACGAACATAGGAACGGGTAGGGCAAAGCAACTTAGAGGGGCGAATGGCGCGCCATGACGCCGTAATCCGGGCCGAGACGCCACCTCTCCAGATGGAAACGGGGTCGGCGATGGACGGTCGTCAAAACCCTTGGGCTGGAACACGCAAGATGAGCGAGCCGTCTTCGTCGACGGTCATAACCGACATTTCGCGGTAGCGTTCAGCGCGCGCCGGGTCCGACTGAATGAAGTGGAAGTACATCATAGTTGCTGCCGATTTCCGTGGTTCGGTGTCGACGATCCGCTCGAACAGGTTCTCGGCCGATTCGACATCTCCGTCGGAGAGAGTTTGCTGCATCACGCCCTGGATCGCCCAATCGTGGCCGGACACGGGAATTTGGCCAATGTATGCGTTGGCGCCTTCGGGGTCGTGACGGGACCATGTGCTGAAGGCGCTCGTATACAGGGACGGACGCGCGTCGTCGCCGATTCGCGCAATGGCTCGGACCGCGGCGCGGGGGTCGTCCTCGGCCCAACGGGAAATCAGCTGGGATCCGGCCATTATCGCCGTCGTGGGATCCTCGAGACGTTCGACTAGCTCGAGGGCAACCTCCGGCGACTCCTCGATGAGGGACCACACGATCGCCGAAGCCCCGGCGCGTTGCGCATCGGCCGGCTGTGCCAGCAGCCAGTCGACAGCTTCCTTGGCATCGAGTTGAGCATATTCGCCAATGATGGCGGCGACGGCGCCGTCCGATTCATGCTGCGAGGCGTCCAGCCAGGCGGCAGCCGCTCGAGGGTCGTCGCGTCCCCACTGTCGCAGAACACTGTCGATGGCGTTCGACCGGGCATCCTTGTCGAGAACCTCCGCAAGAGCCAGGGCTTCGACCGGATCGGACTGCGCGACGTTGCGCAACGCGGTCGATAGCGCCTGCGTACGGCCCTCCGAGTCGGGTTGGGTCCGCGCCCACTCGAATACCGCCATCGGGTCGGATTGCGCCCAATCGTGGACCAGCGAGCTTTCGGTCGTTTGCTTGAGCCGACGGTCATCCATCTCGCCAAGGGCCGCGAGGGCCGCCCGTGGGTCGGACTTCGCCCAGACCGCCAGTACCCGCCGGGCGACTTCGCGCCTCGCCTTCGTGTCGAGCGTCTCGGCCACCGCAAGCGTCTCGGCGGGCGAGTCCTTGGCTGCAGCCGCCGCGACCTTGGCAATCAACGAGGTACGTTTCGCGGAAGGCGGCTGCGACACCGTCCACTGGAGTGCCGCGTCCGGGTCGGTCCCGATCCAACGATCCAACAACCGTGTTTGCCACGAGTCGCGTTGGCTGGTGTCTGCAACCGAGTTCACGGCCGAGAGTGCCGCTGCCGGATTCTGGTCGAACCACCTCCAGGCAACGGCCCAGAGGGTTTGGGTCCGTGGTTCACCCGCTTGCATCTCCAGTGCTCGCCGCCAGGCGCTCGCGGGGTCCGACGCCGCTTCGGTGGCCGCTCTCATCCGCGTCAATTCGGTTTCGACGGATGTCCGCCTGGCGATCTCCTCCTGGCGGGCGGCACTCAGGTTGGGAAGCGAATAGAGGAGGTTCCTCCCCGCTTGGGATCGTTGGGGTTGGTCAAGGGTCTCGGCGAATGCCAGGGCCGCATCGAGGTCCTCTAGTGCCCACGCAAAGAGCGCGGTGTAGACTGGGGATGCCTCGTCGGGGTACTTCGACACGAGGTAGTTGAGCGCAGCTCGCGGTGCGAGGTCAACGTAGCGCGAGTGGATGGGCCACGTCGTCCAAGCCAGGTTGGCGGCGTCGGCCTCCTCGAGCAGAGCCTCGATGCGATCGATGTCGGCAGACCGTAGCAGGTCGTAGAGCGCGGCATTGCGTTCGAACCCGTAGGCCGCCTCCTCGTCGATCTGTGCCAGCGAGACGGCATCCGGCGTCGAGGAGTCTGCGGCGGCCGGCACCGGTGCCTGCGGGGATGTGACGAGTGGATGCGGAGCGGGCGCGGGATCGTCGTACAAGACGAGCTGCACCAGCAGCACGGCAACCACGCCGAGGGCAACGCCTGCCGCGAGTAGTCCGATGGATTTGATCATGGCCAACCCGATACCGGAGGCGCGCGCCCTAGTGTCCTGCGTAAGGCGAACCTAGGCTCTGACCGGCGGGGAGTCAACGGGGAACCGGCGAACGTCCGAGTTGATCCGTTAGGCGTCCCGGCTGTGACCGTCAGCCAAAGAGCGTCACGGTGCCGCAACCGGAATGCCATCGAGTTCGAACCGCTCGAAGTCCACAAGGTTGTACGTGAGAATCTGGTCGACGCGTTCCTTGCGGCCACAGTGCGCGTGAAGGGCGTCGTATACCGCGCCACTCGAGAGGCCGAGCGCTGCGACATCGCCGAGGACGGCGCGGTAGTCGTCGGCTGCGAGCGACACAACCGCAAGGCGTTCAGCGACCGTGTTTTCGATCAAGAGACGTGCCTCCTCGGGAGAGACCCGTCTTGCGACGGGAAGTGCGGTCATCGTCGCATAGCACTCCGCGAGCGTGTGCGACGAGCAATATCCCTCGTTCTCCCCGCTGGTGTACCGTTGCAGCGCACGGAAGGCGGCCTCGTGATTCCCGAGTTGGTCCACCAGTGCCGCAACCAGAACGGAAGTATCGAACAGTGTTCGCACTTCAGCGAGCGTCGGCGTCGCGGGCGACTCGAGCGTGTCGAGCGTTGCGTTCGGCGCGGACGAAGTCGCCGATATCAAGGGCGGTGCGTGTGGTCCCGTGATGTACGAGGATGCCTTGCTTGCGAACGAGGGCGGGCTCGGCATCGGTCCGGCGAATGCGGATACCGTCGCCGAGGGCCTCGATCTCCAAGTCGCAACCCGGCGTCAGGTTGAACTGTTCCCGGAGCGATTTGGGTACAACGAGGCGCCCGGCGTGGTCAATGGTAATGATCATGCCGAAATGGTATTCAGTGTGGTAGATCCGTGTCAACGGGCTTTGGGAAGGCCAGGACAGCAGTGCGAAAGCCACTCGCGGACCATGGATTACACGGACGAGCGGGGCTATCGTTGTCGGTGTTCTCACGATGCTTCGGAGTGCAGGCTATGGCGTCTCGCCACAAGACCGGACAGTGCGGGCTGTTGGGAACCAAGTTCCTGATATCAGCCCAAGACATGGAACGGGCGGTTGCCTTCTACCGTGACGTCATCGGGCTCGAGGTGCGGGTGCAGTCGCCGTGGTGGAGTGAGCTTTCCCACGGGACGTCGGTTGTCGCGCTTCACGGGGGCGGCTCGGGAGAGTTCCGGGCGACGGGACTTTCGTTCACCGTTCGGGACATCAACTCGGCTTGCGCTGCCGTGGTGCGTAGCGGCGGCATCGTCCGTTCGGATCCGGAAGACCGAGGCGACGAAGGCATCTACTTGGCCGACCTCACGGATCCCGAAGGCAACGGGTTCATGATGAGCCAGGACAAGTAGCCACCTTCTGCACATTGCGTGGTTCGGTGCAGCTGTGCGTTCGGCGTCGGTTAGCAGGGATCCACCAACATGACGGCCTGGCCCCGAGGGCCATTTCGATGACGATGCCGCCCAGCCGCCTCGACACGGCCTGCCCCGTCAGTCGAACAGGCCGGCGAACGTAGGCGGCTCGTTGCTCGTGCGCGCCTCGCGCAGGCACTGCGCCAGCACGGGCATGCCGTCGCGGATGTCGTCGTCCGGGACATGCCCGAATGCGAGCCGGAGATAGGGCACCGGGTCGCCGTGGATGTGGAAGTTCGCGCCGGGCGCGTAGCGGAAGTTGCGCTTCGCGGCGAGCCGCATCAGCTTGTCCTGGTCGACATCGTCCGGAAACCGCACCCAGACGAACAGACCGCCGGGCGGGTTTGACGTCACGCAGACGTCGGATCCCGCGTCCGCCAACCCGTCCACCACGAGGTTCTTCTTCACCTTGAGTGCTTCGTTCAGTTCCTCGGTGATCTCCCACACGCCATCCTTGTAGAGCTCCGCCACCACGGCGGCGGCGAGATAGTTGCCGCCCGCATCGTGGCGGCGCGCGAGAATGGTGTCGAGCAGCGGCGGCTTGGCGTAGAGGTAGCCCAGCCGCAACCCCGGTCCGAGGATCTTCGACAGCGAACACATGTAGATGATCTTGTCCCAGTCCGACAGGGCATACAGCGAAGGCGGCTTGTCGCCGTCGAAATGGACATCGCCGTAGCAGTTGTCCTCCACAACGGGAATGTCGTGCCGTCGGGCTATGTCGATGAGCAGCCGACGACGGTCGACGGACATGTTGATGCCCGTCGGGTTCTGGTAGGTTGTGAGCGCATAGATGAACTTCGGCTTTCGCGCCTCGCCGAGTTCGTCGAGCTTGGCTTCGAGAAGGTCGACACACATGCCGTCCCCATCAACGGGAAGGCCCACCATGTCGATCCCAAGGGCACGGTAGGCGGCGATGGTTCCGGAGTAGGTGAACTCCTCGCAGATCACCGCATCGCCCGGTTGGGTCAGCGCCTCGGCGACCAGGGTGACGGCCTGCATGGAACCGTTCATCAGCGACAGGTGATCGGGGTCCACGGCGACGCCTTCGCGCTCCGACTCCCGGCGTGCCATGGCGATGCGCAGACCGGGATGGCCGAGCTTGCCGTGGTAGTCGGTCAGCTCGACGTATTCCTTGGCGATGGCGTTGTGCGCCGCGCGCTGCAACGCCTCGACCGGAACGGTCTCGGGGTTTGTGCGGCCAACGGCGAAGTCGAAACTGCGTACGGGCATTGATCGGCGTCCTAGGGATCGGCAGCGAGGCTACCGGGCCAACTCCCGGTACGTGTCCGCCAGCTCGGGATCGACATCCTGTAGGTACCGCACCATCCATCCGGCAGCGTCGCGCCGGGTTCGGGACCCTTGGAGGTCCCCGAAAAGGCGCTCGAGGAACTCGGTGTCCCTTGCGAACATCGCCTGTCTCATCATGGCCATCGTCGCGTCGTTCCTTGTCGACACGGGCAGGTCCCGGGCTGCCGCAATGGCGCCCTCCCGGTCGACGCGGCTCCAGTACTGGAATGCCGTGGAATACAGCTGGGAGCGTGTGCGGGAGTCCTCCTCGTCGGCGATCCATCGCACGGCGGATTCCGGGTCGGACTCGACCCACCTGGCGACCAGGGGCCCGGCGGCGTTCCGGCGTGCCGTTCGGTCGTCGATGCGTTCGAGGAGCCGCCGCGCGATCGGCACCGAATCATCGACGACCGTACGCATCAAGTCCGGAATCGTGGAGCGTTGGAGATCCGAGGGAAGCGTGGTCACCCAGTCGAAGGCCGCCTCGGCATCGAGCATGGCGTAGTTGACGACCACCGCGTTGACGGCAACCGGCTCGAAGAGGGAACCCGCGTCGATCCAGGCAGCAGCGGCCTGCGGATCGGCTTCCGACCAGACCTCGAGGATTCCCCCGGTGATGTTGCGACGTGTGTCGACGTCGAGTTCGTCGACGAGGGCCATCGCCCGGTGCGGCGATGTCTGGGCGAGTATCTGCAGCGGCGTCTCGATGAGCCACTCGTAGTCCTGCGAGCGCGGTTGCGACACGGCCCAGCCGAACGCCCCCTCCGGATCCACACCGGACCAGGCCGCGACGAGTCCGCGCCGGATTGAGCCGATGGACTGTTCCGGCGCAAGGTCTTCCAGCGCGGCCAATGCCCCGGGAGGATCTTCCCGTCCCCAAGCCTGGAACGCCTTGTTGCTGATGTGCCGACGCCTATGGGGTTCGAGGTCGGCGGCAATCTGCAGCGCTTCCAAGGGCGAAACGAATGCCAATTCTTCGGCAGCCTGGGCGACGAGTTCCGAGCGTTGACGGGAGGACGGTTGCGCGCGCGCCCAATCGACGGCCGCATGGACATCTGCCTTGGCCCACATGCGTACCAGGTTCATGCGCCAGGTGTCCCGCACCCGGGGTTCCGGGAAGTCGCCTACCGCCCGCAGGGCATCTTCGGGCGACCTGGCGATCCAGACACTCAAGGCACGCCACGCCGTTTGGGTGCGTTCTGCACCCGATGCCATGGCGACGGCGGCTAGCCATGCGTCCTCGGGATCCGATTCGGCTTGCGAGGTATCGAGGGCGCTTGTCAGGACATGCTCTGCGTAGAACTGCCTGGCGATCTCTCGTAGCCGCGCGACTCCTAAGTCTTCGCTGACCGACAGGATGGCCATTCCGGCTTGACGTTTTGCCGGAAACTGCAGGGCGTCCGCGCCTTCGATGGCGGCGTCGAGATCCGTCTGCGCCCACGCGGCAAACACCGTGCCCAGGAATCTGGCCTCCTCGGTGCCGCGGGAAACGATGCGCGCCACGGCCGCCACTGGATCGAGCTCCGCGTAGCGCTTGTAGATGATCGCCTTGGCGGATCGGCGCTCTCGCTGCAGACGCAGCCAACCGGCTTCCTGGAGCAGTCGTTCGACCTCGGCCGGGTCGGCGTCCAGAAGGGTGTCGTAGAGCGCGGCAGTGCGCTGGAAGTCGCTCCCGCCATGCCAGATGTCGGCGAGGGCGGTGGATGTCCTCGTGCCGGTTTCCTCGCCATCGGCGGCAGTCTGGCCGATGGGGGCCGTCTCCGTTGGAGAAGCCGGCGCAACCGCGTCGGGATTTTCGGCCCCGGGGAACCGGGTGACGAGCAGAAACGTCACAACGCCAATCGTGCAACCGATGGCGAAGAATCCGATCCACTTGGCCATCGGGAACGCCCCTTCGATCAGCTCGCCTAGGCGCCGCCGAGCCCGGCGAGAAAGCGGTAGCTCCGCTCGACGGCGGTCATCATGTCGGTGTCGCAGTCGTCGAGTTCGACGACGTTCCACTCCAGGACATCGGGATCCGCTGCGGCGATGATCCGGGCGATGTCCATCTTACCGTCGCCGAGGGCAACATGCGCCTTGCCCTTCTCCAAGGGGCCGTCCTTGACATGCAGCAGCGGAGCTCGGTCCTTGACCCGGGCGACTTCTGCAACGACGTCCACGGCCCCGAAATTCGCGGCCCAGTAGGTGTCCACCTCGAACTCCACGTTGGGACAGAGTTCGGCGATCCAGTGATAGCCGAGCTTGCCCTCGATCTCGGCGAACTCCCACCAGTGGTTGTGCAGGAACAGGCCCAAGCCCTGGGCGGATAGGGCGTCGATCAGCGAGTTGACGGTGTTGGCGGTCCGTTTGACCGCGTCGAGGTCGGTGAAGTCGTCCGGCCCAAATCCTCCTGCCGCCCGTGTCAACCCCAAGGCGCTCACGGTGTCGACAACCTCGCTTGCATCGGTGCGGTTCGCCCAGGGGTGGTGGGACGAGGAGACCACCATGCCGAGATCCTCCACCTGGGCTTTGAACGACTCCGGGGTCTTGCCGAACAGGTTGAAGGGCTCGACGCCCTGGTAGCCGATGGCAGCAAGTCGTTCGAGAACGGCATCGAAATCCTGCTGAGACGCTTGGCGCAACGAATAGAGTTGCACGGAAATCGGCTTCATCGGCGATCCTTACGGACGGTGTCGATACCGAGCATACATCGGCGCCGGGGTTTTCCGAACACTCCGTCTATCTCCCGCTTCAGTCGAGGCCCCGCGAGGACTTCGGTGTGACGTTGCGAGATCTGCCGCGAGCGCTACATTTCGCGGTAACGCGCCGCTCGTTGGGGGTCGGTTTGGCGGAGGTGAGTGTACATGGCCGTTGCCGCCCGACTTCGCACTTCCGGGTCGACGATACGATCAAAGAGTCTCTCGGCGGATTGACTGTACCCCAACAACACGGCCCGCTGTAGCACGCCCAGTATCGCGGCATCACGATACGAAGGTGGAATCTGCGCGGTAGCCGCCGTCGCCCGGTCCAGGTCGAGTTGCGCCCACCGATCGAAGGCGGCTTGATACAAACGCGGGCGTGCGCCGACATCCATCCGGGGGATCGCGCGCACTGCGGTGCGCGGATTCTCTTCGATCCACTTCCGCACAAGGCTGGTAGCGGCCAACGTTCTGGCGCTGGGATCGACCAAACCCTCGAGCAGGCGAAGCCCCAACTCGGGCGAGTCGTTGGCAAGGCGTCGGAAAACCACCGGAACCGATTGTCGCTGCGCCTCGACGGATTGCTCCTGTAACCACTCGAGTGCTTCTTCGGCATTGAGCCCGGTTAGGCCAGTAACCACTGCCTTAACGGTCGCGGGTGTCTTGTGCGGCGAGGCATCGAGCCAGACCGCCGCCGCCCGTGGGTCGCCGCCAACCCACAGTCTCAGCACCGTATTGATCGCTCTCAAGCGCTCGCCGACGGCAAGGTCACCCGCCAAGGAGGCGGCCTGCAACGGGTCGGAACTCGCGATCAGTACTAGGGACAGTTCGAGCATTTGCATCCGGTCCTCAGTCGCCGGAAGCGCAAGAGCCCACTCGAACGCAGCCAAGGGGTCCGACTGTGTCCATGAGTTGACCATCCTTTGCCGAGCCGTCCAGGTGAGCTGCGCATCCTCCATTTCCTCGAGAGCCCGGATCGCCGCTGGCGCATCGAATTCGGCCCACACCAGGAGCACGCGCTTCGCCACCTCGCGCCATTCCTCGGGTTCGAGCGTCTGCGCGATCTCGAGCATCTCGGTGGGCGAGTCCTTGGCGCCCAGTGCGGCGACTGCGGCGACCAGCCGTGCCCGTTGTTCCGAAGGCGGCTGCAAGAGCGACCATCCAAGGGCTGCCTCTAGGTCCATGTCGGCCCAGCGCTCCAGGAAGCCGATTTGCCGATGCTGCCAGTCGGTGTCCTCGGAAACCGATGCCAGCGCTCGGAGTGCCTTTGCGGGATCCTGTTCGAACCATCGATCGGCGATGTCATAGAGCACATGGGTTCGGTCCCAGCCGGGGTCCATTGCCAGGCCTTTCTGCCAAGCACCCTCAGGATCGTGCGCCGCCTCGGCGGTCGCGCGGGTTCTCAATAGGCGTGATTCGACCGAGAACTGCCGCGCAAGCTCATCCTTGCGCGCTTCGCTCAAGCCCTCGGTCAGGTTGAGGATGTTGACGATCTCCCGCGTCCGAAGCGGATATCCGAGCGTGTTGGCGAACGCCAAAGCAGCATCCAGATCGCGCTTCGCCCAAGCGAGCAGCGCATGCGTGACTCGATCCCATGCAGTCCAGCCTTTGGCCAGGAGATGGTTCACGGCCGCCTGGGGTGCGACTTCGAGGTAGCGCGAATGCATGATGCCGATGGGCCAGTCCATCTGCAGTTGGCCAGCCTCCTCGAGCAGCGCCTCGATCACCCCGGCATCGGCCGTCCGCAGCAGGTCGTGGAGCGCCGCATACTGTTCGAATTCGCTGGGAATCTCCCGAATCTCCGCAAGGGAGATTGCGCTGGACGCTGCGGTCGGGTTGGAAACCGCTATCGCTGTCGACGGGGGTAGCTCGGGAGGGTGCCGTGCGAGAACGGCTTCGTTGTCCAACCCAGGGCCTAGTAGCAGCACGGCCACGGCACCTAGCCCCATGCCGGCGGCAAACGTGCCCATCCACTTCCACGCTTGCTTGGTGCGCACTATTAGGGTCGGGTCGCCAGCCGCTTGGTAAATGGTCGCAAAGCGCCCCCGTTCAACGGTCCCGGACAACGAATCGGCCGAGCGGTTTCGCCAGGGCGGTGAGCAGGGCACCCCCGACCACGACGACCAGCGCGGAGCCCAACGTGGCAAAGGCGGTCGGCCCCATATTCAGATCCACATCGGACAGCATCTCCGTTCTCTGCCAGTAGATTATTGTTATCAGCGCCCGGGTGGTGAGAATGAGGCCGGCGAACACAGTCAGCGCGCCGGCAAGCCGGATTGCCACGGTAGCCGCGAAGCGGATGGTCTCGTCGGCAGGTCGCGCCAGCGTGGGCATGCTCGATGCGGAGCCGATGATCGTCATCGTGTCTTCCCTATCTTCGTTGCGTCCAATCGTACTACGCCCCCGTCGCCCCGTATCCGGCCAGAATGGTATTGACCTCGGTACAGCCGTCACCGTTCAATGCCATGCGGGATGCGGGAGGGAGATTCATGGCGAAACTGCAGATGGGCCTGGTCGGTGGCGGCGAAGGTGCGTTCATCGGCGCCGTGCACCGCATGGCGGCGGAACTAGACGGTCGGATAGCGATCACCTGCGGTGCCTTCTCGAGCGACCCGGCGAAGAGCCGCGCGGCCGGCGCGGCGCTATACGGCATCGATCCCGACCGGAGCTACGGCACGTATGCCGAACTGATGACGGCGGAGGCAGCGCGGCCGAAGGACGACCGCATGGATTTCGTGGTGATCGCGACGCCGAACCACACCCATCACCCGATCGCCAAGGCGGCGCTCCAAGCGGGCTTTCACGTCATGTCGGACAAGCCCGCCACGTTCGATCTGGCCGAGGCCAAGGAGCTTGCCGCACTTGCCGGCGAGACGGGACTGGTGTTTGGCCTTACCCACAACTACACGGGCTACCCGATGGTCAAGGAAGCCCGCCACCTCGTTCGGACCGGGGCGTTCGGGAACATCCGCCGGGTGGTGGTGGAGTACATCCAGGGGTGGCTTTCGGAACGCCTGGAGGGGGAGGGCAACAAGCAGGCCGAGTGGCGCACCGATCCCGCCCGTTCCGGTGCGGCGGGCTGCATGGGCGACATCGGCACCCACGGCGAGAACCTTATGGAATACGTCACCGGCCTCAAGATCGAGTCGCTTTGCGCGGACCTCACGACCTTCGTGCCGGGCCGGGAACTCGAGGACGACGGCAACGTCCTATTGCGTTTCGACAACGGTGCCAAGGGCGTCCTGTTCGCCAGCCAGATCGCCGTGGGCGAGGAGAACGGGCTGAGACTTCGGGTGTACGGCGAATGCGGCGGCCTCGAATGGTCTCAGATGGAACCGAACTCGCTGGTCGTGCGCTGGCCGGACCGCCCCTACGAAGTTCGTCGCACCGGCGGCCCGGGCGTCAGCGATGGCGCCACCGGGGCAACGCGTCTACCCGCCGGCCATCCGGAGGGTTTCCTCGAGGCGTTCGCCCTGCTTTACCGCAACTTCGCCGACACCCTGGAAGCGAAGCGGGCAGGGCGGCAGCCGACGGAGGAGAACCTGGACTTCCCGACCATCGCCGACGGCGTGCGCGGCATGGCGTTCATCGAGACCGTGGTTGAGAGTGCCCAGGCTGGCGCCCAATGGCTCGCGTTCAAAGACTAGCGTGGCTGCGTAGGCCCGACGAGGCATGCCGTAGGGGCCGCCCTTGTGGCGGCCCGCGCCGGTTGCCTTGACGCTTATTGATACACGGCACGGGCGACCACAAGGGTCGCCCCTACGAGAGGAAATACGACATGAAAACACTTAAGGGACCGGCGATCTTCCTCGCCCAGTTCATGGCCGACGAGGATCCCTTCGACAACATCGAATCCATGGCCAAATGGGCCGCGAACCTCGGGTTCGTGGGCATCCAGGTGCCCATTGGCAACCCGGCGTTCATCGATGTCGCCAAGGCGGCTGAGAGCAAGGACTATTGCGACGAGTTGTCCGGACGGGTGCGCGAGTGCGGCGTCGAGATCACGGAGTTGTCCACCCACCTCGAAGGCCAGTTGGTCGCTGTGCATCCCACCTACGACCGCCTCTTCGACGGCTTCGCGCCCGCCGAACTCCACGGCAAGCCGGCACAACGCACCGAGTGGGCCATCGAGCAGTGCAAGCTTGCCGCGAAGGCCAGCGCCAACCTGGGTCTCTCGGCGCATGTCACGTTCTCGGGCGCCTTGCTGTGGCCCATGATGTACCCGTGGCCGCAGCGCCCGGCGGGACTGGTGGACACCGGCTTCAAGGAACTCGCGGCGCGCTGGCGGCCGATTCTCGACGTGTTCGAGGACTCGGGCGTCGACTGCTGCTACGAGATTCACCCTGGGGAGGATCTCCACGACGGCATCACGTTCGAGCGTTTCCTCGTTGAAGTGGACGGCCATCCCAGGGCCAACATCCTCTACGATCCGAGCCACTTCATCCTGCAGCAACTCGACTACCTGGCGTTCATCGACATCTACCACGACCGCATCAAGATGTTCCACGTCAAGGATGCCGAGTTCAACGCGAGCGGCCGTGCCGGCGTGTACGGCGGCTACCAGGACTGGGTGGACCGCCCGGGCCGCTTCCGCAGTCTCGGCGACGGCCAGATCGATTTCCGCTCGATCTTCTCGAAATTCGCCGCCCACGACTTCGACGGCTGGGCGGTTCTGGAGTGGGAGTGCTGCCTCAAGCACCAGGAGGACGGTGCCCGGGAAGGTGCGGAGTTCATCCGCGACCACATCATCCGGGTCACCGACAAGGCATTCGACGACTTCGCGTCAGCCGACACCGACGAGGCGGGCAACCGGGAGGTGCTGGGGCTTGGGTGATGCCCGGCTAGGTTCCTTGAGCGGGCTCGGTGCATTCTGCCAAGTCGCCGTAGGGGCGAGGCTTGTCCTCGCCCGCGATCGGGAGCCCTCGTCTCTGCCGCGGGACGGGACAAGCCCGTCCCCTACGACATGCGTCGTTCGGTCTGAGCGAGCCTCGCTACCTATACGGCGAGGAATGCCCGCGGCGAGATGATCTCGATTCCCCGCCATGGATTCATGGTGAGCAGGTCTTGATCGCCGGTCAGGATGTAGTCGCTTTCGGAATCCAACGCCAGAGCCAGTAGCTCGTTGTCGTCGACGTCACGGCAATCGGCCACCTCGGTGAGAACCGGAAAGGTCGTGGCGACTTGCAGGACACGACGCAGGAACTCCTCGCGATCCGCCAGAGATACGTAACGGTCAAACTTCTCCCGCGCCAGCACATCGGCCAATTCTTCGACTGGGCGTTCTGACACGACGACTTCGGATGACGAGAGCGCCGCATCGACCGCTCGTGCCGCCATGGAGTCCGCGAGCAACAGCCGGCTGACCCAGACGTTCGTGTCGATGACGATGCGCACGGCTGTTAGGAGTCAAGCAACTTTTCCAGTTCGTTCTCGGCCAGTCCCCGGGCCTGGGCGGCCGCGGAGACGCGGTTGCAGAAGCGTTGAAACTCCGCGACGTTAGTCGTGACTAGCCGTCGGTAGTCCAAGGGGGAAATGACGACGGCAACCTCGCGGTTTTGGCGGCGAATGGTTACGGGTTCCCGCTGAACGGCATCGAGAACGGTTGCGAGCCGCTGTTTTGCTTCGGAGGCCGATACGTAGCGCATGGTTGTGTGCCAGACTGTCCAAAACGTCTATATTAGACAATTATTTGGCTCTTGGCATGGCAACGGCAACTGGGGGGAGTGCCTAGCGCAACAGCTGCTTCGCCTTGGCCCGCAACTCCACCTTGCGGATCTTCCCCGACGCGGTCATGGGGAACTCGTCGAGGAAGATCGCATGGCGTGGAATCTTGAAGCTCGCGACCTTGCCGCGGCAGTAGGCGAGTATGTCGTCCGCTTCGATGACGGCGTTGGGTTTCCGCTCGACGAACGCCACCGGTACTTCCGATAGCCGGCGATCCGGCAGTCCGACCACGGCAACCTGCTGCACGGCGGGATGTTCGAGGAGCAGCCCCTCCACCTCCATCGGGTCGACGTTCTCCCCGCCGACCTTCAGCATGTCCTTGAAACGGCCGAGGAAGCGGATGTAGCCGTCGGCGTGGCGTTCGGCCATGTCGCCGGTGCAGAACCAGCCGTCGGCGTCGTAGGACTCCGCGGTTTCCTTGGGCTTCTTGTAGTAGCCCTTCATCAAGGCGTAGCTCTTGACGCGCAGTTCGCCGGGAACCCTGTCCGGCAGTTGCTCGCCGGTGTCAGGATCGACCACCTTGAACTCGTAGCCCGGCGCCGGGTAGCCGGAGGTCTCCAGGCGATGCGGCGGGTCGTCGTCCAGGGCCGATAGCGCCGCACCAACCCACACCTCGGTCATGCCGTACGCGGAGAGCGCCTTCAACGGGGCCATCACCCGTTCGCCCCGCCGGGCCACGGGCGTCGCGCTGTGCATGCCGGCCGCGAACAAGCCGGTGCGCAGGCTGCTCAAGTTACGCGGGTTGGCTTCCTGGGCATCGCACAGCATCTGCATGTGGGCTTCGAAGCCATGTGCGATGGTGGCGCGCTCGCGTTCGATGAGGTCAAGCGACTCGTCCGGATCGAAGGTCTCGGTGAGGACCTGCCGGGCACCGGTGGCCATCGACATCATGGCGGCTTCCGAGTAGCCGAAGGCGTGGAACAACGGCAGGTAGCTCATGATGGTGTCGTTCTCGGTGACCGCCATGCGGAACGCGCGTTCCTCGACGTTGCGGATCAGCCGGTGATCGTGGAGCACGCCCTTGGGAAAGCCGGTGGTGCCGGAGGTGTACATCATGAACACGGGGTCGTCGGGATCCACTGCATCGGCGCGGGCGGCGAGATCGCCGTCGGAGATCGTCTCTACCTCGGAGAGTGCCGCCGACCAGGACGCGGTGCCGGGGTATTCGGCGTCGCCGACGATCACGACTCGATCCAGTTCGGGGAATGAAGCGTCCGCCACCGCGTCGCCTTCGCCGGGCAGGTCGACGACTTGGCGCACCATGGCCAGGTAGTCGACGGGGCCCGAGGTGTCGTGGGTGATCAACATGGCGCTATCCGACTGGCGCAGTACGTAGTCGAGGTCGTTGGTGCGGAACCGGGTGTTGACCGGCACCTGGACGGCGCCGATCGTCGCCAGCGCGTACATCAGGAAGACCCACTCCGAGCGGTTGTTGAGCCACAGCGAGACGTGGTCGCCGCGTTCGACGCCGAGTGCCATCAAGGCCTTCGCAGCCCGGTCGATCTCGGCCCCTAGTTCGGCGAACGTATAGCGCTCGGCCTGAAAAACGAGCGCTTCCCGGTGCGGAAACCTACGCGCCATATCGCGGGGCAGGTCGCCAAAGCGCTTCTTGGGGTACCAGTCGGTCATGATATTCGACGCCGCGTTGGTGAGAGCCTTACCCGGGTCTCGTACGATCCCGGAACGACTGTATTATCGTGCATCGGGTCGGGGGGAGACGCCAATTGCGTCATTTCCAGCCGTATATAACGGGATCACGGCTTGCCGTCGTGACGAACGTTCCGTGACCGACGTCGACCTGTCCGGCCGCCCACTGTGAATCGGATCGTCGCCTGGTTCGCCACCAACCACGTGGCGGCGAACCTGTTGATGGGCCTCGCGATCCTGGCCGGGCTTGCGTCGCTCACCCGGATTCCGGTGAAGCTCTATCCGGACGTCGACCTGCCGATCATCACGGTCACCGTGGAATACCTGGGCGCGGCACCCGAGGAAGTCGAGTCCGGGGTCTGTACCCGCATCGAAGAGCACCTCGACGGCCTCGACGGCATCAAGGAGTTGCGGGCCATCGCGTCCGAAGGCGTCTGCACGGTGCAGGTGGAACTCTTCTTCGATGCGGATCGGCAGCGCGCGCTCGGCGAGGTCGAGAACCGGATCAACGCCATCGACACCTTCCCCGAGGAAACCGAAAAGCCCGTCGTCGAACTCGCCGTGATGACCGATCTCGTGCTGGAAATCGCCGTCACGGGACCGACGGACGAGCGGGCCTTGAAGGAACTGGGGCGCCGGGTCCGGGACGACATCCGAAGCCTGCCGGGGGTGACGCACACGACCATCTCGAACGAGCGGCCCTACGAGATTTCCGTGGAGGTCTCGGAGATGTCGCTATCCCGCAACAACCTCACCTTCGACGACATCGCAACGGCCCTGCGAAAGCGTTCGGTCGACATTCCCGGCGGCTCCATGAAAACCGAGGAAGGCGAGATACTGCTCCGCACCAGCGGCCAGGCCTACGTCGGGCAGGACCTCGAGAAGCTGCTGATCACGACCCGGGCCGACGGAACACGGGTGCTGCTGAAGGACGTTGCGAACGTAGTCGATGGCTTCGCGGACACCTTCCAGGGGCTCGTGTTCGATGGGCAGCCCGCCGCATTGATCCGGGTCGCCCGCGTTGCCAATCAGGATGCCCGGGACATCAGCGAAACCGTCAAGCGCTTCCTCGAAGGTGCGCGGTCGCGCTATCCCGAGGGCGTTGAGCTCGCGATCTGGAAGGACGAGTCAACGCGACTGTCGGTCCGCCTCGGTGCGCTCCTCGACAGCGGCACCCAGGGTTTGCTGCTGATCCTGATCCTGCTGGCCCTGTTCTTGAGGCCACACTTGGCGCTCTGGGTGGCCATCGGCATCCCCATCGCGTTCCTGGGGGCCATCTTCTTCATCTACGTGTTCGGCTTCTCGATGGATGCCGCCTCGGTAATGGGATTCATCCTGGCGCTCGGCTTGCTGGTCGACGATGCCGTGGTGGTTGGCGAGAGCGTCTACGTCTCCCATCGCCGCGGCGTCGGGCAACTTGCGGGGGCCATCGAGGGTGTTCAGCGCGTGCTTGTCCCGGTCACGTTCGGGGTGCTGACCACCATGGTGGCGTTCGTGCCCCTGCTGTTCGCGGTGGGCGCGGTCGGTGTGATGCTGGGCGTCATCGCCGGCACGGTCATTTGCTGCGTGGCGTTCTCGTTGATCGAATGCCTGCTCGTGCTACCCGCTCATTTGGGCCACCGAGTCGCGCGCATGCCGTTCGGCGAGTTCGGCATGATCCTGCTGGTCGTGATGGTGATTGCCGCCTTCGTAATTGCCCCGGACGTGCGGTTCGCCGCCGCGCTTGCCGTCGTTGTATTGGCCGTAATGTGGGCATCGCATCTTGCCGGATTCCTGGGCAGGCTCACGAGCCAGTTCGGCCGTGCGCAGGTGCTGTTCGAATCGGGGCTCGATTGGCTGATCGAGAAGGTGTTCCGACGGTTCGCGGTGGCGGCACTCCGGAACCGGGCGCTTACGCTCGCGTTCGGGTTTGCCGCGCTCGTCACGGCGCCGGCGATCATCTACGGCGGCCATGTGCCGTATTCGTTCATCATCCCCACGAAGGGCGACTCCATCGTGGCGCGGTTGACGATGCCCTTGGGCAGCAGCGAAGCGGCGACGGCCGAAGTCGTTGCCCGGCTTGCGGACTCCGCACGCAACGTCGAGCGGCGTCTGTCGGACGAACACGAAGACCCGGTGGTCATGCACGTCATGGAGTCCATCGGGGCGCATCCGTCCCCCGGCGGGCGAATCGGCTTTGCGCTGGAGCGGTCGGGGGGCCACCTCGGAGGTGTCACGATGCAGTTGACGCCCGGCGAGACGCGGGACATCACGACCGACGAAGTGGCGGCGCTCTGGCGAGCTGCAAACGGTCGCCTCGCCAGCGACATCAAGCTGGCTTTCATCACGGATCGCATCGCTTGGGATCCGGACATCGACATCCAGGTGTCGGGAGACGACACGGTTAGCTTGGCTGCGGTCGTTGCGGCGATTCGACGCGAGCTCGGCGGCTACCCGGGCGTTCACCAGATCAACGACTCGGTCCAGACCGGCAAGCAGGAACTGAAGCTCAAGGTGACGCCTGCCGGAGAGGCCCTCGGTATCTCGCTCGAGGATCTCGGTCGACAGGTGCGTCAGGCGTTCTACGGCGAAGAGGTGCAGCGCGTACAGCGCGGCCTCGACGATGTTCGCATCATGGTGCGCTACGGGGAGTCCGCGCGGCGCTCGCTTGACTCGCTCTACGCCTTGCGGGTGCGGACTCCCGCGGGCGGCGAGGTGCCGTTCGGAACCGTTGCCGACGTAAGTCTCGGCCGAGGTCTTGCCGACATCGAACGCAGGGACGGCGCCCGTACCGTCAGCGTCACCGCGGCAGTCGATCCCCGGACAAGCACCGCCGAGGCCATACTCGGGCAGCTCGACTCGGGCTTCCTCGAACGGACGGTCGCCGCCTACCCGGGCGTCACCTATTCACTGACGAGCGAGGAAGAACAGTCCGAGATGGGTGCCAGCGTCGGTCCGTTGTTCGTGTTGGCGCTGCTCGTGATCTACGCTCTACTGGCCATACCGCTCAAGTCCTATACGCAGCCGCTGATCATCATGTCGGTGCTCCCGTTCGCGTTCGTCGGTGCCGTTTGGGGCCATGCGCTGTTGAAACCGTTCGGCGTCGTGGTCGGTTTTTCGTTGACGTCGATATTCGGTGTCGTTGCGGCCTGCGGCGTCGTGGTCAACGCCACCCTCGTGCTGATCCACGGCGTCAACCGGTTTCGGGCGTCCGGCGACGCGATGCCCGACGCCTTGGTCAATGCCGCGGCGTCCCGCTTCCGCCCGATCCTGATTACCACGGTCACGACCATGTCGGGGCTCACACCGTTGATGTTGACCCAGAGCGTGCAGGCCAAGTCCATGGTGCCCATGGCCATCTCGCTCGGCTTCGGCGTGCTGGTCTCGTCTGCGGCGGCATTGGTCCTCGTGCCCGCTTTCTGGCTGTTTCTGCACAACATCTCGCAAGGTGCAAAGCGCGTCACTGACCGGGTGAGCGGGTCAGCGTGAGTCCCCACGCGGTCCTGGCGCGCATCGCCATGTAATACTACGGACGCCGCGCCGAGAACCCGGCCCCGGGAGGACCCAGTGCCCAAGAAACGCCTTTCCGTCGCGCTCATTGGCGCCGGCGGCAACATGCGTAATGCCCACGTACCGCGCATCGCTGCCGATGGCGCGGTCTCGATTGCGGCGGTGGCGGATCCTGTCGAATCGCAGGCAAGGCTGTTGATGGACCGCGCAGGTCACAACATTCCGTACTACGGCAACTGGCGGACGATGCTGAAGGAGATCGAGGTCGATGCCGTCCTGATCAGCACGCCGCACCGGGACCACTACGTTCAGTCCAAGGCATGCCTTGATGGCGGTCGGCACGTGCTGGTGGAGAAGCCCCTTGTTGTGCGGCCCAACCACGCCAAGCGGCTGCTCGCGTTGGCGGCGGGGCAGCGTCTGATCCTTGTCGTCGCCTACCAGCGGCATTGGATGCCGCACTTCGCCTTCGCCCGGGAACTCGTCCAACGCGGCGCCTTGGGCGAGATTCGCGGCGTCGTGGCGTACGTGACGCAGAACTGGCTAGGCGTCGGTGGCTGGCGCCTCGATCCCGACTTGGCGGGCGGTGGCATGTTCATGGACACGGGCAGCCACCTAGTCGCTTCGATGCTATGGGTGACCGGCCTGGAGCCCAACCTGGTGTCGGCCTCGTTCGACAACTCCGGACGCGCGGTGGACGTGAACGGCGGGGTGACCGTGCGTTTCGGCAACGGTGCCCTCGGGACGCTCGCCACGACCGGCAACGCCTCTCGCCACGACGAGCGTCTTGCCATCAGTGGAAGCGAAGGCTCGCTGGTCCTGCACCTCCACCAATGGCGCGTGCGCTCAATGGTCCTCAACGACGAACCGGTCGACCTTCCCAAGCGCATCAAGCCGTCGACGCCCGATGCCGCTTTCTTCCGCTGGATACGCAACGGTCTTCGCGGCTACGAGCCGCAGGACTTCGCCCTGCGGGTCGCAAGGCTCACGGAAGCGGCCTATCGCTCCGCCGCCGAAAACCGGCCCGTGAGGGTCCGTCCGTGATCCTCGGCCCTGCAACAGACAGAAAGCCGACATGGTGACGTTGCTCGACGGCGGGATGGGCCGGGAGATCCAGGAACGGCGACCCGAGGCCGCGCACGGTCTCTGGTCCGCCAGCGTACTCCTCGACGAACCGGATCTCGTCGTGGAGATCCATCGGGAATACATCGACGCGGGCGCGGTCGTCATCACCACGAACAACTATTCGACGATACCGAGCTACCTGGGCAAGGCTGGGATGCAGGACCGCTACCGGGAACTCACCCGACTCGCTGCGACCCTGGCGCGCCGGGCGGTGCGGGAGAGCGGCCGGGCGGCGCGGGCGGGAGGCAAGCGTGTCGCGGTGGCCGGTTCGCTGCCGCCCCTCGAAGAGAGCTATCGAGCCGACCTCGTGCCGCCGCCGGAAATCTCGCAACCGATCTACCAGGGCGTTGTCGAAGCGCTCCGCGACGATGTCGACCTCTTCATCTGCGAGACGATGTCCTCGGCGACCGAGGCGCGCACCGCCGCCAGTGCCGCTCTGGCGCACGGCCAAGGCAAGCCGGTCTACGTCTCCTGGACCCTTGACGAGACCCCCGGTCGGGGGCTGCGCAGCGGCGATACCGTCAAGCAAGCCGTGGATGCGTTGGCGGGGCTTGGGGTCGATGGCTACCTGTTCAATTGCACCCACCCCGAGGCCATCGAGGCGGGATTGCGTGAACTCAAGGCGCTGACCACCAAGCCCATCGGCTGCTATCCCAATCGGCTCAACAAGGTCCCCGAGGGCTGGACCCTAGACAACGAGATCACCACCGGGCTGCGCAGCGACCTCCCGCGGCACTTGTACGTGGCGGCGATGCTGCGCAGCATCGAGGCGGGCGCGACCTTGGTCGGCGGCTGCTGCGGCATCGGCCCGCCGGACATCCGCGCCTTGGCGCAACGGCTAGGGTAGGCGTCTGACCCCCAGAATGGCGATCACGCGTCGCCGTCGGCGCTGCCGTGGCGCGTTGCTTGTGGCGTGCGGGGGATGTTCCTCATGTCTGGCCGGGACGGGACAAGCCCGTCCCCTACGGACTCTGCGGCGCGGACGCGTAGGGGCGGGGCTTGTCCCCGCCCGCGCCAAGCATTGTCGCCGTCGCGGAAACGGGACGGGACAAGCCCGTCCCCTACGACAAGGTGGCCGCCAGCGCGTCGTCCAGTTCCACCGCCCGCTGGTGGGCGGGGCGGGCATGCGTCCGCTCTACGTAATCCGAGATGGTCGGCCGGTCCTTGATCGCGCCGAACTCCATACCCCACCCTAGTTGCGCGGCCACGTAGACGTCGGCAGCGGTGAACGCCTCTCCCGCAATGTGGGGTGACTTCCCCAGTTGCCACTCCAGCGTATCCAACGTCGCGGCGAAGGTCCGGTAGCCGACCATGCCTTCCTGTTCGGGTGCGATCTCGACGCCCAGGCCGTGGTTGATGGCCGCCGGTTCCAGACAACCGGCACCGAACAGCAGCCAGCGGTAGTAGGGACCTCGCTCGGTGGGCGGCGGGGCCAGCCCCTTGTTCGGGAACACGTCGGCAAGATAGGCGCAGATGGCGGCGCACTCGGTGACGACGACGCCGTCGTGGACGATCACCGGCACCTTGCCCATCGGGTTCAAGTCGAGGAACGCGGGGTCGGTGATCTTCTTGCCGAGTTGCATCACCACGGTGTCGTACTGCGCGCCCGCTTCCTCGAGCATCCAGCGCGCAACACGGCCCCGGGATCTCGGGTGGGTGTAGAAAGTCAAGGTGTTGGTCATCTCTTGCTCCAGTGTCGGGAATGCAAAGCCTAAAGCACATCGAAGATGTGGCTGTATTTCACCACGAGTTCGCGACCGGGTTTGCCGAGCCCGTCCCGGGCATCGATCTCGTTGTAGACCACGTAGAGGCCCGCGTTCGCGGAGCGTAGCCAGGAAAACCGGACGTTTGCGGCGAACACGTCGTCGGCGTCGTTGTACTGGATGAGTGCGCGCAGGCCGATCTTCGGCGTGAACGAATAGGAGAAGCCTGCCCGGGCCAAGTTGACCGTAAACGACCCCTCCGCGCCGCCAAGGTCGATCGTGTTGTGGTCCCAGCCCGCCCAGGCGGACAGGGTTTCGTCCCGTCGATAGTTGACGTAGGGCGATATGGCGTGCCGCTCGCCGTTATAGAACCCGCCCGCGGTCATGTGCGCACCCCCGCTCCAGGTCTTGTTGGGGGCCGAATTGATGCCCATCTCGAAGTTTCGGGTCTGGTAGTCCCCCGCCGGAACGGTCTCGCCAGCGATCGTGAACGGATGCTTGACGCCCTCGTGGGAGAAGTTCACCGCCGGCCACACGTCCGCGGCGTTCTTCCAGACCCACCAGCTCTCGAGGTGGAGGTTGCCGCTCTCGTAGTAGCCGTCGAAATCCCAGGATCCGTTGTAGGAAACAAGGGGTCGCCACTCGCGCAACGTCTCCTTGTCCACGAACTTTCTCATGGCGAAAACGGCGGTGCCGCGGTAGTCGCGTCGGCCAACGAAACCCACGGCCGGATCGAAGCCGGCGCCCACCTCCGTATAGCTTCCGTCAAGCTCCCACTCGGTCGAATTGTAGGCGCCGTAGAACGAAACGACGTGGTCGTCGCCCTCGACTCCGGGGGTTCGAGTCTGCGCGGCGATGGCGCGCAGTTGGCCGTTTGGTCCAACACCCAGGCTGCCGTCAAGGCCGACCGTCTGTCTGCTGGACCCGGGGTCGCGTCGGTCAGTGGCGATGAACCCGACGGACGACCGGTTGCTTAGGTCCCGGCTCAGCCGCGCCACCGTGAAGTCGTTGGAACCCTCCGCATTGGCAGCCTCAGAACGCATGTGCAGGAGACCGAGATTGGTGGCGGCGCCGAGCTTCCCCGATACCCGCACGCCGCCCTCGATCGGTAGCCGACGACCGTCCGGGGCGATGCCGATGCGCCGTGAGTGGAACAGTTGCATTCCCGGGAAGCCAACGCCGAAGGATCCTGCGTTTTCGAGGAAGAAGGGGCGCGTCTCGGGAAAGAACAGGCTGAAACGCCCGAGATTGACCTGTTGCCGGTCGGACTCCACCTGCGCGAAGTCCGTGTTGTAGGTCAGGTCGAGGGTGAGGCTCGGCGTGATCGAGTACTTCACGTCGAAGCCGAAATCGTCGTAGTAGTGGGTACCGTTCAGATTGCCGCCCCGATTGACCTGCCCCAGCACGTACGGCGTGACTTCCAGATTGCGGCGCTGCGGCGGCACCTGGATCCCGTCGATCCGTCCGGCGAGCGACAGCCGGAACATGCTGAACTGTCTTGGCACCGGCGACCAATAGGAAATCTCGTTGTCTCGCCGGATTACGCGGGCGAAGTTGACGCGCCAGGACTGCACGTCGCCTGTGCCGTAGCGCAGCGACTGGAAGGGAATCGCGAGTTCTGCGCTCCAGCCCGCCTCATGCGTCCGGGTGCGTACCTCCCAAAGCGTGCTCCAGTTCCAGTCCGCGAACTCGTCGGCGACCTGGCCGTCGTATTCCGCACCGATTGGGTTGGTGCCGAACACCACGCCGGCGAGCCCTGTGCCGAAGGTGTCGAGAACCATCGAGAACGAATCGGACTGGAAACCGTCGTTGGAGACGGTGATGGCCCCGGGGTCGGTTTCGAAGCAGATCACGCCGACATGGAGCGCGTCTTCGGTGAAACCGAAGTAGACCTCGGTGCGCTGGGATGCGGGCGCGCCGTTGTCTGGCTGGAGTTGCCTGAAATCTGTGAAGGGCGTGAGTCCCTCCCACGCCGGGTCGTCGGCCACGTTCCCGTCCAGCGTTGGCGCGTGGGATAGGAGCGTCGCGTGGCCGTGCGGGAGGTCGTTCGGTTCCGCAGCGCCTGTGGCGCATAGGAGGAACGCGATGGTGACGGATGACGAACGAAGGAACTGCATGCTGTCCATCCAGATCGGGAACTCGCAACAAAGACCCGCGCGGCATCGGAATGGATACCGTGGATGGTTGCCCAGCGGATCTGCTGCCGCGGCCCGGAACTAAGGCGCGCGATTATCTGGACGCGTGCCTGCCGAGTCAACAAGACCGACCCTTACCGCGCCCGTTCCGCTGGTCACTCTTCTCGATAGGTGGCGACGATCGATTTCCGGGCACGTATCGGGTCGGCGAGAATGCGTGCGCGGGCTCTTGCCACCTCGCCACCTTCCAAGGGACGGAACCCCTCTGGCAGCGTATCGGCGTTGAACTCCTGCAGAACCCAGTTCAGGAGCCTCGCGAGGTCGTCGTCGTCGAGTGGCGATTGGGCGACTTCGGGGACACGGGCGATGTATTCGCGGCCTTCGGGTGTGGCCACCAGTGAGCCCATCGTCCTTCGCAAAGATGGGACGTCCGGTGCTGAACCGGTGCCGTCCGGGCGGTGGCAACCCGAACAGTGGAGCAGGTAGTCGAATCTCGCTGCGTCATTCGTACGCGACCCAGGATTGTCGTCCGTCTCGCCTTGAGCGGTGCCGTACCCCGAGTAGGCGAGGGCGACGATGCCGAACGCCGCTCGGAACGTCGTGCGCAGGTTCGGGGAACGCCGGGTGCGCCTCATTGGTCGGCGGTCGATACCTCGTTCTTCTCAGTTGGGGTTTCGTCCGGCGCTTCGCCGATCACCGTGGCGAGTGTGCAGTGGTAGGCGTTGCTGTCGACGCCGAAACACCACAGCACGTTGCTGCTCTTGCTCGGGAAGTACACCGGCTTCGCGCCCTCGGTGCGATGGCAGAAGCAGCGCGGACAGACCTCCTTACCGCAGCAGTCGTTGTAGGAGATGAGGTACTGCTTGCCGTCGACGGGGTTGCGGCAGGTACCGACCCACGTGAGCGGCGACGGCTCGGCCCCCGGCGGGCACCTGCTCGGACCACCGCCGCAGCAGGCGCAGAGGCTGCCGCCCAACGCGCAATAGCGCCAGTAGTCGCAGGATTTGGGATCGCCGAACTCGCGTAGGTCTTCCACCGTGTCGCCGAGGGCTTCGGTGGTTTCGGTCGCCTCCTCCTCGCCGAACGCACGGGAAACGGGCAAGAGCGGCAACGCGCTAGACCCGGCGAGCAGGGTGCCGACACGGCCGATGAAACCGCGCCGAGAAGTGCGCTCGGCGAGGCCCGTGGTGGTGCGTCTCGTCGCGGCGTCAAACCACCGCGCGATGGAGGTGCCACGGTCGGTGCTCATCATGAAGTCTCCTTCTCTTTACTCCGCGACTTCGTATCCGCCTGTCGACTGGACGAAGTCCTGCAGGGTGGCGACACCGCTTTGCCACGACTCCACCAAGCTCTCGAGATGCTCGCGGGTATTCACCAGCCCGCGTCCGAGCAGCACGCCGTCGGCACCGATCAACACGGCGAAGGGCAACCGACTGACACCGTAGCGAAGGCCAAGCTCCTGCGAGACGACATAGGGATAGTTTCGAATACCCACATCCTCCGCAAACGCCCGGTGCCGATCCGGGTCGAACCCGTCGCTAGCGAAGACGAGACGCAGGCGTTCCTTGGTAGCCAACGACTTCGCGGCAGGCAGCAGCGCCTTGCAGACGGGGCAGGTGGGGGAGATGAACAGCACGAGGGCGGTTCGTTCCGACGCGGAGCCGCCGATTCGTTGCCGCGTGCCGTTGAGGTCGTCGGTCTCCAGCACCTCGGTGAGTTCGCCGATCTTCGGCCCGGTGGTCGGCGTCAACGCGCCGGCCGGCGCGACGCGCTGGTTCAGGACGCCCACCTGGCGAGCGAGCGCGAGCACCGCGATCGTCAACACCCCGACGAGCAACCAAAGCACGACGTCCAGCACCAGTCCGGCGGTCATGGTGGTGGCTCGCTCAAGATGCGCATGGTCGCTGCGTTCTCGAGCAGCGTGCGGGTGGCGAGATACAGCAGCGCGGCTACCGCGAAGACTGGCACGGATACGGCGAGATCCTGCCACCGGGGCAACGGGGCATCGATGATCGCGAGGGGCAAGAGCGCGAAGCCGGTGAGCACCAGGTTTCGCAGGACCAGGATCCAGGAAAGCTGCTCGCCGCCGCCGCAACCGCACTCGATCCAGGATCGCCCGCGCAGCAAGTTGACCGTGATGGCACTCCCGTATGCGGCCATCAACAACGCGGTGCCGACCCCGGCCAAGATGGCTGCTTCGACGCGCCACGGAGCGACAAGCCAAAACCCGGCAAGCACCCCTTCGACCGTAGACACCGCTAGCGCGGCCGGCTTGGTCGCGCATGCCGGAATCAGCCGGTAGTCCGCCAACACGGCCCGGAATTCGTCGAGACCCCGGAGCTTGCGCCATGAAGCGGTCCCCAGGAGCAACGCGAACCCGAGAGCGGCGGCCAGCATCGGCGAACCTTCCATTCGAAACTCAGTACTGCAGCAGCGAACCGCCGCGGTTCGTCTGGACGACGCGCACCCGGATGCCCGTGGCCAGCTCGAAGACATGGACACCGCCGCCGATGGCCGCGAGCAGCAGGGGTTCGTCGCCTTCCACGACCAGCAGCTCGGAGGCCGGAGCCTCGAACGTGATTCGACCGATCCGACGCTGGGTGCCCCGGTCGAGGATCCAGGCTTCGGTGCCGTCCTGGTCCTGCGTATCGACACCGCCCTGGTGCATCAGGACAACCAGCAGGTCGTGCCCTGCATGGAAGGCGGTCGGCTGGCCACCTCCCGGGCGCCAGCCCGCGTCGTCCTCACCGAGTATCGACCAGGACTCGCCGATGACGATCTCGCCGTTCTCGACGGCGATTTCCATGGTCTGGCCGGCGAAGCTCAGGAACTGCCAACCGGCAGTTGTGCGGGTCGGCTGGTCGAACAGCGGATCGTCCTCCACCGAGAAGAAAGACGGGCTGCGCACCCGGTTGGCCTCGTCCCCGTTCTCGTCGAGCCCGATCCATTGCACCGTTCCGTTGCCGCACATCATCAGGAACCCGCGCTCGCCGGTTGGCAAGGTCACGGCGCAACCGGGCGTCGAGACCTCCCCGACGAAACGCCGGTTTTCTACATCCACCACCGACACCGACTGCGCCGGCGTCATGTTGTAGACCGTGACGAAGCGTCCGCCGGACAGGATCCCGAGGTAATGCCGGTGCAGGGCCGCGATCTTCTTCGGGATGGGTATTTCGCCCTGGGGCGAGAGCGTCTCGTGGGCGTAGATGCGCAGCACATCGGTGCGTTCGCCGTCGTGTCGGCGGGAGTAGTGGGTTTCGGCGGCATAGATTTCGCCGCGCTCGGTATGCCGGCGCACGGTGGGCGTCCATGGCGTCAGGGACAGCGTGCCGATCATCTCGCCGTCGGCGGCGTCGAAGACGTAGCCGGCCCCAAGCGCGGCCTTCACCACGAACCACGTTGGGGCGGCGGGGCCCAATTCCGTCGTCGAGATCGTCTCGGTTGCCACGCCGGCGCCGGAGGCGGCCACCGCGAACAGGCAGGCGAGGAAAGTGACTCCACAGCGGGAACTGGTGTGGCGCATCGAGCTGGACCAAGGCGTACCAATCCGCATGAGTGTGTCGGGTTGCGTACCGGACGGCAACCGTGTGGTGGTCAGACCCGTCGGGTCGATTGGGTGATTGAACTCAGTTGGCCATCAATGGGCACCGGGTCTATCGACGGTTTCGTGCAGGAATGCGGTCGGCGTCAGGCTCGGAATGCCTCGAAACCCGGACATGTCCAGAAGGTCCCGGTCCCCGGTGACTAGGCAGTCGGCTTCCCCCATGAGTGCTGTCTCCAATATTCTGTCGTCATCAGGGTCACGGCAACCGAGCCGGGAACCTGTTATCGAGACCCATTCGGAGGCGACGAGTAGCTGCAACAGATACTCGTCTCGAAGGTTCTCGCTGACATACCGGTCGAACTTTGGTCGTCGAATGCGAGTCTGCAGTTCGACGAAGGTGTCATCCGAGAACAGCAACGAGGCGTTGTTGTCGCGAATCGTCTCGACCACGCGGCGGGGCGAGCCAGATGATCGGAGGGCTGCGCTGATCAGGACATTCGTATCGACGACCGCTCGGTCAACTCTCATCGGCAAGAAGCTCGACAAGCCTTGCGTCCGTCAAGCCGCTGGCTTCGGCTTCTTCGGCCATCGCGTCCATGGCGGACGTTAGTCGGTCCCACGCCACTCCTCGGAGTCGCTCGTAGTGCTCCACAGACAACATCACGGTGATGCCTCGACCGTTCTTGGTTACCCGTACCGGAGCGCGTTGCGCCGCATCGAGCAGCTGACCGAACCGGTTCTTGGCGTCCCTGGCGGCAATCTCTTTCATGGAAGACGCGACCGCTTCGCGGTCGCCCCGAGAATTCGCTCTGCGAATCCTCCCGCAGCGAGGCGGTGCTGACCGCTAGGCAACAATGGACGGATTTGATCCATAGAAGCTATGTTAGCTACAATAGCTCGACTGTCAACATGCCGCAGTGAACTGGCGATGTCCCTAGTCGCAAGACCGTCGCCATGGGCACACTTGGTGCCGGCGTCGCCAAGCCTCGCGCCTGCGGACTCGCCCGGAACTTTGCTGAACCGTCATGGTGGCGCCGCCAGAAACGCTAGTCTGACCCATCGACTCCTTCTGCTTGACGGACGGACGAGGGTCGCATGATACTGATCTCCCGACGCGACGAAGTTGGTATTGGTCGGTGTCTATTCCTGCGGATCTGTCCCTTTACGATTCAGATGGGCGTCTAGCTGCCCTAGCCGAGATCAAAAACAGAACGGGTACTTCCGGCAAGTGGGCTGCGAAGACTCGGCGGAATCTGCTTGCCCACGGTGTTGGTAGCGGATCGGACTACTTTCTCCTTATCACGCCTGATCGTCTCTATGCATGGAAAGATGCTGGAACTAGCCCTGGCGAAGTTTGGCCGACGTTCGAAGCGGACATCGGACCCACATTTGCACCGTACTTCAGTCATGCTGGTATCGTTCCGGATCAGGTAAGCGGTCAAGCGTTCGAGCTTGTTGTCGCTGCTTGGCTGAGTGACGTTGTGCGGTGTGCGGACAGGCGGGATCAGGACGCTGACGATCGAGGTTGGCTGGATGAATCTGGACTTCGAGCCGCCATCCAAAACGGTCGCGTGGAACACGAAGCGGTTGCGTGAACGTATATGTGGAGTCGAATTTCGTGCTCGAGCTTGCTCTTTTGCAGGAACAGGCTGCTAGTTGCGAGACGCTGTTGGATCTGAGTGCAAACCGCCAAGTCGATTTGATTGTCCCGGCTTATTCGTTGGCTGAGCCTTATGAGACGCTCACTAGGCGGAGAAAGGACCGGTTACAGGTCAAGCGGACCGTGGATGCTCAACTACACCAACTTGCCAGAACGGACACGTATGCGGAGCGATTGAGTCGCTTCGATGACATCACCGCGTTGTTGATTGGCAGCGCAGACGAAGAGCACAGACGTCTCGAGGATGTTGTGTCGAAGATCATGGAAGTAGCCGATGTCATTCCGCTGGATTCCGACACGATTGCGGAGTCATTGCGCTGTCAGAAGGAGTACGACTTCTCTCCTCAAGACGCGATCGTATACACGTCCGTTGTTGCCGATCTCAAAGTCCGTCCCAGCGAGCACGGGAGTTGCTTCCTCAATCGCAATTCGAAGGACTTTGACGATCAGAACGTTGTGGACGACTTGGCGAACTGGGGTTGCAGGCTATTGCCAAGGTTCGATTCTGGCTTGGACTTCGTTCGAAGTCGTTTGGACTGAGTCCCAACTCGGGGCCCTAATCATCCCAAACCACGCCAGTAGTGGCACGCTACCGAAGCACCGTCCCGCACGGTGTCCAGCGTAGGCTTCCTCTGCCTGCAATCCTCGCGGGCATGGCGGCATCGCGTGTGGAAGCGGCAGCCGCTGGGCGGGTCGATGGGGGAGGGCACGTCGCCCACGAGTACGATGCGGTCCCGGTCGGCGGTGGGATCGGGCAGCGGGATGGCGGAGATCAGCGCCTGGGTGTAGGGGTGACGCGGGGACGCGTAGATGTCTTTCGCGGTGGCGGTCTCGACCACCTCGCCCAAGTACATCACCGCGATGCGGTCGGAGACGTGCTTCACGACCGCGAGGTCGTGGGCGATGAAGATCAGCGCCAAGTGCATTTCGCGCTGCAGGTCGAGCAGCAGGTTGATGATCTGCGACTGGATGGAGACGTCGAGGGCGGAGACCGCTTCGTCGCAGACGATCAGCTTCGGCCTGAGGGCGATGGCCCGGGCAATGCCGATGCGCTGGCGCTGGCCGCCGGAGAACTCGTGCGGGAAACGGCTGGCGGCAGCTGGGCTCAGGCCCACCCGTTCGAGAAGCTCGCCGGCCCAGCGACGACGTTCCTGGGTTGTGCCGATACGATGAATGACGAAGGGTTCCTCGAGGATCTTGCCCACCGTGTGCCGGGCATTCAGGGACTCGAACGGATCCTGCAGGATGATCTGGATATCGCGCCGTAGCTGGCGCAACTCCCTGCGGCCCATGGTAGTGATGTCGCGGCCCTCGAAAAGGACTTCGCCAGCGGTGGGTTCGTGCAGCCGGAGCAGCGTCTTGCCCACGGTGCTCTTGCCGCAGCCCGACTCGCCGACCAGGCCGACGGTTTCGCCGACATCCAAGTCGAACGACACGTCGTCCACCGCGTGCACGTGGCCCGTCGTGCGCAGGAAGAGGCCGCCCCGGACGGGGAAGTGCTTGGTGAGACCGCGTACGCGCAGCATGGGTTCGGCGGCCATCTTCACGACCCCCAATTCTCGAGAGTCCCAGCTTCGGCTTCGCGCCAGCGGTGACAGGCAACCCGATGGCCGGGCGAAGCGCTAACCAGCTCCGGTGCTTCGCGGCTGCAGAGATCCTTGACATAGGGGCAGCGGTTGGCGAAGCGGCACCCGCTTGGCAATTCCTCGATGCTCGGAACGACCCCGGGGATCGTGGTCAATAGGGTCTTCGGCGTGTCTTCGAGACGCGGGATCGATGCCAGGAGGCCGCGCGTGTAGGGATGCACGGGGTGTGCGAAGAGCGGTTCGATTCCGGCCTGCTCGGCCATGCGCCCCGCGTACATCACCACGACGCGTGAGCAAAGCTCGGCGATGACGCCGAGGTCGTGGGTGATGAAGATGATCGCCATGCCGGTTTCGCGCTGCAGGTCGCGCAGCAATTCGAGAATCTGGGCCTGGATGGTGACGTCGAGGGCGGTGGTGGGCTCGTCCGCGATCAGTATGTCAGGCTTGCTCGCCAGCGCCATGGCGATCATCACGCGCTGGCGCATGCCACCGGAGAGTTGGTGGGGATACTCGGACAGGCGTTGCTCCGGTGCGGGAATGCCGACCTGCTCGAGCAGGCCGAGGCAGCGCCGATGGACCACGTCGGCGGAGAGCTCGCCTTGGTGCAGGGTATAGGTCTCGGCGAGTTGGCGACCCACACGGTGTACCGGATTCAGGGCAGTCATCGGCTCCTGGAAGATCATCGCGATGCGGTTGCCCCGTATGTCTCGCATGCGTTCGGGGGCCAGTGACGGCAGGCTCTCGCCCTTGAAACGTACGTCGCCGCCCTGGATGCGGCCTGCCGGCTTCGGTAGCAGACCCATGATCGACAGCGCGGTGACGCTCTTGCCGCAACCGGACTCGCCGACGACGCCGAGGGTCTCGCCGGCTTCGAGATCGAAGCTGACGCGGTCGACGACGGTGACGACGTCGCCTTCGGTATCGAAGGCGATGGACAGCTGGTCGATCTCGAGGATGGGCACGACGACTTACCCCGCGGGGTCGACTCGATAGGTCGTGTCGACGATGGTCGTCGGTCCGAAACTGTGGCCGTCGCTCTTCGCCTCGAGGGTGCGTTCCCTCTCGTCGACGTCGATCCAGAACAGTCCGCCACCGGAGAAGCCGCCGGTGTTGGCGAACGGGCTGAACACGCTGGCGACCGTGCGCGGCGCCACCCATTCGGGGAGCTTGACCCATCGCCATGCGCCGGCGCGGGTGTAGGGTACGCGGAAGGTCGGTATCACCACGCCGGAGTCGTGCACCATCTGTTCGAGTATGCGTGCCAGCCGGATGCGGTCCTCTAGGCTGGTCGAAGTCCGGTAGTCCATGATCAACTCGTCCATGGCCGGATTGGCGTGGTTCGTGAGGTTGTTGGTCTGCGGCTTGTTGGCGTTTGCCGAGTGGAAGAACTGCCAGTACCCCGGCGCCAATCCGCCTGCGGCCCAGCCCATCCATGCGATCTGGTGTTTCTTTTCGAGCATCTTCTTGAACGAGCCCGGACCGTCCTTCAGGTCCAGCTCGAGCTCCAGACCCGCTTTGCGCGCCTCTTCCTGCAGCACGACCAGCCGGTCGGTGTGCAGCGGCGTTCCGTAGGTCACCTGGAATGACAAGCGTTCGCCGTCTTTGTTGATGCGAATCCCGTCCCCGCCGCGTGTCTCGAAGCCGGCGGCGTCGAAATATTCATCCGCCCTTTCGAGGTCGTACTCGCGCGGCCGGATGTCGAGGTTGTCGTAGTCGCCGAATCCAATCTGGAAGGTCGACAGTCTGTCGTAGTCGTTGCGCAGCACCGTCGTGATGACGCGGTCGAAGTTCATTGAGTGTGCGATGCCGAATCGCACGAGTTCGTCCGAGAGAATCGGGTCGGCCATGTTCAGGTACATGCCCGAGGCCTCCGGCTGTTCGTTGTAGAACCAGTACTTGGCGATGTAGCCGTTGTCGAACGCCTCGCCCCTCGCCTTATCGTGCCAGTACTGCGGCAGCACGAGCCCCTGGGTGTCCAGCTCGCCCTTGAGAAAGTACTGGAAGGCGACGTTGGGGTCGCGTATGACCCGGACGCGGATCTTGTCCGGGTTGAAGCGGTGCTTGAAATACTTGAGCTCGTCGCCCCACCAGTCGGCCTTGCGCGTCATTTCGATGTACTTGCCCTTGCGGACCTTGGTGATCTGGTAGGGCCCTGTATTCGGTTCGATTTGCCAGTTGGTGTTCGCCACCCAATCGTCGTTGAGCACGTGGAAATGCCGGGGCTGGGGGCCGATGCCGTAGTTGGCGTGCATCTCGCCCGCCGGCATGGGATTCGCTCCCTGGACGCCGTAGGTTTGGTCGTCGTAGCGCTTCAAGTCGCGGATGCGTTCCGTGTAGTAGTTGTTGTACCAGGGAGCGACGATTTCCTTCGAGCGCATGAACTGCATCGCGTACACGAAATCATCCGCGGTAACCGGGACGCCATCCGACCAGCGCGCCTTCGGGTTGATCCTGTAGTAGATGCTTCGCCCATCGGCGCCGAACGCCCAGTGCGTCGCCAAGGCGGGAATTGCCCGGCGGGTATCCGGATGCAGGGCGATGGGGCCGAACTGGTTGGGGCGCAGAAAGCCCGCGAAGGAGCCGTTGGAGTCCGGGCCGACACGGCGCAGTGTTAGCGGGAAACCCAAGATGGACGTGCGGAAGGTGCCGCCGCGTTTGGCATCGGGGGAGGCGAACACCGGATCGTCCTCGTTGGTGACCCAGACCAGATCTTCCGGCAGGACGTCGGGTAGCCCGTCGCCCTCCAGGACTTCGATCGGGGGCAACTCGATGGCGGTTTCCGGCAAGGCGTACGGTTCGACAGGGACGCCCAGCGTGAGGTAGATGTTCGTCTCGCTGCCGCACCCCGAGACCAGCACGGCACCGGTCGCCAGCACGGCGATGGTCTTGGCGGGGTGATTCATGTTTTGCATCTCCTTCTCTCGAACGGCTGAATGCTATTGGTAGTAGGCGAACTTCTTGGGGTCGAACGCTTCGCGAACGGCCTCGCCGATGTAGTTGACCATCACGAGTACGATCGAGATGGCGATGGCCACCGAGAGGATGATCCACGGCGCCGTGACGATGTGTTTCTGGCCTTGGGAGAGCATCTCGCCCCAACTCGGCGTCGGCGGGGGAAGGCCGAAGCCCAGGTAGTCGAGCGCGGTCAGCAGGAAGATCCCGGTGGCGATCGAGAAGGGAATGAAGCTGACGATCACCGAGATCGTGTTAGGGATCACGTGGCTGCCGATCATGCGCTGATTGGACGCGCCGAGGGCGCGTGCCGCGAGGACGTATTCCCGGGTTTTTTCCTTGTACGTGGAGGTGCGCATGTTCCAGGTCATCGCGGTCCACCCGAGGGCTACCATCACGGCCGCCAACGTCCAGAAATTGGGTATCACGATACTGGCCACGATCATGATGACGTAGAGGGTCGGCACCATGTTCCAGATCTCGATGAGGCGTTGGAATGCGAGGTCGAAGACGCCGCCCCAGAAACCCATCGCGCTGCCGATGGCGATGCCGATCAGGTAGTTGCAGAGCAGCAGCAGGGAGGCGAAGGCGAAGGCGATCCGGAACCCGTAGACCAGACGCGCAAGCACGTCGCGCCCGGTCTCGTCCGTGCCGAGGTAGTGGCCGGTCTCGAACGACGGCGAATAGGGTGGGAAGTATCCCGGCGTCAGGTTGTTTTCCAGCGGACCGTAGCGTACCGGCGGCATCAACACCCAGTTGTCGCCGTCTTGCTCCTCGAACTCGGCATCGAGGTCGCGGTAGTTCGTCTCGTACTCGTAGTCGAGGCCGAAGGTGCTGCCCGGGATGATGTCCCCGTAGGTCGGGAAGTAGAGTTCGCCCTCGTAGTAGACGATCAGCGCACGGCCGTTGACCAGGAGTTCCGCGCCGCACGACAGCACGATCATCGCGCCCAGAACGACGGCGGAATAGTAGCCCCGCTTGATCGACCTGAAGCGTCGCCACTGCTTGACGGTCAGCGGGTTCAACGCGAACGACTGGCGTAGTCGGTCGAGGATCATTGACCGGCGTCTCCGCTGCCGAACTTGACCCTGGGATCGACCAGGGCTACGCAGATGTCGGACAGGATGTTGCCGATCAGGAACAGGATGGACGAGACCACGAGAATCCCCATGACGACGGGATAGTCGCGCTCCACGAGGGACTCGAAGCCGAGCAGGCCGATGCCGTCGATGTTGAATATCGTCTCGATCAGGAACGAACCCGTGAGAATCAGCGAGATGTTGTTCCCGAAACCGGTGGCGATGGGAATCAGGCTGTTGCGAAAGGCGTGACCGAAGATCGCGCGCCTGAAGTCCATGCCCTTGGCCACCGCAGTGCGCACGTACTCTGCGGCGAGGTTGTCCATCAGCGAGTTCTTCATCAGGATGGTATAGAACGCGAAGCCGCCCAACGTGTAGGCGATCAAGGGGAGCACGGCGTGTATCGACACGTCGCCGATCTTCTCGAACCCCGAGAGTTCGTCGAAGTCGTCGCTGACGAACCCGCCAAGGGGGAACCACTCCAGGTTCGCGGAAAAAATCGTCAACAGGAGCAATGCGACGACGTAGTTCGGAATCGCGTAGCCAGCGAACACGAGGGCCGACGTCAGGTTGTCGAAGGCCGTCTTGTGGCGGATGGCCTTGTAGATGCCGAGCGGGATGCACACGCCGTAGGTGAGAATCAGCGCCCAGACGCCGTAGAAGATGGACACGGGAAGACGATCCGTTATGGTGTTCCAGACCGGGTCGCTGTAGCGGGTCGACCGGCCGAGATCGAGCACCAGGACCTTGCCGAGCCACTCGAAATACGAGACGACGACGGGCTTGTCGAATCCGTAGTAGGCCTTCAAGTCTTCCAGTTGGGCATCGGACAACGTACTGCCGCCTTGGCTGTCGTAGCTGGTGGTCGCGGTCTCGTCTGCCCCGGCGAGCGCCGCTTCGCTCAGCATTCGCTCGATGGGCCCGCCGGGCACGAGGCGGGTCAGGGTGAACACCAGAATGGTGACGCCGATGAACGTCGGAATGATGAGCAGCAGGCGGCGGATGAAGTAGCTGGTCATCGTTCGCAGCCCCGCCCGGCCAAAGGCGGCTAGCTAGCCATTCCGTTGACGGTGCGTTCGATCAGCGCCGTGAGATCGTCGTCCAGGTCGTGGGTCCTTGCCCGCACGGTGCCGTCGGCGTCGACCAGCAGATACGTTGGATAGCCGCGAATCACCCAGGACCTCAATATCTCGCTCTTCGGACCGATGTGCCAGTTCGCCCAGGGCATCGGCTCGTCCACCTGGAATTCGGTGACGGTGTCGAGTCGATCATCGACGCTGATCGAGAGTATTTCGAAGCGATCGTCCGGGAGCGACTCGTCCAACTCGCGCAGCTTTGGCAGGGAATTGACGCATGGACCGCACCAGGTTGCCCAGAAATCGAGCAGCACGACCTCGTTGCCGTAAGCTGAGAAGCTCTCCTCGGCGCCGTCCAGCCGCACCGCGGTCACGTCGGGCAAGGTGCCGCCCACCGCGAACTTGAAACTGTTCAGCAGGTTCTTTTCGGCTTCAGCCAAGGTGATGGGGTCGCGGTCCCGCCGCGTCTTGAAGGGTTCTTCCGCGACGCCCGTGCTCAAGCCCTCGGCTAGGGCGAAGGCCGCCTCGCGATAGCGTTCCCGGTCCTCGGACGCTGTCTTGATGTCGTTGACTTGGCGCATGTTCCGCGAAGCCAGGAAGTACCTCGCCGCAGCGCGGTGCACCGGGTTCGACGCGTCGTCGGCGATCGAGTCGATGAGCGCGTCGATGCTCGCCTTCTCACCGGGGTCGGCGCGGAAGTCGAGATTCCACAGCAGGAGCGGCCAGTCCTCGTGATCGGGAGCATGGTGCATGAGCGCTAGGGCGCCGATTTCCATATCGTCGGCGTTTGCGGTCTGTTCGACAAGAAAGACCGCCGCGTCCACCGTCCGTTCGTGTTCGCCGTTCATAGCGACTATCGCTTTCGCCGCAGCGGTCGCCGGCGCGATGTCGGGATGCGGGCCGCGCTCTTCCTCCCGGCGCCGGTCCTTCTCCTCTTTCGAGGCATCCGATGCACGGATCTCGTCTTCGATCTCGTGCCACACCTTGTCAAGGTCGAGGTACGTCTGCAGAGGCCCGTAATCGGCGAGCGCCACCGTTGCTGCGTTGTCGGCATCGTCGATGGCGTCGATGACGATCTGGGGCAGCAGAAGCTGCGGAAGGACGGCGGCGGTCTCGGCGGTCGACCCCGTCGGGAAGTAGAGGTAGAGCGGCACGCCGACGCGGTCGTATTTCTCGAGCCACTCGGTGATTTGCGGGTCTTCCGACGTCCAGTCGGCCTCCACGACCTTGATGCCGCGTTCGTTCATCGCATCGCCCACCGCGTCCGTGGCCAGGGCGGCCCGCTCGTTGGCCTTGCAGCTCAAGCACCAGTCGGCCGTGAAGTAGACGAACACGGGCTGGCCCTCGTCGATGTAGCCGAGGACACGTTCCGGCGTGAAGTGTTCGAGTTCGAGCTTGCCGAGGGTACCGGCGGAGACGTCGCCGGCCAGTTGCGGTCCGTCGCGGTAGTCCTCGACGACGACGCTGGCCGTGATGCACGCGGCGAGTCCTGCGATGGCCGTTGCATACCATGCCGGGCGCCACTTGGCGCTGGCCGCCTGGCCGTACGCCCACAGGGCGAAGGCGAGTAGCAATGCCGCGAGGATGGCGACACCCATCGAAGACGCCCCGAGTTGACGGCCGACGATCCAGAACAGCCAAAGCGCCGCCAAGAGCATCGGGAACGCCAGCACGCCCCGGAACTTGGCCATCCACGGTCCTGGCTTGGGCAACAGCCGACCGAGCCCGGGCGCGAACGACAGCAGGAGATAGGGAAGTGCGAGCCCCAGTCCCAAGGCGAGGAATACGGCCAGGGCGACGGCAGTCGGCTGTGCCAACGCGTAGCCGATTGCGCCGGCCATGAAGGGGGCCGTGCAGGGCGTCGCGACGACAACGGCCAATAGACCGGTGAAGAACGACTTTCGCCGCTCGCTCTTCGAACCGTCGGCGGTCAACGACTGGCCGATGCCCATCATCCGCAGGCCGAACTCGTAGACCCCGGCGAGGTTCAGCGCGATGGCGACCATCAGCAGGCCGAGGCCGAGGTTGACCAACGGCGTCTGCATCTGGAAACCCCATCCCGCCGCGCTGCCGGCTTCGCGCAGCGCGATCAGCGTGATCGCGATGGCCGCGAACGCGACGAGGATGCCGACCGTGTAGAAGATGCCGCTCGATCGCGCGGTCTTGCGGTCGGCACCCGACAGTTCCACGAGACTGAGAGCCTTCATGCTCAGGATGGGAAACACGCAGGGCATCAAGTTCAGGATGATCCCGCCCAGCAGGCCGAAGAAAACCGCCGTGACGAGTCCCATGCCGGCGGTCTCGACGCCACCAATTCCGCCGACGTTTCCGGCGCCGCCCGAGGAGGCCGGTCCCGCAGCCGCCATGGCATCTGAAAGGGCGCCGTCCGACTTGGCGATGTCGAGCAGCACGCTTCGGTCCGCACCATCTGCGTCGCGATAGCTGAGGACGGCCTTCGTCTCCTCGATCCGATCCGCCTTGGTCCCGGCCGCTGCGGAGAATTGCAGCCCGAAAGGCGTCTCGGCACTCGTTTGTTCGTCGTAGCGAACCAGTCGCTTGGTGGCTACGAACAAGTACGCATCCATCGCCGCGTGGGGCAGGGCGACACCGACGTTGACGTTGCCATCCACGACCTCGAAACGTGCTGGCCAATCGACGGGCTTCGGCTGCTTCGCTCGTGCGGCCTCGAACCGCGCTGCGTTGTCCGGGTCGATGCCACCGTCGCCCACGGGCAGGGTGATCGACAAGTCGGCCCGCTCGGGAACGCAAAGCTCGTCGTCGCAGACGACCCAACTGGCCCGACCCTTCAACTCGACATCGCCGGCGGTCTCGAGGGCCGGGACCGTTACATCCGCGAGTAGCAGGATGGCCTCGTCGAACCCGTAGGTGTTGAAGATGTCGAAGGGAATGACGTGGGGCGAGGGGTACTGGAGCTCGCCCACTTCGAAGCCCTCGGGCAGCGTCCAGCGGACCGAAACTTCCTTGCCCGCATCGCCCGGGTTGATCCAATACGCGTGCCACTTGGGGTCCGGTTTCAAATAGATGCCGAGGGCTACGGCGCCGCCGTCCGTCGGCAGGCTCGCGGCTTCGGCGATCAGATCGACGGTCGAGTACTCGGTGCGCTGTTCGGCGGCGTGCGCGCCTAGGCAGGGGAGCGTAGCAAGTACTGCGATGCAGACGCTTTTCGAAAAGCGATTTGGTCTGGGTGTCATTGCATGCACGGGCCGCGACGCCCGAGCCTCGCAGGGGTGTCCTTGGTGCGTGGGATTGTCATGGCCGTGACGAGTGCGCGCAAGTTGAAGTTGGCAAGTTTGTCGGCGGCGGATTCAACGGCTTCTCGAGTCGGTCGCGCATCGTCTGCCTTCACCGTGCTACTGTCCCGCCCATACGACTCGACCATCCGGCGATGCACACCAAGCGACCCATTGCGCCCGGTGCCGAGGAGATTCTCGGCGGCTATTTTCCGGTGCTCGACCACGGCTTCGTGGCGCTGGTCGACTACATGGGCACCGACGACGACATCGAACGGGCAGCGCGGGTCAGCTACGGCGCCGGTACGCGTCGCGTCAGCCAGACGCGGGGGTTGATCCGCTATCTCCAGCGCCACGCCCACACGACGCCGAGCGAGATGGTCGAGTTCAAGTTCCACTGTTCGATGCCGATGTTCGTTGCGCGGCAGTGGATACGGCACCGGACCGCGTCCGTGAACGAATACAGTGCCCGCTACAGCCTGCTGCCGCTGCTCTTCTACGAACCGCCCCGTGCCCACTTCGCGCACCAAAGCAGCGTCAACAACCAGGGCCGCGAGGCCGAACCGGCATCGTCCGAGATCTACGCCGCGGCCGTCGAGCGGTGGCAGCAGCTGCGCGACCATGCATCGGGCACCTACGGCTGGCTGTTGGGGGAGGACGTGGCGCGGGAAATCGCGCGGATCGACCTGCCACTGTCGACCTATACACAGTGGTATTGGAAGATCGACCTGCACAATCTGCTGCACTTCCTGACGCTGCGCGTGGACGATCATGCGCAGTGGGAGATCCAGGAGTACGGTCGCGTCATGGCAGGCATGCTCGAACGCGTCGCCCCCCTGGCCTACGAAGCGTGGCTCGACTACAACGTGCTCGGCACGCGCTTGAGCCATGGCGAACGGCAGGCACTGGCGAGGTTGCTTCGACCCCAGGGCGACGGTATCGCGGTGCGCGACGGCGCCTCGGATCTAAGCCGCGCCGAGCTTCGCGAACTGGGGCTCGCGCCTCGCGAAATTCGCGAACTCCTCGGCAAGATCGAGGCTCCGAAACGGCCCGACTTCAGCCTCGACCTTGCCAACATGCGCAGCGCCGAGGAAATGGAGGAGAAGATGCTGGCGGCGGTGCCGGAACCTGATCGCCGGGACCAGGACCGCGCCTGAGCATCCACAGGGAATCCGTCACTATGGGAACCGACGGGTGGTTGCGGACCACACCGCTGGCACTGTTCTTCTTCTTGGGCCGCACCGTCAAAGGTCTCGTCAGCAACTTCGCCAATGTGGCCGCCTCCGCCGCCGGCCTTCTGATCCTGATCAAGCAGCATGTCCTGCTCGCTGCGGCAGCCGTTGTCCTCGGGTTGGTCGCGCTCGTTGCCGTCGCTCTCTTTAGGTACTGGTTCTTTCAATACCGGGTGGAGGAGGACGGCGTG
>JAPPAV010000109.1 GCA_026705345.1 Gammaproteobacteria bacterium
CCCCGCTCGCAGACCATGATCCGGTCGTTGCCGGTCGCCCGCCCCTTGCCGACCACATGACGCATGTCGGCCGGTGCCAGAAACTGTCCCTTCTTGATGTTCACCGGCAAACCCTTGGCGCAGACGTTTTGGATGAAATTGGTCTGCCGGCACAGGAACGCGGGTGTCTGCAACACCGAAACCACGTCCGCGACCTCGTCGAGCGGCGTGTCTTCGTGCACGTCGGTGAGTACCGGCACGCCGACTTCCCGACGCACCCGGTCGAGAATCCTAAGCCCCTCGTCGATCCCGGGTCCCCGGTAGCTTTCGTGGGACGACCGGTTGGCCTTGTCGAACGAACTCTTGTAGATGAACGGCAGCCCCACGCTCTCGGCAATGGCCTTGAGCCCCGCCGAGGTCTCCATGGCGAGGGCCTCCGACTCGATGACGCAGGGGCCGGCGATCAGGAATACCGGCTGATCGAGCCCGACCTCGAAACCGCAAAGCTGCAAATCCGGACTCCTGTTTCCCTGTCCGACACCCTGTTCGACCCGTTCCGACTTCGGTCTCCCGTCGGCTACCGGTCTATGAGAATCCGGCTAGTGCGTCCCGCGAGTACCCGAGCGCGGCTCGTGGGTACACCAGCCGTCCAAGAGCAGCCGTGAACGCTGCTCCAAGTGCAACCTGTGAGTAGACATCAAGGGCGCCCTAGGAGACTAGCCTGCCGCGATATCGGTAGGCTGCGGCTTATCCGCATGCCGGTTGGCTGCCGCGATGAAACCCCGAAACAGCGGATGCCCATCCCTGGGCGATGAGTTGAACTCGGGATGGAACTGGCATGCCACGAACCAGTCGTGGGCAGGCAATTCGATCATCTCGACCAAATCGTCGCGGTCGCAGCGCCCGGCCACCGCCATGCCGTGCTCCTCGAGGGACGCAACGTAGGTGTTGTTGACCTCGTAGCGGTGCCGGTGGCGCTCCAAGATGGCCTCTTCGCCATACAGAGCACGCGCGAGGCTCGCCCCGTCGAGAAGGCATCGCTGCTCGCCGAGTCGCATCGTGCCGCCGAGACCCTCGTCGCCGTTGCGTTGCTGGGCCTCGCCGGTGAGATCATGCCACTCGGACACCAGGCCGATGACGGGGTGCTCGGTGTCCGGGTCTATCTCGGTCGAATGCGCACTGCCGAGGCCGACGACGTGGCGCGCGAAGTCGATGACGGCGGCGTGAAGTCCGTAACAGATGCCGAGGTACGGGACGTTGTGCTCGCGCGCGTACCGGGCCGCCAGTATCTTGCCTTCGAATCCCCGCGGCCCGAACCCACCCGGGACGAGGATGGCGTGCATTCCCGCAAGCACATCGCAGCCGTTCTGCTCGAGATGTTCGGCATCGACGTAGTGGACGTCGACCCGGGTACGGTTCTCGATGCCCGCATGGATAATGGCTTCCGTCAGGGACTTGTAGGCGTCCGGCAGATCGAGGTACTTGCCGACTATGGCGATCTCGGTGGTCCTCTCCGGCGAGCTCAGGGCGTCGACGACGCGCCGCCACTCCAGGAGGTCCGCGCTCGCGCAGTCCAGCCGGAATTTCTCGACGACCAGGTCGTCCAGGCACTGCTCGTTGAGCAGTACCGGCACCTGGTAGATGGACATCGCCACATCCTGTAGCGAAATGACCGCCGGTTCCTCTACGTTCGTGAACAAGGCGATCTTGGCACGGACCGCTTTCGGCAGCGGTTCTTCGGACCGGCAGATCAGCACGTCGGGCTGCAAGCCGATGGAACGGAGTTCCTTGACGGAGTGCTGGGTCGGTTTCGTCTTGATCTCGCCCGCCGTGGCAAGGCGCGGTACCAGCGTCAGGTGGATGAACATGGTGTTGCGACCGCCGATCTCCAGGCGAAGTTGCCGCGCGGCTTCGAGGAACGGCTGCGACTCGATGTCACCCACGGTGCCGCCGATCTCGACGATGACGATGTCGAATCCCTCGCCCACGGCCCGGATTCGACCCTTGATCTCGTCGGTGATGTGCGGAATGACCTGAACGGTGCGCCCCTCGTAGTCGCCACGGCGTTCCTTGCGGATGACCTCGTCGTAGACACTGCCGGTGGTGAAGTTGTTCAGCTGCGACATGCGTACGCCGCGAATGAACCGTTCGTAGTGGCCGAGGTCGAGGTCCGTCTCGGCGCCATCCGCCGTGACGAACACCTCGCCGTGCTGGAACGGGCTCATCGTGCCGGGATCGACATTGATGTAGGGGTCCATCTTGAGGATGTTGACCTTGAGCCCCCTGGCTTCGAGAACAGCCGCCAGGGAGGCCGTGACGATACCCTTGCCGAGCGAGGACACGACCCCGCCGGTTACGAAGATGTACTGGGTGTTTCCCATCTTTGACCCGGTCCCGCGTCCATGCCGGAAGATGGAAGTGCACCTTAGCACAAAATCGGGTTCATGGAAGTGCCCATGGCCGGGTCGGCGCCGTCCAAAGGACACGGCGAACGACACGACTTTCAGCCCATTCGCACACGGACTCGGGTCGATGTCTCACAGCATCCGCCAAGCGAATTGGGCAAGATGGATCCACCTCGGCACATGGTAAGCTCCACCAACGCGGTAGCGATGATGTACCCCACCGTGATCGACACCCTGCGACTCTCAGATCGGTTGAAGGCGGCCGGATTCGACGATCCCCAGGCCGAGGGCATGGCTCGTGCCCTCGGTGACGAACTGGCCGACAACATCGTAACCAAGCGGGACCTCGACGGCGCCGTTCAGTCCTTGCGCCTGGCCATCGAGGCCATGGACACCAAGTTCGAGGCCCGGTTCGAGGGGCTGGAACCCCGGTTCGACTCCATCGACGCCAAGTTCGAGGCGCTGGAACCCCGGTTCGACTCCATCGACACCAAGTTCGAGGCGCTGGAACCCCGGTTCGACGCGATCGACGCCAAGCTGGAATCCCAGCACCGTGAGCTCTCGAGTAGGTTCAGCGTCCTGTTCGCGACGATGGCCTTGGGATTCACTCTGGTCATCGGACTCATCGGTTACAGTCTGTTTTCGCCGCGCCCGGCCGAAGCTGCTTCCGCTGTCGAGCGCGACACCGCCGAGGTCCGATTCCAGTAACCAACCGGAACGCCGGTTCGGTCGGTCAGCCCGGTTTCCGGCGCGGGACGGACTCCGAGCTGGGCATCGGCCTTTTGCAGCAACCCAAGCCGGCCGGGCTGTTAGGATTCGCGCATGGCCGACGACGAACATCGGGGCCCTCGCCCCACCGGATTCGACACCCTTGCTTTGCACGCCGGCCAGCGACCGGACGCCGCGACGGGTGCGCGGGCAACGCCGATCTACCAGTCGGCGTCGTTCGTGTTCCCAGACAGCGACTTCGCCGTTGGCCTGTTCAACATCGAGCGCGCCGGGCACGTGTATTCGCGTTTGTCGAACCCCACGAACGCAGTGCTCGAAGAGCGGATCAGCGCCCTCGAACATGGCGTCGCCGCCATCGCCGTCGCAAGCGGCCAGGCGGCCATGCACCTGGCAGTGTCGACCATCTGCTCCGCCGGCGACCACATCGTGGCGTCGCGGTCGCTCTACGGAGGCACGCACAACCTGCTGCAGTACACGCTGCCCCGTTTCGGAATCGAGACCACGTTCGTCGATCCGCGATCACCTGCGGCATTCGGTGCGGCCATCCGCGACAGCACGCGCTTGGTGTTCGGCGAGATCCTCGGCAACCCGGGCCTTGAAGTGCTGAATGTTCCCGCGGTCGCAGAGGTCGCGCACGACGCCGATCTGCCGCTGCTCGTGGACTCGACCTTCGCGACCCCCTATCTCTGCAAACCCATCGACCTAGGCGCCGACCTGGTGTTCCATTCCGCGACCAAGTTCCTGAGCGGCCACGGCATCGTCATCGGCGGCCTGGTGATCGACGGTGGCACCTTCGATTGGGAAGCCTCCGGCAAGTTTCCCACCCTCACCGAGCCGTACGAAGGCTTCCACGATCTCGTGTTCGCGGAGGAATTCGGTCCCCAAGCGTTCATCGTCCGCGCCCGGCGTGAGGGGTTGCGCGACTTCGGGGCGTGCATGTCGCCGACCACGGCGTTCCACGTGCTGCAGGGACTCGAGACGCTGCCGATCCGGATGCAAAAGCACGTTGCGAACACACGCGAGGTGGTGGCCTTTCTCGAGGCGCACGAAGCCGTGGAGTCGGTCAGCTATCCGGAGTTGTCCTCCCACCCCGACCACGACCTCTGCGCACGTCTGCTGCCCAAGGGCGCGGGCGCTGTGTTCAGTTTCGACATCAAGGGTGGCCGGGACGCGGGGCGAACGTTCATCGAGAACCTGTCGATCTTCTCCCACCTCGCCAATGTCGGGGACGCGAAGTCCCTGGTCATCCATCCCGCGAGCACCACTCATCACCGCATGGATGCCGATGCCCTGGCTGCGGCAGGGATCGGCGAGGGCCTGGTTCGCCTCTCTATCGGCCTAGAGGATCCCCGCGACCTGATCGGCGACCTGTCCCGCGCGCTGCGCCGGGCGGCGCGAACGGCACGATGAGCGGAACACGCCTCCAGGTCGACGGTCGGAGCGTCTATGTCGGTAACGGCTCGGGTCATCCCGACATCGAGGCCGAGAGCGTCGTCTTCGTGCACGGTGCCGGCATGGATCACACGGTTTGGGCATTGCCGGCGCGTTACTTTGCGCGCCAGGGTTTGCGGGTGGCGGCCGTCGACCTGCCCGGTCACGGGCGCTCCGAGGGTCCGCCGTTCGATAGCGTCGACGACATGGCCGCTTGGCTCGGCGAGGTGCTCGACGCCCTCGCCATGCCCAAGGCCGCGGTCGTTGGCCACAGCATGGGTTCGCTTGTTGCCTATCGGTTCGCGGCATCGACGATCGACCGGTGTCGTGCGCTGGCCCTGCTCGGCACCTCCGCGCCAATGCCGGTTACCGACCCCCTGTTGAATGCCGCGAAGGACAACCACCACGCGGCCATCGACATGGCGAACACCTGGAGCCATTCCACCGGCACGCTGGGTTCCAACGCGAATCCGGGCATCTGGATGCTCGGGGTCGGGGAACGTCTTCTCGAACGCTCCGCACCGGGGGTGTTTCATGCCGACCTCACCGCCTGCAACACCTTCGACGCGAACTCGGCCGAGGCATCGATTCAATGCCCCGCTCTCGTCATCGCGGGCAACGACGACATGATGACACCGGCGCGGGCCGGACTGGACGTCGCCCAATCACTCCCCGACGCCCGGGTGGTGCGCCTCGAGGGCTGCGGTCACGCCATGCTCAACGAACGTCCCAACGAAGTGCTGGACGCGCTGATCGGCCTGGTGGGGGCGTAGTGTCCGAAAGGCCGCACAAGCGAGGACCACCTGTGATCCATCGAACGCGAACCGCCGTTGCCCTGCTCGTGTTCTGCCTGACGAGCGGAAGCGTTTCGCGCGCGGCCGAAGAGGACGCCGAGGTGCTCCCCACGCGGGACACGTCGCCGCTGTTCTGGTCCCAGGAGGAACGCATCGCGGGGTTTCGGAACTTCGATGCGATCTACGACACGCGAGTAGTCGACAACGGGACCGAACATCTTCGCCTCACGGACGATCCACGGGACTTCTCGACATTGAGCTACGAGGTGGAGGGCACGGCCTATCCGCTTGACCACTACCTCGAGACCTTCTTCGTGGCGGGGTTCCTGGTAGCAAGCGGCGAACGCATCCTGCTCGAACGCTATCGGCTGGGCCACAGCGAGACATCTCGTTGGGTGTCGTTCTCCGTCGCGAAGTCGGTGACGTCGTTGCTCATCGGCGCGGCGATCCGGGACGGCTATATCGAGAACGTCGACGAGCAGGTGACGGACTACCTGCCCCGCCTCAAGGGCGGTTCCTATGATGGCGCGACGATTCGGGACCTCCTGCAGATGGCCTCCGGCGTGGCGTGGAACGAGAGTTACACGGACCCCACGTCCGATGTCGCACTGGCCGCGGGCCTGAACGGACTCGCGCTGGTCAACTACCTGGCGAAGCTGCCCCGCACGGCGGATCCCGGCACGAGTTTCAACTACAACACCGGCGAGACGAACCTCGCTGGCTCGGTGCTGCGCGCGGCGATCGGCAACAACGCCGCAAGCTATCTAGCCGCCAAGATGTGGCGGCCCCTCATGGAGCACCCCGCCACCTGGAGCATCACTTCGGATGTCGAACTCGGGGGCTGCTGCATCCATGCAACGCTACGCGACTACGCACGCATCGGCTTGTTCGCCTCTCGTGCCGGTGTGCTTCCCGACGGAACGCGAACGCTGCCGGACGACTGGATGCAGGAGTCGACCAAGGGCTCGCCGAGTTACCCGGGTTACGGTTATCTGTGGTGGCTGTGGGGCAACGGTCGCTATGCGGCGAACGGCATTTTCGGACAGCTCATCTGGATCGACCCGCACGACGACCTTGTGATCGTGACGCAGAGCGCGGCGCCCGCCGCGACGAGTCCCCGGCGGTCAGCACATCGCAACGCGCTGATCGATGCGTTGCGGCGTTATGCCAAGGCGATGGACTGAGACGTACCGCGCCGGTCAACGGGAGCGCCGCAGGCACGGCCCGAACGCGCGATTTCGCAGGTGCCCAACGACTATTGGGAGTCGCGTCTCGCATTGAAGCCATCGCCTGTTTACGCCAAACTGCACAGTCCCGCCATGGTCGCGGCGGGAGTACCCCGCGTCAAAGGAGAAGTCTCATGTCCTTCACGAACCGGTATATGCGGCGTCTGTTTCTCGTGCCGGTGCTAGCGGCGACAACCGCCGCCCAGGCTCAAAACGACACCGAGGACGACTCGGATATCGAGGAAGTCATCGTCACCGGCACCCAGATCAAAGGCGCCGACATCGCCGACGCTCTCGCGGTTTCCGTGCTCGACGCCGAAGACATCGAGGCATTGGGCTTCGACGACGGCGCCGACCTGCTAGAGCAACTGGTTGAGCAGGGTTCGAACTTCTTCAACGAGGCCGAGAACATCAGCGGCGGCGTCAACGCGGCGCGTGGCGACGTCGGCGCTTTCAACCTCCGCAATCTCGGAACGGGCAACACGCTGGTGTTGCTTAACGGTCGCCGCGTGGTGAACGCCGCCAGCTACCAGACCGAGGAAGTCGGGGGCAGCTTCGTGCCGGTCAACACCGCCAACTCGCAGTCGCTGCCGCCCGCCGGGCTCCGGCGCATCGAAGTGTTGCGAGACGGCGCGTCCGCAATCTACGGCGCCGATGCGGTCGCCGGCGTCGTCAACTACGTACTGAACAGCGACTTCGAGGGTGCCCGCGTACGGGTCAAGCATTCCTGGTTCGAGAACGTTCCTCGCACGGACCTCAACCTAATCGGCGAGTGGGGCAGCACCTTCAACGACGGGCGGACCAACGTGAGTGTGTTCGCGCAGTACTACCAACGTGACCGCGTGAACTCCCAGGACGATCCCCGATGGGCCGATTCCGACTTCCGCTGGCGGCTAGACCCGAACTCGCCATGGGCATCCGAAACGGATTTCCGAAACAACAGCGCCAACTCGGAATACCGCCAGTTCGACTCGGTCAGCAGCGTCCGGCGATGGGGCTTGTCCGGCGAGCTGACGGACAGTTCCGGCGAGTTCGAAACCTATCCTCTAGGCGATCCACGATGCCAGTACGAGATCGGCTACGGCACCTGCGGCGGCATCGACGGCCAGGGGACGTATCGGCACAACCTGAACGAGAACCGCGACCTCTTCTCCGAACTCGAGCGCACCCATGTGTTCGCATTCCTGAACCACGAGTTCGACAACGGCATGGAGGCGTACACGGAACTCGCCGCGTACCTGTCGGCCAGCAACCTGAACCGTCACGCGTCGGCCTCGTTCTCCACCGTGAAACTCCAGGTCGGCGAGGAGAACTGGCGGCCTGCCGTTGCCGGGCC
>JAPPAV010000126.1 GCA_026705345.1 Gammaproteobacteria bacterium
CGCAGACCTCGGAACCTGCGGGAACCCATGCTCGACGGATCCTCGACCGGATGCTGATCGATCTCTCTTGGAATTCGAGCCGTCTGGAAGGCAACACCTATTCCTTGCTTGACACGAAACGGCTCATTGAAATGGGCGACTCGGCGGAGGGTCGGGACATCCGCGAGACGCAGATGATCCTCAACCACAAACACGCGATCGAATTCCTCGTCGAGAGCGTGAACGACGTGCGGTTCGACCGCCGCACGATCCTCAACCTGCACGCCATACTGGCAGAGAACCTACTACCGGATCCCGCAGCGCCGGGCCGACTAAGGAGGATGCCGGTTGGCATTGGAGCGTCCGCCTATCGCCCTCTCGAAGTTCCGGCACAGGTGGAAGAGTGCTTCGACCACGTCCTGGCGACCGCGCAAGCGATTGACGACCCGTTCGAACAAGCGCTGTTCTGCCTGGTGCAGCTTCCCTATCTCCAGGCCTTCGACGACGTCAACAAACGAGTCTCGCGTCTCGCGGCGAACATATCGTTCATCAAGAACAATCTGTCGCCGCTCTCCTTCAACGACGTACCGCGCGACTACTACTCGGACGCGGTCCTGTTGGTGTACGAGCAGAACGACACGCTCTTGTTGAAGAACCTATTCCTCTGGGCCTACGAACGTTCTGCCGGCCGGTACGGCGCGATCAGACAATCGGTCGGCGAACCGGACCCGTTCAGGCTTCGACACCGCGAGGCGTTGCGCGAACTCGTTGGCGAAGTGGTCCGCAACCGCTTGGACGTGGAATCGGCAGCCACCCGCGTTGCGGCTTGGGTTGCGGCAAACATCGAAGCCGGCGACCGTGGCCGCTTCCGCGAGATCGCCGAGACGGAACTTCTCGGCCTCCACGAAGGCAACTACGCCCGGTACCGGGTGTCGGCGGGTGAATTCGATGCTTGGAAGGATATTTGGGATGGCCGCAGGTAAAGCTACCAATGGGGCCGATGCAACACGGCTCTATTCCAGACTATGCGGAAACGCCGAGTCGAAGATGTGCTTCCCGCCCGTCTTCCACTCCGCCTTGGGCAATTCGTAGTACGCCTCGAGTTCGTTCTCATCCGGGTCGCAGAAGTAGACCCCGAGGGACAGCCCGTGGTCGCCGATGCGTATCTCGATGTCGTTGTCTTTCAAACGCTGATGGAGCGCCCTGAGGTCATCCCAGGATTCCATCTGCCAGGCCATGTGGACAAGCCGTTGGCCCTTCGCCTCGGCGTCGGGCTCATCGTCATCGAACGATACGACCAGGAGCTCGTGGGATAGCTCGGTGTTCGCGGACATGAAGACCGCGTGTCCGTCGAACTTTGCGGTCACGGTGAGGCCTAGGATCCCGGTATAGAAGTCCTCGGCCCGTTCCAGGTCCCGTACTTTGACGACTAGGTGCCCTAGCTGTTTCGGGGCCAATCCCACGTTGGTGCTCCTTTTTCGCCGGTGCGGCTAGCCCGGCATCGCTTCCAGCAGCGGCCTGCCCAGTCCGCGGCGGTGGGCGTTGTGGTAGTGCAGGAGCGCCGGTTCGTTGCGCCCGAACAGGATGTGGCTCTGGATGCCGGCGTCCGCGCAGCGCTGCGTGGACTCGGCCATCCGGTAGTCCTCGTTCACGATGACGTGGTTGAAGTCGCGGAAGCGGTCCTCGTAGGCGCGTTCCGGGTGCGCCGGATCCTCGAAGTACGACTTCATTTCCGGCAGAACGTAGTAGGTGTGAGCCGTCGTGCTTTTGGCCGGATCTTCGGCGTCCGGGAAGATCCGCAGCACGTCCACGGCGTAGGGATCCACGAGGAAGATGGTATTCGGATAGATGAAGTACACCGACAACGTCATCAGCCGGAATGGCCATTCGTTGGCATCGGGCACCGCCTTCGCGATCTCCGCAAAACGGTTGAAGGCGAACACCATGCGGTAGTTCGGGCCGAAGGTGTCGTGGGTCTGCAGGTTGCCGCGGATGTCCTTGGAGAGAGTCTCCCGGTGCAGGACGTCGAAATGGTAGTTCTCGCCGAACGTGTCGATGGCGAGCTTCCAGTTGATGTTGGCGTGGAGCACCTGGCTTGCGCCGTAGCTCGGCACGTCGAGATTCCAGTGGGCCATGTCGTCCTGGAGGCCGCCCAGGCACTTGTCGACGTCGATCTCGCCGCCCGGCGTCGGCTTCACCCATAGCGTGTTGTGGCGCTCGACGGCGGGCAGCTCGATCAAGCCGTACTGGCTCTTGTCGATGTCGCCGAACCGGTCGGCCTTGTTGACGGCGATGAGGTCGCCGCTCGACGAGTAGGTCCAGGCGTGGAACGGGCAACTGAACCGCACCCGGTTGCCCCGACCGTCGGGAACGACCTGCGTGCCGCGGTGGCGGCAGGTATTGGCAAAGGCGCGGAACCGGCCGTCGCCGTCCCGGGTCATGAGGATCGGCAGGCCGGTCTCGCTGTCCGCCCAAAAGCTGCCGTTCTCCGGCAGGTCGGCGGACAGTCCCATGAATAGCGGGGTCTGACGGAAGAAGATGTTCCGTTCCTCCGCCAGGAGCTCCGCCGAGGTGTAGTCCGATAGTGGGCTCCTGACGATGCCTTCGCCCTGGATGGGCCCGCCGTTCTCGAAGCCGTCGTTCAGGATGCCGATCAGCCGCTGTCGTTCGTCGTTGCGCATCGGGCTACTTTAACTGAAAGCAATGGGTCGTAGAGGCGGGGCTTTATTGCGGCGTCGCGCCGCTCGCGACATCGTCGCGCCAACGGGAGAGGGCGGCGAACATCCGTTTGGCGCGGTTGTGATGGGTCGTGGCGAGGTCGTTGGACTCGGCGAGATCGTGATCGAGATTGAAGAGCATGGGTCGCTCGGGCGAGTCGCCCTTGTAGCGGTCGATAACGAGTTTCCAGGGACCGTCTCGGACGGCTGCGCCATTCCAGAAGACGCCGTCTCCACCCCAGAAGAATTGCCTCGCCGGTAGGAGCTCGCCATCGAGCAGCATGGGCGATAGGTCGATGCCGTCGTAGGGTCTGTCCGCATTGGGAGCGACGCCGGCCAATTCTAGAATCGTCGGCATCACGTCGAGTGTGGAGGTGGTCTCGGCGGTCACGGCACCCGCGCCGATCTTGCCCGGCCATGCGGCGATGGCCGGAACGCGATGGCCACCCTCCCAATCCGTTCCCTTGCTGCCGCGCAATGGACCGTTGGACCCCCATTGGCAGGCCGCGCCGTTGTCGGAGAAGAACCAGATCAAGGTACGTTCGCGAATGCCATGCTTTTTGAGTGCGGCAACGACTTCGCCGATGCCGTGATCCATGCTCCGCACCATCTCCCGATACGCTTCGCGCTTGTCCGGGCGTGCGCCCACCGGATCGAACTCGCCGTCAACGGTTCGCTCGGCGAGGTCCGACGGCCCTTGAAACGGATAGTGCGGCGCATGGTGGGCGAGGTAGAGCAGGAAGGGACGCGCCTTGTTCTCGTTGATGAACCGAATCGCGTGCCCGGTAACCAGTTCGGTGAAGTAGCCCTCCTCGTCGTGCAGTTCATCATCGACCCACCAGTCGGCGCGACCCGTGCTGTCGATATGCGATACGTAGTCGATGTTGCCGCTCACGAACCCCCGAAACCGCCCGAAGCCGTGCCGTACCGGGTTGAACTTGGGCAGATAGCCGAGGTGCCACTTGCCGAACACCGCCGTGGCGTAGCCGGCGTCACGCAGTCGCTCGGCGAAGGTGTGTTCGACCTCGTGAAGGCCGTGGCGGTATTCCGGTCGCGCGGCGTTGGCGAACAACACCCCCGGAATCCCGGCGCGTTGCTGGTAGCGACCGGTCAGTAGCCCGGCCCGGGTCGGCGAACAGACATTGCCGCTGGTGTGGAAGTCCGTGAAGCGCAGGCCTTCGGCCGCCAGCGCCTCGAGGTTCGGCGTCTCGATCCAGCCGTCGTAGGGCGAGATGTCCCCGTAGCCCAGATCGTCCGCCATGATCAGCACGATGTTGGGACGGCTATCCGCCGCGATGCCGTGCGCGGTGGCGAGAACTGCTAGCACCAACCCCGCCGTTCTACCGGGCCACGGCGATTGTTTTCTCGGGACAGTGGACCTTCCGGATGCTGGTGGCCATGTCTGTCTGATCGCTCTAACCCCTTCCTTCGCGAATCTCGCCCAAGGTCCGAGCTTGACGTCGGAGCCGTTCTTCGCGTTCATCCTGTTGGGCTTGGAACTCCTTGAGTGCTACGTCCTTGGCTCGATCCAGACTCTCGCCCAAGTCCTGAAGCGAACGCTTGCGTCCCCGATTCTCCCAAGCATCGACGCCAATGGCCGCAAGGAAGATCAAGACAGGCACCAAGATGATGCCAATTGCCCAGCCAAGCAGTGTTTCCATCATCGTTGTATGTTCCCACCCACGTCGGTCTGGCCACCACGCGTTGGCGCGTTGAGTTGTCAAGGCGACCCAGATCGCGATGAGCCGGATATTACGCGAGGCGACCACCCGTTACGCGAAGGAGCGAACGTTGTGCGGTCACGTCGGCGGCTTGTCGACGAGTACGCCGGCTTCTTCGAGGGCGGCAATGCGGGCATCGTCGTAGTCCAGCCACTCCCGCAGCACGTTGCGATTGTCGTTGCCGAGGCGCGGACACGGCGTCCAGTCGTCGCTGCCGATGCCGGCCATCTTGATCGGGTTGCCCGGCATGGGGGTGGGACCCGGTTCGATGGGAACGAAGAACCCTCGGGCTTGGACTTGCGGATCAGAGGTCATGTCCGGTGTGGCGTTGATTGGGCCAGCGGGAATCCCGGCAGCCTGTAGCGCGGCCGCCGCTTGGTCTTTCGAACGCGGCGACGTCCACGCTGCGATCGTTTCGTCGATGTGGTCGTGGTTGGCCTGACGCGTTGACAGGTCGAGGTCGCGCTGCAAGTCTTGGACCACCCCGCACAACGCCTGCCAATCGTCATCGTCGCGGCAGGCCAAGGCGATCCATGCATCGTCGCCAGCGCACGGATACACGCCGTGCGGTGCCATGTCCGGGTGCCGGTTGCCGATCGGTTCGATGTGGCCGCCAAGCTGGTGCTCGATCAGCCACGGCCCCGAATAGCTGACGCCGCCCTCGTGCAGGGACATTTCGACGTAGGCACCCTTGCCGGTTCGTTCGCGCCGGCGAAGCGCGTCGAGCACGGCGGCCGTGGCGTTGACGGACGTGATCGGATCCATCAGTGCCATCGCCGTGTTGCGGGGTTCGGCGCCGCTGTAGCCCATCACGTTGGTGAGCCCGGAGAGCCCTTCGACGGACGGCCCGAAAGCGACGCGTTCCCGGTACGGCCCCGTCTTGCCGTAGCCGGGTATGGCGACGTAGATGATGCGCGGGTTCACCGCGGCGATGTCGTCGTAGTCGAGCCCCAGCTCCGGCATGGCACGGGCGCTGAAGTTCTCGATGACGACATCCGCTTCCCGGGCCAATTCGAGGAACGTTTCGCGACCGTCGCGGTGCTTGAGGTCGATGGCGACGCTCTGCTTGTTGCGCTGCAACTTGACGAACACCGCGTTCAGGTTCCACGGTTCCGATGGCGTCTTGCCACCGATCCAGCCGCCGATGGACAGTCCGCCCCGGTAGCGCCGCGGCCCGCGGCCGAGCGGTCCCTCGATCTTGACGACGGTTGCGCCCAGGTCGGCGAGCACGCGGGTCGCCAGCGGCCCCGCCCACACATGGGTCAGGTCGAGAATGCGGATTCCGCGCAGCGGACCGTCAGCCATCGCCCGGGTCCGGCTCGGCGAGTTCGAGCGCGGCCCGATTCTCGCCATGAATCCGCCACGAAGGTCGCGGCGATCGAATCGACCGGCCGTCGGGAGTTTCGAGTGTTTGCCAGATGTCGCGAACCGCCAGGTGAGCATCGGCGAGGACCTCGTCGAACGTCTGCACAACGCCCACCGGGATCCGGCATTCGTCGATACGCTGTTCGATCTCGGCCCTCGACATCGGGGCCAGGATGCCTGCTATCAAGTCGTGCAGCGCGTCGCGGTTGCGCATCCGCTTTTCGTTCGTGACGAAGCGTTCGTCGATGGCGAGTTCCGGTCGTTCGAGGAACACCGTGAACGGATCCCAAAACGTCGGCACGATGTTCATGTAGATCCAGCCGTCTGCGCAGCGGAACAGGTTCGACGGCACGACGGAGTGGAAGTCGCTGCCGTGGCGCGAGCGGATCACCCGGTTGCAGTGCCACATCACCGTGGTGAACTGGCTGAGCGACATGACGACTTCCAGCATAGCGATGTCGATGGCGTTGTTCTCGCCGGCGAGGCGACAGGCGTTGGCGGCGGTGAATGCCAGGCCACCGCTTTGGAACTCGACGTAGGGACCCGGGAGCGACAACGGTGCGCGGTCGGGGTCGCCCATCAGGTTGGTGTAGCCGCCCATGGCGAGCAGTACGTGGGACGTCGCCTGCCAGTTGCGCTTCGGGCCGGTGCGCCCGAACGGCGTGATGGCGCACTTGACCGGAATTGTCCAATCGTCGAAACCGAGCGTGTCGATGCCGTCGGCGTCCTTGGCTTGCGCGACAACGACATCGGCGTTTGCGGCGAGTTGGGCGATCAACTCCGGGTCGTCGGTCCGAACGCGACGTTTCCCGGGGTGAAGGAACAACGACATGGCCTCGGAACGAACCCAGGCCGGGGCGTCCGAGCCGGTTTCGACTCGAACGACATCGTAGCCGGACTGCGCGAACAGCCGACCGCAGAAACCGGCCGCGAACCCCCCGATTTCGAGCACCCGATCCATGGGGCGGCGAGCATAACGCGACCCGTGCCAGTGTTTCTTTCATCCCCTCGTGGAGGGGCGCTGGCACGGCCAGTCCGACGGGCTGTTTAGGGTTTCTCGGCGATCGTCGTGATGCCGAAAGGAATACACACCTGCTTGTGGCTCGCCGAGCCGGGTTTCAGTCCGTCGAGGGCGGAATTTCCGCCGGGTCGAGGATCCTCCCACAGGCCCTTGATGACCAGTCCCGCCGAAACTTGGCCGTTGACGATATCCGACAGCAGGTGATTGGTTTCGCCGAACGAAATACCTTCCTCGAAGTTCACCAGCCCGTCGGACTCCCTTTCGAGCAACGGTCCACCGATTTGGGGTTGACTGAACCTCATCACGTAGCCCGTACCGTCCCAACCCTTGTCTTCCGCCAGATAGAACGCGGGGTAGGTGTATTGGGAGCAGTACCGGCCGCCCTGCCCTAGAACACGGTTGACCGCTCGGTAGACTTCCGTGAGATCGGGTACATAAAGAAGAGAGATGGGTTGATGTACCCAGCAAAAACGGTTGTCCTCGAATACCGAGAGGTCGCGCATGTCGCCCTGAATCGTCTCGACTTCGTAGCCGTAGTGGCGCGCTGCAACCCGGTCGCGGTGGAGTTGCTCGGGCGTCAGATCGAACACCGTCACATCCGCGCCGAGCAGTGAATAGATCACCGACTGCTGGCCGCCTGCTCCTGCCAGACAGAGTACGTGGTCGCCGGGCCTGACCCGGCTCATCAGGTGATCCCAAGTTGGCTTGTCCAGCCACGTTTCCGACAGCAAGGCGTCCTGCTGTCCGTCCCGGTATTTCCGAAAGAGCTCGGTGTCGAGATCCAGGTAGGGCTCGCCGTATTCGCCTGCCGCCAGAGCCTGCAGGGTCAATTCGAGATTCCGCGCAGCGTGGGCGTCCATCCAGTCGGGGGTTTTTGCCATCTGGGGTTCCTACGGAATTGCAACGCCGAGATCGGCGAGTTGCCTCTCGACCTGTTCGGTCCAGCCGCGATTGGCAGCGGGACTTGCCG
>JAPPAV010000030.1 GCA_026705345.1 Gammaproteobacteria bacterium
GCCGGAATGAGACGCGAAGGACCAAAAACTTTATTCTTATCAAAAAGTTAAAAGACACTTGGGGCACGTCCTGAAACGGTCGAAAACCCTGGGTTCGGATTCCCCGCGTCCGCGAGAGTCGCGGGCATCTGCCTCAGGGAGACGAACTTCGTCGGTGGTCGCCTGCCTCCCGGCCAGCGTCGGCAGATCAGCAAGCATTCGTGGATGCTGGTGTTCTCCGAAAAGTTGATCCGCTTCGGGTCGTGCGTGGTCACGATGCGCTCGATATGGAAGCGCTCCGCGAGGAACTTCCGTTCGTTGAGACCCGACGCCCCGATGCACGCCGTCGCCGGAATCACCTTCGCCAAGACGCCGCGATCTCGCGCCAGCAGCTGGTCCGCCAGCGGCGTGAAGAACGTCCGGATGCTGTTCGTCGTGATGACGGCGCCTGCCGCCGCGTCGGACTTTCGCAGCCGGTCGCGGATGCCGATCTCGTTCTCCTGCATGCCCCTGACCGCTTCGGCGCTGAACTTCCGACCGCGCTTTCGGTTGTCCGTGAACGGCGCGTTCATGATCACCGCGTCCAGGTCGCGCAGCGGGAAGTGGATCTCCTCGCTCTCGTTGACCTGTTCGGCGTCGAAGTCGTCGAACGTGCGCCTTGGGGGCGCGACCTCGAACAGGTCGAGGTCCTCCGCGCTGGCGTTCAGAATCTCCAGCGAACCCGCCTTGAAGCCACCGTCCGCCTGCGGCCCGTGCGGCATCGTCAGCAGGTTCATGCGCGCGTAGTCCACGGTCGGCGCGCCCAGCGTCAGATTGCAGGCGGCGAGCTGCACCGCGTGCTGGTTGATGTCCAGGCCGCAAAGCACATCCTCCACAAGACGCCGGTGCAGGTGGTTCGGATCCTGCGCCGGAGCATCCGCGGCCTCCGCGATCCGGGCCGTGACTGTCCGCAGGGCCGCCATCAGGAGCGTGCCCGTGCCGCACGCCGGATCGATGATCCGCAGCCTCGCGACGGACTCCGCATCCGACCAGTCGATGAAAGCCGCACCAAGCGCCAGCCGCGCGAGCATGATGGCCGAGAGGTTGTTCGTGTAGAACGCGCCGTCGCTCTTCGCCGATCCCAGTATCCGGTGGTACAGCGGTCCCGCGTGGTCGTAGCCGAGTTCGCTCAGCGAGTCCGCCACCCGGTTCGCGCACGCCGCCAGCGTTCGGACCGCGTCGTTGACCGCGCGGCCGTCCGGCAATGCGGCAAGCACCTGCAGCGCCGGACGGAACACCGGCGCGTAGTCCTTCTCGAGGATCGCCTCCCACGCGATGCCGAGAACCTCGCGAGGGTTGCTCGCGCCGGCAACCTTGTCCAGGCGCAGGATCGTCCTCATCTCCGGCTCGTCCCGCAGGCGCCGCTGGAGCAGGCAGGCGTTGCACAGCATCAGCGCCGCGACCGTGCAGACCCCCTTGGCGCCGCCGTCGTCCTCGGGAACGAGGCCGAGCGCTTCCGCAAGCGGTCCTTCCAGCGCTTCGTCCTGCAGAACCGTACTGGCCCGCCTCACCGCGTCCGCGATCTCGTCGGCCACCAGCTGGCCGGGCCTGCCGAGCCCGGACGCGGCCGCAACATGGGCATAGATGCCCTGTTCCGCCTCCTCGATGTCGAGTTGGGCCTGGATACCACCGTCCCCGTCGCGGACCTCAGCATCGCCCCGCTCGTCGCCGGGTGCCGTTCGTTTCTGCTCGTAGACCCGCACGAAGGTGGCGGGCGATTCCGCAAGGCGCGCGTCGTGGGACTGAAGCGCCCTCAACACCCTGCCGACCGTCCGGTAGCCTTCCGTACCGCGCTCCAGCGCGCCCGCCACGTCGCTCCCGGGCTCGACCACGACGGGTACGACGATGTAGCCGAAGCGCTTCCCCTCCGCCTTGCGCATCACGCGCCCCACGGCCTGCACGACGTCGACCTGGCTGTCGCGAGGGTCGAGGAACGCGACGGCGTCGAGCGACGGCACGTCCACGCCTTCCGTGAACAGCTTGACGTTGCAGACGATCCGGCATTCGCCGTCGCGGTCCGCCTGCGCGAGGGCGCGGAGTTCCTGGTTGCGCTGGAGTGCGCTGGCGGAGGCGTCCAGATGCTGCGCGACGACCTTCATCGCCCGGCCCGAGTCCATCCGCCGCGTCGTCGCCCGCAACAGTTCGCTGTCCTTCAGCGCCTCCGCGTACCACTTCGAGCGCGCGATGCTGTTCGAGAAGGCCATCGTCCGCGGCAGCTTGCCGGGCTGCTCCAGCGCATTGCCTTCGGTGACTCCGTTCACCGCGAGCGACACCCCGAAAACACGGGTCTGGTCGTTTGACGTCAACGCCTGTCGGCGGCCCGCCGGGGCCTCGATGTTTTCCAGACTCCGACGTACTCCGCGCGGCACGTCGCTGACGCCGAGAACGATCACCCGGTAGTCGGACAGCATCCTGTGGTCCACGGCCTTCTTGAACGCCAGCCGGTGCAGTTCCGGGCCGTAGACCGCCTGGTCCTCCATGTCGACCACGTCGATGCCGCGTTCCGCGAGCCTGCGCTTCGAACTCTCGGTGTAGATCCGCGGCGTCGCCGTCATGTAGAGGCGCTTGCGAGCGCGCAATCGCCGCTCGTCGTGGAACTCCTGGAAGTCCACCTTCCTTGCGCCCCTTCGGCCGGCGCCGTCGAGGACCGCCCCGGTCGTCCTGTGCGCCTCGTCGGCGATCGCCAAGTCGAACGCGGGCGCGCCATGTTCGGCCTGCGCCTCCGTCACGCGTCCCAGCGAGTGGTACGTGCAGAACACCACGCGCGTCGGCCCTTCGCCATCTAACGCACGCGCGATCAACGCCGAGTCCGTGGAAACGGGACACTCGAGTTCCGAAACGCGGATGTCCTCGTTCTCGTTGCGACCGCCGGCCGTGGAATCCGAACACACCACGATGCACGACAGCGGGCGCGTGGTCTGGCGGAGCCATTCGCGCCGCGCCTGGGAGACCAGCGCGATGGTCGGCGCCGCGAAGAGAATCCGCTGACCGTCCTCGACGATCTGCTCCGCGATGCGAAGGGAGGTGAACGTCTTGCCCGTGCCGCACGCCATCACGAGGCGGCCGCGGTCGTGGTTCGCAAGTCCGCCAACCACGTCCTCGATCGCGTCCGCCTGAAGCTCCCACGGCTCCTGCACCGGCCGCGCCGCGTCCTGTTCCTCCACCTCGACGTGAACGTGCTGGCGGAAGTCGATCTGCCTCACCTCGGGATCGATGCCCCGGATCGCGACCTCCGCGTTCCTGCCCCAACCGCAGGTCGCCACGATCCAGCGCAGGCCGTAGACCTTCTGCTGCGACGCGCCGAGGAACTTGTCTATCTCGCTCTTCGGCACGGTGCGGCTCTCGTCGTAGCACTTGCACTGGATGGCGACCCACTCGCCCGAAGTCCGTCTGGCGACCAGGTCTATGCCGATGTCGCGGCCGTCGCGCCCGGTCAATTCCTCACGCTCGGGCCAGTCGGGCCAGCGCCACACCGCGTCGATCTCGAACTCGGGCTCCTGAAGCGCAAGTCGCATGAACAGCTGCTCGAACCAGCGCCCCTTTTCCGACTCGTCGCGGCTCTCCCGGCGGATTCTGTCCAGAACCTCGCCGGCCGTCTGCCTGCCGCCGAAGTCCATCCTGGTCTGCTCGCCGCTCACAACGCGCCGCCGGTCATCGAACCGCCTGCACCTTGAGGTGCAGGCCTTCCCGTTCCTGAAGACAACTGATGATCTCGAAGAGATTGCGCGCCTGCGGATTGCCGTTCGGACCGAGCATGCGCATCAGGCTCTTGGGCGACTTCTCGGTCAGCCCCCCGAGTTCCTGAAACCCGATGGTCGCGTTGACGTAGTCGCGCAGGACCGACTTGCCGACGTCGACCTCGCCCGCCAGAAGGCACTCCACGCCTTCTTCGAGCATCGCCTCGCGAAAGCCCGGATCGCGCGCCAGCCGCTCCCGGATCGTTATCCTGAAATCTCGCGTCAATGGCATGGTTCTCAACCCTCCCGCCGCTTGTTCCGCCTGTACTCTCGCCACAGCGCCGCCGCGGCCTCGATGTCGCGTTGCTGGCGCGCCTTCGTTCCACCGCCGAGGAGAATAATCAAGGCATCGCCGTCCCGTCCGAAGTAGATCCGGTAGCCGGGACCGAAGTCGATTCGGTACTCCAGCACGCCGCCGCCGACGCCCTTCGCATTCGACAGGTTGCCCATTTCCATGCGGTACAGGGCCGTCGCCACCCGCGCGGTGGCCTGACGGTCAAGCCCGTCGACCCAGCGACCGAACGGGCTGTTGCCGCGGGCATCGACGAACTCCCCGATTGCGAACATCAAGGCATGGTAACTGATGCGTTACCCGAACGCACCCGCGATGCGGCTATCTGTCATCTCTAGGGCACAAACAACATCTGATGTTGGGTAGGCGTGTCCATCGTAGCTGCCGCCGCGTCCGTCTCGCGGCGGATCAGCATGTGTCCCAAGTAGCAGCCAAATTGTTGATACGTGGAATGATAACCGCCACGGCGAATACCCCGTAACTTATTGTATTAATTAAATTATTCATGGACATATGGCGGAGAGGGAGGGATTCGAACCCTCGATGGGCTTTTGACCCATACTCCCTTAGCAGGGGAGCGCCTTCAGCCGCTCGGCCACCTCTCCGTGGCCCGGCGAGTCCGTGTCGGGCCGTGCAGATTGTTCGACTGGCGCTCCGAGCAGGATTCGAACCTGCAATCCCCGGCTTCGTAGGCCGATGCCTTGTCCAGTTTGGCCATCGGAGCGGCGTGGGCGGTATTCTAGCGGCTCCACGACCCGCGAGGAACCTGTTCCTAGTCTTGCGGTGCCGCGTAGCGACCGTCCCCGAAGGCTCGCTCAATGGGGGCGACCTGCGCCTGCGGAAGGCTGGATTCCTCGTCCACCCGTTGTCGCCTCGGGCCCGGCGGGCCGCCGTTCTTAGGCGTCGCGAACTCTGCCTTGGCGGTGTTCGCGTCGACCGAACAGCCATGGGGAACCCGAAAAAGTGTATGATGTCGTGCTTTCGTTGCTCCGGATCCCGTTTTGAGTCGCCCACCGGGTCGTACCCGTTTCCGCGCCTTGGCCGTCTCGGCCGTTTGCGCAGCCTTCCTAGGCCCGTTCAGCCCCGTTACCACGACCGCCGTAGCGGACTTCCACCCGGAAACCGCGGACGAGGCGGTCGTTGAACCCCCGCAGGCGGTTGGCATCCCGGTCGAAATCGAGGCCGAGGAACCGAAGCTCGCGCCGTACGACCGCCATCCCGGCACCGGGCACGTGCTGGTCACTAGGCTCGGCGACGATGTCCATATGCGCATCGACGGGCGTCTGGACGAGGAAGCCTGGCAGGGCCTCGAAGCCCACGGCGACTTCCGCCTGATCGACCCCGACACCCTTGAGCCGGCGACGTTGCCTACCGAGGTGATCCTCTTCTACACCGACGCGGGCCTCTACCTCGGGGCGAGGATGACGCAGGATCCGGACACGCTGGTCGAGTACTTGAGTGGGCGCGACCAGGGCTATCTCAACCGGGACTACTTCTCGTTCACGCTGGACACGTCGGGCGAGGGCCGCTACGGCTTCTGGTTCCAGCTCAACCTCGGGGACAGCAAGTCGGATGGCACCATCCTTCCGACGCGCCAGTACGACTTCAGTTGGGATGGCGCGTGGTGGGGCGCCACGGCGCGTACGGAGACCGGCTGGAGCGCGGAGTTCTTTGTGCCGTGGTCGCTGGTGAACATGCCGAAGGCGAACGGCATGCGCACCATGGGCATCTTCGCCCAGCGCAAGGTCGCGCATGCCGACGAGACCCACGCCTGGCCGCCGCTGCCCTGGACCAAGCCGAAGTTCATGTCGGAGTTCCAGCGGCTTTCGTTGGTAAAGGTGAACCCGCGACAGCAGTACGGGATCATCCCCTATGTCTCGGCGGGCTATGATCGTTTCGGCGACGAATCGGCGCGGCGGAGCGGCGTCGACGTCTTCTGGCGTCCGTCCAGCAACTTCCAGTTGACCAGCACGTTGAATCCCGACTTCGGCAACGTCGAAGCGGACGACGTGATCATCAACCTCACGAACTACGAGACGTTCTTTCCGGAAAAGCGACCGTTCTTCCAGGAGGGCCAGGAGATCTTCACCACCAACGGCCGCATGTCGGGGGGGCTCTACGCCCTGCACACGCGGCGAATCGGCGGTCCGGCGGTGCGGCCGGAGGTGCCGGCGGGGTTCGCGCTGTCGCGGACGTCCCTTGGCCGCCCCGCCGACCTGCTCGGTGCAGTGAAGGCCACGGGGCAGCAGGGCTCGGTGCGCTACGGCTTCCTCGGGGTCGTGGAGGAGGAGGCACGGTTCGAAGCCGTACGGGGCTCGGAGTCAGTGACCCTGCATGAAGACGGCCGCGACTTCGGTGCGGTACGGGTTCTGTACGAACATTCCAATGGCGGCTACCGGTCGCTGGGCTTTCTTTCCACGGTTGTGCAGCACCCTCGTCGTGAGGCCTACGTGAATGCGGTCGATGGCCGATTCACAAGCTCGGATGGACGCCTGCGGGCTTCGGGGCAGGTGATCTCGTCGGATACCACGGGGGAGGGCCAGGACGGTGTCGGCGGAATCTTCGACCTCGGCTACACGCCCCGGCAGGGTCTATCGCACTACCTGTCGTTCGACGCGTTCGACGACTCCATCCATATCAACGACATGGGCTACCTGCGCCGCAACGACTACCGGCGCGCCGCCTACAGCCTGTGGATTTCGGAGTCCGATCTCGAGCGGTTCCGCGAATCCCGGGGCAACTTCCGCGTCTATCGCGGCTGGAACACCGATGGAGAGACGGTTTCCGCCAAGGTGTCGTACGGCCACCGGGTCACGCTGCACAACCTCACCCAGTTGCGCTTCGAGGTCGAGTACGAACCCGAGCGCTACGACGACCGGGGCAGTTTCGGCAACGGCACGTATCGTGTCGAGGACGTGCGGGGGATAGAAGCCCGCTACTACTCGGACTCCGCGCGTCGTTTCTCCTACACGGTGCGGCATAGCATCGAGGACCAGGAAATCGGCCACGGCTACTACCGTCGCAGCGAGGCCAACGTGCGTTGGCGGCCCACGGACCGCATGACCATGGCACTGGCCGTCAACTACTCCGACCGGGAAGCCTGGCTGCTGCACCGCGCGAACGGCGTGTTCGCGACCTTCGAGGCGAAGGGCCTGACGCCGTATGCGACGCTGAGCTATTTTGTCAATGCCCGTCAGCAGTTGCTGATGGCGTTCCAGTGGGTGGCCATCAACGCCGAGGCGCAGCGTTTCTACCGTATGGCGAATGTCCCTGATTTCCTCGTGCCCATGGACCGGACACCGACGGCGCGGGACGACTTTTCGCTCTCCCGGATGAGCTTGCAGCTGCGCTACCGATGGGAGATCGCGCCGTTGTCGGATCTGTTCGTCGTGTACCAGAATCGGGCCTCGCTCGCCGGGGTTGAGGACAGGAGCCTTGGCGATCTGTTCTCGGACACCTTCGATGAGACGATCGGCGAGAACCTCGCCGTCAAGCTGCGCTATCGTTTCGGCAGTTGACCGGACGCGAACCGTGTCGCTCACCTTCGACCACATCCATCTCATCAGCGAGGATCCAGGGCGCGCGGCCGCGTGGTACCGGGACATTCTCGGCGGTGAGATCGCGGCCGACTACGAGTTGCGCGGCGCGCCGCAGATCAATGTCCGGCTTGGCGGCATGACCGTGATCATTCGCGGCCGGCGGCCCGGCGAGGTGCCAGTGTCGACCCGCTCGATGACCGACTTCGGCGACGCCTCGGAGCGTTATTCCAGCCACAACGAGTGGGGTACGGATCACTTCGGATACACCTACCGCGGCGACCTCCGGGCGTTCTGCGAATCGATCCGCGCGAAAGGCGCGACGTTTGCCGTGGAGCCTTGGGAATTCTCGCCGGGTGGCTTGCTGTGCTACGTGGCCGCGCCCGACGGCGTCAGCATCGAGATCGTCCAGGCCCGTACCTGACGTAGGGGCCGCCCGTGTGGCGGCCTGCGCCGACCGAAACGGCGCCGTTGTTGGCGGCCGCTCGAGGGTGCGCCGAACGGGGCGCGATCCGCCTCTTCGGTCCCGTCGCGAAATGCAGCCTGACTGTCAATGTCTTACGTCACCTGGGGGCACTTTCCTACTTACATCCGCCATCGAGGAGTCCATAGTGGTACCCTTTCAAATAAGTGGTAGCACGTATTGTAGATGCGTCGGTGATTGACACGTTGCGCTACGCCAGTCGGCTCAAGGATGCGGGATTCGACCCCCCGCAGGCGGAGGCCATGTCGCGCGCCCTCAATGACGAGATTGGCAGCGGGGTCGCAACGAAGGCCGACTTGGACAGCGCGGTCGGCGAACTGCGGATCGAATTCACCAAGGTCGTCGCCAGGGTTGATGTCATGGAGGCGAGATTCGACGCCGTCGACGAGAAATTCGTGGCGGTGGATGCTAGGTTCGACGCCATGGACGCCAGGTTCGACGCCATGGAGGGCAAGTTCGACGCCATGGAGGGCAAGTTCGACGCCAAGTTTGACGCCATGGACGCCAAGTTCGATGCGCTCAACGGAAAGTTCGAGACCCAGGGCCGATACGTGTTTCTCGTCTGGCCTTGATTGCGGCACTCGGCCTCTTCAACGCCGTATTGCCGCAGTTGACATCCAAAGAACCAGGGATCGCGAACGTTCAACTGCCGAGGGCAGCATTCCTCGCCCCCGAAGCGAGATAGCGCACGACGCCAGTCGAACCCGCCGGATGGCGGCGAGTATTGACCAAGCCCGGCAATTGCCGGGCCCGCGGGCATCCGTGGGACAATGCCCGGCCATCGCGCGCCCCCTGCCCGTGGCGGTGCGCCCACTTCACGAGGAGGCCGGCAATGCCCAACGAACCCATCTCCACCGGGGACGAGACGCAGCTTCTCGGTGCCATCGACCGCTGGCTCGAACGCGATGTCCGGGACAAGGTGATGGCGCTTGAACGAGCGGACGAATACCCCCGCGAGATGGTGGCGCAGATGCGGGAACTCGGGTTGTTCGGGGCGACGATCCCCGCGGAGTACGGGGGTCTCGGGTTGCCGGCCGGGACCTACGCGAAGATCGTCACGCGGATTTCCGAGGTGTGGATGTCCTTGACGGGCATCTTCAACTCGCACCTCATCATGTCGAAGGCGGTGGAGCGATTCGGAACCGGCGAGCAGAAGGAACGTTTCCTGCCGCGTTTCGCAAGCGGCGAGATCCGGGGGGGACTGGCGCTGACCGAGCCGAATTGCGGTACCGATCTCCAGGCGATACGCACCACCGCCGTGCGCCAGGGCGAGGACTTCACGATCAACGGCACCAAGACCTGGATTTCCAACGGCATCGAGGGAAGCTGTTTCGCGGTCTTGGTCAAGACGGACCCGGAGACCCAGCCGCGGCATCGGGGCATGAGCCTGTTCCTCGCCGAGAAGGGCAATGGCCTTTCGGTCGGTCGGAAGCTCGGCAAAATCGGCTACAAGGGCATCGATTCCGCCGAGCTCGTGTTCGACAACTACCAGGTGTCGGTGGACAACCTGATCGGCGGCGAGGAAGGCCAGGGCTTCTACCAGACCGTTGGGGGATTGGAACTCGGCCGGATCAACGTCGCCGCCCGGGGCGTGGGCATCGCCAACGCCGCGCTCAAGGAGGCGACGTCGTATTCGCAGGTGCGCGAGACGATGGGCAAGCCGATCTGCGAGCACCAGGCGATCCAGACCAAGCTGGCGGACATGGCCACGCGTTGCCAGGCCGCGAGGTTGCTGACCGAGTACGCAGCGTCCGCCTACGACCGCGGGGAGCGATGCGACATGGAGGCCGGAATGGCCAAGCTCTTCGCCTCGGAAGCCGCTTTGGAGAATGCCCAGGAGTGCATGCGGATCCACGGCGGGTACGGCTACTCGACGGAGTTTCCGGTGGAGCGGCTCTACCGGGACGCGCCGCTTTTGTGCATCGGCGAGGGTACCAACGAGATGCAACGGATTATCATCGCCCGGCAACTCGTTGCCAGGAACCCGGTATGACGCTTCCGCTCGAAGGGCTGCGCATCGTCGCCGCCGAACACTGGGCTGCCGGCCCGTACGCCACGGGCTACCTCGCGGATCTCGGCGCCGACGTGATCAAGATCGAGAACGCCTCCCAGGGCGGCGATGCCTGCCGCACGCTGGGGCCGTACTACCTGGGCGAGGAGGACTCGCATGTCTTCCAGTCCTTCAACCGCAACAAGCGCTCGCTGACCCTCGATCTCAAGCACCCCGACGGACAGGCGGTGCTGCATCGGCTCATTGCGACGGCGGATGCCTTCATGCACAACCTGCGCGGCGACCAGGCGAGCAAGCTGGGCCTGACCTATGCGGATCTCGCGGCGTCCAACCCGAGGATCGTCTGCGCCCATATCTCGGCCTACGGACGGGAAGGCGAGCGTCGCGCCTGGCCCGGATTCGACTACCTGATGCAGGCGGAGGCCGGCTTCTTTTCCTTGACCGGAGAGCCGGAGGGGCCGCCGACCCGGTTCGGGCTTTCGATGATCGACTACATGACCGGCGCCACGACGTCCACAGCCATTCTCGCCGGCATTCTGGGTGCCCGGGAGTCGGGCAAGGGGCGCGACATCGACGTAACCCTCTTCGATGTCGCCATGTATCAGCTCACCTACCCGGGCGCGTGGTATTTGAACGAGGACTTCGTGACGCGCCGGGTCCCCCGGTCGAGCCATCCCTACGCCGTGCCGTCCCAGCTATACCGGACCCGCGACGGCTGGATCATGGTAATGGCCCAGAACCAGCGGTTTTGGGGGTTGTTCTGCGACCTCATCGAACGGGGCGATCTCAAGGCCGATCCGCGCTTCGAGGATCCGGACGGACGCTACGAGAACCGCGACGCCCTGACCGAGGAGTTGGACACGCATCTTGCTACGCGGGACACCGCGGCGTGGGTGGACACCCTCGGCGGCCACGTGCCGTGCGCACCGGTGCACGATGTCGCCCAGGCCCTGGAGAACCCGTTTTTCCGGGAGCGGGGCGGCGTTCGAAATGTGCCCCACCCGGACCGGCCGGACTTCAGGCTGGTCGCGAGCCCGTTCCGTCTCGACGAGCCTCTGCCGTGTCGACCCGGACCGGAGCTCGGCCGGGACACGAACGACATCCTGGCGGAACTCGGGTACGCGACCCACGAGGTCGCCGAACTGCGCGACTCCGGCGCGGTGTAGCGCGTTTTGCCTTGTCTAGCAGCACACGCCGTGACCCGTTGCGCGTCGTTGGTTTGCGTCTTCGGGGCGCTTCTCGCAGCGTTCGCATACGGTCAGCCCATCGCCTTGTCCCCCTGCGACCTGACCGCCGCCGAGGGGCGTCAGGAGGTGGACGCGCAGTGCGGGACGCTCTCCGTGCCGCTGGACCGGAGCACCCCCGACGGCGAAACCATCGACCTCCACGTCGCCGTGGTCGAGGCGCTGACCGAACAACCCGCGCCGGATCCCCTGGTTGTCATCGCCGGTGGACCGGGCGAGGCCGCAACGCGCTTTTTCGTCACCGTCGAGGCCGCTTTCTCGCGCATGCTCCGGGCTCGGGACATCGTGCTGGTCGACCAACGCGGCACCGGCAAGTCGGCGCCGCTGAACTGCGGGGACGCTGCTGACGAGCTGTTCCTGTCGGGTGCGGCCGACCCGGCCGCGCTGATCGATGCCGGCGTCGCCTGCCTCGGAAGTCTCGATCACGACCCGCGTTTCTTTACGACCAGCACCGCCGTTGCCGACCTCGAGCAAGTTCGCATCGCGCTCGGCTACGATGAACTCAACCTCTACGGCGTTTCCTACGGCACCCGGGTCGCCCAGCACTATCTGCGCCGATTCCCGGCGCGTACGCGCAGCGTGATCCTGGACGGCGTCTTGCCCCCCGGCCTCGCCTTGGGACCGGATGTGGCGCTCGGCAGTCAGGCGGCGTTGGACGCCTTGTTCGAGCGGTGCGAAGCCGAGGCGTACTGCCGGGACGAGTTTCCGGATCTGAGGCGGTCCTTCGAGGCCTTGCTCGAACGGCTGCAGGATGCCCCCGTGAAACTGAGTTTCGAACATCCGCGCACGGGCGAACCGGTTGACATCGTGGTCGACCGATGGTTGGTAGCCGGCGTCGTGCGGCTGCTCGTCTATTCGTCGCAGACGGCGAGCCTGCTGCCGTTTCTCATCGACGCGGCCTATGCTGGTGACTACCGGGGTTTCGCAACTCAGGCGTTGCTTGTCAGCGAGGCCCTGGAGGAGCTGGCGGTGGGGCTCAACTACGCAGTAGTCTGCACGGAGGACATGCCCTACGCGCACCCGCCGGACCTCGACGAGCAGGCCGAGACCTACATGGGAACGGCGTTCGTGGAGATCACGACCGCGGTGTGCCAGCACTGGCCCCGCGGTGTCCTGGACGACGACCTCCGGGACCCGCTGGCGAGCGACAAGCCGGTGCTGACCTTGTCCGGCGAACTCGACCCGATTACGCCGCCGGCGTACGCGCGACAGGCTGCAGCAGGGTTCGCCAATGCCGTGGAGGTTGTTGGCCGAGGCCAGGGTCACGGGATGCTGATGGTCGGCTGCGTGCCGCGCCTGATGGCCGAGTTCGTGGAAACCGCAGAACCCGGTTCGCTGGATCTCGAGTGCGTGGATCGCATCAAACCGTTTCCATTGTTCACGTCCCGCATGGGGCCCCCGCCGTGATCGAGGTGGAGGACCTCACCAAGCGCTTCGGCAAGGTCGAGGCGTTGAAGGGCGTCAGCTTCACGGCCGCGGATGGCCAGATCACGGGCTTTCTGGGTCCGAACGGCGCGGGCAAGTCCACCACGCTGCGGATCCTGTGCACCGTTCTCGCGGCCGATGGCGGGACGGCGCGTGTGGGCGGGGTCGACGTTCGGTCGGACCCGGTTTCGGTGCGCGGGCGGATCGGCGTATTGCCGCACAACTCGAACCTGTACCCCAATCTCACGGCGCGGGAGAACATCGCCTATTTCGCGGCGCTTCAGGGTCTCGCAGGCCGAGGGCTCGAGGCGGCGGTGGATCGGATGGTGGTTCGCCTCGGCATCGAGCGGTTTGCCGACCGGCGTGCCAAGGGGTTCTCCCAGGGCCAGCGCATCCGCGTCGCGTTGGCGCGTGCCCTGGTCCACGACCCGGACACCCTGATCCTCGACGAACCCACCAACGGTCTGGACGTGATGGCGACCCGGGTGCTGCGCGAGGTCATCCGGGAGCGGCGCGATGCGGGCTGCTGCGTGCTGTTCTCGAGCCACGTCATGCAGGAGGTGGCAGTGCTCTGCGACCGCATCGCCATCGTCGCGGCCGGGACCGTCGCGGTGCACGGCACCGCGGCCGACATCCGTGCGGCGACCGGTCGCGACGACCTGGAGGACGCCTTCGTCGACCTCGTGGGCGGAGACGATCAGGGAGCATCCTAGGCGTGGCCGGGCTCGGCGTCGTGTTCAGCAAGGAGTTCGTCGACAGCCTGCGGGAACGACGCGCTGTAGTATCTGCGCTGGTGTTCGGACCGCTTCTGGGGCCCGTTCTCTTCGCCGTGCTGACGAGCTACGCGGTCTCCTTGCAGATCGACGAAGCGGCGCAACCCATCGACGTGCCGGTGATCGCTGGCCGTGGTGCCGAGAACCTGATGACGCACCTCTACCGGCGCCAGATCGATGTCGATCACGACCGGTTCGACGACACGGAGGCGTTGCGAGAAGCCGTCCGCCGAGGCGACGTGGATGTCGGCCTCGTGGTTGCCGAGGACTTCTCCGAATCGCTCGGCAACGGCGCTCCGGCCAGGCTGTGGCTCGTCGCCGATACGGCGAACAATTCGGCACGTCCGTCGATCTCGCGACTGCGCTTGGCGCTGGACGAATACGGTCTCATTATCGGTGTCCACCGGCTGGCGCTGCGCGGCATCGATCCCACCCTCGCGCAGCCCGTCGCCGTCCTTACCGACGACGTCTCCACCCCCTCCGGTCGCGCCATCCTCCTGCTCGGGATGATGACCTACTTCCTGCTGTTCTCGACGCTCCTAGGCGGAACCCAGGTCGCCATAGACACCACTGCGGGAGAGCGCGAACGCGGCTCCCTGGAACCGTTGTTGACGCTCGCCGTGTCGCGCGCGGTGCTGGTGTGGGGCAAGCTCGGCGTCACGTTCGCTTTCATGGCACTGTCGCTAGCGGTATGCATTGCCTCCTTCGCCGTTGCGGTGCGCTTCCTGCCGTTGGCCGAGATCGGCATGACGGCCAACCTGACGCCTCGGGTCTGCGCGGGAATCTACGTCGTCATGCTGCCGTTCGCGGCCCTGGGCGCGGGTATCATGACCCTCGTCGCGTCCTACACGAAGTCGTTCCGGGAGGCGCAGACCTATACCAGCATCGCCATGGTGGTACCGCCTCTGCCGATCCTGCTGGTGATCCTCAACCCGGTGCAATCCTCGGCGTTGTCTATGCTCGTGCCGAGCCTTGCCCAGCATCTGCTGGTGACGGATCTCGTCAAGGGGGAAGGCCTGGATTCGTGGCTGTTGCTGCTGTCCGCGACCGCCACGGTCGCCGTCGGCCTGGCCTGTGCCCTCGCTACGGTCCGGCGCTACGGTAGCGAGCGGGTGTTGATCTGACGTAGCCGGTGCCACTACCGCTGTGGCAGTCGTCCCTTGCGCGGAACCGGAAACTACGGCGGCTGCCTCTGGCGGTCGGAATTTCCCCTAAAGTCTACTGGACATGCCCACTAGACGACTTAATATTTGTCGCCACTTGTTGCATGGTCTCGCAGTTCCTTCAGCAGGCGTTGGCACTGCCGGATGCCGAGTGTCGAAGCGTACCGCTCGCGCAGATGGGTCGCGAGTGTAGGGCCGCTCCACGTTATATCGGGCAGGCCGAATTCGGCGGGGCGGCGGTCGAGATCCCGAGCCAGGGATGCCCGCTGGCGGGCGTTTAGCGTCGTTGGCCGACCGGGTCGAATGCGATCGCGAAGACCGTCCAAACCCATTGTCTGGTATCGTTTTAGCCATCGTTGAACGGTTCGGGGATTGTCTCCGAGCGCAGCGGCGACTGTTGTTGCGCTCAGTCCGTTCGCCACCAGCAGCACACCGTGCAGCCGCCGGTGGTAGCGTGACTCGCCCGTTCGAACGAGTTCCCGGCGGATTGCCGCACGGACCTCGCCCAAGTCGATGTCGGCAGGTATCGACATGCCGCCTCCGACCGTTCACAAGATCCGCGAATCCTAGCAGGTTAAGCGGCAATAATTGAGTCGCACTTGCGGTAGTGGGCGACCATTCCAGGCAGACGCTACCGGAGCGGTAGTCTGCGCGGATATTCCCGTAGTGGCCGACGTGTCTCTCAGGCAACCGGAAAAACGCCGGCCGCTCCCATTGTGCGCCGACAGCGGCGTGCGTACGTTTGCTGCCGAACTTCGCCCGGCCGACGGCCACGGTGCGAGCTGCCCGATGGAACCGAGGAGCGCATGTACATCACGACTGGATCGCCACACGGTTCGACGGTGCCGGGCGAACGTGAAGAATTTGCCGGCTCATGACGAAGCGGCTTCTGCAGTGGTTGTCTGCCGGTTGCGTACTTGGTGCCTGTGTGGCGTTGGCGAGTTTCATGCAAGCAGCGGCTGAACCGATCAGGCCGATTCCGACCAACGGGGTGTACGACGCCGGCAAGGTCGCCCTCGGCAGGATGCTGTTCCACGACGAGCGGCTGTCGAAGGACAACTCGGTATCGTGTGCCAGCTGCCACGACCTGGCGTCCGGCGGCGACGACGGTCGCCAGGTATCCGTTGGCGTTGACAACTCGGAGGGGCCGATCAACGCCCCGACGGTTTTCAACACCGCTTTCAACTTCAAGCAGTTCTGGGACGGACGCGCCGAAACGCTGGAGGACCAGATCGACGGACCGGTTCAGTCGGCGATCGAAATGGCGAGCCTTTGGCCGGATGTGGTGGCCAAGCTCTACCAGGACGAGTCCTACCCGGCGCTGTTCGAACAGATCTTCCCCGACGGCATCAACCGAGAGAACGTCAAGAGCGCGCTGGCGGAGTTCATGCGCTCGCTGACGACGCCGAACAGCCGCTTCGACCAGTGGCTCAACGGCGACCAGAGTGCCTTGAACGGTCGGGAGAAGCTCGGTTACAGCCTGTTCAAGTCCTACGGCTGCGTGTCCTGCCACCAGGGTGCCGCGGTGGGCGGGAACATGTTCCAGGTGTTCGGCGTGCTGAACGAGTACTTCAAACGGCGCGGCAACATCACCGAGGCCGACATGGGCCGATTCAACGTCACGGGCAACGAGGCCGACATGCACGCTTTCAAGGTTCCGAGTCTCCGCATGGCGGCCCATACCGCACCGTATCTGCACGACGGCAGCGCGGCGACGCTGCGCGAGGCCGTCGACATCATGTTCGAGTTCCAGTTGGGCAGAGAGGCGCCGGACGACGACAAGGACGCCATCGTCGCGTTCATCGAGACGCTCGCAGGCGAGTCCGAGGAGCTATGGCAATGACCCCTCCCATCAAGATCGGCTCGGTTGCCTCCGTGGTCATCGTCGCCGCGGCGGTCGTGCTCTACTTCATGGCAAGGGAGAACGATCCCGAGAACTACCGCGCATCGATTGCCCAGGTCCAGCAAATCCAGCAGCTGGCTTCCGACTGGAGCGTCGAGACGGCTCGCGTCCGCTCCGACCCGATGGCCGATTACGACGCGCTGGTCGCGTTCGTGCCGCAGATGGATCAACTCAAGGAGACGCTGCTGGCCACCGTCAAGGGCATTCCCGAGATTCCCGATCGGCTAGCCAACGACGTCAGCGCCTACGCCAGTGCCGTCGACGCCAAGGAGGAGCGTATCGAACGCTTCAAGACGGCGAATTCCGTGGTACGCAACTCGGCGCGCTACCTGCCGCTCGCCGCGGCGAGCATCGTTCAGGACGAGGCGAGCGCCGCCGACCTGGCTCGCGAAGTCGGTAACGTCGCGACCGACATCAACGACTACCTGGCGGCGCCCACCGACGCCGCGAAGGGTCGGCTCACCGCCGTGGTCGAGCGCCTTGGCACACAGGCGGCAGGGCTCCCGGACCGGCTCGCGAACGCCGTCGCCAATTTCAACGCCCACGCGACCGTGCTGCTCGAGCACCAAGGCCCCACCGACGAGATCTTCGAGCAAGCGACGTCGAACGACCTTTCCGATCTCTCCGTTCGCCTGATTGCCGACCTGGGCACGGAACTCAACCGGGTGCAGCAACGGAGCACCTGGTTCATGAACGGCATCCTCGGGGCCGCGGCCACCCTGCTGCTGCTTTGGGTGGTACTTGCCCTCGTCCGAACCCGACCCGATGAGGTCGAAGTCGCCGATGCCGACGTTGCCCTACCGGATACCCTCGAGGCGGCCCCGACCGCACCGGTGGCGGCGACGGGCGTCGCCCGGGACAACGGGGCGGCCCGGGAAGCGGCGGCTTCGGAAAAACTGCTGACGGCGCAGCGCATCCTGGCCGAGACCATCGGCCAGCGAATCGCCGACACGTCGCATGCGATCGCGGCCGATGTCGAGACGCTGCCCGTCGAGAACGGCGCAGCGGATGAAGTGCGCCGGCGGGCACAGGAGATCGCCGAACTGGCGGAGCGCATGGCCAGGGTCAGCAAGGCGCAGGATGCCACCTACGTCCTGCTTGATGTGAACGAATGCCTCGACGAGATCGTCGATTCGACGAGTGCGGAAGCCGTCGCCACCGTGACGAGAGAGACTGCGGAAGTACCCGAAGTGTTCGCGGCCCGGGCGGAGATCTGCCTGATGCTGGAGAAGATTCTCGAGAACTCCGTCCAGGCCATCCAGGAGAAGGGTCTCGGTCAGGAAGGTGCGAAAGGCGAGATCAGGATCACCACCGACGGCGACGACGACAAGGCCACCGTCACGGTCATCGACAACGGCGTCGGCATGGCCGCGGACGTGCGTGAACGGATGTTCGAGCCCTTCTACACCTCGAAGGCGGACCGCGCCGGCCTCGGTCTGACGACGACGAGCCACTTGGTCGAGAAATACGGCGGGACGTTTTCCGTCAGCTCGCACGAGGGTGGCGGCACCGTGACGCGAGTCGAGCTGCCGGGAATGTCGTCGAGATGAACGCCTGGTTTGTCGACCGTCCCAGGCGCAACCGGTTCCGGTGGTATATCCCGATGTTCTTGGTGCCCATCCCGGTCCTGATCGTGCTCGGGCTTGGCGTTCAGGACACCCTCAACGAGCCGGCGTCGGCTGATGGCACCTGTTCCGTGGGATCCGACGTCGCGCATCGCGCGGTGTTCCTAGTGGACCTTCGCAAGCCTGTGGATTCGACACACGAGTCGCTGCCCGGCGACTTGCTCGACGCCGTGAGCAAGGAGCTGCCGGCCGACACCGAATTGAGCGTGTTCGCGGTCTCTGCCTATGCCGAAGCGCCGCGCACGTTGATCGGCCGGATGTGCAAGCCCTACGACAACGGCGACCTTGTCGTCGAGGCGGCGAAGGACCGGAATGGTTCCGAGGGCGACTGCGATGACTTGCCGGCGCAGATTTCGGGATCGCTCCGTACCAGCGCGGCTCGCTTCTGCCACCAACGGGAAGCCGTGCAGCGACGAATCGACGCGTTGGCCGCGCAGGGTCGGAATCGGGTCGCCACGGACGCATACCTGGTCGAAGCGCTGGACGAAACACGACGGGATTTCGCGTCCTGGTCGGTGCCGACCTCGCTTTTCATTTTCTCCGACATGATCCAGCACGCCGCCTGGTATTCGCACGTCGATGTGCAATGGGACGAATGGGACTTCGACAAATTCGCGGCAGCCCGCAAGGCCGAGACGCCCTCGGTCGAGCCGCCGGCGTCTCCCAGTGCGGAACTGCCCGTCAAGGTCTTCTACGTGGCTCGAGCCGGGACGACCGCCAGCGAGTCGCCGCAACTGAAGCACAAGCGCTTCTGGACGAGCTACTTCGGGAACGCCGCACTCACGTTCGAGGACCAGCCGACGATGGCGGGCTTCGACGCCGAGCCCCTGATGGACATTCCGACGCCAGCGGAGTTGGCCGCCTACGAACGCGAGCGGGTTCGCTATACCAGCGAACTCGTCGAGCGGGAGCGAGCCGAGTTGGCAGAGACCCGGCGCGCCCTGGAACTGGAACGCGCCCAGTTCGCCGACCGCGAGCGAGAGCTGCGCCAAGAGCAGCGTCGACTGTCGGAACAACAGCGCGAGTTGGTTGCCCGGCAACGCGAGTTGGAAGCGCGCAGCGGGGAGAAACTCGGTTCTTCTACCGGGGTCGTCACCGCAAGCGGTGAACAAGGCGCATGAAGCAACGCGATCAGTCGCGGCGGGGCGACTACGGTACCGGGGTGGGCGCACGTCGCCTATTCCCGGGAGAGCCGAAACCTCATGTTGAAGCTCTCGCGATACCAAGCCGAACAACGCCAGACCGACACCACCAAGGTGTGGATCATGCCCGGCTATTCGGCGTAGGAATCTCGGAGTTGCCCACCCACGCCGCCTAAGTTCCCGACGCCGACTACCTGATCGGCTAGACTAGCCAAGTCGTGATCGGGTAGTTCGGCACCAGCCCCGAGAGGGGAAACTACCGTAAAAAGCATTTGCCGAGTCAATCTCGGCGCAGATACGTTGGTCCGCTGTGCCGACGGGTATGCCTACCGGCAAGCTGTGATCCTGGCTGGCAAGGGGATTCAAAAGCTGTGCGTCGTTGTGGGTAACTCGGTTCGACTCGCGCAAACGGACACTCAACGCGCACCTCAAGAAGGCGCGCTCGCTGCCGACCCTCGGCGGTCCTCACTGCTTCGGCAGAAGGTCATGCTTCCGGATCCAGTCGGGGGGTTCGTCGAACGGCCTGAACTGGTTGCGCTGAGCGATCCGTCTCAGCGGCAGCTGACCGTCATCCAGGCGCCCGGCGGATTCGGAAAGACAACGCTTCTGGCGGGGGCCTGTCGACGGGTGAGAAGCCGGCGCGCCGTCGCCGCGTGGCTGACCATCGACGAAGAAGACGACGCTGCGGCACTCGCCACCTACCTGCTGTTCGCCTTTTCCGAAGCCGGGTTGGAGATCCTCGAGTCGCGCGTGACGAACCACGACTTCGAACACGGCGACTATCGGGTCAACCTGTTGATGCACAGCATCGAGGTCCGAGGGTTCCCGTGCGTGCTGGCACTGGACGACGTGGACCGGCTGCAAACTCCCGAGTCCCGGGCGGTTGTCAACCGTCTACTGCAGCGCGGACCGGCGAATCTCCATCTCGCCCTGGCGTTTCGGGAGCCTCCAGCGGGGATCGATGTGGCCACCCCGATTCTCGACGGGCGCGGCGTCGCCATTTCGGTCGAGGATCTGCGTTTCACGAAGCCGGAGATCGCCCGGTTCTTCGACACCCGACTGTCCCGACGCGAACTCGCCGCACTTCACGAGGTTTCCCGGGGCTGGCCGATCGCGCTGCGCATACACCGCAATACGCAGCCGGCACCTTCGCCGGGGTCGCTGCAGGACCTTGCCTCGAATTGGATCGAGGCGCGGCTGTGGCGTGGATTGTCACAGGAAGACCAGGACTTCGTGCTCGACATCGGCCTGTTCGAATGGATCGAAGCCGAACTCGTCGACGAAGTGCTGCCGGCGGGTTCCGTGCGCCGGATTCAGTCGATTTCCGCCTTGTCCGGACTGCTGCATTCCGTGGGCGGGACTTCGGACGAGATGTACCTGCATCCGCTCATCCGGCAGCATTGTGCGGACAAGCGACTCCGGGACACGCCCGAACGCTACCGCTCCATCCACCGGGCGATCGCCGATGCCCTTGCCCGGCGAGGTCAACCGATCCCCGCGATACGACACGCTACGGAAGCAGGGGACTCGCACCGGGTCGGCGAGATTCTCGAAGAAGCCGGTGGATCCCGGTTTTGGTTGCGCGGCGGCATGACCCGCATGCTAATGGCGGATGAACTGTTGACTCCGGACATTCTCTCGGAGTTTCCCCGCTTGGGCCTGCTGCGTTGCATGGCGTTGGTCATGGCCGGACGTTTCACCGAGGCCGATAAGGTATACGCCGACCTGGACGTTCGGACCGACGGGTTCACCAGGGACCGGGAAGGCGGCAATGACCAGGAACTCCGAATCGACGACCTGACCTACCGGTACCTGCTCGCCACCTGCGGTTGTCGTCGGTTCACATCCGTCGATGTGGCCGCGTGGAGCGTGACGGAGAACCCGCTCATCGACCAGTCTACGGATCCCTTGGTGCCGTCGATGGCGAGGTTCGCGATCGGCGCGGTCGAAACTGCCAAGGCGAATTTCGATCACGCGTTGCGGTTGACGAACCGCGCGCGCGTGGACTTGGTGCGCAAGTCGCAGTTCGTGAGGATGTATGTCGACTTTCGACTGGGGGTCATCGGGATGGCCGAGGGGCGCGTCGCGGACGCCGTCAATGCGTATGCCCGGGTGCACCGTGCCGCGAAAAACGACTTCCTTCAGGATGCCGGTCCTTCCGTGATCGCGGAGGTCCTGTCCTTGGAACTCAACCTTGAGAGGAACCGGATGGGGTCGCTCGCCCGCCGGACCCACAAGGCGCCGGCGTTGCTGGCCAGGTGCGGGGCTTGGCAGGATGTCTACATGGCCGCGGCGGAAGCGACTGCCGAACTCGCCGTGCAGGACGGTGGTCCGGACGCGGCCTTGGACGAACTTGACGAGACGATTCGGTTTGCCGCGCGAACGGAACGGATCACGTTGTTGCGAGGTTTGCAGGCGTTGCGCGTTTCCCTGCTCGTGGCCGATGGCCGCACTGAGGACGCGCGCGGGCATTGGGAACGTGCGGGATTTCCCCAGGCCGTAGGGGAGATCGTGGATCTCGAGTCCCAGACCTGGCGGGAGATGGAAGCCATCGCCAGTGCCGGTCTACGGCTTCTCGCGGCGGAGTCTCGATTCACCGCCGCGCGCGAACTCGCGGTCGCGATGCTGTCGGTCTGTGCACGGAGGGGACTGAAGCGCACGCTGATGCGGGCGCGGGTGCTGGGGATGGTTCTCGAACACCGGGCCGGGGAGGCGGCATCGGCCGCCAACCACTTGGTTGAATACCTGCAACTCTATTCGGAAACCGACTACTCGAGACCGTTGGTCAAGGAACGCGAGACTGGCTTGGCCGTTATCGGGAGTGTTGACGACTGGGATCTTGAAGAGCGACTACGAAAGCCACTCGCCTATTTGACGGGCCTGTTTGCAGGAAGCACCTCCCGAGCGAAGTATTGGTCACGTACCCGACCTCACGGCACGCGAGAACGAGATTCTTGAGCGCCTGGAACGTTGGCGCGACAAGGAGATCGGCGCCGCCCTCGATTTGAGCGAAGACGGCGTTCGCTATCACGTCAAGAAGCTGTTCAAGAAGCTTGGCGTGCGCAGCCGATTCGAAGCTACCCACCGGGCCCGGTCCCTCGGGATCCTGCCCGCGTCCAACGGCGACCTACCTTGACGGGGGCGGGCGTACCGGCTGCGGCGGTAGACCGGGTTGGGCAAGGTTGCGACTTCGACTAGCTGGGCAAACGGACTTGGCAGGCGCAATCCATCTGAAGGCCCTCGATAGCGAGTCGCGGCAGGGGACGTCTAACCGCCACGATCCGCTCGCGGGTTGGCTGCTCCGGCAGAAGGTCATGTTGCCGGACCCGATCGACGGCTACGTCGACCGGGCACCGCTGTCGGCTCGGTGCGATCCCACGCGACGCCGCCTTACCGCGATCCACGCGCCCGGTGGTTTTGGGAAAACGACACTGCTCTCCGAAGCGTGCCGGCGCGTTCGGCAACGGGGCGACGTGGTGGCTTGGCTCACGCTGGAGTCCGAAGACGATTCGAGAACGCTCGCCGCCTATCTCTCCCTAGCCTTTTCCGAAGCCGGACTCGAGATCGAGGGCTTTCGGGCGACGAGCGGTGACTTCGAACACGGCGACTACCGGATAAACCTGCTGATCCACAGCATCGAAGCGCATGGTTCTCCCTGCGTGTTGGCCCTTGACGATGTACACCGTTTGCGCGACGAGGAGTCCTTGGCCCTGATCAACCGTCTGTTGCAGAGCGGCCCCCCGAACCTCCATTTGGCGCTGGCGTTTCGGGAACTGCCGACCAGGCTCGACGTGGCGACGCTGCTCCTCGAAGGCCGTGGCGAGACGATTACGGTCGAGGAGTTGCGCTTCGACAAGCCGGACATCGCCCGCTATTTCGACACGCGGCTTTCGCGCCCCGAGCTAAGCGAACTGAGCGAGACATCGCAGGGCTGGCCGATCGCCCTTTGCATACATCGCAATGCCAGGAAGCAGAACGACTCGGCAATGCCGGAGCTCGCGGTCAACTGGATCGAAGCAAGCCTTTGGCGTGGCTTGTCGCCTGACGACCGGGACTTCGTCCTCGATGTGGGGCTATTCGAGTGGATCGACGCCGATCTGGTCGCCGCAGTGCTGCCCGCCGGTGCCATGCGACGGATCAGAACCATGCCGGCGTTGACGGGACTGCTGCAATCGGTCGGCGCGACGCCAGACCTCATGCGCTTGCATCCGCTCGTCAGGCAGTACTGTGCCGAAAGACGATTCCGGGAGACCCCGCAGCGATACCGCGCGATTCAACGCGAGATCGCGCTGGCGGTCGCCGGCACCGGCAAGGTTGTCGTCGCGATGCGTCATGCCGTGGAAGCGTACGACCCTCAACTGGTCGGCGAAATCGTGGAGGAGGCCGGGGCGTTTCGGATCTGGCTGCTCGAGGGATTGGCACGCCTCCGGTCCGTAGAGGGAATGTTGACGGAACGGGTGCTGGAACTGTTCCCGCGCTTGGGGCTGCTGCGCTGCATCGGGCTGGTCATCGCCGGGCAATTGGACGCGACCCGGGAGACGTACGCCGAACTGCACGCGCACACGGACGGCTTTACGCGGGACCGCGACGGCGGTAGCGACGCGGATCTTCGGGTCGACGATGTCGCCTACCGGTTCTTGATGGCGTCTTGCGGATGTCAGCCGATCACCAGTCCGGAGGTGAACGCGGTCGCCTCTAGCGTTCGCGAGTTTGCAGAGAATCGGGATCTCGACCCGTTCGTTCAGGGAATCTCGAAGCATGCGGTGGGCGAGATCGAGCTTTCGAGGGCGAATCTGGACACGGCGCTCGACTATCTGACCCGCGCCCGCGGAGAACTCGTGGGCAGGTCCCGGTACATGGCCATGCATGTGGATTGGCGACTCGGGACTCTTGCCCTGCTCGAGGGTCGGCCCGACGATGCCGCGCAGGCATATGCCCGGGCCCAACGCACAGCGAAGGGCGGTTTCCTGCGGGAAGCCGGGCCGACGGTGATCGCCGACGTGCTGGCGACCGAACTCGGCCTCGAGAGGAACAAGATCGGATCGCCGACCCGGCGTCCGCACAAATTGCCGGAGCTGCTCGCCGAGAGCGGCGCATGGCTCGACGTGTTTGCAGCGGCCACGGAGACCACGATCCAACTCGCGCTTCAGGAAGGTAGCCCGAACCATGCACTGCAGGAACTCGAACAGACGATCGAGTTTGCGAGACTGACCGAACGCGCAACCTTGACGAGATGCCTGTCTGCCTGGCGCGTGTCCTTGCTCGTCACCGCGGGACGCATCGAAGAGGCGAGGAGTCTTTGGGCCGACGCAGAGTTGCCCGAGCAGCCGGACGCCGTCGTGGACCTCGCCAGCCAGACGTGGCGTGAAATGGAGGCCATCTCCTGCGCGGCATTGCGCATGCTCACTGCCCGACGCCAGTTCGATGCCGCCAGGGAAATCGCGGATGCCCTACTCGCGGTATGTGCGGAGCGTGGATTGAAGCGCACCCGGATGCGTGGCTTGGTACTCGCGATGGTCCTAGAGCACCGGGCGGGGAATCCGACGGGAGCCTGTGCACGCCTTGTGGACTACATCGGATTGTTTGCCGACACGGACTATGCCCGGCCGTTGGTTCTAGAACGGGAAACTGGCCTTGCGGTTCTTAACGGCCTGGAGGATGCCGACGTCGAAACCCGGCTGCACAACGTCGTGGCATCGCTAAAGGGTATCTTGGAAGAAAAGTCCGGCCAGCCGTTGACGGACGCCGTCCCGAAGTTGACGGTGCGGGAGCAGGAGATACTGCAACGTCTCGAGCGGTGGCGGGACAAGGAGATCGCCAGAGCTCTGGATTTGAGCGAGGACGGGGTCCGCTACCACGTCAAGAAGATTTTCCGGAAACTCGGCGCGCGCAATCGGTTCGAGGCCACCCGACGGGGGCGTTCACTGGGGATGCTCCCGGACCCAGGCGGCACCGCGCCATAGCAAGTTGCGAGGGTGTTCGGCAAGTCCGTACTCAAGAAATGAGTTTGCAGGTATTCATTCTGCCGACCGTCTCAGCCGATTTTTGGGGGAACAGGTGTTTGACCCTGGACTAGCGGAGCCATATATTTGTTCGAGGCGCTAGGGCATTGAGCCCGTTTTTTTTAAATTTTCAGTCAAGCTGGTTTTGCAGGACAAACTTGGCCTCCTAGAGCTGGATTTTCTGCGTGGACAATCGGGTCGAACTGGTACGCGCCAATGACAAGGCCAATAGCGGGACAGCACCCGGCAAACTGTTGGACGATCTCGTCCCGGCGGGGCGGTGGCTCCTGCGGCAGAAGGTCATGTTGCCAGATCCCGTCGAGGGCTTCGTGGAGCGAACAGCGCTTGGTGCGCGTTGCGACCCCTTGAGGTGGCGCATGACCGCGATCAACGCGCCGGGCGGATTCGGCAAGACGACGTTGCTCGCCGAGGCATGCCGCCGTTCGCGAAAACTCGGAACCGTGGTCGCGTGGCTGACGGTTGACGAGGAGGACGGCCCCGCCACACTCGCGACCTATCTCGCCTTCGCGTTCTCGGAAGCCGGTCTTGACATCCTCGACCCACGGGCCGTCAGCCGGGATTTCGAAGGTCGCGACTATCGGATCAACTTGCTGCTGAATAGCATCGACGCGCACGGTGCCGATTGCGTTCTGGCCCTGGACGACGTCCACCGATTGCGCGATCCCGAATCCTTGGAGATCGTCAACCGCCTGTTGCAGCACGCGCCGGCGAATCTCCATTTGGCCCTGGCGTTTCGGTACATTCCGGATGGTCTCGACGTCGCCACGCCGGTTTTCTCGGGCAGGGGCATGACCATTGCGACGGACGAGTTGCGTTTCCAAAAACCGGAAATCGCGCGATTCTTCGCCACTACGCTGTCGCGCTCGGAACTCGCGCGCTTGACCGAGTCCTCCCAGGGTTGGCCGATCGCGCTTTGCATCCACCGCAATGTCGGGGAGCAAACCGCGCCGGATGTCCTCGCCCACGACATCGCGTCGAACTGGATCGAGACACGTCTGTGGACCGGCCTGTCCGATGATGATCAGGATTTCATTCTCGACATCGGGTTGTTCGAATGGATCAACGCGGATCTTGTCGATGATGTTCTCGGCGTCGGTTCGGTCCGTCGGATCGGCTCGATTCCCGCTTTGTCGGATTGTTGCGGACGATGGGGGACAATTCGGGAACGCTGCATCTGCATCCGCTCATCCGCCAGCACTGCGCCGACAGGCGATTCCATGAAACACCGGATCGCTACCGCTCGATCCATCGGGCTATCGCCGTCGTGCTGGCGCGCCAAGGCCACGTGGTTGCTGGAATGCGCCATGCCGCGGAAGCGGGCGAGCCGAGACTGGTCGGCGAGATACTCGAAAGTGCCGGCGGCTTTCGGGTGTGGTTCGAGCATGGCCTGGTTCGCCTCCGGCAGGCGAGCGAACTGATCACCCACGATGTCCTGGCGGTTTCTCCCCGGGCGGGGCTCGTGCGCTGCATGGAACTGACCATGAGGGGCGAAATCGAGGAAGCCGAGGCGGTCTATATCGACTTGGCGGCCCGCACGGATGGCTATACCCGACGTCCCGACGGTCGCGGTGATCGCGAATTGGAGTACGACCATCTCACCTTTCGGTTTGTCCTGGCGACCTGCGGATGCAGGCCGATCAATTCGCCGCACGTACAGACCATGGTGGACGCTGTGGGGGCGATCGCGGAGGACCCCGAAAGCGATGTGCTGATCCACGGGGCGGCGCAGTACGCGCTGAGCGAAATCGAAAACAACAGGGGCAATCTGGCCAGTGCCTTGGTCTGGGCGCGGCGCGCGCACGATGTTCTCCGGCACAGATCCTGGTACCTGACGATATACGTCGATATGCAAATCGGCATCAACGCGATGATCCAGGGTCGAGTGGCGGACGCCGACAAGGCCTTGGCGCGCGCTCGGCGAGCCGCCAAGGTGAACCTCCTGGAAGACGAGGGTCCCGTGGTTCTCGCAGACGTTCTGGCTACGGAACTTCGTCTCGAACGAAACAAGCCTGCACCGCTATCGCGACGTTCGGCCAAAATGCCCCTGCTCGCCAGGAGCGGCGGGGGGCTGGACATCTATGTTGCCGCTTCCGAAGCCGCAATCGAACTTGCCGCGAAGGAGAGCGGCGTGGCCCGGGCCCTAGTCGAACTCGAGGAGATCGTCGGGTTCGCTCGGGATGCGGGGCTGGCGACACTGCAGCGATGCCTGCTGGCATTTCGGGTCTCGCTGCTCGCTGCCGACGGCCGAGCCGACGAGGCACGACTCGCCTGGGATGGGGCAGGTTTCTCCGGGCGGCCGGGTGAGATCGTCAATCTCGACAATCAGACGTGGCGCGAAATGGAAACCATCTCCTGCGCGGGTCTGCGCCTCTTGATCGCGCAATCTCGTTACGACGCCGCGCGAGAACTTGCGGGGGCGTTGCTTCCGGTTTCACGCGAAAGAGGATTCAGACGAACCGAGATGCGCGCCCTGGCGTTGTCCATGGTTCTCGAGCACCGGGCCGGCGATCCGGACCGGGCACGGAGGAACCTCATCGAGTACCTGCGCGCCTACGCGGAGACGGACTACGTGCGGTCGTTGATTCAGGAACGCGTCGTCGCGTTGGAGGTGTTGAACAGCGTCGACCCCGAAGAGGCCGGTGTGGCTGGTCCGGCGGAGTCGGTGCTTCGTGCGTTGTTGAACGCGCAACCTGAACGGGAAAGCAACGGTGCGCCGGATTTCACTCCGCGGGAATACGAAATCCTGCAGCACCTCGAAGGGCGGCGGGACAAGGAAATCGCCAGCGTCCTCAACCTTAGCGAGGACGGCGTGCGCTATCACAACAAGAAAATATTCCACAAGCTGGGTGTGCGCAGCCGATCGGAGGCCACCCATCGAGCCCGGACCCTGGGGATCCTCCCCGGGCCCATTGGCTCAAATCCACAAACCATCGAATAACCGTCGTAGGGGCGACCCTTGTGGTCGCCCGTGGCGGACACGCCCGCTTCCTGAACAACGGGTCGGGACGAGCACGTCCTCTACTCGTCCGCGCCGATCGCCTCACCGTGCTGGCTGAAGTCGAGACCTTCCTGTTCTTCGTCTTCGGTGACCCTTAGGCCCACCAACGCTTTCAGCAGATACAGGATCGCCGCCGTGCCCACCGCACTCCATCCGGCGACGAAGAGAACGCCTTCGATCTGTACCCACAATTGCCAGAAATTGCCGTCGATCACGCCCGGCGCATTGCCGTACACCTCTTGTGCGAACACGCCCGTCAACACCGCGCCGAGCAGACCGCCGACGCCATGAATGCCGAACACGTCCAAGGCGTCGTCGTATCCCAAACTGTACTTGAGCCACGCGCAGGCCCAGCAGCAGGTGACCCCCGCGATCATGCCGATCGCCAATCCGCCGGCGGGCGAGACGTAGCCGGCGGCGGGTGTGATCGCCACCAGCCCTGCAACCGCACCCGACACGATGCCGAGTACGCTGGGCTTGCCGGTCATCCACCACTCGTAGCACATCCAGGTCAGCGCGCCGGCGGCGGCGGACGTCTGGGTGACCAACATGGCGAAAGCGGCATTGCTCCCCGCGGCTAGCGACGAACCCGCGCTGAAACCGAACCAACCGATCCACAAGAGCGATACGCCGATGACGCTGAAGAGCGGATTGTGCGGTGCCATGTTCTCGCTACCGTAGCCCGTTCGTTTTCCGACGATGAGGCAGGCCACGAGGCCGGCGATGCCAGCGTTGATGTGGACGATCGTTCCGCCGGCGTAGTCCAGCACGCCCGCTTCCTTCAGGAACCCGCCGCCCCAGATCCAGTGCACGATGGGCGCGTAGACGACTATCGACCAAAGCGCGATGAACAGGAGCAGCGTGGAGAATCTCATCCGATCGGCCACCGCACCCGTGATGAGCGCGGCCGCAACCACGCCGAATCCCAGTTGAAAGACGACATATAGCGACTCGGGAAAGCTCCCCCGCAGCGCGGCCATGTCCAGGTTCGTGAGGAACAGCATGCCGAGATCCCCGATGAACTCGTTGTCGCCCGAAAACGCTAGGCTGTAGCCGAGCAGGATCCAGACCACGGAAACGAGACAGCAGATCGCGAAACACTGGCCGGCGATGGAGAGCATGTTCTTGCGACGGACCATGCCGCCGTAGAAGAGCGCGATTCCCGGCACGGTCATCATCAACCCGAGCACGGCGGCCATGAGCATCCAGGCCGTTGTGCCGCTGTCGAGTACGCCGGACGCGTCGGCGGCATGGGCGGGGCCTGCGAGCATCAGGCAGATTGGGAACAAAGAAGTGGCCTTGAGCGATTTCATGGGATGTTGGCTCCGGTTGCTGTTGCATGCCGCTCTGATCGAGTGCCCGGCACGCGTGCGTTCAGTTGTTTCGTTTCGATTTCGGGACGAAAAAGCCGCGGGCACTGAGCTTTCCCACTTCCGGTTTTTCCGCGGGTTTCGTCTCCTCCGCCGGCGGATTGCCGGTTGTGGCGTCTTCGTTTTCCGACGGCTTGGGTGCGGCCGCCTTGGCAGGCGACGGTACCCGCGCCGTTACCTTCGGCAGTGCTTCTAGGGGCGGACGATTGGCTGAGGGTCTCTCCGGGGTCGCGATCCCGGGACCCACATGCGGTTCCCGCCGAGGGGAGTTGATCGGGTGTGCCGATGGTGAGCGGCTCGGCGGGGCCGGATTGGGTCGGGATTCCGGAAGGCTAGGCTCGCCGGCGGAACGCGACTTGCTGCCGGGAGCCTGGAGTTCGGGCGGGTCTTCACGGAGATGATCCAGGGCCTGATGGACCGCCATCCAGCCCATGCCGATATTGACGGATTTCTCGGTGACGCAAACCAAAAGTGCATTCGGGAACTTGGCCAACGACGACATGAAAAGATGCATGCCCGCGGTGGTGACCTGGGCTTCACGAACGAAACCGTCGGCATCGTGATCCCCCGGCAGTGTTCGGATGAATTGCCGGAGCAGTTTGCCGCGGAAGATGCCGCCGGCAATGCGCGTTGCCTGAAGGACCTCTGCATTGGCAAACCCCGGTTCGAGGCACTGCGCCAGGGTGAGACTGGTTTCCATGTCCAGCACGACACACGCCCGAACGCCGTCGGTTTCATGGACCAGGCTCTCGCAAACCTCTAGCAATTCCATTTCCATTCCTCCAGCCGGTTCAAATCCGGCATTTCGTTTTCGAAATTTTCAGCCTTCCCCGCGTCGTTGCCGCGACGTTCCAAAGCCGATGCGAATTTTCCTACCACGGGATCTTCAAGAAAGACCCAAGGTGCCCACGGTTGAACAATATTTGGGGCCACCGCCCTCATTCCACCACCGCGGCAACCCGGAATCCGGTGTCCATGGAGCGGAACGCAGCACCACTAACCTGACGCAGCGAGGCGCGCGTGTTGGCCGCCGGATTGATCCACGAACCGCCGCGGCGGATGCGGCCGGTACAGCCGGTCGGCGCGGGGCCGCGTTCGCCGCAGCCTGCCACCCATTCCGAGACGTTGCCCGCCATGTCGTGCAGGCCCCAGGCGTTCGCGTGGCGGGAACCGACCGTCTTTGCCCCAACCGGATAAGAACCCGATACGATCGTGCCATCCCGGTCGGCGGACGCGACTGCTGCGGCAACGTAGTCCCATTCGGTCTCGCTCGGCAGGCGGTAGGTGCGATTCGTTTCCGCGGACAACCATTGGGCGTAGGCTGCCGCGTCATCCCAGGAGACGTTGACCACAGGAAGTGCTTCCAACCACTCGCGAGGCAGGTGTGATGACCGCCCGGTCGCCGCCGAGAAACGAAGATAGTGGGCGACAGTCACCTCGAGCTTGGCCAATGCGAACGAACTGGAAACGGTGACTTCTCGAGCCGGAGCCGCTGGATCGGAACAATTGCCCGGCCAACAGCCAACGCGCGCGCTGCCGGGGGTGACAACCACCATCGCCGGTCCTGTGCCGCCCGACCTCAAGGGGTCGGCGAACTCCGAGTAGGACAGACTGTCGCGAAATCGAACCGGCATTCCCGGGGAAATGGATTCCGATACGACGGTGCCTGCCGGTCCGGCGCGTCCTCCGGCACCATTGCCTCGCAGTACATCGGTGTCCATCCAGGTCAATGCGGTGATCGCCGCGGCGCCAGCGAAAAGGGGGACGATCCAGCCCCGTTTGGGATGTTGCGCGTCAGCGGGTTGAGTTTGGGCAACCGCGCGCCGAGCCGAACGCAACGGTGGGTTCGGCTCGCCGGTGCTGGGTCCCGTGTTGTCGTGGGCAGTAACCCGACTCTCCGATTGCCGGATTGGCGACCTCCGTCCGAACGCCCGGGCTGATGTGCGGCCGGCTTGGACTGGCAACTTAGACTTCGCCCTGATAGGAATGCCGCGCCCACCATTGAGACGCGTCGAGGTTTTGACGTGACACGGCATTACGGCGCGGCAAACTCTGGACTCCAGGCAGTTCTTTGGTTGACACTAGGTGTTGCAAGATCAGGAAAACGCCATGCTGCCCAAAATCGGGCAGGACGTTCTAGAAATTCCCTCATAAATACAAGAAATCGCCTGCATTTTATGGGCTTTTGAACTATTTTGCACCCGAATTTTGTTGCCATCTTTGGAGACTTTAAATGGATTTTTCGTTTTTTCGTGATACTGGCCGAGCGCTGTGCCGTTTGGCGGGTCGTATCAAGTCCTACGTCGCCGACAGCCGGGCGGTTTCGACCGTTGAATACGCACTGATCACCGTCGCGGTTGTAGCTATCGTGGGTGGTGCTGCGGTCTTTCTGGACGACGCCGTGGATACGCTCTTCGGAAGCCTCGAGGATCAGATGGTGGAGCAGGACACCGCGGCCGAGGGTCTGGACGACCAACCGACCTAGTCCCATAGGAGCCTTTGGCGCGCCATCCGGTCGGGTCGGACGATGGATGATCGTCGATGGGCTGGATAGGCAGCGGCGGGCTGCTGTGCGTAGGCGCGGTTCTGGTGGGCGCTATGTGGACCGACTGGCGGTGTCGCCGGATTCCGCATTGGATGTGGGCGACGTTGTTGGGTCTGTGGGCGGTGTCAGCGTGCCTCGAGCCGCAGGTTTTGGGCGGTACCCCAACGGCCGGGTTGATTTGCGGTGCCGGCGGTCTAGCACTGGGGTTCGCTCTCTATGCGGGCGGTTGGTTGGGGGGAGGAGACGGCAAGTTGCTGGCGGTGACGGGACTTTGGCTCAGTCCCCATGATTTCGGTCTGGCGCTACTCGGCGCGTCGGCGTTGCTGCTCCTCCTGATTGTGCCCACCTTCGCCGGCCGCGGCCCAAGTGGAGTTGATTTCCGCAATCGGGGAATCCCGTTCGCCTGTGCCCTTGCGCCGCCGGCAGTCGTGATCCTGGGGGCGCGATTCGCCGAGCTGGTGGGTTGAAGTGGAATGGCATTCGCGAACTTTTTCCAATCCGGCACGCTGCGTCGCAATCTAGTCCCGGCTGCGGTGGCAGTGGTGATCGGCGGCGTCGCTTGGATTGGCATCGGCCCCATCCTGTCGGGCGAATCGGACGAGCCGGCGCCGGAGGCACCTAAGCCGGTCGAGGCGGAGTCGACACCGCCGCTGCCCATGGAGTCGCCGGGTGCCGATCGTCATGCGCCGGAACCGGTCTACCCTTCGGTGCTCGTCGCCAACCGCAACATTCCGTCGGGGATGCTGCTGACTTCCGAGTTCGTCGAATGGCGGACGTGGAAGGAGCCGCTGGACGTGAATCTGGCCGTCGTGGAGGGCGTTGTGCCCGTCCGCGCCGTGGTGGGCGCAGTGACCCGACGACGTTTCCGGGAAGGGTCGATGATCTCCTGGGACGGGTTGTTGATGCCGGGACATCCTGGATTCATCAGCGCGGTATTGACGCCGGCGATGTCGGCGGTGACGGTCGAAGTGGACCGGCCCACCACGGAAGCGAACATCATCTATCCCGGGGACCGGGTCGACGTCATAATGGTGTCGTCCGCCACCGCCCAGGGCATCGGTCCGGCGTCCCGCACGATCGTCCGCGACTGCCGCGTGCTCGCCGTCGGCTCCACGGTGCTGTCCCTCGGTCGTTACGGAAAGGTCAGCCTGACCCAAGCCGGCGAAGTCCTGCCGACACCCCGCCCGGAGGGTGCCAACTACACCTTGGAAGTGCGGCCGATGGATGCCGAACGCATCGCCGTGGCCGCTTCCGCAGGTCGCCTGACACTCGCCATGCGCTCGATCAACGCGCCGTCGGCAAGTGAAGGCGACGGGCGGCCCGTCCGCCTCGGCGAAGTGATGCCAGCGCCCGAGGGACCCGCCGCGCCGGTAACCGTGCGCATCATCCGCGGTTCGCAGGCCGCCGTCGAGTCGCGCGAAAACGTATGAACGCCCCAAAACCGGGTCGCCCGGGTCGGCAAGGACGCGCCTTCGCATTGGCTTTGCGCCGCCTTCGCCTCCGGCTCAGCCTAGCCGTGCGTATTTCGGGCGACCACAAGGGTCGCCCCTACGATTTTCTCCAAGTGAGGTGGTTCGTCTTCGGTGTAGTGGCCGCGCTGCTTTCCGCTGTGGGCCACGGCGGGGAGGCATCGCGGACCATGGCCATCGAGGTGTCGCCGGGCACTTCGAAGGTGGTCGGGTTCGACGCCGATGTCGGCGCGGCATTCATCGCCGACCCGGCGACGGCGGACGTCAACGTGCTCGACACCCGCACCCTGTTCGTACTCGGCATCGCGCCCGGGATCACCAGTCTCAAGGTCCACGATGCGAATGGCGAACTGCTCGCCGCCTACGCGGTACGCGTCAACGCCCAGACCGAATACGCCAATACCGTCATTGACCGGGTGGTGGGCGACGACGGGGACGTGCGCGTTGAATCCGTGGGCAACGCGTTGTTCGTGAGCGGTTCCGCGAAGAGCCCGGCGCAGGCGGAACTGCTGCTGCGCGGGATCCGGGCGGTGAGCGGCGCGCCGGTGGTCGATGCCCTCACCACGGCTACGCCGCCGCAGGTCAACCTCGACGTCATGATCTCGGAGGTGTCCCGCAATGTCACACAGGAACTCGGCATCGACTGGTCCATCGACCTGAACCCGTTCGAGATTCCACTGCGAACCTGGGCGACGGGGACGGGATTTCGCCTCGGCAGCGGCGCGTTGCAACTCGCCAACATCGACGAAACCGGCGAGGTGGCGTTCGCGAACGAAGTCAATGAGCTCGGCGTCGTGATGCCCAATCCCCGGGGGGCGGAAGGCGGCGTCGTGCTGTCGCATACCAAGGAAATCAACAGCTCGAAATACCGCGCCACCGCGTTCATCGAAGCGCTCGCCCAGAACGGACTCGTCACGGTTCACGCCCGACCGAGTCTGACGACGGTTAGCGGCGAACCGGCGGAGTTCTTTTCCGGTCTGGAGGTGCCGGTCCCGACCATCAGCGAACGCGGCGTGGTCGGCACCGAATATCGCCAGACCGGCGTGAGCCTGTCGTTCACGCCGACGGTACTGGACGAGGATCAGATCTCGCTGACCGTGCTGCCGCGCATTAGGGAGATCGCCGCCGGGGGCGCGACCATCGCCGGGGCGGTGGTGCCGAACATCAACGAACGCTCGGCATCGACCACCGTGGAACTCGGCAACGGCGAATCGATTGCCATCGCGGGGCTCTACCGGCGCAACACCACGGCCAGCGACAGCGGCATCCCGGTGCTGAAGGACATTCCGGTCTGGGGTGGGTTGTTCCGCACGGGCAGGGAGACGAATCGATCCGTCGAACTCATCATCGTCGTCACACCGCGGATCGTCGCGGCCGTGCCCGATTTCTCGGTTGCGACGAGTCCCGATCCGTCCGCTGCCGCCCGTCAACTGGACAACGAGTTTTTCTATTGAGGTCCTTTGCTATGACTGTAGAGAAATCGAGATCGACCGGCTGGCGTGCCGCGCGGCAGTTGCTTCTGCCGGGCTCGTCCATGCTGCTCGCGTCGTGCACCGTTGCCGTGTCGCAGCTTGCGCCGAATCCGCCCGACGGCGAGTACCTTTCCCTGGTGCAGGAAGTGATGGCGGAGTCCGCCAAACGCGCCGAGCGGTCGGATTCTCAGCGCGCCGGGCAGGCCGTCAAGGCCGTGGCCGTCTGGCGCGGCGCTGGCGAATCGGGAGGCGAACCGAGCGCGAGCCTTCCCACACCGTCGCCTTGACTTCCGGGACGGCGCCGGTGTTTTTGCGCAGGTCGCACCTGGCACGGCGGGTGAGCTCCCTGCCGGACGCCTGGCGTATTCGCGGGACGCACTAGAATCGGATGGCAGGGACATTCGCGGCATTCCTGCACGACGCCGACAGTCGACGCATCGTCAAGGAACTGCATGACGAGGCAGTGATTCGTCGCGGTACGGTACGCACGGCGGCGCGCACCTGCGAAACCGAGTCCTCGGCGGACGTGGTGCTCGTGGATCTCGACGGCGAACAGAACCCGCTGGCGCACATGGCGGCGTTGCTTCGCGTCTGCCGTCCCCAGACGGTCATCCTCGCCACGGGTTCGGAGAACAACGTCGCCCTCGCCAACGACCTCTACCGCGGCGGCGTCTTCCTGTACCTGCCGAAGCCGCTGGATCTCTCCGACCTTCGCCGCGGCCTGCGCGAGGTGGAGTCCGTGCACGACGAGGAGCCCCGACCGGAGATCCAGACCAGCCGGCTGGTTCTGGTGCTTGGCAAGGGGATGGGCACCAACACCGTGACCGCCTTGCTGGCGCGCCTGGCCGCCGAACGCGGACGGTACGTGAGTTGCCTGGATCTCGACGCCGATTTCGGTACGTTGGCGTTGGCGCTTGATACCCAACCCGAGCGTGGGTTGGCGCAGGCGCTGCAAAGTACCAACGGTTTCGCGATGGAACGGCTGCAGGCGAGGGTTTCCGATCGGATCGGCTTGATCGCGCATTCCTACGATCAGGCAGGCAGGCCACAAGCCGAGGAGGGACTACCCGGTCTGATCGAGGCGATGTCCTCCCAGGCGCACATGATCCTGACCTGCGGCGCTTCCCTCGGGCATGTCGAGGCGCTTCGCCATTTGACCACCGACCACATCGTCGTGTTCGAACCGACGCCGGCGGGGGTATCGGTCGCGGCCCGTTGGCTGCGGATCCTGGAAGGCGCCAACCCCGCCCTGATCATGAACCATGCCCGTCCGCTGCCGCAGATCCTAAGCCAGGAACAGATCCGAAATTCCCTGGGAGACCGCGCCCCCGACGTGGAACTCCCGTATATCAAGACCATGGCACGGTCCATGGCTTTCGGCGAACCGGAGAAGGCCATCTCGCGCCGAGAGCGCGAGTCGCTTGACCGGCTTCTCAACCCATTGGTGGGATTGGCTTCGGGAGAAGAAAACGCGGCCTAACAAGAGGCAACGTGTTTCCGCGGGTTTTTCTACCGGGCGGCAATCTGTCGCAGTACCGCCGGTTGCACATCCGCGTCCACCGGGCCGATGCGAACTCGGTAAAGCGTAGGTTCAGATCCCCGCGCGACTTCGCTCAGTGTCACCGGATGATGGGTCAGGCGGCGCAGTTTGGATACCAGCGCCACGGCCGCGTCGTGGTTTGCGTACGCGCCGACCTGCAGGAAGCCGACGCCGTCTTCGACGACGCGAATGGGCGCCTCGGTGCTTCTGTCGGGCAGCGGTTCAGGTCGCTTCGACACGATGGCGGTAGCAGGGTCGGCCGGTGGCGGATAGTCATCGTCCCGAACTCGCGGAATAGCTAGCCGAGTGGCATCCACGCCAAGATCCACGGCCAAGGCGGACAGAATCTCCGCCGATGGAATCGGTCCGATGCGGACCCGGTAGATGGGATCGCCGGGGCTGTCGTTCGAGTCGATCCGAACGGGAAGCCGAACCGCCTCGAGCAGGCGGGATTTGGACCTTTCCGCGTTTTGTCGTCGGGCGAACGCACCGACCTGCAGGAACTCGCCAGTTTCGAGGCGTACCAGGAAAGCGCCGGGGAAGGCACTAGGGAAAGCGGGGGGCGGCTTGGTGTCTTGCGCCTGTGCTGTTTGACTAGCGGCGGGATTCGCAGCGCGTTCCCCAGCTACTTGTGCTGTCGCACCGGGCGCCTGCTGCCCTTGGCGGGTCTCTTTCGGGTCGGCCAGCGCTGGCACGGGGTCGGTTGCTTCGCCGCCGAGCGGGGCTGCGGATGCGACGGCGTCGAGGGGCAGGTTGGATTCCACTGTCGGTGTCACCGGTGATTCCACGTCGGCGGGGACCTCCGGTGGTTCGATCGGTTCGGGGGCTTCAGTCGCGGGAGCCTCGGCAGTCTCGCCGCCCGAACCGGATGATCCGAAGTCCGGCACCGGTTCGGCGTCTTCGGTCGATGGCGATGCCACGACCTGCTCCGCTACGGACTGTTCCATCAATGGCACCGGTGTCGCTGGCCAAGACTGCTGCCCGCCGGTCGACGCAGTCTCCGCGTTGCGTCCCGGTGGCTCGACCCCGGTCTCCTCCGGCGTCGTTGCCATCGCAGTGGACACGGAATCCGCTGGACGGTAATTCGACGCCAGCTTCAGCGACCGCGCCAGGTTGCCGTGGAATCTCTCTTCGTTCGGAAGCCGGAGCACAGCCAGTTCCAACGACGCCACCGCTTCATGGAGATCGCCTTCCAGTAAATTGACGATGCCGATGCCGTTGAATCCCCACGCGGCATTCGAATTCGAAGCATTCTCCGCGGGATCGACCAGATGGTCGAAACTGCGTCGTGCAGATTCCAGGTCTCCCGCGGCCAGTGCGGCCCGGGCGTGCGCAAGCAGGGCGACATGTCTCGCCTCGAGACTCCCGGCGTGTCCGACGGCGGCCAGGTACCAGTTCGCGGCCTGGGACGGGGCGTGTTTGGCCAGCGCGACATCGCCCAATCCCATCCGCGCGTCTACCGAACCCGGGTCGATCTCCAGTAGCCGCGTATAAAGGCGTCGCGCGGTTTCCCATTGGCCGGCGTCGAGGGCCGCCTTCGCCATGGGCAGAACTGCGTTCTCGATACGGGCGACGCGCAGCCTCTCGTGCTCCGGCGGCATCATCGTACAGGCAGAAAACAGTATCGCCGACGCTAGGATGCTGACCGAAATGGCGTGATGGGGGCGATAAGCGAGTCGAATTAGACGTGAGTTACTGAAAAAAATTTAATCCGCTCCTAGCCCCTCGAAAGGTGACGGTGTATAGTATTCGAACTCTCTCATGCGACGCAAGGTAAGCTTTTACTAATACAGCTATTTTTAGAATTTTAAAAAGTTCGAGTAATGTGAGAGAGGAATGTAAGCGCAATGTTCTTGGTGCGACCCGTCCGGGAGTCAGGCGTAATCGCGATCGAGTTTGGTCTGACGCTGTTGGTCTTCCTCCCGTTGCTGTTTGCCGTTGGGGAATTCTACCGTCTGTCGCTTTGCGACCAGGCGCTCGCCCGAGGGGCTCACCTCGCGGCGAGGGCAGCTGGCGGCGACCCGGATAATTGCGCCTCGGCGGCGCGGGCGGCTTTCGAGGGAGATTCCCTGGCCGGTTGGCTGTTCGATCGGAACGACGATGGAAGTATCGGGTTCGTGTCCGGGGCAGGCCCGGATGGCTCGTCGGCCCAGGAGGTGCGCATCGACATCAGTTCCGACGACGGTGACCTCTCCAACGGCGTGGATTTCGCGGATTCGTTGTGTGGTAGCGAGGGAAGTTGGATCAGGGTCGAAATCGTGGTTTCCGTGCGGGCGCGTTTTACGTTTCAGGAGATGCCGAGAAAACAGGTCAGCTGGGCGGTGAACCAGGCGTGAGGAACGGTCGGCTACCCGCACGGGTAGGGCGCGGCGGCTTGCCGGGGAATACCCGCCTGCGGTTGGCCCGGGGGACGGTGTTTGGCACCGGATCGTGCCGGCGGTACTCGGGTTCGGCCACGGTGGAGCTTGTGTTCGTCGTCCCCTTCGTGCTGATCATCCTGGCCGCGGTGTGGGATCTGCGCGAGTACATCGCCTATCGGACGGAGTTGGCGCGCGAGATGTATGTCGTGGCGGAGGTGATCGCCGACCATCCCGAGGGATCGGCGCCGCCATTCGAGCGGGCGATCGGATCAGCGGTGGATCGACTTCGGGAACAGAGCAGATCCGGGGTGATCCGCGGCGCGGCGGTCGTTCGCGGAACGCAGCGTCCCGACGGGTCGGCTTGCCCGGCGGACGAATGGTGCCTGCCAATGGTCTCGGCCGTCTGGCCCGCCGCCGACAACACGACGGCAGGCAGGTGGTCCTCGACGAGCGACAACGCTTGTGCGGATCTAGGGAACTCATTGCCCGCTCTGGACGGGCACTTCACGTTGGAACACAAGAAGGTGTTGCCGAACGAAGGCGCGGACCCCGACGGCGACGGGCCGGAGGTCGCACCCGCCGAGAAGGACTGGATCAGTCGCAGCTTGAGCGATACCGAATGGTGGGTCATCGTGGACACCTGCGTCGATCCGGAGCCGGGATTGTTCATCGGAAAGATGACGAACCTTGCGGCACGCATGTTCGACACCTCGTTCGTCCTGCGCAGAAGGGCGGTTTGGGGATCGATTCATGACCGAACCGACTGCGAATGGTGTGGGTAGCGTGAAACGGCGCGGGACTCCCGGGACTAGGCGGGAAATGCCCCGTCGCCGCTGGCCGAGGCGGACATCGGGAGATTCGCCGACTCTGTGGATACGGGGCACGTTGGTGTCCTATGCCCGATCGAGTCACGGCGGCGCCATTCTGGTCGGCGGCGCGTTCATCATCGCGGCGATGGCGAGCGTCGGGGCCGTGATGTCCAACTACGCCTGGCGGGAAGCCCAGGCAGAGGAACTTCGGGCCGCGACGCGGGCGGCGGTTTCCGTCGCCGGTCCACTCCTCGGGGGTGCCGGCGGTGCCCTGGTAACGCAGATCAAGGAGAAGGTGGCGGCATTCTCGTCGGCCCTCATGCCCGGTCTGTCCGTGACAGCCGACGACGTGGCCGTTACGCACGACGGCGATGCCGACGTCACGACCATCGTCGTCGGCGGCGCCTACGACTTCGATAACATCTGGGCGACGGGCGGCGGCGATGCGTCGGTGTCGAACACGGTCAAGGTTCGACTGGAGTCGGAACAGTACGAGGTCGCTCTTGCGTTGGACGTGTCGAAGTCGATGGATGTGTCCCTGACGGGTGGTACGACCCGGATCGCCGGTTTGAAGACGGCGATCGAGAACGTCGTCGACACCCTCGAGTCGGCGGGGGCGACGACGCCAGGGAGCGTACTCGTCTCCGTCGTTCCCTACTCCCCGGCCGTAAACGTCGCGGACACGTGCAATCCCGACCCCGTTACCGGCGCGTGTCGGGCGGCACGCTCCGCCGGAAAGGAACGCTACGTGCGCATGCTTGCCGGGGCGGAGGGCACGATGACCGAGACGCTCACCGGTGCCAAGTCTGATAGGGATGCCAACGTTGGCGGACATTGGGTGGATACGTTCCACCACTACGGCGCAGGCACCGGTCTCGGTCCATTGCGCCGCCAGTACCTGCCATCGGATCTACTCGATAACCGCGACTGGGACCTTCGGCGGACAGACGTGGACGTCGATGTCTCGGCCCAGGTTCCGGGCTTGGGGACCTGGACCGTCGACGACGTGGATTTCTGGAACGGCTGCGTGATGGCGCGATGGGGCGCGTACTGGTACACAACGGCGAGGGGACCGGGCTGGACCCCCGACCTCGCCGGCAATTGGCCGGCCACGAGAGCCGTCGCCGCTTGGAGCGCGGGCGGGACACCACTGCCGGCAACCACCCCGTTGCACCTATCGGACGCACCGCCCGACGGCAACTCTCCCGAAACGCTGTTCACTGCCTATTCGTGGCCGGATGCCCGGATCAGCGGCCGGGCGGATGGGTGGCTGCAGAACACGGTGATCGAGTTGCTCCATCCAGACGTCATGAGCGTGGCTCCCGTGGTCGCGGACAACGACTGGTCCTTGGTCGGCAACGGGGGCGACGTGTTCTGCCCCAAGGTTCCAATCATCCCCCTGACGGAGAACCTCGATCTGATTCGCAGCACGGTCCGCAGCCTACAGACAACGGACCTCTACGATTCGGGCTCCGGAGACCTCCCCGCTACCTACATGAACCTGGGCATGGTGTGGGCGCTACGTACCCTATCGCCCCTTTGGCAGGGCGTCTGGGACGTCCGGGACGTGAGCAACGGGCAACGACCCGGCGTTCCCTGTGCACCGGGAGAGACACAAAGCCAATGCAATCCGTCCCTTGAGAAGTCGATCGTTCTCGTGTCCGATGGCGCGAACTACATGGGGGAAGTGGCCTCGCGCCTTTTCTCCAGCCACGGTCTGGCAAGCAATCCCAGTTTCAGCGACCGCGAGTGGACCTGCGGCAAAACCGACATCCCTTCCTATCTGGAGGCAGACGCTCTTTCTACCGCTGATGAATTCAACGCCTACTTTCGCTCTCCATACGTGGATGCCGACCTGGTGGACTCGGAAGGGCAATGGAACGATGCAGGGCGGGAGCGGTTTGCCGAGGCGTTTCTCCGATTCGCCACCGCGGACAATGTCGATTTCTACGGCTATTCGGAACCCGAAGCGGATTCCCCGGAACGCCGAAACGACATCGTGAACACGTTGGCATCCGCAGCCTCCGGCAGTGCGCCTACACCATGGCAGTTGTTTCGGGGTTGGGATGCTGGGGTGATCGATGCCATCGTCGGCGAAGATGCCTTCGGATTCGACGGTCGGCCCACGCTTGTGGGGAGCCGTTGCGCGCCGTCGTCGACCTTCAGCGTGTACGGCCGTGCCGGTGACCTGGTCTACATGGGCGACGTGGGCCCCGACGCGCTGACCGACCCGGCACCGGTCTCGGGCGTGTCTCCCTACGAGACCGCAAGCCTCTCGGCGACGGTCGTCGGACCGTTCGGCTCCTCTACAGGAGCCTCTAGCATCAAAGCGGAGCTTAACTCCCGCCTCGACGAGTGGTTGCTGGAGGCGTGCCGCATCGCGGGCGCCCGGCGGGTACGCATCAATGCCGTGTTCATCGGCGATCCGGTATTCAACGCACAACAGGTCCAGACGTTGGAGCAATGCGTCGATGCGGCGGGAGGGGATCCCGACGTGGCCGAGGTATTCGTTACGCCAACGGCAGCCGAGCTGGATAGCGCATTCGAGGACCTGTTCACGATTCGAAGAAACCTCCGTTTCCTAAACTAATCCTTGGTTTTTGTATGACTCAGGGGCTATTTCGAATGATTTTGTGTTTTTCTATCGAGCACGGTGTCCGATGAAACACCGATGGATTGTTGGAACCTTCTTGGAGTAAAAGAAAATGGTTGGGCCGATCAGAGGCCGGCGGAGCTTTCAATTCCCGAAGCGGACGGAAGACGATGCGGAGACTTCGCCCCAGACGACCGAAGAATCGCCGGGCAACCGGTTCGAGACGATCGTTCCCTGGTACCACGCCCGGGTGCTCGAGGGACTCGACTCGCAAACCGCCGCGACGCTGGACGAGGCGGATCTCGGCAACCTGATCATCTCGATCCTCCATCGACTGGAAACGGCGGCGGATGCGCCACCCATCGCCGGTTCGCACGAGATGCTCGCTACCCGGCTGGTCGATGAGATGCGGGGGCTTGGCCCGCTTGGCCCGCTGGTTCGGGACCCCGATGTCAGCGACATCATGGTCAACGGCTTGGAGTCGGTCTACGTCGAGCGGGGCGGACGGCTCAGCGAGGTGGACGTGCAGTTCCGCGACGTGGACCACCTGACCCACATCGCCCAGCGGATCGCCCAGAACGCCGGCCGGCGCATCGACGAACTGAGCCCGATGTGCGACGCGCGCCTCGACGACGGTTCCCGGGTCAACATCATCGCGCCGCCGCTGGCCATCGACGGTGCCGCGATCTCCATTCGTCGCTTCCGCAAGGGCGGGTTCACGATTGCCGAGCTCGCGCGCCTGGGGGCGATGCACCCCGGAATGGCCGCGTTCCTCGAAGTCGTGACTAAGGCGCGGCTCAACATCGTAGTCTCCGGCGGTACGGGTTCGGGGAAGACGACGCTCTTGAACGCGCTCTCGGGACACATCGGCTTCGAGGAGCGCGTGGTGACCCTCGAGGACGCGGCCGAACTCAGCCTGATGCAGCCCCATGTCGTGCGCCTGGAGACCCGCCCGCCGTCGTCCGAAGGCGTTGGCGAGATCCCCATGCGGGACCTCTTGAAGAACGCCCTCCGGATGCGTCCCGATCGGATCATCGTCGGCGAGGTGCGGGGACCCGAGGCGCTCGACGCGCTGCAGGCGATGAACACCGGGCACCCCGGATCGATGTTCACGGTGCATGCCAACACCCCGAGGGACACACTCAGTCGGCTCGAATACCTCGTCATGATGGAGTCGGGCGAGATGCCGCTTTCCGCGATTCGAAACCAGGTGGTTTCGGCGGTCGACCTGATCGTTCAGGTGGCCAGGTTTCGGGACGGTGTTCGCCGGGTCACTGCAATAACGGACGTGGCGGGTCTGGAAGGGGATGTGACGGTGCTGGAGGACGTCTGGAGCTTCGACCCGACGGACGGACGTTTCAAGAGCAGCGGCAACCGCCCGTCGTTCACCGACCGGATCGAGGAGTTGGGATTCGGCGACGAGCTAAGGGCCAGCCTGGGGCGGCCGGGTTCGGCGGTAGCGACGGGGACGTAGCCGAGTGGACATGGGTACTTCCGTCCTGTTCGTGGGCGTTTCGACGCTCGTGGGGCTTGGCATACTGATGGTGGCGGCAAACGACTCGTTGCGCCAGCGGGCACGAATTCGGCGCCGGATCGAGCCCGTGGCCGAAGTGCTGGACCCGGGAGAGCAGGTTGTTGCTGCGCCGGTCCGGGAGGAGGTGGCCGAAGTCGCCCCGTTGGTGGCAGCCCTCGACCGTCGCTATCCGTTGGCGGGCGGCAGACGTACCGCATTGGTGGCAGGCGGCAGCGGGATTGCTGCCACGCTGGTCCTCGTGGCGGCACTCTCGTTCGTCGGCGTACCGATTGCGCTGGCCGTCCCCCTTGGTCTGCTGCTCGGCTTCGGCTTCGGCTGGAACGTCGGGTCGTTCCTGGAGCAGCGCAAGCGCTTGCTGTTCAGCGACCGGTTCCTCGTCGCCGTGGAGGACTTCCAGCGCATGGTGCGCTTCGGTATCACGACGCCGCAGGCGTTCCGGTCGGTTGCGGCTAGTGCAGAGGAGCCGGTCAGGACGTCATTGCAGCGCGTTAATTTGGATACGGACATCGGCGTGCCCTTGGGAACGGCGCTCGACCGCGAGGCCCATCGGGTACGGATCAGTGAGATGGCCATGTTGGCCGCGATCATGACGACCCAGTCGCGCACCGGCGGCGGTCTTTCCGAGTCCGTCGGCAACTTGGCCGAGATGCTCCGAGAGCGAACCGACAACCGTGCCAAGGTGAAAGCGGCGACTTCCGAATCCAAAATCAGCCTCATCATCCTGACCGGCATCCCGTTCGCCGCCATCGGCATCCAGGCCGCGATGCAGCCGGCGATCGTTGATACGCTGCTGAACGATGCGCGGCACCTGCTCGGGATCGGGGTCGGCATGATCGTGGCGGGGTTGACGGTCGCCTGGTTCCTCGTGCGTAGTGCCGAACGGTGAGCAGCGAATTGACCATGTTCGTCGCCTTTTCCGCCGTCGTGGCGGGAACCCTTCTTGTCGTCAATCGGGTGCTCTTTCGCGTGCGCGTTGCCCGCCGGCTGAATCTCGCCGCCGGCGGCCTGGGAATGACCAAACTGGAAAGGAAGCTGTCCGAGCGTTCTGCGGATATACGCGGTGTCGTGGGCCGGATCTTGGCGGTCCTTGGCGGACTGCTGCCCTTGGGGGAGGACGACCGCCAGAAAATCGTCGTGGCGCTGCAGCGCGCCGGTTATCGTTCGAGCAACACCGTGGCCGTCGTGTTGGGATGCAAGGCCGCGTGCCTGCTCGCCGGTCTGTTGGCCGGCTTGATCGTGCTCTCGCCCTTGGTGCCGGGTTTGCTTGGCTGGGGTGCCGGCCTGGTTGGCGGGTTGCTGTTCGGGGCGATTCTGAACCTGGTTCCCGAATTGGTCGTAATGCGTTTGGCGGCATCGCGTACCCATCGGATCCACACGGCTTTGGCCGATGCATTCGACCTGCTCATCGTCTGCTTGGAGTCCGGGCTCACGTTCGAACGTGCCCTGCAGCGTACCGTCGCCGACCTCAAGTCGTTCCAGCCCGACCTCGCCAATGAACTGCGCCAGGCCAGTCTGGACATGAGCGTCCACGGGCGGACCCGGGAGGATGCCCTTGGCCGGCTTGCTACACGCCTCGACAGCCGGGAATTCCGGGACCTGGCGACGACCGTATCGCAGAGCGAACGCCACGGCACGCCGCTGACCGAGTCGCTCCGGAAACTGGCGAGCTCGGTGCGCGTTCAGGCGATCGCGTCGATGCAGGCGCGGCTTGCCCGGCTGCCGGTGTTGCTGATTCTTCCGACGCTCGCGTTCGTGCTGCCGGGCATTATGGTGATCGTGGGAGGGCCGGCATTCGTCCGGCTTGTGCAGAGCCTCGAAGAATTCGGCAAGTAACGCCTGGTTAGTCCCAAATGGAGCGGCGGTTCCGCGCTCGCCTAACGAACACGCGATCCGGGGGCTGGTCCGACGGGAGACGAGCGTTTCCCGGCGTCCCGGAGTTGGCCGGGATATCCGAGTTTGTCGCGTGAACCTGTGCTAGCGCTTGCCGCATGGCCATCCAGCCTAGCCCTAAGTTGGTGGTTTTCGGGTCGGTGACCAATATGAACAACTCATGTAGGTTGCCCGGCACGCGCGCCATGAAGTAGTACGCGTCCTCGGTGGCTGTCTGGATCTCCTGCACGACATCGTCTAGATCCGACTCCTCGTCGTCGAAGTCCCGAACGGGTTCATTGTCGAAATAGGAAACACCCATGGCGGAAAGGAGTTCCATCGAGGTCGCATTGAGCGGCGCACCCGGCCTGACCTCGATCGTGAGCGGCAATCCGGTTTCGAGATCGACCAACGCGCATCCCAAAGCACCGTCCGCGCGGGTCAAGATGTCGCGGCAAACGTGCTGCAGGCTGGCTTGCCTCATCGAGCTCTCCCTAGTGCCGAGTTCTCCAGGCGGAAATCCAATCATGCGTTTTGGGGAAGAAAGATGTCAAGCAAGTTACCCTGTTTTTGACGAAATTCCCAAATGTTTTGGCGGTTTCTCCAAGAGATAGACGAGCGAAACGAAAAAACCAATTTGCGTCTCGCCAGTTGGCTCGGATCGTTTTGCATCAGCCGCCGAGGTTCAAGAGTTCTCGCTCCGCCGTGCGGCGTTGCGCGCGCCGGGCATGGTCCAGTGGCGTGTGTCCCGCTTGGTCGCGTGCCTTGAGATCGGCACCGGCACGTACCAACGCGCGGATTGCGTCGCGACCGGCGCCGCGTTGGGCAAGCAGGTGCACGGGTGTTCGTCCGACGCTGTCCCGGACGTTTGGATCGGCACCGTGGTCGAGCAGGATGCGGACCTTCGCGCCGTGACCGTGATTGGCGTCGTGGTGCAGAAGCGTGCGCTGACCAGTGCCCTCGTTGATGTCCCACCCATGTTTTAGCAGCATCGGAATCGCGTCGGTCATTACCGCCGACGGCATGAACTTGATGGGACCGCGGTTGGGGTCGGCGCCGCGTTCGAGTAGGAAGCGAACCCCTGCCCTGTCGCCGTTGCGAAGCTTCCAGGATAGGGGTGTATCGCCGTTGAAATGCACCGTGGTTTGCACATTGATGTCGGCACCGCGATCGAGGAGCAACTCGGCCACCGCGGTGGATTGCCAGTGATGGATCGCTTGGGCGATGCCCCGGCCGGCCGTGAACTCGGCCGTTGCGAGCGGGGGATCGGTCTCGAGTTGATCCCGTACATCGGACAGTCGATCCTCGAGTACGGCGTCGCGGAAGGTGCTCACCGCATGCGGGATGAGCAACTCGGCGATCTCGAGGTGCGCCTTGCGGTAGCAGTGGCCGTCGTTCTGCGTCACGCAGGCACGCAGCAGCGGGTGTGCTCCATAGCCGGCATGGGGGAACAGCCCGGGCGTCTCGGCGAGGACCGCCGTTGCGGTGCTCACGTCACCGTCGCGAAACGCGGCAAGGAAGGATTGTTGGTTGTTCACGACGGCGGATAGTATCGTTGTATCGGCACCTGCGACCCAGCGGGCTTCGGCTGGTCGAGGTGCCGGAGCATGAGATGTTGTCCGCGAACAAGCCAGCGACGATCGATGTCTGACCGGTGCCGTCGGGCAGCGGCTCTCTGCGCCCTTGGGTCTCTGTTGGCGGTCGGCGTCCTGGCGGGTTGCATGGGTTCCCCGATTCGTGACGGGGCGGGAGAGACGGCGCGGGCCGGCCCGGCGGGGACGATTCCGGAGGAACTGCTCCTCGACGTGGGCATCGCTGTATTCGATGCGCCGGGTTCGAGCTTGGACGGCGATGCCGAGGAGTCCGCGTTCCAGAACGACGAGGTGCTCAGAGCCGAGCGCAACTACCTGCCGTATGTCATTGGCGAGCGCCTCCAGGAGGCGGGAACCTGGGGTGCCGTTCGGGTCATTCCCCGACCCAGGCCCGCCATCGATGTGACCCTGACGGGCACCATCATGCAGTCTGACGGCGAATCGCTGACATTTCGTGCGCAGGCGACCGATGCCAGGGGCGTCGTGTGGTTCGACAACGAGTACCGAGTAGTGGCGGCATCCGGCGCGTACGACGAGGGGGAGGAGTCCGGTGATCCGTTCGCACCTGCCTATGCGAGGTTGGCGGCGGACATGGCGGCCAGTCTCCGCGAACTGACTCTGGACGATCTCGCGCGCATACGCGCCGTGGCCGAGGTCGCTTTCGGACATTCCCTGGTGCCGGAAGCGTTCGCGAGGCACGTCGAGCCGAAGCGGGAGGGAGGACATGAACTGCGTCGCCTGCCGGCAGACGAAGATCCCATGCTGGCGCGGGTCCGGGACATCCGCCAACGCGAGCACCTGTTCATCGACCAGGTCAACGAGTACTACGACGACTTCTCGGCCAGCATCGAGGGTCCCTACCAGGAATGGCGCCGCCAGGCGTTCAGTAGTCGGCGGGTACAGCGCGAACTGAAGCTGAAGGCGGACGCGTACGTGTTGCTGGGTTCGGCGCGGATCGTCGCGGGGCTAGCACGCATGGACCACGATCTGCCAGGTCGCCTAGGCTTCGATTGGGTAGCGCGGGGCATGGGCTTGATTCGCGGGGCGGACACCAGCGAGGAAAAGATTCGCGACAGCTCGGAGTCGCTCCGCGAAATCGGTTCCTCGACGACGGCGAGCCTTCTGCCGCACACCACCTCGTTGGAAAACCGAACCACGAGTCTGCAACACGGCGTCGATGGCCGTTACGACCAATTGCGCACGATACTCGGACGTCTGTACCGTGAAGAGATCGGACTCCCACGCGACCCTTCCGGTCTAGCGCCCCGGGAGGAGGAACAGCCGAGCGGATCTGCGGCTGCCGTAGCGAACCGGTTGGTCGTCGACCCGTTGGCTGAATCGGCGTCGGCGGCCTTGACCACAACCGAGGTCACACGGCTCGAGAGGCAGACGACTGACGCTAAGGACGAGATCCGGGCCGGGAACGTTCAGGCGGCGATCAACATGCTGGAGCAGATTCTTGACGAGACCGAGGAGTTGGGCACGCAGGCGGTGGCACGAGTCTACACGTTGCTCGCACTCGGACACTTAGCGCAGTCCGACGACCGGCGGGCCCTGAGTGCGTTCAACCACGTCGTGAACCGGGCTTGCACGAACATCTGTCGGAGCGAAACGGCTAGGGGCAAAGAGAGGCGACGCCATTTCAACCCGATCCGGCCGACCGTGCGTGGGTTCATCGCGGCGGCGCAGGAGGAAATCCATTACGGCGATTTCGACTACGCCATAGAAATGCTGAACGACCTCGTCGGCAACCCCTTGGCTAGTCCTCCGTCAACCATGAGACGCGACGTGGCGAAAAGCCTCGGCGTGTTCGCACTGCGGCCTTCGGAACGGGCGGCGGCATATCAGGCCCTCGCCAGGGCCTATGTCGGGAAGCAGGACTACAAGGCAGCCTCGGACGTCTACGAGCGGATCCTCGGTATGGGGTCGAGAGTGCCGCCCTGGCACCGCGACATCAGCAACGAAAGCCTCGCCCTGATCTACTTCTCCCGTAGGGACTACAAGAAATCCGTGGAATATCAACGGGCTTGGCTAGGAACCGCGAACTGGGTCGGGGAAGCGTGTCCGAAGGTTTGTCCGTCGGACCCAGGGGCTTGAAGCGTTACGACGACGCTCGTTGCACGCGTCTACAACCGGCACTGGCCCCGTAGGGGCGCGGCTTGTCCCGCCCGTGCTCGACATTGTCGTTGCGAAGAGAAGGGGATGGGACAAGCCCGTCCCCTACGGAGTACGCCCGGTGCCGTTGGTCCTCGAATATCCTTGGCAGGTCACCAGTTGGTGAATGCGCCATCCGGACGGCGAAGTTGCGGCGGCCAACCGTTCAGCGGCGCGGGATGCGCCTTGGCGAGTTCCTCGTTGAACTCGACGCCCAGTCCGGGCACATCCGGGCAACGCGCGTAGCCGTCCTCCCAGAGGATCTGCTGAGGGAACAGGTCCGTGGCGAAGGTGCCTGGCGCGCGTGGCATTTCCTGCACCCCGACATTGGTGGTCGCCATGCACAGCGCAACGCCGGCGGCGGCGCTCACCGGTCCCAGCGGGTTGTGGGGTACGATGTCGATGTAGTGCGTCTCGCACCAATGTGCAATCTTCAAGGCCTCGGTCAGACCGCCGGCGATGCACAGATCGATGCGAGCGTAGTTGATGAGTTCCTCCTCGATGACCTCCCGGAACGCCCATTTCGACGACCACTGTTCGCCGGCCGCTATGGGCACCGAGACGTGCCGGGCGAGGGTCCGGTAGCTTGCCGGGTTCTCGGAGCGCAGCGGATCCTCGATGAAGAACGGGTGGTAGGGCTCGAGGCGCCGGCACAGGTCGACGACATGCGCGGTGTCGAGCCGGGTATGCACGTCGAGGCAAAGCCCGGGCTCGTCGCCAACGGCGTCGCGCACGGCGGCCATGTGGGCCACGGCGTCGCGCACGGCTTCCGACGGCTCCAGAACGTCGTTCTCGCCGGCCCGGGTCCCTACGGCCCAGCGCAGGAACTTCCAGCCCGCCGCCACGTGGGCCCGGCAGTCGGCGACGAGTTCGTCGAGGTGGCGTTCCTGGACATGCGGGTAGCACACGACCTTGTCCCGGACCGGCCCGCCGAGCAGGCGGTACACCGGCAACCCCAGGGCCTTGCCCTTGATGTCCCAGAGCGCGATGTCCATGGCGCTGATGGCGCTTGTGTACACCTTGTCCGCCGGAAAGTAGGAGCCGCGGAACATGCGTTGCCAGTGACGTTCGATCGCGATCGGATCTTCGCCGACGAGCACCTCCGCCAGGTGTTTGACGGCTTGGTCGACGGCAGCACCCCAGTTGTCGATTCCGACCTCGCCCAGGCCGGAGATCCCCGCATCGGTTTCCACCTTGACGATGAAGTACTTCCGCGTCCCGTCGTGGCAGCAGAATGTCTTGACCTCGGTGACTCTCATGGTTCGTTCCTGTCGATCCCCAGAGCGTGAGTATGATGGCGCACCAATGGAAATGGCCGAACCGAATCTATCAGTCGCGCGTCTGTCGCACACGGATGCCGCCTATGCGGCTAGCCGCTAGCTTGGCACGGTCTCTAAGGCGATCCACGTCCCGATCAGGTTGGCCCTCTTCGGCAATCCAACGTGACACGGCGACCCAATCGATTTCCTGATGCCGTGCGACCAACGCCGCCTGGTCCCAGCACTGGTTGTCACTGTAATCGTAGTAGGCGGCCAATCGATCCAAGACGCTCTGCGTCGGCGTAATGATTCGCAGAGGTCCGAATGGCGTGCCCAAAACTGGCACGTCCTCGTGCAAGACGAGTGTGTCACCGAATGCCAATGGCCCCGGGGGGAACTCCACGAGCCAGCCGATCTCCGGGTGCTCGAACTGTCGTCGATTGACGCTCCGTACCAAGCCAAGTGGACCGAGTGCAGTCTCTAACGCCGCCTGACTGCCAGATGTCACGAAGTCCAGATCGTCGCTTTCGTATTCGTTCATCGCATAGACCGAGACCGCGCTGCCGCCGGATAGGGTGGCTTGGATGCCCGCTGCCTCGAGCGCCTGGCTGACGATTGCGGCCAGTGCCTCCAGAGTCGTTTCGGGGTTGATCGGCGTCACAGAGGCTTGCCCGTGCGGCGCGGTCGCTGACGTTGTCGGAAATAGCGCCGAAGGTCGTCCTCCGGGAGCAGGTCGAGTTCCGCGCGCAGGAAACCACGAAGGTTCCTCGCCGTCGGATTGCGTTCGTTGAACTGAAAGACCCGGGACCGGCCAACGGCGCGGCTGACCAACGCACCTTGGGCCTCCAGACGGATGAGCTGATCCCGCACGACGCTTACCGCGATGCCATAGGTCCGGGCAATGCGGTTGGCATGTCCCTCGCCGTAGGCCGCCAAGAACAACAGTGCCCAGGCAGCGGTACGGTTTCCCAGGGCGCCTTCGAGGACGGGATTCATCGGACCACCCTAGCTTTTATTATCTGAAGAGCAGATAGTATTATCTGATATTCCGACAATTACAACCCCGACTCGGGAACACGCCGCCGTCTCTGCGGCAGGAGCATCGGTCGGGGCCCAGCCAGCGGCTGCACCGCGCGCACAAGGCCCCGCGCGCGGCTGTAGCCCCCGACGTAGCCCGCATCTTGAACCTCGCCGAAGAGCCGCTATGCGGACAGCTCGGGATATTTCCCGAGCCACTCGTCGATGATCGCCTTTTGCGGGTCCAGCTTGTGCGTCGCCGCCGGCGGCGGCGAGTACCGGATCCTGCCCGACGCCAGGTCCCTGTCCAACTGCCCGTGCTGACCCACTCGTGGATCGTCCGTCGGCTCGCTCCGAAACACCTCGACCACTCGGCCTTCGAAACCCCTCGATCCGGATAGTGCTTCAGCAGCATCCTCGTCTCCCATCTGTGCATCCCTGTGCCGCTCCGTCCCTGTTGGCCTGGCCAACAGGGTGGATCACCACGCATCGCCCGCGAAACCGCAATGTGTGCAGTCTTCGGTAGCCACAGATTGGAGACTTGCAGTTGCCAGCTACACCCTTAATGGTCGCCGGAGGTTCACCCAGATTGGCGGCTTCGAGTGCCAGAATGTAGGTCGGTTTCGACACGACGCCGCCCTGTGCGGTCCTTGTCTGATGTATACCTAACTTACACTTGAGCCTCACCCTTGAACTACGGCGATCCAGCCACAGCGCGATCCAGCTCGCCAAATCGTGCCAACTACGGCTCCCATAGTGCCGATGACGCTCAACAACTGAACATGCCCTCTAACATGGCGATCACACTCTAATCTCCTTGATGATCTAGGGTATGTGACGCACTAACGCCGGCGCGATCAGTGCCTAGCGTACGCGACACCTGCACAGCTTGTCGGCAGGTTCTGCGCACTTCCATGGCGTGGGGCCCCGGCGCGCCAGCAAGCGCCCCGTTCAAGCGAATACCCTAGACTTCGCATTCTGCGGCGTCTTCTTCGTCGTGTCGGCGAGCACGGTCAATGTCCTGATCAAGATTGTGGATCATGCGCCGTGCCCAACGAGCGACTTGCCGCTTTGGATGGCGACAAAGCGTCCGCATCGCTGGTTTGTACCTTTCGAAGTATGGCTTCAGCGAGCCGGACCAGGTGAAGCTGTGGATGTTTCCCCGCGCGGCGTCCAACACGCCGTCGCAGTGTCCGAATTCGTCTAGCAGCCGCTGGTAGAGTGGGTGGATCGTTGCGTCGTCTGTGTCGTCGGTCGGTGGCGTGAGCATTGGTAAGGCGGCCGCGCCGAATTCAGGTGCAACCTTGGGATGGGCTTCGAACCAGGCGAACAGGGTCTCTGGCGGGAGACTCAGCAGAAGCGGTGCCGCGCCTTCACCGCCGAATGACGGTGGCTCTTTCATAAGGTGGCGGAGATGCCATGCCCCCCCACCGTCGTTCACGATAGCCTGTCCGACAAGTGGCCAGACGATCTCGGGAAACTGCGACAGCAGCAGGGGAAGGAGGGGCCGGATCAGTTCATCGCGCGGATAGCCGATGTCGCCTGTAGCCAATATGCGGGAAAGCGTGAGTGCAACGCTACACGCATCTTGGTCTTCGCGTCCTCTTGCCAGAATCCAGGTAACGACGGATTCGAAATGGTGGCAAGCCATGGGATCGGGGCGCCATTGCGGCCAACCCTTCGCATAGCGCGCCATCTTGAGGATCTGCGGGCGGAGTCCGCCGAGCCGATCTTGCGCATCGTGGGCGTACATGCCGATCAGATCGACGGCGACGCTGAACCCATCGCGACCAAGTCCGAGCAGCGCATCGAACAACGGCGCGACTTGACCCGGGTGCAAGTCGGCGAGAGCGTTGCCCAACCCCCATTCGGTCAAACGCCACGGAGGCAGGATGCCGCGGTCAATCGCGGCGATGGCGAGATCGATGTCCGACGGCTCAATACCCAGACGCCAACAGACAACGGGGAATGCGGGTGCCAGCTCGGGAGAAGTGGCGAGCCGGTGCTTGAAACGCGCGACGATGTCCGGGTCTACGTCGGACATTCCCGCAACGAACCCTGCCAGCAGTTCGAAGTCGCGCTCGTTCTCAGGCGTGTCGATAACTGCCGTCGCAATCCGCGCCAGCCACTTTTCGGGGGACGCGGCTTTCCTGGCGAGGTGTTCTCCGAAGGCCGGTGCCCATCGCTGTCTGCCACGGGTCAGGTGCGGGAGTACGCTTTCGAGGGATTCCGGATTCTGCAAGGCTTCGTCGGCGATCCCTCGAACCACGGAGAGCTGACGTTCATGCTGTGCACGATAGTCCGTGGAATCGCCGGCTGGGTAGTCCCGAGGCAAACCGGTGACGACGTACCTCAGTCGAGCCGGCAGACCTGACGGTTGAAGCCGGCGGATTTGCTCCCTCACTCGGATCTGGACAGCGTCCGTCTCAGCGTTGTATTTGAGGAATCTGCCGAGAGCCTCTATCGCGTCGGGCCATTCTCCTGTGGCATCCAATACACGTCCGACAGCACCGTCGACGACATCGATGAGTCCAAACCGAACAAGCTCGCCCAAATGGCTGGCGAGGCCCCCACGTGCCTTTTTTCCGTTGTCATCATCCGCCTCGGCCAATCGGGCAAGAGCCTTGACGCAAGTCTCGACGTATCGGATGGCGTCTTCGCGTGTCGGGGGGTGCCATGGCTGCAGTGCGGGCCGGGACCCATGTGTTTCCGCGCCGACGATTCGAGAGAAGTGGCGAGTCTTGATGCCGGAGAGCAACGCCTCGATTGCCACGCCTCGTTGACGGGGGTCGTCGGACTCCAGAACTTCCCCAAGAAGGGAAAGCCGGGATGCGCCGTCGGCGGCCGTCTCGCCGTAGACCATTGGAAACAGGTCAGCGAATTGACCAGTGGCATTGTTCGCGATCTGCGGTTCGTTCTCGTCCACAGCAAGACGAAGTAGAAGCCGTGCGCCTTCGTCGAAGCCCTCGGGCGAAAACGCGATTCGATGGAGCGCATGAACCAAACTACGCCGAACGCGGCCAGCGATAGCCTGGAGATTGCCTGGCGCATCGAGAATACGTCCGATCTGTTCTGCACACGTCAACGCGTCGACTTCGGAAAGGCGGCAGAGCACCTCGGTAGCCGCCGGCTGGGCTAGAACCGACTGGCAGTCGAGTGGGCCGCCTGGGCGACACACGTGCTTGACGACAGCGCCAGAAATTTCGGTGGTGTTTAGCCAAGCCAGCTGGCGCGACGCATTGATCTTCAGCTCGGCAACGCCGTCTCCCGCCAGGACTGCAACCCAGTCCTCGGGGCCCCATGTTTGCCACTGACGCTCGGCCAGGTTCATCGCAACCGGTCGGGGTTGAAGAACAAGGAAGTCGCCCCGTCGCTGCAAGACTCGCCGGTTCAACAAGGCCTGGATGGCGTGACGCAACTCGGAGATGCTCATGTTGGCGCGGTCGGCGACCTCCTCTAACTGGTTCGCCGATGAACTGTCGCGCACAAGGCCGAAGGCGGCGAGAACCATGGCCGCTTTAGTCATGATGGGCTTGTTATCACTACGACCACAGACATATGCATCGACGAAGAAGCTCTCTGTGGCATGGGCGACCGGCGTTGCCCGGCTCCACGCGCGAACGACGCCCATCGCTATCCGCGGGAACCCGCGAGCGAAGAGCACCAGACGACGCCGGTCTTCGGAGGGGAGCCCGGGTAGTCCTCGATCAACGATGGAATCGGTTACTGCCTGGGGGGCAGGTTCGACGATGTGGATGTCAGTACCTTCCTGTTCGTGGGAGTCTTCAAGACTGCCGATAGTGACCAGGGAAAGCTCGCTAGTCGACTTGACGACCATCTGTGCCAAAGTCCCGTGTGCATCGGATGGGCAACTATCGATGACTATGACCGCACGGGCCGACTTGTCGGCAAGATCACGAACGACGTCGTTGATCGAGTGCGGATCGACTTCGTGTCGATCTGCGTAGATGACAAAGTCAGACAGGGAAGGGGATCCCCCCTGCAACTCCCTGAATGCCTCGATCACGAGCCGGGACTTGCCAATTCCCGCGTTGCCCAATATGCGGAGGATTCCGCGTGGCTTCGCCACGCTGTCAACGAGGTCTGCTCGGAGCAGGACAAGACGTTCGTCGTCGATCCACGGCTGAGCGTGTTCCGACCGGTCACCCCAGTGACTCCAGGAACGGAAGGGTCCCGTCGCGCCGGGTTCCGTCAGTTCCTTCACCCAGATGGCGACTGCGGGATGGCGATTCGCCCAATCCGCGACAACCGCTGCATCCCAAAAGTGAATTCGATCTCGGTGGATCTCAAGGCTGGCGCTGGAGATCGCCCGTAGGATCGCCGTCTCGCGGGCTTCGATCTGCTTCTGGTTGTACGTGTGACCGCACACCATGACGTAGTGCGCACCATCAGCGAGACCTGCCCGGATCATGTCCTTTATCGTTCCGCCTTTCGTCACAACGTCGTTGCCGGCTGATTTCGGCGCGATAGGGCCCGCCTTGAACTGAAACTGCACGAAACTCCCTGGGAGCATGCGGGTTCGTGGCGGTCCACCTTCCCACTGGATACGACCGTCCTCGCCCCCGTCCGGAGTTGTGATGTTGGCAGCGACACGGATACCGTCCAGGGGTAGGCCGTTGGCATCGGCTTCCGCATGGAGCAGTCGGCGCACGAGCAAAGGCAATCCGCGTTCGTCCAGTCGCTGGATGTGGCCTGCCGTGACCTCGAGCGGGTAGGCATGGCCGTAAGTCGGGACGTCAGGCGAAGGCGAAAGTCCGAGCATGCCGGGGTTGGACTGCGCGAGGCGAAGTAGCTTGGTCAAAGAGGCAGCTGGCTTAACAGCGCCCGACTCGTATTTGGCGAACGCGCTGGGCCCTCCGCCCAAAAGCTCACCGGCCGCTGATTGAGACAGCCCCAACGCTTCCCGAATCTCACGGACTTCGTTGGGGGTGATTGGCTCGATTGGCACGCCAGACTCCTTGGCATCGTTTTCGAGGGCATGACACTACCATAATGGTAGTTCGTTTCAAGACAGATAGTCATTGTGGTACTTCAAACTTCGTAGAAGGTTGTGGCTTGGACCGTGAAGGAAATAAGGGGTCGTAAAGGATTTGCGGACCGTGCGGGTGCTACGTGATTTGTGCCGGTCGGCGAGTTTTGCTGGGGCGCAGAGATCGTAAGGAACGGTCACACTACTGTCCGAGTAGTGGGCGGGCTTGAGGAGGTTTTGGACGCGGCAGCGTGTTCAAGACGGCAACCCAATCACTTCGAGGCTCCAGGAGCGCGAAACCGGGAAGTCTCCCGTTTTGCCAGCTACGGTGGACCGGTTGTTGTTTCTCAGGAGTCACCTTCGCCTAGACGCTGGGTTGGCTACTCGCGTGGTTCCGGTAGGGTTTGGGTTGGCTGGCCCTAGCCCGTCAGACTAGCGAGTCGAAGCGCAGGGTCTTACGAGAACCGGTGGGTGAACACCTTGTCGGGTGCAGGTTCGCCTACGATTCAGGACTGTGAAGGCGACATGTCGCAGTCGCTGCGACTATGATAGGCCGTGAGGTCAGAATTGCTACCGAGCGAAACGCGCCCCCGACCTCCTGGAATGGCCATTCGATGACTCTTCGCGCTGATCTGTCGCGCCTGATCCGGGGCCAATTCAAGGAGCACGACATTTCCTATCCGCCTGGCATGGAGATCGAGAGCCTGGCGGCGCGCTACTTCGAGATGACGGTTCGGCGGATCCAGCCAACATCCCGCCGCGTGCACTTTTCGGGACAGTCGCACGCCTCGCTTAGCGGACTTTCCCGGCGGGGTGAACACAGCAGCTCGGCTAGAATTGCTTGGCGGGCTGTGTTTCGGCTGCGTCGACGGTTCGTCGACGGCGAGAACGTCAACGCCTTTCTGAGCAAGACCATCCGCAATGCCAGCTCCTAGGACGGCCTGCTGTGGCAATACGGCATGCACCACTTCCATCTTGGCACGGAGGCGTCCAAGGGCGGCTTCGTGAACCGTTCTGACTACCTGCTGTTTGCCATAGTCGCGCCGAAGGACGTGTACTTCGTGGACGTTAGAGATCACCCGCCGCGAGGCAGTGTCGAATGGGTGAGTCAGGAGCTCCTCCGGATCGTCCACTCGAATTGGCCGAGACTGTTGGAATCGCACGTCCTTCGCGGCGTGGACGGTGACGAGTTGGCGGACGAGGAACTCCATGCGTTGAGACACAAGAACCTCAACTACGCCCTGGATATCGGCGGACGCGCCATCGCACCCGTGTTTGGCGGCTTGGCGGCCGATGGTTCGAGCGTGTTGTGTACGTTATGGGCACGCAGGCTCCTGAGCGGGCTGCGCCACCACGAGGACGCTCTCCGGAATAGGATGGTTCGGGCCTCGGTGGAGCGGGATCTGAGGGCCCGCGGGTCCGACGTCGGACCGGATTTCGAGGTCGAGCTGGTCTTCCTGGAGGACCTGGACCCGACTCCCGCGTTACAGGCCGCGCTGTCCACCGAAACGTGCGTGAGTAGGCACCTGTGCCAGATGGGGCTCGCCGTCGTCGAGCGAACGACAAGGCTACCCCTGGCCATACGCGACACGTCGGCGGCCTGACCGTCGCTGCGCTGGCGAAGTAGGCAGCTGGCCTGGCGCACGACCAAGTGTTTGGCAGCCAACTCTTGGCCGTTTCAAACGATCAAGAGTTGCACATCGGACCGCCGATACGAGCGGGGAAGGGGTGCGGGAATTCGTTGCGGAGGTTTGCCGTGGAAACCGGTTCGACGGCGAAACCGGGTATTACCCGGTTTCGCGCCAGAATCGCGGGTTTGCGACACGCGCCAACCCATTGATTCAATTGGTCGGAGTGGCCGGACTTGAACCGGCGGCCCCCGCCTCCCGAAGACGGTGCTCTACCAGACTGAGCTACACTCCGAACGGTTGACGGGCGATCAGCTTAGATCCCGTCGCGGGGCGGATATTGTAAGTCCGGTTGTGACCAGTACGCCACAGGCCCCGCGACGTCGCGCTGGGCAGTCCGTCGACGTCAGGCCATCCGTGAAACCGCCACCATCGCCAATGCCTCCAAGGCGTCGCGATAGCGGCTTGGGGGTAGCGCGAGAGCTTCCTCGGCGGCGAGAAATGCTTCCTCGAACGCCCGGTTCTTGGTGTATTCGAGGCCGCCGCTGCGGTGTACGGCGTGGGCGACGTTGTGGAAGTCCACGGCGGAGCGGGAGTCGATGGCGCGGCGGACGACGGCGGATTGGTTGCCGTGACCGTTGGCCATGGTGTGGATCAAGGGCAGGGTAACCTTGCCTTCCGCCAAGTCGTCGCCGGGGTTCTTGCCCATCACGTCGCTGTCGCCGGCGTAGTCGAGCCAGTCGTCGACGAGTTGGTAGGCCATGCCGAAGTGGAGTCCGTATCGCCGCATGGCATCGATGAGGTCGGGGTCTTCCGAACAGAGTACCGCGCCGGTATGCGCGGCCGCTTGGAACAGCATCGCGGTCTTGCGGCGGACCACCTCCAGGTACTCGGCCTCGGTCATGCTGGTGCGCCCGATATTGGCCAGTTGCATGACCTCGCCCTCGGCGATGAGGTTCGTGGCGTCGGAGATGATCGCCATGATGTCCATGCTGTCGAGGTCGACCATGAGTTGGAACCCGCGCGAGTAGAGGAAGTCGCCCACCAGGACGCTCGGCGCGTTGCCCCAGAGGGCGTTGGCGGTGGCGCGGCCCCGGCGGCGCGAACTGTTGTCGACGACGTCGTCGTGCAGGAGCGTGGCGGTGTGCAGGAACTCGATGATGGTCGCGAGCCGGATGTGGTCGCTACCCCGATAGGAACAGGCCCGGGCCGTGAGCAGTACGACCAGGGGGCGCAGACGCTTGCCGCCGCCCTCGACGATGTAGTGACCGATCTCCTCGACCATCTCGACGCCGGAGGAGAGCTGCTTGGGGATCAGTTCGTTGACGCGCGCGAAGTCGTCCGCCACCAGGTCGAAGATCGCCTCGAGCCCCATTCGTGGGGCGTCGCGGGTGGTCGCTTCGGCTGTTGCGGTGGTGAATGCCATGGCGTCGACGATGGGATCGGGTCGTTCCTAGTTCGGCCTCTCGGCGCGTTGTCACCTTCGCGTCGTGTCCTATAGAATGACGCGCTTTTTGTACGACCGGTCAGGTCGCGGGCGAATTGTAATACACGACGCTTTGCCCGCGACGGCTATTCGGCACGGAAGAGGCAGGCAGCGACGCCCGGCACGGCCAGTAACGAGGACAATAGGGCATCGAAGCCTGACTCGAGTGACTGCGCTTGGCCGCGTACGAGAGAGACTAGTGAGGCTGACTTAGGACGGTTCATGTTTGCGGTATTCGAGAGCGGCGGCAAGCAGCATCGGGTCGTCGAGGGCGAAGTGGTGCGCTTGGAGCGCTTGGACGGCGTAGCCGGAGACACGATCGTGTTCGACCGGGTGCTGATGATCGCCGAAGGCGACGATGTCGCCATCGGCGAACCCCTGGTCGAAGGTGGCCAGGTCACCGGCGAGGTCGTAGGACAGGGCCGCGGCAAGAAGATCCGCGTCATCAAGTTCAAACGCCGCAAGAACTACCTCCGCAAGAAGGGTCATCGCCAGGCTTTCACCGACGTCAAGATCACCGGGATCAATCGCTAAGGAGCTTCGCCAATGGCACACAAGAAGGCAGGGGGCAGCACCCGCAACGGGCGGGACTCCCATTCGAAACGGCTCGGCGTCAAGAAATTCGGCGGCGAACGGGTCGTGGCGGGGAACATTCTCGTCCGGCAGCGCGGCACCCGGTTCCACCCGGGCCCCAACGTGGGTTGCGGGCGCGACCATACGCTGTTCGCAACGGCAGACGGCACGGTGAAGTTCGAAGCAAAAGGCGTTCTTGGCCGCAAGTACGTAAGCGTCGTTTCCGCAGACAGCGTCCCTGCTGCGGCGTCCTGACTTGTAGGACCCGTCGCACGGGCGGGTCGAAGACCGGCGGGCGAAGCCATGAAATTCGTCGACGAAGCGGTGATCGAGGTCGAAGCCGGGAAAGGCGGTGACGGGTGCTTGAGCTTCCATCGCGGCCCGAACCTGCCCAAGGGCGGACCGGACGGCGGCGACGGCGGCGACGGCGGCGATGTGAGGCTGGTCGGCGATGCGGCACTGAACACGTTGGTCGACTTCCGTTTCATGCCGCGGTGCCGCGCCGAGAGCGGGCGGCCCGGCGGTGGGCGCGACAAAACCGGTGCGAGTGGCGGCACACTCGAGGTGCGGGTTCCGGTTGGCACCCGGATCATCGACGATGAGACGAGTACTTCCGTGGGGGATTTGGCCGTCGAGGACCAGGCCGTGACGGTCGCCAAGGGCGGGGCGCGCGGATTCGGCAACGCGCACTTCAAATCCAGTACGAACAGGGCACCGCGGCAGACCACGCCGGGTTCGCCGGGCGAAAGCCGCAGGCTGCGCCTAACGTTGAATGTCATCGCGGACGTCGGCCTGTTGGGTATGCCCAACGCCGGGAAATCGACTCTCATTGCCCGGGTCTCGGCGTCTAGACCCAAGATCGCGGACTATCCCTTCACCACGCTTGTGCCGAATCTGGGCGTCGTCCGGGTCGGCGAGGACGCCAGCTTCGTGATGGCCGATGTACCGGGCCTGATTCCCGGCGCGTCGAGCGGCGCGGGGCTTGGCTACCGGTTCCTCAAGCACCTGACCCGCACGCGGCTCCTACTACATCTCGTTGACGCTGCGCCGATGGACGGCTCCGATCCCCTGGCCAACTGCCGTCAGATCGAGGAGGAACTCTATGCCTATAGCAGCGTATTCAGGGAGCGGGACATCTGGATGGTGGCGACCAAGATGGACCTGACTGGTTCCGAAGACGTGGTGACACGGTTGGAGGAGGCGTTTCCCGATCGACCGCGTTTCGCGATTTCCGCTGTGACCGGTTTCGGAATCGACGATTTGACCCGCGCGGCGATGGGCTGGGTTTCCCGTTATCGTGCCCGGGTGAACGACGACGCGGAGTTCGCGCACCGCGAGCGGGAACTGAACGATGCGGTGGCCGACGACGTGCGCCGCCACTCGATCGGTCAACGGGGCACGGAGTCACGACATCGAGGGTCGTCACTTGGCTGACAGGAACTCGAGGCGGGAGGCGCTTACCCGGGCGGAGACGTGGGTGATCAAGGTGGGTAGCGCGCTGCTAACCAAGGACGGTCGGGGACTGGACGAGCAGGGGCTCGATACGTGGTGCGGCCAGATCGCGTCGCTCCTGGCATCGGGAAAGCGTGTGGTGCTGGTGTCGAGCGGTGCCGTGGCGGAAGGTTGTCGGCGGCTCGGTTTCGATAGCCGCCCGACTACTGTTCACGAACTGCAGGCCGCGGCCGCGGTGGGCCAGTCGGGACTGATCGAGGCGTACGAACGGGCGTTTCGATGGCACGACAGACGGATCGCGATGGTGCTCCTGACGCATGACGATCTATCGGACCGCGAGCGGTACTTGAATGCCCGCACAACGCTCGCGACGCTGCTCGATCTCGGCGTGGTGCCGGTCATCAACGAGAACGACTCGGTGGCCACCGAGGAGATCAAGCTGGGCGACAACGATACCTTGGCCGGCATGGTGGCCAGCCTGCTTTCCGCGGACGTGCTCGTTTTGCTCACCGACCAGGATGGCCTGCACGAAACCGACCCCCGTCTTGAGCCGAATGCGCCCGTCGTACGGCAGGCAGCGGCTGCGGATCCGAATCTGGATGCGATGGCCGGTAGAGGCGCAGGCCGCTTGGGCCGCGGAGGAATGGTGACGAAGCTGGCGGCGGCGCGTCTGGCGGCGAGATCGGGTGCGCACACCGTGATAGCCGACGGACGGACGCCGAATGTCCTAGGTCGGTTGGCTGACGGGGAGGGCTGCGGCACGTTGTTGACGGCGGATGTCGCACCGCTCGACGCGCGCAAGCGCTGGCTCGCCGGTCAGCGCGCCAAGGGCGACCTGGTCGTGGATGCAGGGGCGGCTGAGGCCGTTGCGAACCGTGGCGTCAGCGTATTGCCAGCGGGTGTCACGGACGCCACGGGCACGTTTCAACGCGGGGATCTGGTTCGGGTCATCGACCCCGACGGACGCGCCGTTGCCAAAGGGCTTGCGAACTACGATGCGGGGGAGACGCGCAAGCTCGCCGGCCGCAAGTCGAGCCAGATCGAGGCGATCCTAGGCTACGTGGACGAGCCGGAACTCATTCACAGGGACAATCTGGTCCTACTCTGAGCGAAGCGTTCGTAGCGCCCCATAGGGCGCGCGGTCGCCCGATCAAACCCTTGTGTTCGCCCGTGGGCATGCGTGGGCTTCCGGAACAAGGGGACGGGACAAGCCCGTCCCCTACGACTCGTCGTTCCTTGCGCGTCTGCAACCCGGTATCCGGGTGACGTTACGAGAGTGCGTTGACCTTGGCGGACAACCGGGACTTGTGCCGGGCTGCCTTGTTGCGGTGCATGATGCCCTTGCCGGCCATCTTGTCGATCACCGGGATCGCTTCACCGAGCGCGGTGTGGGCGGCTTGGGCGTTGCCGCTGTCGATGGCCGCTACCACTTTCTTGATGTAGGTGCGCACGGTCGAGCGGTGGCTGACGTTGCGCGCGCGATGGCTGTGGGCCTGACGTGCGCGTTTGCGAGCTTGCGGACTATTTGCCAAAACGTTCCTGCGGTCGGCGGCGGAAGGCGGCGTAATATGCCCACCGATCGCGGGGCTGTCAATCGGCGACGTGGGATTCGTGGGGTTCGACACCGGTTTAATCGTGAGCGATAGCGACGAAATCGCTGCCCGAAGCGGCTCGGAAGGACGCGACGTCGCGGCGCAAAGCGGCGTGTTTGCCGGCATGACCGTGCTGTCGCGCCTCTCCGGGCTCGCCCGGGACACCGCGTTGGCGCACTTCGTGGGCGCGACGGGTGCCGCCGACACCTTCTATCTGGCCTTTCGCATCCCCAATTTCTTCCGGCGCCTGTTCGCCGAATCGACATTCGCACTCGCTTTTGTCCCGGTGCTCTCCGAATACCGCGAGCGGGGCAGCCAAGCGGCGCTGCGGGCGTTCGTGGCGGCGGTGTTCGGCAACTTCCTCATCGTGCTGCTCCTCGTCACGTTGATCGGCGTCGCCGGTGCCGGGTTGCTGGCCGCGCTGTTCATGCCGGGGTTCCTCGGGGACCCGGAACGGTTCGCACTGGCCACGGACCTGACGCGCATCATGTTCCCCTACATGGCTTTGATTTCGCTCACGGCCTTCGCGGGCGCGATTCTCAACAGCGCCAACCGCTTCGCGGTCCAGGCGTTCACGCCGGTGCTCCTCAACGTGGCGCTGGTCGCGGCGGCTTTCTGGGCCGCGACGGGCGCGTCGGCCGGGGTTTCGGGCATCGCCTACGCGTTGGCCTGGGGTGTACTCGCCGGGGGTGCGGCGCAACTGCTGTTCAATCTGCCGTCGGTCGCACGGACCGGCCTCCTCGTCGCGCCTCGACCGGACTGGCGCCACGAGGGCGTCGCCAAGGTCTTCAAGCTCCTGGTCCCGGCCGTGTTCGCGGGTTCCGCCTACCAGGTGAACGCCCTGATCGGCACCATGTTGGCGTCCCTGCTCGAGGAAGGCAGTCCGTCTTGGCTCTACTACGCCGACCGGCTTTGGGAAGTTCCCATCGGCATCGTCGCCATTGCGCTCGGCACCGTACTGCTGCCCAACCTGTCCAGGTTGCACACCGCCGGCGACTCTCAGCGGTTCAACGACACGCTCGACTGGGGAGTGCGCACCGGGGTCCTGCTCGGCATCCCCGCAGCCGTCGCGCTCTGGGTGCTCGCCTACCCGCTGGTCGCCACGATATTCCTGCACGGCGAGATGCGACCCTATGACGCGGACCGTTCGGCAGCGGCCCTGCGTGCCTTCGCTATCGGTCTCGTGCCGCTGATTCTCGTCAAAGTCGCGGTGCCCGGGTTCTTCTCCCGCCAGGACTCGAAGACACCGCTCAGGTTCGCGGTGGCGGCGACCGTGGTGAACGTCGCGATCAGCCTGGCGACCTTCTGGTGGCTCGGGCATGTCGGCTTGGCACTGGCCACCAGCGTCGCCGGGATCGTCAATGCCGGACTGTTGCTCGGCGCACTCATCGCGGGCCGGCACTATCGGCCGGGCCGCCGTCTGGCGCGAACGACCCTCGTCGCGTTGTTCGGCACGGCAGCGATGGGGGCGGCTCTGGTGTTGGGACTGCCGGAGGATGCCTCCTGGAGCGAGGCGGACCACTGGCTGCGGATCGGTTGGCTCGGATTGGCGGTGGTTGGCGGGCTGGCCATCTATGCCGTGACGGTTGTCGCCGGCGGTGTGCGGCCACGCGACCTTCGACATCGGGCGTAGGGGCGATCGCGCCCGCAGTGGCGCGCGGTCGTCCGTTCTGGCCGATGACGGGCACCATTCTGCGACGGGACGGGACAAGCCCGGTCCCGACCTAGTTCAATCAGACGCTGACGTCGCGACGGTGGGAATGCCACCTACCGAAGCAGGCGAAAATCCGACAGACTCACGCGCATGGAGATCATCCGCGGCCTGCACAACATCCGGCCCCACCACGCCGGCTGCGTTGCGACCATCGGGACGTTCGACGGCGTCCACCACGGCCACCAGATGCTGCTCGCCCACCTCGTCGCCAAGAGCCACGAACTCGGCGAGCCGAGCGTGCTCGTGACCTTCGAACCCCAGCCCAGGGAGTATTTCCAGCGGACGCCGGTTCCGGCGCGCCTTACCCGGTTCCGCGAGAAGGTCAGCCTCCTCACGGACACGGGGATCGACCGGGTATTGTGCATCCCGTTCAACGAACGCACGCGCCTGATCCCCGCCGAGGAGGTCATCGAGCGTTTCCTCGTGGGCATGCTGCGCGTTCGGTACGTCGTGGTGGGCGACGACTTCCAGTTCGGACGGGATCGGGAAGGGAACTACGACATGCTGAAGGAGGCCGGCGACCGCTTCGGCTTCGGCGTCAGCCATATGGGAACGTTGACCTTCGACCGCGAAAGGGTGAGCAGCACGCGCATCCGGGAAGCGCTGGCCGCCGGCGACTTCCCGCTGGCTGAAAGGCTCCTCGGCAGGCCGTACTTCATGATGGGGCGCGTCGTCTACGGACGCCGAATCGGCCGCGAGATCGGCGTACCCACCGTCAACATCCGCTTGCAGCGCTACAAGACCGCGCTCAAGGGCGTGTTCGCTGTGACGGTGGACGGGCTCGGCCCGACGCGGCAGGGTGCCGCCAACATCGGCGTACGGCCGACCGTGGGCGGCAAGGAGCCCCTGCTCGAGGTCCACATCCTGGACTTCGACGAAGACGTCTACGGGCGGCTGTTGACCGTCACCCTGCGACGGAAGATCCGCGAGGAACGCTGGTTCCCGTCCCTCGACGCGCTCCGGATCGAGATCGAGCGGGACATCGAGAAGACGCGGGCGTTCTTTTCCCGTGACACGGCGGCAGTTGCGTGATCCGTTGGTACTTGCTCGCGGCGGGGGTGCTGGCGCTCGACCAGGCGACCAAGTGGATCGCGCTCGCGCACCTCGAGCGAGGGATGTCCGTCGATCTGTTGCCGTTCCTCAGCTGGACGCTCACCTGCAACACCGGTGCCGCCTTCAGCATGTTCCAGGGTTACAGCTGGGTATTCGCGGTCGCGGCCGTGGCCGTCTCGGCGTTCCTGATCTACGAGATCTGGCGGCTCAGATCGGGTTGGCTCGAGGGGGCATCGTATGGACTCGTTCTCGCCGGCGCGCTCGGCAATCTCACGGATCGGTTGGTCCACGCGTGCGTCGTGGACTTCATTCACGTGCACTACGGCTGGTTCAACTTCCCGGTGTTCAACGTCGCCGACAGTGCCATCACCGTCGGCGCGGCTGGATGGATCGGCCTCCTAGCCGTGGACATGCTCCGGCGTCGGGCTGGGCGAAGCGAATAGCGTGACCAAGCTCATCGCCCGGCAGGGCGACCTAGCAATCGGTCCCGGAACCCGGGTCACCCTGCATTTCTCAATACACCTCGCGAGCGGCGAGGAGGTGGATACAACCCGGCGTGGCAAGCCGGCGGTGTTCGTCATGGGCGACGGCAATCTTCCCGAGGGCTTCGAAAAGGCGATAGGCGGGCTGCGAGCGGGGGACGACGAGCGCATCGCAATCGCCCCGGACGACGGATTTGGCCTACGCAGAAAAGAGAACATTCGCACGCTTCCCCGGGCTGATTTCGCTAGCGCCGACGACCTGGTTCCGGGAATGATGATCGCGTTTGCGGCAGCGGGATCCACCGGCGAGATTCCGGGCGTGGTGACATCGGCCTCGGCGGACACCGTGGTGGTTGATTTCAACCATCCATTGGCGGGTCGAGACCTGTTATTCGATGTGACCATCCTCGGGGTGGAAGCCGTATAGGGGTGTTCCCGCGTGCCGTGCCCGGAGAGGACGGTCATGCATCCACACAGGCGCTTGAGCCCCCTTACCCTCGCGTGCCCTCGTCGGCAACGAGCGTTTTCGCTGATCGAGATCATGGTGGTGCTCGCGGTTGTCGGAATCCTGTTGGCGTTGGCGGTACCCGTCTACAACGGCTACAGCGTGCGCGCCTACCGGACCGAGGTGCAGGCTGACCTGCTGCGGTGTGCCCAGGGAATGGAACGTCACGCGGCATTGACCCTGGGCTATGGCAACGCGGTGGACGCGGATGGCGACGGACAGGGGGATCGATCCACCGGCCCGGTGTCCGAGAATCTGTGCCGGGTCGCCTCGACCCACTACCGAATCTCGGTGCGAACAGCGAATGCCGCTCACTTCGTGCTGCGCGCGGAGGCGTCCGCCGCGACAAGCCCGGTCGCCGGCGACGGTGCGTTGGAACTCGACGCAGCCGGCGAACGGCGATGGGACCGCAACGACGACGGCGATTTCGGCGACGACGGCGAGCGCGGGTGGGGTCCGTGAGGGCGCGCGGCTGTTCCCCGGCTGAAGGCTCCTCGTTGACCGAGCTATTGGTCGCGATCCTGGTGATCGGCTTGGGTGCGCTGGGTGCTGCCGGCCTGCAACTGGCCAGTTCGAAGAACAGTCGCAGCGCGTTGGAGGGAACGACGGCGGTGATCCTCGCCCAGGACATGGCGGAGCGACTCCGCGCCAATCCGCAAGGTGCGTATGCTGGCGTGGCCGGCGGCAGCATGCCGCCGGGATTCGTGGACTGCCTGGCCGCAAACTGCACGCCCCCCGAACTGGCCTTCTTCGACATCGCGGTGTGGAAGTGTTCCCTCGGTCGCTGGCGGGCCCATGGTGCGTGCGGGGAAGCCCGAGCGGCCGGTGCACTTCCTCCCGAGGAACAGCAACCGGGCTTGCCGATGGGCGACGGCGCGATCGACTGGGGCGCGAACGGCGAGTTCACGATCAGCGTGACCTGGCAGGCTGCCGACCCGCGGCGCGTCGCTCTGCCGGGGCGTCGCTAGCGAGGTTGGGCAGGTGTTGCGAAGCCGCGGTTTCTCGCTTCTGGAACTGCTGATCGCTGCGGCGCTAGGCGTCGTCTTGACCGCGGCGGTCGTGCAACTGTTCGCCGGTAGCAGCCGGGGCAATGCCGCGCTGGCGGGGCAGGCACTCCTGCAGGAGTCCGCCCGCCACACCGTGGCGCTGTTGTCTCGCTCGGCACGCAACGCGGGCTACCTCGGCTGCGGCGGACAAGACGGTATCGTCAACGGATTGAACGGCTCGTGGCGGCGGATCGTCGAGTTCGATGTGTCTCGACCGGTCGAGGGCTTCGACGGCCGAGGCGCGAACTGGGTCCCGGACATCGGGATCCTGCCAACTACCCGAGGAAGCTCGCTCGCGTTCGCCGGCAACCGCATTGACGCCGACGAACTCCGACCCGACAGCGACATCGTCGTATTCCGCCGCCTCGAAGCTTCCGGACGGCCACTCGCCCGTTCCCTTTCGACGGTCTTGGATCCGGTCACCGGCGAGGGAGAAGACCCCCGGGTGACGGTCGACGAGGGACTCGCCTTCGCGACGGACGACTTCGTCGTCGTCAGCGACTGCCGGCAATCCGCCTTGTTTCGAATCGGCACGATCGACACCGTCGGCCGAGTCGCGACGTTGTCCCGGCCGTCCGCGGGCGGTCCATTCGCGAATCGAGCCGGACACTCGTTGTCGCCCGACGACGAGCCCTACGGCGGCGGGGTGGGTCCCGAGGGCGCCGGCGTGAGGCGTGTCGTCACCGAGATCTACTTCGTTGCCCGGGGCGCGGGACTCAACAACCGCGACGAGACCGTGTGGTCGCTGTGGCGGAAGACAGGTGCGGACCGGCCTGCCGAACTGGTGCAGGGTGTGGACGACCTGCAGGTGTTGTTCGGCGTCGATCTCACGCCTGTGGACGGGGTGAACGCGCCCAACCGCTACCTGCCGCCCGGGCAGTTTGGTGGCAACCCGATCAGGACCATTCACTTCGTTGCCACCGTCTCGAGCGTGGATTCGGTACTGGCGGGTGATCGGGTTCTGCGACGGAGCTTTCCGTGGACCGTGGCATTGCGAAACGGCTGATCGTTCCGGGGCCGCCGGTCCAGCGTGGAGCGGTGCTGTTCCTCGGCTTGGCTCTGTTGCTGGCCATCACGGCTGGCGCATTGTCGGCGGCGCAGACGACCAGCCTAGAACTTCGGATGTCGCGCAACAGTCTTGAAGCCGCGCTGGCGTTCCGGGCTGCAGATGCGGCACTCGCGGAAGCCGAGGCATGGCTCAGGACCGTCGGCGATCCCGCCGACGTGCGGGTGTACGCCGGAGGTGTGCGCTACGGCGAGATCGTGGCGTGGCGCGACCGGACCGTGTGGACCGCTCACGGCCAGACCGCCGTGACACCGTTGCCCGGGGTGGTCGAGGCGCCGCGTTTTCTCATCGAGTGGATTACGACGTACGAATCGGTACCGGGAACGCTCGTCGATGTGTTCCGCGTCACGGCGACGGGGGTCGGCAGCACTCAGGCGGTCGTGGTGCGGTTGCAGGCCACCTATGCACGAACGCACGACGGTGCGACTCGTCGGCTGGGCTGGGTCGAGTTGGAGTCCTGAGGGTTGCAGATAGGCGTCGCGCGGTGCGCTCGGGCGTCAGCAGGAGACCGGGCGTCCGCGAGCGTCCTCCACGACGCCATCCCCATCGGTGTCGCGGCTGAACCGGACACGGCCTTGGGCATTGACGATGAGTTGCCGTGCGTGCTTCGCATCTCCGTCGATGGGGCACACCACCATGTTGCCGGGTTGCCAGTCAGTGGTGCCGTCGGGCCGCATCGACAACGACTTTCGGTTGCGGAAGGACCGCCAACGGACGCGGATGCCCTCCAGGCGTGGCAATCGTTGCAGAATCTCCTCGCCGGCGTCCCGGTCGCCGTTGACGTTGGCATCCAGGAACACCAGCGCGCCCTCATGCCAGGAATCGCGTCGCCCGCATTCCGTCTCCCGACCCGGGCAGAGCGTCGCGGTGGTCCGTCGGGTGATGGCTTGGTAGCGCGTGAACTGAATCATGCGGGACAGCTGCTCGAGTGCAGCATCGGCCTTGGCCCGAGTGGTCAAGGCGGACATCGCGGGAACCGCCGCACCGGCAAGCAAGGCAGCCACGACGAGTGCAGCGAGCAATTCGCTCAGGGTAAGGCCTGTTTGCGCGTGTCGCCGTCGCATGAGGAATACTCGATCCCGTTGAACGCGCGAGTGGGTCGGCGGAGAGGTCATGGTTTCGCTCCAACGGCGGATAGCCCCGATGGTGCCCACCGAGACCAGGGATCGCTATGGGCGTTGGCTGACGTGCGCGTGGGTAGTCGACGGGACTCGCCGTGCGTCAACCGCCAACGAGCGGGGTGCTCTTGGCGCTACGATGCGCTTCGCTGGTCGGTGGCGCTGTGTTGGCGAATCGTCAATGGCGGTGGCGCTTGGGGACGACCAAGCAGTCCGAAGGTCACCATGTTCAACCAGGATCGTTCCCGGTTGTCGATGATCTTGCGCAGGACGAGCTGCCCCTCTTGATCGAAGGCGTGGTATGCGGGGAAATTGAGGGCGAGTACTTCGAGGGCATCGTGTGCCGCATCGTCGAGACCCAGTTGCCAGTTCGCCTCGATGAGTAGCGCCAAGGCTTCCGGCGCGGCAGTCGTTTGCGAGAAGTTCTCGATGACGTAGCGTGCCCGATTGGCAGCGGCCACGTAGGCCCTGCGTCCCAGGTAGTAGGAGGCCACATTGAGTTCGTGGGCGGCGAGCACATTGCGGATGTAGATCATCCGCTGCCGGGCGTCCTTGGCGTAGGCACTGCCGGGAAAACTGGTGACTAGCTCGTTGAATTGAGCGAATGCCTGTTTGATGTTGGTGATGTCGCGCCGGGAGATGTCGGTCCCCAGGAACCGGCGGAAGATGCCCCGGTCCCGCGCGAGAGAACTCAAGCCGCGCATGTAGTAAGCGTAGTCAACCTTGGGATGCTGAGGATGCAGCCGGATGAATCGGTCCGCAGCGGCCTGGGTGGAATCGTGCTCGCCCACCATGTGATGCGCGAATATCAGTTCCAACTGGGCTTGTTCAGCGAAGGCGCCGAACGGAAACCGGGCCTCCAGGCGCTCCAGCCGGACAATGCTGTCGGCGTAGTTCCCGGTGGCAAGGCTCTTCTGAGCGTCTTCGTAGAGTGCCTGCTGAGTCGCATCGGGCGAGCCGTAGTCTTCCGGGTCGTCCCGGCCGCCGAACCTGGCGCATCCGGCTATGGTGGCCAGGAGGGCGACGGCTATGACGCCGCGATTGAGCGCCGTGGTCCACCGGCCGCCGGCGGAGCCAAAGGTGCGTCCGGAGTGCCGAGAGGCCTGGGGTGGCAATGTGGGCCGTTTCATTCGTGGAGTGACAGCGTAGGCCTGAACGTTTGGCGCTATCGTAGCAGTCCACCCGGCGCTATGCTCGGCCGGTTGCTTGCCGGTTGCGGGGCCATTGTTGGAATCCGTCATTGTCATGGGCCGTCCGTCGTTGATCCACGACGCGCACCGGCATGGTTGACCCGTTGGATCGTCCCTCTGCCGTTGTTGAGTTGGACGCCATTGTGCCCTCGGAGTTCAACGGTCGCCGGGTCGATTGGGTGGCGACGCAGTTGTTCGAAAAACGGGAGGGTGACGGCGGGCCCGTGGTCTCACGCTCGGAATTGTCGCGGTGGGTTCGCGAGGGCTTGCTGACGCTGGATGGACGGGTAGTAAAGCCCAAGACGGCGGTCGCGGCAGGCCAGCGAGTCCGCGTTCGCGTACAGCGGCTGCCGAGGTTCGACTGGAGCGCGGCGGAAGACCTGGCGTTTCGCGTCGCCTACGAAGACGCCGACATCTTGGTCGTGGACAAGCCGGCTGGACTCGTGGTTCACCCGGGCGCGGGAAATCCCCGGGGGACGCTGGTGAATGGCTTGCTGCGTCGCCTGCCGGCCCTTGCCGGGTTGCCCCGGGCCGGACTGATGCAGCGCCTCGACAAGGACACCAGCGGGTTGATGGTCGTGGGTGCTAACGAGTCGAGCCTCAAGAGCCTGGTCTCGGACATGCAGGCGAGGCGTATAGAACGCCGCTACCTGGCGGTCGTCGAGGGAACGGTCGAGGCCGATCGACGAATCGACCTCGCCATCGGCAGAGATCGTCGCAATCGCCTGCGCCAGAGCGTTCGTCCGGACGGTCGCGCGGCGGTGACCCACATCGCGGTCAAGAAACGGTTCGCGGCACATACGCTCGTCGAGGCGCGCCTGGAGACCGGCAGGACGCATCAGATCCGCGTCCACATGGCGACAATCGGCCACCCATTGGTTGGCGACACGCGCTACGGAGCGCGGCGCATCGTGCCGCCGGGTGGAACCGAAGCCGCTACCGAAGTGGTGCGGCGATTTCCCCGCCAGGCGCTCCATGCCTGCCGCTTGGCGCTGACACACCCGGCGAGCGGCGAGCGGATGACGTTCGGGTCCGACCTCCCGGAGGACATGCGGTGTCTGCTGCAAGCCTTGGAAACACGCTGATCGAACCCGATTGGCCGGTACCGCGTCGCGTGCGTGCGCTCGTCACCACCCGGGCGGGGGGAGACAGCGAGCCACCCTACGATTCTTTCAACCTGGCGTTCCACGTTGGCGAGGCCGCACAACGGGTGCGTGGCAACCGGCGTCGTCTGCTCGCGGAGGCCGGCATCCACGCGGTCCAGTGGCTCGACCAGGAGCATGGTCGGCGGGTACTGGCGGCGTCTTCCCTCACGGCGGCCGGCGGGCCGTTCACCGCGGACGCGTCCTGGACGGCGGCGCGCGAACTGGGCTTGGCGGTTCTGGTGGCCGACTGTGTTCCGCTGCTGCTGGCAAACGTCGACGGGTCGCTCGTCGCGGTAGTCCACTGCGGCTGGCGCGGCACCATCGACGGCGTTGTCGAGGCCACGGTCGACGCGCTCCCGGAGTCGCCGACCCGATTGATAGCCTGGTTGGGTCCCGGCGTCTGCGGGGCGTGCTACGAAGTCGGATCGGACGTCCGAGACGCGCTCGAGACCGACGAACGGGAAGCGGTTCTGGTGGAGCAGCACTCGGGTCGCGGCGCCGCGCGGAAATGGCGCATGGACCTACCGGCGCTCATCGTGGCGCGCTTGCGGCGTACTGGCGTAGAGCGGATCGTTCCCTCGTCGCTGTGTACGATATGCGACAAGCGTTTCTACTCGTACCGTCGCGATGGACGCACGGGGCGCTTCGCGGCGTTGATCTGGCGCACGGGGGAGGGAGAATTGGAAAGAACATGATGTTGGACTGGATCGATCATCCGTTTTTCGGCACTGCCTTCGGGACCGCCCTTGTCCTATGCCTGATCCTCGCGGCGACCGCGTGGATCTTGTCGCTGATCACGCGGGAGGTCTCCTGGGTCGATCGGCTGTGGGGCATTTGTCCGCCCGTGTACTGCCTGATCGTCGCGGTGGATTCGGGTTTCGACTCGATGCGCGTCAACCTGATGACCGGGCTCGTGGTCCTTTGGGGCGTGCGTCTGACCTACAACTTCGTCCGCAAGGGCGGGTTCAAGAAGGGCGGCGAGGATTATCGGTGGGCGCACGTTCGCGAGAAAGTCGGTCCGGTCGGCTTCCAACTCATGAACATCACGTTCATCGCGCCGGGCCAGATGCTCCTCGTGTGGCTGTTCACGTCGCCGGTGCACCAGGCTTGGCGGTTCCAGGAGACCCCGCTCAATTGGCTTGACCTACTGGCCGCCGCACTGTTCGTGCTGCTGTTGCTGGGAGAGACCGTCGCCGACCAGCAGATGTG
>JAPPAV010000056.1 GCA_026705345.1 Gammaproteobacteria bacterium
CCACAACCACCCGGGCACGTTCACGACCTTCGTCGGGTTCGAATACAGCAGCAATCCCCCAATGCTGCACCGCAATGTGTTGTTCGCCGGCGACCCGGAGCAGACCCGGCAGGCGCGACCCTTCTCCAAGTACGACAGCGAAAACCCCGAAGACCTGTGGGCCCACCTCGCCGAGTACGAAGCCCGCACCGGCAGCGGCGTCATCTCCATCCCCCACAACAGCAACCTGAGCCGGGGCCGGATGTTCACCGACCGAACCCACGCCGGCGCGCCCGTTACCGCCGACTACGCCGCCCTGCGCGCCGACCGGGAACCCGTGGTAGAGGTGACGCAGATCAAGGGCGACAGCGAAACCCATCCACTGGCGTCTCCCGGCGATCCGTTCGCGGATTTCGAGACCTGGAAGGGCGCCAGTTTCGACAAGGACGACACCGCCGACGCCTGGGTCGCGCGTTCGTATGTCCGCCCGGCGCTTGCCCTGGGACTGAGTATCGAAGCCGCCGTCGGCACCAACCCGTTCAAGTTCGGCCTGATCGGCAGCAGCGACTCGCACAACGGCCTCGCCACCGCCGACGACGACAACTTCTGGGGCAAAATGGCCAGCAACGAACCGAACCCCTTCCGCGCCTCTACCCAATCGAACTACGCGGCTTCCGGCTATGCGGGCGTCTGGGCCGAAGCCAATACCCGCCAAGCCCTGTTCGCGGCATTCAAGCGCCGCGAGGTCTACGCGACCACCGGTCCGCGCATCGTGCTGCGCGTCTTCGGCGGTTGGGACTACACCGAGGCGGACGCAGTCCGACCCGACCTCGCCGCCGTCGGCTATCGCCGAGGCGTGCCCATGGGCGGTGACTTGACTCGTCCAGATAGCGGCGATGCGCCGCGTTTCCTGATCCGTGCCGTCAAGGATCCGGACGGCGCCAACCTGGACCGCGTGCAGGTCGTCAAGGGCTGGCGGAACAGCGGCGGCGAGCTTCTCGAACGCGTCTACGACGTGGCCTGGTCCGGCAACAGGTCAATCGCCGACGGCGTACTCGAGGACGTCGAGTCGACGGTCGATCTCGCGACGGCGGAGTACCTAAACAGCGTTGGCGCCGCAGAGCTGGCCGTCACCTGGACCGACCCCGACTTCGATGCCGACGAGGCGGCGTTCTACTACGTCCGCGTCCTGGAAATTCCCACGCCCCGTTGGACGGCGTACGACGCAGCGTTCTACCGGATTCCGGCATTGCCCGAGGGCGTGCCGGTGGTGACCCGGGAGCGGGCCTACTCCTCGCCGATCTGGTACACCCCGTAGGCAACGCAAGCGCAGCAGTCTCATGACAAGTGTTGGTTGGGGCAGATGTCCAACGGTCTGTGGACACCAATCGGCAGCGATAGTAACGTCTCCATTTCCTGTTCACGCTCCAGGACCGAAAAAACGAAGCGCTTCTTCTTCGTTTGTGGCGGAGTCGTCGCGATCACCATCCTCGTATGGGTGTGGCGTACGACGGGCAGCGACGATATCGCGTCGGATCCGGCGACCCGCGTTCCAAGCCAAAATACGCCCCGGGTAGAGAGTCGGTCGGACAACGGCGCTCTGGCTGCGGCCGACGCGGAGCAAACGCAGGCGGCAAGACCTTGGCGAGTGGTCGATGAACGCGCGGTGGATTCGGCGCCGCCGTACAACGACAAATGGTCTGAAGCGGGGCGGGCGCTGGTCGACGTAACGTCGGCGGTTGCGACGGCTGCAACCTGGCGCGAGGGGGATCTCCTGGTCCTGGATTTGCCGCACATCGGGGCATCCGTCGAGGGGCGCATCGACCGTATCACGGACGGTCCCGGGTATTCCCGGTCCGTACGGGGGCTGGCGGTCGACGCCGATGGGCGCGATCGGCGGTTCGTGCTGACGGTCGGGCCGACACGCGTGTTTGCGTACATCGACACAGCCGATGGCCCGTACGAACTCCTCGGCAACACGCGTCTAGGCTGGCTGCTACCCACGTCGAGCATCCTGGCGGGATTCGACTTCAGCGAGCCAGACTACGTGCTCCCGCCAATAGGGACCGAAGACTACCGTGAGAGGTAGCTGCGCGGCATTTGGATTGGGACCCGCCATGGCGCTGGCGGCGGCGTTTTGGGCTTCAGTCGCGATGGCGGGCGACCGACGGGACATCGTGTTCGACTGCCCATGCAGCGCGGAGTGGGCTGCGGATGCCTCGGGCGACGGCGGGACATTGACCCTGAACGCCGGCATCCGCAGCTTCCGGGCAACCACGAGCGGCGAGGTTCTGCTGTCGCGCTCTTGGCGGGACGGCATCGGGAGTGCAGTTGCGGGACAGTTGGGAGAACGCGAATCGCTGAGAGGCCGCTGGTCGCTCGCATTCGGCGAACCGAAGTCCGATGCGGTAGTCGAAATACATCTGCTGGAGCAGACGGGACGGAATCCTGAAGGATCTGCTCAATGGCATCGCCACGAAGCGCTGGCGCTGTGGCCAATCCCCGCTGAGGACGAATCCGGGCCTCTCCGTTTCGTAGACGTTCTAACGGACGGTGACGGTGACGGCATCGGAGATGTGAATGAGCGACTGGCGGAAACAGCGGAAGACGACCGGGAATCGACGCCGGGCGAGTCGATAGTCGACGTACTGGCGCTCTACACGAAGGAGTTCGCGGATGCAGAGGGCGGCTATCCCTACACGCGGGCCCTGCATGTTCTGACAGTCTCGAGCGCGCAACTGGAGGACAGCGGCACCAACATTCGGCTGCGGATCGTCGGCATGAACGAAGTGGAGCTCGGCGAGAGCGGGTGGGCGGAGCATGAGTCCCGACAGGAATTGATGGACAGTCACGGTGCCGACATGTCGGTGCAGTTCAGTCTGACGGGACCGTGCAGTGCTGGCGGCTGCGCGCAGATCGGGGCGTACAGAACCAGCCGTTGGTCCGACGCGCAGTCATGGGACGCGGGTGCCAGTGCGTGGGTCACGGTTCATGAAATGGGTCACGCGATGGGGTTGGCCCACTCGGCCCGCCAAGCCGAGACCTACGGCGCCTGGAGATGGTCGCGCGGACACTACCTCACGCCAAGGGGCGAGTCGCCCCGGTGGGGAACCATCATGGCCTACGGCACAAGGGTATTCGGCGGTGTGTTTTCGGACCCGGACGCGGACTGCGGCGACGGACCGTGTGGCGTAGCTGCCGACCAACTGGACGGTGCAGACGCGGTCGCGACGTTGGACGTGCTGCGGTTCCAGATCGCTGCAAACCGCCCGCCCGCAACGGATTCGGACGGCGACGGGATCGTGGACGCGGGCGATGCGGATCCCGACGACCCCGGCGACTGGTTCGACGTGGACGGCGACGGGATCGCCGACAACGCAGATCCCGACGACGACAACGATGGCGTGCCCGATGGCGACGATGCATTTCCGTTGGATCCGACCGAATGGGAAGACGCGGACGGCGACGGCGTCGGAGACAATGCGGACGAGGACGTTCGAGACCTGACCCCTTTCCGTGATCCAGCTTTGCGTGCGGCGGTGGAGAACGCGCTGGACAAGGAACCGGGAGCGACGATCACGCCCGAAGACATGGGCCTATTGACGGAACTAGACGCCTATTCCCGCGGCATAGCGGACTTGACGGGTCTTGAACAGGCAGCCGCCCTCGCTCGGCTGCGACTACCTGGGAATCGGATTGGCGATCTCGCCCCTCTCTCGGGGCTGGACGGCCTTCGTCATCTAGATCTCCGGGGCAACCTGGTCAAGAGGCTGGATCCGCTGTCGGAACTCTCGGATCTGGAAAGGCTGGACCTCTCCGGCAATCCGGTTGCCGACGTTTCGGCGCTTGAGGGCATGGGTCAGCTGGTAGAGCTCCGACTCGACGATACGGCGGTGGCATACGCGGACGTGCGCGCGCTGCCCTATTTCGGTCGACTGCAGGATCTGGGCCTCGGCGGGCTGGGCATCGAGGACTTGTCGTCACTCTCGGCGATGACGCAGCTGCGACGGCTGTATCTGCACGACAACGGCGTCGCCGACATCTCACCGTTGAGCGAACTCTCAGACCTGAGGACGCTGGATCTTTCGGGCAATGGCATTTCGGATATCTCGGCGCTCGCGGCGATGACGCGTTTGAGCAGACTGGACTTGGGCGACACCGGAGTGGTGGACATCGCGCCCTTGGCGGGCCTTGTCGAACTCGGCAACCTGAACCTTTCGGGCAACGACATCGAGGATGTTTCCGCGCTTTCGGCGATGACCCGATTGCGCAACCTGTATCTCGGCGACAACGCCGTGCACGACATTGCGGCGTTGGCAGACCTTGTGAACGTCGGGACGCTGAATCTATCCGGCAATCGTATTTCGGACGTCTCTGCGCTCTCGGAGATGACGGAGCTGCGCTGGCTCGATGTGCGCGACAACGCCGTGGACAATGTCGCGGCCCTGGCGGATCTGGCGGCCGTAGAGACGCTGAATCTCTCCGGCAATCGCATTTCGGACGTCTCTGCGCTAGCGGCGATGACGAAATTGCGCTGGCTCGACGCGCGCGACAACGCCGTCGAGGACATCGCCGCATTGGCGGATCTGGTCGAGGTGGAAACCCTGAACCTTTCTGGCAACGGCGTGGCCGACCTCTCGGCACTCTCGGCGATGACGAGGTTGCGGTGGCTCGATGTGCGCGACAACGCCGTCGAGGACATCGCCGCATTGGCGGATCTGAGGAGTTTGAAGATCCAGCTGTTGTCGGGCAACCGCATCAAGGACGTATCGCCGCTTGGCGGCTTGGCCGGCATCCGGAGTCTCTACCTGACGGGCAATGCGGTGTCCGACATCGGGCCGCTCGTCGACCGGTCTGTTTTCGCCGCTGGCGCGTTCGTCAACCTGGACGGCAATCCGCTGGACGAGGTTTCCGTCCACGAGCACATTCCAACGCTCAGGTCCTGGGGGATCCGCGTCAGGTTCGTCCGGCGCGGCAGCAGCGTCACCCCAACCTCGATAGTCGACCCGACTCTGAGATCCCTAATCGCCGAAACCCTCTCGTACGCTGACCTGCATGTGGACGACAAGGCGACCGGATGGCCGATCGACCAGCTCCGCGAGCTTCGCGCCCGTGGCGCGCGCATCACCGACCTCACCGGGCTGGAGGCGGCGGTGGGGCTAGAGCGGCTCTATGCGGCATCCAACCTGATTTCCGATCTGTCGCCGCTCGCGGGGCTTGCAGCACTGACGTCGCTCGACCTACGGCACAACCGCATCTCGGATCTCAGTCCGCTATTGGCCAACGGCGATCTCGCCGAGGGCGACTGGGTGGCTCTGGACGGGAACCCATTGAGCGAAGAAGCCGTCAACACGCACATTCCGGCACTGCTGGAACGGGGCGTCGGCATCGACATCGGGACGGTTCAGCTCACTGTCTCCGCGGGTGGGGAGGCGCGGCGATTCCAGGTGTCGGGCTACTTCGAGGCTCTGCTCGGAGAAGGCGTTACGGTCTCGGCGACGTCGGAAGACGAGTCGCTGGTGACGGCGGAAGCGGTCGATGGCGACCTGGTCGTCACGGGCGGCAAGATAGGGACGGTGGGCGTCGCAGTGACCGCCCGTGATGCGGCGGGCGACACCGAAACGCTGACGTTCCGGGTCACGATCCGCGGGCCTTGGGTCGTGCCACTGTTTCCGTCGGCCAACGATCCGTTGGGGCGCCAGGGATTCGTGCGAATCGCCAATCGGAACCGGTATCCGGGCGAGGTGCGCGTCGTGCCCGTGGATGACACGGGAGCCCGCCCCCCGCCACTGACCCTTGCGATCGAAGGGGGAAGGGCTCTTCACTTCAACTCCGCGGACATCGAGAACGGCAACCCTGACAAGGGGTTGACCGGAAGCAGCGGCCGCGGCACGGGCGATTGGCGGCTGGAACTCGAGAGCTCGCACGACTTCGAGGTACTTTCCTATATCCGTACGGCCGACGGATTTCTGACGGCGATGCATGACATCGCCCCGGTGTCGGGCGACGTTCACCACGTGGCCACCTTCAATCCCGCGAGCAACCTCGATCAGGTGAGTTCGCTACGTGTTTTCAACTCAGGCGGTAGCGACGCGGCAGCGGCGATCACCGGAATCGACGACCAGGGTGCGTCGTCCGGCCCGGTGCAGATCGAAGTTCCCGCCGGCGCGGCCGTGACGCTGACGGCGCAGAAACTCGAAAACGGCGCTGCCGGTTTGCAGGGGGCGCTCGGCGACGGACGCGGAAAGTGGCGGCTACAGGTCGAGTCTGATGCAGACCTCGGCGTCGTGAACCTGCTCGCGAGTCCGGGGGGCCATCTCACAAATCTCTCAACCGGCCCCGTCCCGGTGCGTCACGACGGTGCGCATGTCGTCCCGCTGTTCCCGTCCGCAGCGGGCTTGTTGGGTCGCCAGGGGTTTGTACGCGTCATCAATCGCACCAATGCGGAGGGCACCGTTCGCATTGAGCCGCAGGACGACGGGGGACGGCGTTACGAGACGCTGGAATTGTCCCTCGGACCGAACGGCGCGGCGCACTTCAACTCGGACGACCTGGAACTGGGTGCGGCGGAAAAGGGTCTTGTGGGGAGTACCGGAAGCGGGATTGGCGACTGGCGATTGGAACTGTCAAGCGATCTCGACATCGAGGTGCTGGCCTACGTCCGTGCACCGGGGGGATTCCTCACCGCCATTCACGACGTCGTGCCGTCTGCGGGAAGGCGGTACGACGTGCCGACGTTCAACCCGGCGCAAAACACCAACCAGAGGAGCAGGTTGCGCATTGTCAACGTGGCCTCTCGGCCCGCGCATGTGTCGATCGCAGGCATCGACGATGCGGGAGAGTCGTCCAGGGAAATCGTGCAGTTGTCGATCCCGGCAGGCATAGCGCGGACGCTTGCCGCGACGCAACTCGAAAGGGGCGACTTCGGACTAAGGGGCGCGCTCGGTGACGGCAGAGGAAAGTGGCGGCTGGCGGTGGACAGCGAGCAGCCCATCGCAGTCATGAACCTGCTGGAGAGTCCTACCGGACACTTGACGAACCTGTCCACCCGGCCCGACGCGGGGACGGAATAGTCCAGCTCATCGTCTCGTCGCATCGGGAGCCTGGCGGAGAGCCACTACGCGAGGATTGCGCCGCACAGGTATGACGCCTGGTCGCCGCCGCGGCGGACGCGACCGCGAAGCGGTCGCGTCCCCTACGTCCAGAACCGCTCCGAGCGGAGCCAGGTCCTGATCGGGAACAGTTCGCCGGTCATCCCGTCGGACGCCGACGAGGCGAGGAACAGCGCGAGGTCCGCAACGTTCTCCGGACTGGGCGTAAGGTGCAGCCGCGGCACCGCGTTCCCCTCCTTGTCCACGGCGGGCGGGATGATTCCGAGACCCTTGAGTTCCTCGGTCGCGATCAGGCCTGGCAGGATGCAGTTGACGTTGATGTTGTGCCTCGCCCACTTCATGGCCAGGTTGTTGCTCAGGCTGATGACGCCGGCCTTGGCCGCCGAATAGTGGAGTTGGCCGGGGTTCCCCTTAGAACCGGCCGTAGACGAGATGTTGATGATCTTGCCTCCGCCCTGCTCGATCATCTGCCGACCGGCCGCCAAACACGGAATGAACATGCCGGTCAGATTCTGTTCCACGACAATGCGCCATTCCTCGAGCGGGGTATCTTCCGGCTCGTGACCGCGCCCCCAACGGCCCGCGTTGTTGACCATGACGTCGAGGGAACCAAAGGCGTCGACCGTCTCGGCGATCAACGCGTCCACCGAATCGGCATCGGTAATATCGACGGCGACGGCGATCGCACTTTGCCCTTTCTCCTTGACCCCGCTGGCAACCCGCTGAATGTTGTCGCGGTTTCGGCTCGCCACCACGACGTTTGCGCCCGCCGCCGCATACGCCTCGACCATCGGCCGCCCGAGCCCACCTGCGCCACCCGTCACGATGGCCGTCTTGCCATCAAGCCTGAAACTGCCCATGTCCGCTCATCCTCGTAGTCGTGCCAACCCAAGATTCTACTGTGTGGCGTGACCGCGACACGGTGTTATCGTTTCCGTTGGGAACCGGGAACGTCCATGGCCGAAGCCGCGTTGACGCGCCACAACGAACTGACCGACGAGCAGGTCCACTTCTACCGCCAACACGGCTACCTGCATCTGCCTGCCGTTTTCTCGTCGAACGAGATCGCCCGGATGGCGGACGAACTCGATTGGCAGATCGGCACCTGGGCCGCCAAGGGCCCTGGCTGGAGCGGACCCTGGCGCCGGGTCTACATGCCCGCCGAGGTCGAACGGCGTTCAAAGCTGATCGCCTTGCACGACCTGCACCGCTACTCGAAGGCTTGGTGCGATGCCGTCACCCATCCCCGGCTCACGGGCGCCATCGCCGATCTCATCGGTCCCAACGTCGAACTGCACCACACCACGCTGCACGCCAAGCCGCCGGAGACCGGCCACCCGTTTCCGATGCACCAGGACTGGGCCTTCTACCAGCACGCCGACGGCCGGTACGTCGACTGCCTCATCCACTTGGACGACACGGACGATACGAACGGCTGCATTCGTTTCCTCGACGGGTCTCATCGGGCTGGAGCGCGGGAACACGTCACAAGGAACCCGGACGGATCGCCATGCACGCCTCACCTGCCGACCAGCGACTGGGACATCGAAGACACGGTGCCCGTGCCGGCGAAACGAGGCGACGTCGTGGCGTTCAGCATCCATATGATCCATGGCTCGCGTATCAACCGAACCGACGCCGTCCGGCGCATTGTCCGCGTGGGCTACCGGGACCCGGAAAACGCCCAGACCGCCGGGCAGTCCCACGGCAGGCCAGGGCTCATCGTCTGGGGCCGCCGACCCCGGCCGGCCGGCCAGCCGATGCTGGGAACCAACGTCTAGATTGATCGACCGAACCAGGGGAACACCCGATGAAAGTAACCGGCGTCGAAACCATCCTGCTGAACAACAACCCGCCGTTCGTGGGCGGTAGGCAGTGGCTCTTCATAAAGCTCTACACCGACGAAGGCATCGTCGGCCTCGGCGAACGTCCCACGGGGCACACGCCGGATCTCACGTCGCAGATCGCCCTCCTGCACGACCTTGTGGATCGTTTCGTCGTCGGCCACAGTCCATTCGAGATCGAGAACACCTGGCAGCGGGTCTACGCCTCCAACCACGACTACCGGCATCCCAGCCTGTACGGAACACCCGCGCTCTCCGCCATCGAGATGGCGCTCTGGGACATCGTCGGCAAGGTAGCGGGCCAGCCCATCTACAACCTCCTGGGCGGGCGCTGCCACGAGAAGCTGCGGGCCTACGCGTACATGCCAACCACCGGCGTCTGGGCGGATCCATCGAAGGCCGGCGCCATCGCCGAGCAGCTTGTCAAGGAGGGCAACACGGCCTGCAAGATCGATCCCTTCATGCCTTACTTCCCCCTACCCCGCGACTTCCCGCTGAAGACGATCAAACACGCCGCCAAGATCTTCGCGGCCATCCGCGACGCCGTCGGCGACGAACTGGAGATCGGCATCGGCACCCACGGCCAGTTCAGCACTGCCGGCGCCATCCGCGTCGCGAAGGTTTTCGAGGAGTACCAGCCATACTGGTTCGAAGAGCCCGTGCCGCCCGAAAACGTCGAGGAGATGGCCCGGGTCGCGGCACATACCAGCATTCCCATTGCCACCGGCGAACGCCTGGTCACGAAGTACGAGTTCGCCAACCTCCTGGAGAAGCAGGCAGCGCAGATCATCCAACTCGACGTCGGCCAGTGCGGCGGCATCCTGGAGTCGAAGAAGATCGCGAGCCTGGCCGAGAGCCACTACGCGATGATCGCGCCGCACATGTACGTCGGCCCGATCGCCGCCGCGGCCGCCGTGCAGGTCGACACCTGCTCGCCCAATTTCCTGATACAGGAATACAACGGCGCGAGCCTGCACAACGAGATCTTCCAGGAACCCGTGAAGTTCGAGAACGGCTTCATCGAACCGCCGACCTCGCCGGGGCTCGGGCTCGAACTCAACGACGAGATCGTCGAGCGGCAACTCGTGGCACGGCGCGGGCCCGGTGCGTAGGGCGACCCCGACGCCGCCGAATCGTCGATCGACAATTCAGCCCAGCCGAATGGGAACCCACGCCAAACCGTCCACGGCTGCGAAGTGTTGATCCGATGAAACGAGGTCGGCACCGGATTCCATGGCATGCGCCGCAATCCAAATATCGTTGGTTGGGATGGGGTGCCCTTTCGCGCGCAAGGCTGCAGCGATCCGCGCATAACGGTCTGCCGTAGTCAGGGTCGTGGCAACGACGCCCACCCGGGAGTTGCCCAGAAAGAGGTCGAGTTCGCGGGCGTTGTCCTCGGGCCGCGAGCCGTAGCGGAAGCCGTAGAGCAACTCCCCCACGACAACGATGGGGACAAGGACATCACGAGAGGACCGGATCAGTTCTGCGACATGTTGGTGCCCCCGCTTCCAGAGCGAATACGCACTCGAGTCCAACAGAATCTTCACTTCCACATCGCCTCGTCAATTCGCGAAAAGTCCTGAAGCGCCAGGTCGATCGCGTCGGCCTCTTCAACAGTCCAGGTTCCCATCAAGTGATCCAGCGAAGAACCGACCACATCCGCATCCGGTTCGTCCAAGTTGGCACCCCGTCGTACCAAGCGCATGACGGCGCGGTTCAAGGAAATTCCCTCGCGACGAGCCAGGTTCCGGATGTAGTCCACCAGCTCGTCGTCGAAACCACGAATAGTCAGTTGGTTCATTGTCTGATCTCAACTCACCAGATGAATCACTCTGACTCATAATAGTGAGTCGCTCAGTCAAGTCAATGGGAGCGGCAGTCCGCAAGGTCATCATTCCCCATGCGACGTTGCGCCTCCTCGCGAACGCCACTTATCCCAAGCCCGGTCCTCTCGTAGCGCTGCAGCATCCGTTGCTTCTGGTCGCGAGGTTGATTGTCGAACACCGACCAGATCGCCGCTTCCTCCCCAGGAGGTATCGAAAAGCCAAGTTCTTGCGCATAGCGTCGCATGCGTTCTAGCGTGGCAAGCGCGTATTTCCAGTTCACGAGGGGCTTTAGCAAGAGTACCTGTCTGAGCTCCACGGACGTCCGAGCAAGTGGATGCACGATCGACCCCCACCGGTTTCCCGGATGGTGTTCCGCGCCTATCGCGGACAACGCGATGTCGAAGCGGCCCAATCGGCATTCCAGCGACTCGGGACCGACCTCGTGAACCAATTCGACCACACGCTCTCCGACCTCGAAAGCATCGGCAAACGGCGCTTCACGGGGACTGGTTCTGCCGCGCCGCATCAGGGACTCTAAGAGGATGTCGCGGTCCCTTTCCGTAGGGGCCCAGAGGTCGAGGTCCCGCGGCGGACGATCCGTCAACAAAGTCTTGAACGCCCCGCCCGCGAGAAAGAACCGCGCCCTGCAATCCGAGCCAACCACCGGTTCCATGAGGCGCCGCGCAAAGCCGACTATCTCGTCTTCCGCAAAGATCACACGCCCTCAAACAGGGGTTCGTCTCGGCCCGACAAGGAGTCTAGTCAGCAGAAACAAGGAGCCACCATCCCTCATCGCGCGGTCGCCTTGAGAATCGAGGGGAGTGCCGGTAGGGATCGCACTTCGTCGACTTCGAACGCCGCTCCGCGTAACAGGGCGGCGTATTCCGCCTCCGTTCTTTCGCTGCCCCCATTGGCCACGAGCAGGTGTAGGTCGCAAAGACCGCCAATCCAGCTGTCCTCGGGCAGTACCATCTCCACCACGAACAGTCGACCGCCTTTGGGCAGTACTCGACGGGCTTGGCGCAGAATCCGAACCGCCGACACATCGTCCCAATCATGGATTACGCGCGCCAATAGCACCGCATCGCCCTCGACTTTCCAAGAATTGAACAAATCCGCACCTCGAAACACCAATCGTTCTTCTTGATCCCGGCTGTATGCCTGCTCGATGACTTCTGGAAGATCCAGAACCGTGACCCGAAGCTCCGGGTATTCGTCGACCAGTAACTCTGCCAGGGCCCCGAAACCACCCCCGGCGTCGATGATGTGCTCGTCGCCGCGCAATCCAAGCGCAGCGGGAACGGCAGCGTAGTCGTGCCGGGCATAGCTCGCCAACATCCGATGGTGGGGACCTACGCACGCTGGGTCAGTCGCGACGGCTCGAAAAATATCCGGTACCTCCCAGTCCTTCCCAGATTTCAACGCTCCGGGTAGTGTTTCCCAGATTCGGGAGAATCGCCTACCGTACTCGCGCGCCGCATCCGCGAGGGTCAGGTGATGCGCCTCCATCAGGTAGCCGCCACGGCGGCTGGTGCGCCACACCCCGTCTTTTGCTTCGACCAGATGAAGCTCCGCGAGGGCTCGCATTAGCCGACGCGCGCGCGCCGTATCAATGTCACACCGACCCGCAACGCCTTCTGTGTCGACGGGAAGCGCTTCGAACACCCCCAATTCGACGGCTGCGCACACGGTCTGCGTTCGCCAAAAGCCGGTCAATTCGCTGGACAATGCCGCGAAGTCGCTCTTCAACGGAGGTCGCAACGTCACCAATGTGCCGCCCTCCTCGTCGATCACCTGCAGACCACCGTCGAGACATTCAACCCGAGCTTGCCCGTTGTAGAAGGGCTCCACTGCCGCGAATCGCCGTTTGTACAAAGGACGACCCGTTGTGTCGACGTGCATCCAACCACCCTCATCGCGCGCTCGCGCAAAGCGCTTGTGATACACATCGAGGTCAAGAAACCGGACCCCGTGAACTAGTGAACCTCGGGAATCGATGTGGGACGAACGACCGTCCCCGAACTGCACGACGGCCACACCGTCCCGGAAGTCGCCCGCGTAACGCCACCGGGTATCGTAGGCATGATTGCCCTCGCGGGTGATGTGCGAGTAGCTCCCGTCACGCCCACGTACCGCGCAGAGACCCTCCTGAAAGTTACCGCACCAACCGAACCGTGCGGGAGCGAGGTCCCTGCCGTCGGATCGAATGTGGTGCCACCCCGACGATGACTGAACAGCCGCCAGACCATCGTAGAAGCCGAAGGCGCGAAAGAAACGACGGCGATAGCTGGCCGACCCGTCGGTGCGAATGTGCCACGCCTCATCGCCTCGACGAACCGGAGCAAGCCCGGGTTCGTGAAACTTCATTACCTCATCGAATCGTGCCGCATAGAGCGGCGAATCGTCCCGGAGGTGGTGAGTGCCCTCCGGCGCGACGCTGACGTCTTGCCACCTCACGACGTCGTCGCCGGACGGCGCATGTTGCAACCCAGACATAGCGCCCGATTTCGGTAGCTGGCAATCAAGTTCCGATACGAATCGCCATCCCAGATGTCCATGAGTCCCTGGTCGCGCAGATTTCCGAAATCGCCCAACGTGCGTCGCTGCGCGTCGGGCGCGCAACACGGGTCGAAACGTCCCTGCGCACTGACCCATGCTTCCTGACCCAGGAACGGACACGGTCCATTTGGAGCAATGTCCTCTTGGGCGGAGTCGTCCAGAAGGAAGATGTTCTCAAGCAGAATGTAATTGCCGTTGGGCAGCGGCCGTTCTGCGGCGGCTTCCCGCGCCGAAAGAACCGCAGAGTTCCAACGCCTTATCGCATCCGCATCCCGGCGCATCGACTGACTCCGTATCTCGTCGAAATGAACCCACAGGTGGTGTCCTTTGACACGGTCGACCCCCAATCGCACGGCCAGTCTCACGATATCGGCCAGTTCCGGAATGTTCCCCTCCAAGAAGGTGAGCTGGAACGTAACACGGCACCGATTGCCGCCACTCGCCGCATGCGTGTCGCGAACTTCAATGAACGCGCGGGCGTTGTCGAGTGCCGTCTGCCAACTCGATCCGAACATGATCGCCTCTTGGGTCGACTTCGTGGCACCGTTCCAAGATATCTTCACATCGGATGTGACGGGGACGATCCGCTCCGCCCATGCTCTCGCGCCCAATCTGGGGAACGTCCCGTTGGTGGTGAGGTTCAGCTTTACGCCGTAGTCCGAACAAAGGGCGAGAATCTCCTCGAAATGCTCGTATAACAGCGGCTCTCCCATCGTTGACGGGATGATCTCGCGTAGACCCCGGGGCGCAGCCTCCGCGACGACCTTTCGGATGAGTTCGATTGGCATCAGGCGGCGCGGCTTGCCCTCCCGCCGACGGTTGGTCTGCAGTTGGCTATAGGGTGAGTGCTCCTCGCACATGACGCACCGCAGATTGCAGGTGTCGGGGTTGGTGTCGAAGGTGATTCGCCATGGTCCGGGCCGGGCTTCGATGCGCGTGTTGTCCCGGCGAGCAAGTGCATCCTCGTACAAACGTTCGATGTCGCGAACATGGTCCTCAATGCATGGGACATCGCCGCTGTCGCTGAAGAGGTAGCCCCGTTCGCCAAGACGCCGAGCCAAGTCCGGGTCGCGCACAAGCCGCTGCATCTGACCCGCAAGCGCATCGGGCGATCGATGATCGAATAGCAGGCCGTTGACCTCGTGGCGGACGTACTCCGCCATTCCCCCAGCATTGCCGGCGATTACCGGTACCCTCGCCTGTTGCGCCTCGTGGATGACAAGGGGCGAATTCTCCACCCAAACCGATGGAACCACGATGGCGTCTACGCGGTTGAACACTTCCGGAACAATCTCACTGTTCCGATATTCGGGCAGCCACTCGACGTGCCGCTTCCTGCCATCCGGCAAGCAGCGTGCCAACGTTCGGAGCGAGTCCGTGTCCTGGCCTCGGTGGCGTCCCCATATACGAAGCAACGCCTCGGGGGAGACATCGCCGAAGGCCCGAATCAGGTCGTGTATCCCTTTGGCCGGGATATGCGTCCCGATGTAGCCGAAGGTGAACGGCTCTCCGGCCACACGGATCCGACCCCCAAGCTTCGAACGATCGAATCCGTAGTCCATGTAGACGAGCTTTCGATTGGGCAGGCCGAACGCATCACGATAGCGGTCCCGCAGGTAGCGGGCTGGCGCCACAAACACGTCCACCAAGTCGGTCATCTCGCGGATGTGATGCATGCGACGTCCCACCCAGTCGGTCCAGTAGCGCACATCCGCCTCGTGTTCATCGCCTCCGCCGCCGAAGTAACGTGCATAGCAGCGCTCCGCGCACTTGCGATCCTGTTGGCCGTCGCATGCCGCCCAAAGGTCGCTGGGGTCCTCGGGAAACATCTGCATGAACTGCCCACGCGGGCACATAACCCAATAGTCATGCAGGGTGTAGATGATTGGGACGGTTCGGGACGCTGCTTCGCGCAGTAGAGACGTGGACAGGTGGTTCAGGTGTCCAACGTGCACGATGTCCGGTCGAACGTGGTCTAGCACCTCGGCGAATCGCTGGTCGATACCCGCGTGCCTGTAGCGGTCCCGGTTGCGCGGGTTGTTGACGATGTGGAGCGTGATGCGCCCGTCGTCCGAATCAGGTTCTACCCGAAGCCGGAAGTCCTCGGCGAAAGAGTCCTCTTCGCGCGTAAACACATGCACCTCGTGTCTCGCAGCCAAACCTTGGCAGAGGGTCTGCGTATACACCTCAGACCCCGCGTTGTAGCGCATTGGATAGCCGTGAATGACCTGGAGTATTTTCATAACGCGTGCCTCTTCATGCCCCCGTTCGCAAGTTCAACCTGGAAGGCGCGCACCAGCTGCCGAATTCCTTCCCTTATTGGAATCCTTGACGACCAGCCGAGCAGCCGTTGTGCCCGAGCCGGATTGCCGTAGAACCGCGCAACGTCGAAGCGACGGGCCGGAGCCTCGATGATCGATGCGGCGTTCCCGGCGAACTCCCTCGCCAAAGCCGCGAGGTGCCCGAGATTGACCGGCTGGCCAGTCAGCAGATGGATCGGTGGAGGTACCCCATTCCTCGCCACGAGCCTGACAAGCGCCATGAGCCCCCTGGTCGTGTCCTCGACATGTGTGAAGTCGAAGATCTGGCCGGAGCCATCGACGCGCAGGGTGTCTCCAAGCACAGCCGCTCGGGCGAACGCTGGAACGACGCGGTCCGCGTGGTCGCGGGTACTCCCGTAGACATTCGAGAGTCTCACCACCGCTCCCCGCAGTCCCCGGGCACGGCCCGCTTCCATCAAGCGCTCGCACTGGACCTTGGAGCGCCCATACACGTTGACGGGCCGAAGGTGAGCATCCTCGCTAGCCGGCAACTCGTCCGGCTGACCATAGACCTCCCGACTGCTTGCGAATACAAGCCACGGCCGGTGTGACTGACGCTCCAATGCTTCGATGACATTGCGGAGTCCACCGACATTGACTCTCCAACATTCCTCCGGATCGCGCTCGCCCCACACGACACGGGAAACCGCCGCGAGGTGTATCACACCTTCGCAGCCCGCAACCGCCTGAACGACGCGCTCTGCGTCACAGACATCTCCTCTCTCGCCGCCCGCACCCCGCAGATCCAAGCCGACAACCGACGCACCACGAGTTTCGAGCGCTGCGCGCAGCGCGGTACCAACGAGGCCCTCGGAACCAGTAATCAGAATTCGTTGCGCGGAAGTGGAACTCGGAGGCACGGACAGATTCGCCATGCCCTGCGTCGGCTTTGTGGCCATGCTGTATTCCTCTTGCCGTGTCGCCGCGGACCGTCGAACCCTCTGCAGAAGCAGAGGTCGCCTTGAGGAGGGCGTGCCGAAACTGCAAACGCGGTCATCGGCGACGCATCTGATGCTACCCATTGGGCACCGAGGGTCAACCGTTCAGGCACTGCGCGTGAGCGTTCTGAACGGATTCGCTGATATGATCCGACCGAGTCGGCTGTTCCCGGATGTCAACGTGCCCATATCCCTCTCGCGAGCGGCCTTGCTCGCGGTTGCAGTACTTGCGACCGCGCCGGCTGGTGCCGACACATCGCCGGTCATGGAAGCGCTCAAGACCGAGCTGGCCCGGTCCATGGAGATGCTCGGCGAACAACCGGTTCCGCCGTATTTCCTAAGCTACGAGGTCACCGAGCGGGAAACGGCCTCCGCGAACGCCGCGTTCGGAGCGCTCACCAGCAGCAGCCGTGGTCGGAGCCGGTACCTCGACATCGACCTTCGCGTCGGCAACTACGAACTCGACAACACGCGACCGATCCAGGGCGCACGCAACCGGCGAACGACGGTGCGCATCCCCCTCGACGACGATGTGGATGCGATCCGCAGTGTCATCTGGAACGCCACCGACGCGCGCTACAAGCGGGCGCTCGAGGAACTGACGAAGGTCGAGACCGATGTCCAGGTCAAGGTCGAGGCGGAGGATACGTCGGCCGACTTCTCGCAACAGGGACCGATCAGGGGAGCCGTAGGCACCGCGAGGCTTGATGCCAACTTGGCAGATTGGGAACGGCAGGCGAGGCTCTACTCGGCGCCGTTCGCCGGCCATGATCGAATCCTCACGGCCAGCGCCTCGATCTCCGGCACCGCCGAGACGCGCTGGTTCGTCAACAGCGAGGGGAGCGAAGTCGAAACCGCCGATGTCCACTACCGGGTCTTCGTCTCGGCACTAACCAAGGCCGACGACGGCATGACGCTGCCCCGCTACGAGTCCTTCTTCTCGTTCACCCCCGACGGTTTGCCCGCCGATCGCACGGTCTTGTCCACGGTCGAGAGGATGATCGCCGACCTCGCCGCGCTCCGCGATGCCCCGCTGGTCGACCCGTACACGGGTCCCGCAATACTGTCCGGACGAGCGAGCGGGGTCTTCTTTCACGAGATCCTAGGTCACCGGGTGGAAGGTCACCGGCAGAAGCGCGTGGACGATGGCCAGACCTTCAAGAAGAAGATCAACGAACGCATCCTGCCGCCTGGATTCAGCGTGACCTTTGATCCGAACCGTCGACGCCTCGCTGGTCTGGACCTGGTCGGCTCGTACGCCTACGACAACCAGGGAGTCCGCGGTCGGCCGGTTGTGGTCGTCGACGACGGGGTTCTCGTCGACTTCCTCATGTCCCGCACACCCATCGAGGGGTTCCCGGACTCCAACGGCCATGGGCGCAAGCAGTACGGCTTCAGCCCCGTGTCCCGCCAATCCAACCTGATCGTCGAGGTTCGCGACGCGGTGAGCCGAGAGGCGTTGAAGGAGCAACTGCTCACCATGATCCGCGACAGCGGCAGGCCGTTCGGTCTCTTCATCGACGACATCCAGGGCGGAGTGACCACCACGGGTCGGTTCATGCCCAACGCGTTCAACGTCGAGCCCAACGTCGTCTACCGGATCTATCCCGACGGTCGCGAAGAGCTCGTTCGGGGCGTCGATCTGATCGGGACGCCGCTGACGACGTTGAGTCGCGTCATCGCGGCAGACGACCAAGTTGCAGTGTTCAACGGCTTCTGCGGTGCGGAGTCCGGCAGCGTACCCGTCTCCGCCGCGGCTCCCGGCATTCTCGTTTCGCAGATCGAGGTGCAGAAGAAGGGCAAGTCCCAGGAACGGCTTCCCATTCTTCCACGGCCGACGCAGGACGCGGTAGATCCCCAACAGGCACCCGTGGACGACCATGCCGCTGTTGCGAAGGGCGACGGCGTGCTGCTACGGGCGATGCAGGACGAACTCGACCGATCCACTGAAAAACTCTCCATGGTAGACATGGAGACGCCCTACTTCCTCGCCTACCGGGTCGACGAAGTGGAAGGCTTCCGGGTTTCTGCTCGTTTCGGCGCGCTGGACCGGAGTTCGCCATCCAAGCGGCGGTCGTTGTCCGTGGAACTGCGCGTCGGCAGTCCCGAGTTCGACAACACGAACTTCCTCGGCAGCTACGGCACGGGAGGGTCCGCGACACTGCCGCTCGACGACGACTACGACGCTCTGCGCCGTCGCATCTGGCTAGCGACCGACTCGGCCTACAAGCGCGCGCAGCGGAAGCTCGCCGGCAAGCGTGCGGCACTCCAGAACCGCACACGCGAAGCGATTCCCGACTTCACCGGCGCTCAGGCCGGGCAGACCATCGACACGTCCGGCTCGGTGAACTGGACGGTCGAAGAGGCCGAGTCGCTGGCGCGAACTCTGTCGGCCCTCTTCAGGCAGACCCCGGGAATCCACGAGTCGCGCGTCTACACCGATGTGGACACCCGCCGTAGCTACTACGTGAACAACGAGGGCACCTCCTACGTGAAGGTCGAGCCGTGGGTGCAGGTGCGAGCCTGGGCCAGCACCCAAGCGGCGGACGGCACGATCCTCGAGGACTCCGAAGTGCTCTACGCCCGGTCGGACGCCTTGCCCGAAAGGGAGATCCTGGTCCATCGAGTGCTGGCAATGGCCGAGGCGCTGAGCGCCCGGCGCGTAGCTGAGACCCTGGACCGCTACAGCGGCCCCGTCCTGTTCGAGGGGCAAGCCGCCGCAGGAGTCCTGGCCGGATACTTCGCACCCCGCCTCGTCGCCGTTCGAGTGCCGGTCGCCGACGGCTACCGCTACGAGCGATCCGCGGCAGCCGCTCGCAATCCGTTCGCGGACAAGATCGGTGCCCGCGTCCTGCCGCGGTTCCTCGATGTTCGGGACGACCCCACCCTCGACCGGTACGGCCAGCATCGATTGCTCGGTGGCTACCGCGTGGACGACGAAGGGGTGCCCGCCGCTCCGACGAGCCTCGTCGAACGCGGACGGCTCAAGACACTACTCGCGACCCGAAATCCGGTGGAGAGTATCCGCTCCAGCACCGGCAACCGGCGTGGCATCGCCCCGGTGCCGACCAACCTGATCGTGTCTACCGACGAGGGTCTTGCCGAAGACGAACTGCTCACCGAGTTCGCGGCACTCATCCAAGAGCGGGGCAACGAATTCGGCATCGTGGTTAGCCGTCTGAGCGGGTCATCGGTGGTTCGGGCCGCGAAGGTCTACCCCGACGGTCGCACCGTGCCGATCCGCAAGGCCGAGCTATCCAGCTTCTCGGTGTCCTCGTTCAAGGACATCGTCGCCGCTTCCGCGACTTCAACTGTACATACCCAGCGCTATTCCACCCCGTGGGCTTCCATCCTCCGCCAGACCTCCGCCGTGTACGGTTCGCCTCGTCACGATACGATCGGGACCATCGTCGTGCCCGATCTATTGTTCGAGGAAGTGACCCTGCGCAAGCCCTTGAGCAACTCGCCACGGCCACCCGTGCTCGCCCATCCGTTCTTCGAGAAGGGAGGCTGACAGCCGGCGCCGCCTCCCCGCCGGGAGAATTCGCACGGCGAATTCTCGGGCGGACCGCGAAGCGGTCGCGTCCCCTACGCGGCGTACTCCCGCAACGTCAGCAACACCCGCTCGGCCAGCTCCCGGGCGACGGGCTGGCCCGCAACGTCACGGACCTCGACAACCACGCCGTCGTCACGCTCGTGGAGGCGTAGGCTCACTACGGTTCCCCCGCCGTCCGCGCGAGAGAAGAGCCGCGCGAAGAACCCCGGCTTGGCCTCGGCGCGAAGCACGGCACGAAAGGTGGCGTTGTCGCGATCCGACTCGGTGACCTCCATCTCGGCGCGCTCCAGGGCTCCGTCCACGGTGGCCCATGCCCGATCAAAGCCGATGTGGAGCAAGAGCGTCGGGGCTCCGGTTTCGTCTTCCACGATGCGGGCCTTGCGCTCGGATGCGATCTCGCGACCGACCATGGAAACCGACGACGAAGCCACGCCTTGCGCCAGGTAGTCAGCCATCTTGGTGATCAGTTCGCCTTCCACCTCGGGGACCGCCGAGGTGTCGATGGCCCCGTCGTTGGCCGACCTTGTCCGGTAGTGGACGACATGGACCTCCGAGGAGCCGACACGGATTCCGCGTTCAATGCGCACCTGCACCCGGTCAAGCCAAGATCCTTGTGCCGATTGTTCCTGTTGGGAGAGACCGGTCCCGACAGCCGCGCGCAGAAGGTCGCTGGCGCTCGGGTCGACGCTGAACCAAGCGGTCTCGAGAATGCCCGCCGGCGGATCTTCGCGGGCCACGCCCACGCCGCTGTCCTCCATAAGCTGCTTGACCAACGGCCAGACCTGCGCCGGTGCGTCGGCAAGCACGATCCAGGATTTCGTCCCGAGTTTCTGGATCTTGATCTCGTCCGTGCTTGCACCCGCCAGAAGCCGCGGACGCGGCACTTCGTCCACGTAGGTCTTCGCCGTGGGTTGCTCGAGGATTTCGGGAATCGGCCAGGTGTCGCCGACACTGGCTTCCATCCCCACGGGAACCTTGAGCGGTTCGCCGACCTTCGCCTCCACGTAGTCGTCCCGGGGATCGACGAAGAAACCGGCATCGTCCCGGAATATCCGGCAACCCGTGGATGCCAGCATCCCGCCAATGAGAACCGCCGCGCAGGCCGCACGCCATCCACGTCTTAGCACAACTTCTCTCCCCATCGGACGCCTCGCCTTTTCTGTCGACGAGGTCGCTTAGAGCGCCGACCCCGTCAATTCCTCGAGTCGTTTCCGCACTTCGACCTGCGCCGGCGCCGTCAGTTCCACCAACGGGAGACGAATGCCGTCGTCGATCCGGCCCATCGCGCTAAGCGCCCACTTCGACGGTATGGGACTCGTTTCGACGAACAGGATCTCGTGGATGGGCTGCAGTTTGGCGTCAATCTCGGCGGCCTTGGCATCGTCGCCGGCGAGGAACGCCTCGCAGAACGCCGACATCATCGCCGGCAGCACGTTGGCGGTGACGGAAATCGCGCCCGCCGCGCCGTGGCCCACCATGGTCAGCGTCTGGGCGTCTTCGCCGGAAAGCAGGATGAAGTCGTCGGGCACGAGAGCCTTGATTTCCGCGACCCGGTCGGCGTCGCCACAGGCTTCCTTGATGCCCACGATGCCGTCGACCTGGGCAAGCCGCGCCACGGTTTCCGCCTTCATGTCGCAAGCCGTGCGCGGCGGCACGTTGTAGAGCACCATCGGCAGGTCGACTGCCTCCGCGATTGCGCAGTAGTGGCGATAGAGCCCTTCCTGGGTCGGCTTGTTGTAGTACGGGGTCACCGAGAGACAGTAGTCGGCCCCATCGCCTTTCGCCGACTCGGTAAGTTCGATGGCCTCCGCCGTGGCGTTGGCGCCCGCGCCCGCAACCACCGGCACACGGCCGTCGACGCGGCGGATCACGGCCTTGATGACCTGCTTGTGTTCCTCGTGGTCAAGCGTCGCGGACTCTCCGGTTGTCCCCACCGGCACGATGCCGTGGGTTCCGGACTCCAGGTGCCAGTCGACAAGGCCGTCGAGCGCCGCCCAGTCCACGGCGCCGCTGCTCTTCATCGGCGTCACCAGGGCGACCAGGCTGCCCTGCAGGCTCTTGTTGCCGGTCATCGAGGCCTCGCGGGCAAGCAGAATTCAGGAAACGAATCGTACTGAACGGCGACGTCCCACCACAAGCAAAGTCGAGTGGAAACCGGCGTCGCCGAGCCTAACGCGGTTCCCACGACCCTCGCCTCGCCGCCCTCGTCGGATCGGCATCGTGTCGTGCCCGCCGAGCCTCGTGAACGGCGAACCGAGCCACGACGACACCGACCAGGACGCCGAGTACGAGCCCGACCTCCCACATCTCGAAGACCGCGCCGGAGATGCCGACAACGATCAGGCCGGCGATAGCGCCAAAGCCGAGTGCGAGCCAGCGAGTCACGAATCCCACCGGCTTACTCCTCGCCACGTTACAACTCCACGCGCAAGACGGGGCGGCGGGACGACTGGGCGAACCGCCGTCCGTCCCATCGTCGGAATGAGCTACCCGGCGTGGCGCAGCACCTTGCCGGCACGCGCACCGGTGTGCTCGCCATCGACCAGCGTCACCTCGCCGTTGACCAGCGTCGTCTTGTAGCCCATCGACTTCTGGATATAGCGCGGCGCGCCTCCGGGGAAGTCGTGGACTAGCACGGGCTGGCGCTCGGCGACCTTCTCCGGGTCGAAGACGTTGATGTCCGCGCGCAGGCCCGGCTTGAGTGCGCCCCGGTCCTTGAGGCCGAGGACGCGTGCAGGACCCGAGGTCATGCGACGGATGCCCTCGCCCAGGTTGTAAATCCCGGCTTCGCGTATCCAGTAGGAGAGGATGAAGGTCGACCAGCCGGCATCCATGATCTGCGAGACATGCGCGCCCGCATCGCCCAGGCTCGGGAAGATGTGCTCGCTCTTGAAGAGGTCGCCCAACTCCTTGAGGCTCTGGTTGAACATCCGCAGGTTGAAGAGCGCCCGACCGTCGGTCTCGTCCGACAGGCGCAGGAAGGTCTCCACCCAGTGCTCGTTGTTGGCTTTGGCCACGGCCTCGAGGTTCTGATCCGGCGGGGTGGTGTAGTCCGGGGATTCGCCGTCGCCCAGGTAGAAGACGTTGGTCATCGGAAAGCGGCGCTTCATGGCGAGCCCTTCGTCGACGAGCCTTTCGCACGTCTCGGGATCGCGGATTGCGGCAAGGCGTTGCTCGAGATTCTGCTTGCGCAGCTTGTCCCAGGTCTCGCCCTGCACCGGCAGGTTGGACTGCAGGCCGAACATGAACCCGGAACCCCGAACCTGGGTGATGGCCGTCAGGTCGCCGTACTTCGACAGCTGCTCCAAGCCCGCCGCGCTCTTGGCGCCCATGCCTTCCTGGGGCCCGGTGCCGTAGCTGAACAGGATGCGGCCCTTGGTGGTCTCCGCCATGGCCCGCAAGACTTCGAAGTTGGCACCGACGGCCTGCATCAAGGCGTTGCGGGGTCCGATCGCCTTGGCGATCTCGACCAGTTCGCCCACCTCCGCGAACGTACCGGGAATCGATCGTCCGTCCGGCAGCTTGTGGGGCGGGTAGCGGTTGGTAGAGAACCCGACTGCTCCGCGATCGATGGAGTGCGCGACGACCTCCGCCATGCGCTTGCGCTCCTCGTCGGAAGCCTGTTCTTCCACGGCGCGTTCACCCATGACGTAGAAGCGCACCGCGCAGTGGCCGACCATGCCCGCGACGTTGATGGCGGGCTCGAGCCGCTCGATGGCATCGAGATAGCCGCCGTAGTCCTCCCAGTCCCACGGCAGCCCCGTGAGAATGGCGTTCTTGGGGATGTCCTCCACGGTCTCCATCATTCCCGCGAGAAGCTCGACATCGTCGGGTTTGCAGGGTGCGAAGGTGACGCCGCAGTTGCCGAGCAGCGCCGTGGTGACGCCGTGCCAGCTAACCGGGGTCAGCGACGGATCCCAGCCGATCTGGGCATCCAGGTGGGTGTGCAAATCCACGAAACCCGGGGTCACCGCAAGACCCTTGGCGTCGATCTCCTGCTTCCCCTTGCCGTCGACGTTGCCGACGGCGGTGATCACTCCGTCGTCGACCGCGAGGTCGCCGGACACCGGACCTGCGCCGGTTCCGTCGACGAGTTCGCCACCACGAATCACGATGTCATGTGCCATTGGGTTTCTCCGGATGCCCCTCTAAAGCCGCCCCCTCGACGGCTTTTTCCAAGGACGTTCGACGCGTCCTTGACCCTCCCTTTTAGTCGATACGGAGGGCTTCAGTCAAATCGGGCTCCGAGGGTCAGGTTCCGGAGCGCGCTTGCCGCAGCAGCTCGTCCAACTCCGCGATGCGATGGAGCGCTTGCTCGCGTTCGCGCTTCGATGCCTCAAGCTCGCGGTCGGCTTCGGCAAGTCGGCGGTCGGCTTCGGCAAGTCGGCGGTCGGCTTCGGCAAGTCGGCGGTCGGATTGCGATAGCTTCCGCTCAGCGTCGTCGAGCATCCTGACCGTGTCCACGTGGTCGGGGATGACCATCGCATCGCGAGGATCCCGGCACCGCAACTCGCCGTCCAAAACGAGCAAGTCCAATTCCAAGACACGGCTCCTCAAACCACCCTCGGGCAGCTCTGCAATCTCACGGTAGCTCGCGCCGACCAACTCGAACCCGGCCAAGCGGGGATGCAGCGGATCGAACAGCCAGAACTCCGCAATACCCAACGCCTCGTACAACGGCGGCTTGACGTGCACGTCCTTGCGCCAGGTGCTCCGGGAGACGACTTCGATGACGAGGTCCGGCACCTTGCCCTCTTTCCAGGTCTTGTAGGAATCCCTCGGCTCGTTCCCGACGCCCAGCACGACCATCAGATCGGGTGCCAGGGTGGCCTTCCGGTTGCCTTCCTCGAAGAGCAGCATCAGGTCGTGCGCAATCAAGTCGTCCTCCCGGTCGCGGAACACGGCGCGCAACGAGTTGAAGGTGTACGCCGACGTGTGCGCGTGCTTGGTGCTCTCGGGCACGTTGCTGTCCGGACCGGGATAGCCTTCGTCGTCATACTCGACCGGCGGCACCGGTCGGTAGAGCGCTTCGGCATGAATGACGGACAGCGGCAGTTCGGTCGCCGTTCGCAGGGGCTCGACCCCTGCCACGACGACCGTTTCGCCGGTTCTTGATCTCGGCTTCATCATCGGAAAGTACCACGATTCATCTCTCGGACGTGTCGAATGCCGAGATTCTCCATTGGGCGGCGTCGGGACCGTTACGGACATTGGCCCGGTTCGTTGTGCGATTTACGCCATGCGTCGTCGCCCCACGCATCGTCGGCCTCGGGCACGTTGAACACGTTCGACGAGCTCGTTCTCTATGGTCTTTCTTGTGACCTTCATTCCTATGGCTAGCCGTATTCTGTTCACCATATTCCACCTCGGATTCCTAGTTCCCCAACCCGTTGACGCCCCACTGTATTAGGTGTATTAATTCGACTAGTACACTTGCGCTGGGCTGAACGCCACGGATGTTCTCGCTCAACCCCTCGTCGGGCATACCGATCTACCGCCAGATCGTCCAGCAAGCCCGGTTTGCCATCGCCAGCGGGCGCGTCAAACCCGGTGACCGGTTGCCGTCGGTGCGCGCCATCGCGACGCAACTCGGCGTGAATCCGATGACCGTCTCGAAGGCCTATTCGACATTGCAGCAGGCGGGCGTCGTGGTGCGGCATCCCGGCATCGGCATGGTGGTTTCCGAGGCCGGCGCGGACCCGGCGAGCGCGATCGACGCGGACGCGCAAGCACTCGTGCAGGTCGCGAAGCAACTGGGCCTGTCAAGAAAGGAACTGGTCGAACGAATCAACAAGCAATGGGAGGAAGAATGGACCGACCAAACGATCCCCCTGCGCCGCTCGCGCTGAGTGGCGTCTCGGCGGGCTACGAACGGAACGACAAGGACCGCGTCCTCGACGCCGTCGACCTCGAACTGGCACCGGGAACCATCACGGGATTGCTGGGACGCAACGGCAGCGGCAAGACGACCCTCATGCGGGTGGCGCTCGGATTGATGCGAGCAAGGACCGGCACCGCCCGACTGTTCGGCGAGAACTCGTGGGACTCCCCCGCCGAGGTACGGAAGCGTCTGGGCTACGTTGCCCAGCAGTTCGCGAGCTTCGGCTGGATGAAGGTGGACCCCTGCCTCGCCATGATCGGCAGTCATTACGACGACTGGGACCACGGCCTTGTCGACGATCTCAAACGCGACTGGCAGTTGGAGAACCGCCGGATCGCCAAGCTGTCGCCCGGCGATCAGCAAAAGGTCGCGATCCTTCTCGCCGTCGGCCACAAGCCGGATCTGCTTCTGCTCGACGAACCGGCGGCCAGCCTCGACCCCGCCGCCCGGCGCGACTTCCTGAAGGCCATCGTCGAGCTGAACGCCGACCGTGGCCAAACCGTCCTGCTGTCGAGCCACATCACCAGCGACATCGAGCGCATCGCGTCGCATATCGCGATCCTGCACGGCGGCCGTATCGTCTGTCACGAGGCCTTGGACGAGATCAAGGACCGGGTGGGTCTCGTGACGCTGACGGAGCCGCCGTGGCCACCGGTCGAAAACGTCCTCGCCTCCCAGGGAAGTCGACACTGGATCTGGAACCCCGACGAGTGCGGATTGGCAACCAATGTACGGGTCGAGGAGGTCGTGCTCGAAGACCTGTTCGTGGGGATTACAGCTCGATGAGGTCCGCCGTTGTGCTGCGAGCCGTCCTTGGCCGGTGGTGGCAACTGGTGTGTTTTCTCCCGTTCGTCATCTACGTTGTCGTGCTCGGCGGGCCCGCTGTCGCCAACGGCATTGCGGTGTGGCTCATGGGCATTGCCGGATGGATTGCAGGGGTGTTCGCCAAGGACCTCGGCAACTGGCCGAATCGGCCCTTGGTTCCCGGCTACTCGAAGACCCTGTTCCAAATGGTGCTCGTCTGTCTCCTCCTCATTCCCCTCGCTTGCGGATCGCTGTGGACGGCGTTGGGCAACCCGCCGCCGCCATTCGGGCCCGGTTTGCTTTGGGGAACCATCATGACGCTCTGTGTCGTTCGCACCGCAGTCAGCCCAGCCGTGCTAGCCACGAACCTGGCGGGAATCATCGGGCTCGGCTTCTACCTGATCTGGGCGGCGAAACAGGCGATGCACCCGGTGGTGTTCGAGTCGCTGACGGATTGGCGCCTGCAGTTTCCGGCGCTTGCACTCGCCGCGCTGGCCCTGTTCCACATCTGGCGGAGGCTGAACGCGCCATTGCGGGCGACGACCCGCAACTTCGAGGCCGAGGGGCGGGAACCGCTGTACACCAAGCTATACGGACTGATTGCCGGACTGCGCGCCAGGGTCTGGCGAGAGGTCGTGGTGACCTTGCCCCTGGTCGCCCTCGCCCTGCTGCTCGTACTCCTCGTACGCACCGGCATCACGACGTATCACGTGTGGATCGTCTTTGTGCTCGCATGCCTCGTGTACTCACTCGCCCGGGTGGTGGTCCGTCTGGCCACCATCCACGTCCCGCTTCGCTTGCTCTGGCTCTCCGGCGCGGCGGAGACCCGAAGAAGCCTAGGCCGCGAATGTGCTCTGGCGATCCTCATGCTCGGGTTTGGGTGGCTTCCCGCAGGGCTCGTCGGTGCCGCCATTCTTGCGCTCGGGATGCACCAAGCGGCCCAATTCGACGGCGTGCTCCTGGTCGCTTTCACGACACTGCTGATGATCGCGTTGTTCGTCGGAACCGGGAGGCGCATTCCGTCCACGAAGGGGTCGTTGCAGTTGCTGGCCGTGGGAGTCTTCTGCGGCGGTTTGACTATCACGTTGATTCATGGCATCGAACTAGGTTGGGCGGATCGCTCGGCAATGGTTCTGGTTCTGGCAGGTCTCGCGGTCGCGACCTGGTGGGCCGTGGCCCGGGCACTGGCCCGGGCGGAGATCGTGCAATGAACGACGTGCCCGAACAGGTATTGCCCATGGAGGCAGTCCCCTTGTCCATTGCAGGCCTTGGCGCGGGCTATGGGCCCGACTCACCCGATGTGCTCCGGGACTTCAGCATCGAACTCCAACCGGGAACCATCACCGGATTGCTTGGCCGTAACGGCAGCGGCAAGACAACAGTCATGGAAGTCGTCCTGGGACTGACGTTTGCCGGGCGCGAGGGCTCTGTAACGATGTTCGGCGAGGGCAGCCAGCCGCCCTACTGGCGCAGGGAGGTCAGCAACCGCGTCGGCTACGTTCCCCAGCGCTTCTCGGGCTTTGGCTGGCTGAAGGTGGACGCTTGCCTCGCTCTCGTCAGCGCCCACTACGACCATTGGGACTACGACCTGGCAGACCGCCTTAGGCGGGAATGGCGGCTCCAAAACCGCCGCATCGGTGAACTCCCGCCCGGCGACCGGCAGAAGGTGGCCGTTCTGCTGGCCATCGGTCACCGACCCGATCTCCTGATGCTCGACGAACCCGTGTCGAGTCTCGACCCGAGCGCCCGACGCGATTTCCTTGCGGCGTTGGTGGAACTGAACGCCGACCAAGGCCAGACCGTGCTGCTCGCAAGCCACGTTACCAGCGACATCGAACGCCTCGCTACGCACATCGCGATCCTTCATCGGGGGCGGATCGCCTGCCATGCAGCGCTGGACGAGATCAGGGACCGCCTCGGCGTGGCAACGCTGGACACTCCCCCGCCCTTGCCGCCAGAAAAGACCTTCGCGTCACACGGCAACCGCTACTGGATTTGGGATCCCCACGACGGCTGTTTGCCGGCCAACGTTCGCATCGAAGGGACCTTGCTTGAAGATCTGTTCTTGGCGGTGACGTCCAAATGACAGTCCTGTTGCAACTGCGAGCCTTCGATAGAGCCCTAGGGTGGCTTGCCATTCCTGTCGCGGGCATCTGGGCACTCCCGTGGCTGGCGGCGGATACCGTTGCCGCCACGAACTACGCGCTGGCGGCCAGTGTCGCCTGGAGCGGCCTCGTCGCGGGATTCGCGGTACGCCGCATTCACGATTGGCACGGCGCGATGCTCGCGCCGCGATTCCGGGGATCGTTGTTCGCCGCCGGCGCAATCCTGATCGGAACGGTCGGTGCGACCGGCCTCGCCTTGTGCGGGTTCGCCGGGAACCACATGCCGCTGATCGGTCCGACACTGCTAATTGGCTGCGGAATCTTCTTCGGTCTCGTCGATAGACCGCAGTGGTCCGTGTACCTCGGTCCTTCGTTCGTCGACCGTTTGAGCCCTTGGGCGTTTGCCGCAGGGGGCGTCCTCGCATTGTTCCGACATCTGGACGGCACGTTCCCGCACGACTGGCCGCAAATCGTCGAAATCGGCTTCGCTGGAATGGTGCTCGTGTTGGTTCGGCGGGGTCTCAACAGTCCCCGGCAGCCAGCGAATATCCCCGAGGCCGCGTTCTTCAATCGAACGCGGTATGGCGGTCGGTGGAACGAGGAAGTCTGGACCGAGGCACAGGCGAGCATCGTCGTCCTGGGGATCATCGTCGCGTTCTGGCTCGTCTTGCCGACGGCTTGGCAATCGGCCCTCGCGGTGGGCCTGCTGGGCGGCCTTTGGGCGCTGTTCGCCGCCGCATCGCTTGCCGAAAGCCTTCGGTCGCTACCACTGCGGCTGAGGTGGAACTGGCTGCTCGCTGGCCCGCGCTCGCGAACGGACGCCGGGCGTCAAGTATCCGTCCGCATCGTCCTGCGCATCGCCACGTCGCTTCCGGTGGGTGCCGCCGGTGTTCTTCTGCATGCGTCTCAGGACTCCGTCCTGGGAGGCGAGGCGCTGTTGGATGAATTGCTGTTGCTCTATGTCGGACTGCTGGCGGCAGCATTTGCGGGTATGCGGTTCCAAAGCCTCGAACGGTCTGTGCGCCGGTACTCTGTGCCGTGGATCGCCTTGGGCGGCGTCTCGGGGGCGGGTCTGGCCGGATTTGCGCCGTTCTCACCCAATGCCCTCGGAATCGCCATTCTCGTCGTCACGCTACTGAGCCTCGCCGCCATGGCGGCGGTTCTCGGCGGTCGGGACATGGGCCGGGTGGAGATCGTCGAATGAACATCCCGATACGGCGTCGCTATCACATTCCGTGGATCAAGACGCTGCAAGCCTTCCAAGTCGAATTTTGGACTCTAGGTTGGGTCTGCCTTTTCTGGCTGCCAGTGACGGACATGTGGACCTCGTTCGGAGACTTCGTGCCAAACTCGAACATCGCCTTGCTCTCGATGTTCGCGTTCGTCGCCGGGCTTGTAGGTAGCCGAGCGCTTCAGTTGCGGCAATGGCCGGTCACTGCCTTGTTACCGGGCTACGCAACGTCGTTGTATTGGGTCTGCATCTTCTTTCTCGTGGTAGCGGGATCGATCGGCGCTCTGCACTGTTGGCTGGTCGGCAATACCCGACCTGCGCTCGGTCCGGGCCTGCTCGTTGCCGCGATCATCCTCCACTGCGGAACATCCTTCGGCCGGCAGACCCTCGGCTACGTCGCTGCGGGGTGCTTCTGTTCGATTGTCGCGGCCGGGATCGTGGGCGATGGCTTCCTCGCTGCGCTGTCGCTACTTTCCCTTCAGCTCTCCGCTACGCAGATCCAAGTCGTTTCTATCACACTCGCCGCCATCGCCCTCGTGCACTTCAAGGGGACGCTCAGCAAACCGGCCACACTCCGGGGAGCACCGCGCGATCTCGAGTACTCCGCGGACATGCGGTGGATGCCGGCGGTCTTTCATCGAGACCGGCCCTTAGTCGGACCGTCGCTCTCCGATAACGCCTGGCAGGGTCGGCGGCTTGGCAAGGAAGCCATGTTGAGTGCTGTCGCGCTTGCGGTCTCGCTGGCGCTTTGGGTCGCTCTGCCCTCGCGGCTAGCGCCAGACGAGATGGTGGTTGTTCCCTGGTTGATTGCGATTGCCCTGCAGGCGCCCTTACGTCTGCGAAATGTCCATCGCGAACTTTCATTGGCGTGGATCCACGGCACCGCGCCGTCACGAGCCAAGTTGGGCCATAGTTCCATCGTTCAAATCGCCGTTCTTGGAATACCGTGGCTGGCGGTGGGATTGGCTGGTACGACGGTGCACTGGCAGCACGGCGCCGGAGAGGCTACGTTCTTCGAAGAACTGATGGTCGTCCAGACCGGCACGCTTGGCGCGATTGCTTTGCAGTGTCGTACACGCCTGCTACCCGCAGCCTCGAACCTTCTATTCCTTTCGACCGCATGCGTCGCCATCGTTGTCTGCGCCCTGCTGAAACCAGCAACAGTCGAGTTCAGCTTCGTCGGGTTTGCCGCTTTGGCGATCGCGTTGGCGTGTGCGGTCGCGACGTTGTTGATCGTCGGCGGTCGCGGCCTTGCGCGGGCGGAGATCGTGCAATGAACGGTGCGCTTGATCGGTGGTGTGCCGGAACGATGCGGGCTCTGGGGGCGCTGCGATCTCTCTGGATCGACGTGTGGACGACGCTCGTTTTTGTGGTGGCTTGGCTGGTGGTGGATCTTGTGAACCCGGCGTTCGCCGCCAGCAACGCGATGATGCTCATGACCCTCACATTGTTCGGATGGCTAGTCGGAAGCCGGGTTGGGGCATTGCGACTTTGGCCGGGGACGGTTCTCGTGCCCGGCTACACCCGATCATTGTTCGTGGTTTGCCTAGGCGCGACGTGCTTGGCCGTGGCATTGGCGGCACTGTGGTCATGGTCGCTCGGCAACAGCATCCCAGCGGTCGGACCCGGGCTCTTCCTCGGTGTTGCCGTCACGTGGGCCGCGATTCGCCTGCCGTTTCATGTCTATTGGCCCATTGCTCTTCCCTTGACCTTCGTATTGGCAACCGCTCTCGATCTGTCGCGTCCCTGGTTACAGCTACTGTCCCTGTTGGGCGTCGGTCTGATTGCTCCCGGGATTAAGCGCTCGCTCGACCTCCCCACAACCCGGAGCGGCCACCCGAAACAACAGTTCGCGATGACCCTCACACTCGTGCGGGACCTCCAGACCGGCGTGGCGTTCATGGTGGGTACCCTTGCCGTCGTCGTACCCTTGTGGGTGATGTTCCCAAGCATGGGTGAGCGGCTGTTCGCGGGGCTTTGGTTCTGTTCACTCGGCGTCGCGATTCTCAGTTGGTGGATGGACGCGGCGCATGTACAACTGGCACATGATTGGACCCTCGCGCTCGCGAAAGACCGGAGACACCTGGGCCGTCGAGCCGCCGCACGGGCAGTTTGGATTTCCGTTCCGTGGGTGGTTGTCGGCACCGGTTGGTCCATCCTCCACGCATTCACGAAAGCTCCGAACGAGGCGACGTTCTTCGCCGATGTGCTGGCCGTGCAAACCGTGGCCATCCTGTGCATCGCGTTGCTTTTTCGCCTCTCCCGAGGCTGCCCTCCAGCCCTTCCCCACCGGTTGTTGGTCGGAATCCTGATGCTGGGGTCCGGTGCGGCCGCAACAACCGCCCTCACACACATCGACTACACCACGTGGGGTTACGGGGCTTTGCTCATCGCGTTAGCCGGGAGTGTGGTCGTGGCGGTACTCGCGGGCGGCCGCGCGATGGTCAATTCGGAAGTCCTCGCGGACGCTCCGGGTGCAGGAGGTCTAGGCGTCCAGGGGGCGAAGTAGGTCTATCGCACGTCCAAGCGTGTCCAACCGCGCTTGGACATCGCGCCCCGCCGGTGCCAGCCGCACTGTCGTCACACCCGCGTCCCGGTAGGCTCGCAGTCGGTCGCGAACCTCCGCTTCGCTGCCGATCAGGTTCGCCTGCAGAACCATCTCGGTGGGGATGACCGCTGCCGCCTGGTCGCGCCTGCCCGCCACCCAGAGCGCTTGGGATTCCCGGGCGACGGCGTCCCAGCCGCCGCGCTTGAAGGCGTCGTTGTAGAAGTTGGTGCGCGCCGACCCCATGGCGCCCAGGGTGAACGCGAGGCCCGCCTTCATGGGTTCGGCCAGCGCTTCGGCATCACCGAAGGCCACCGTGCCGCCCACCTGGATGTCGATATCGGCCAAGCTGCGACCCGCGGCTTGTGCACCGGCGCGAATCGGGTCGAGGTGGGCATCGGCGTGTTCCGGTGTGAACGAAGTGCCAAGCCAGCCGTCCGCGGCCTCGCCCGTGTAGCGAAGCGCGTTGGGACCGAGCGTCGCGAGATAGATCGGGATGCGGTCGTTGCCGGGTTGGGCGAGGCGCAGGGCCTTGCCTTCGCCGCCAGGCAGCGGCAGTTGGTGGTGGCGTCCCTGGTAGGCGATGCGTTCGCCCGCGAAGGCGAGCTTGACGATGTCGACGGTCTCGCGCATGCGGGTCAGCGGCGCCTTGAACGGTCTCCCCTGCAAGCCTTCCACGACCTGCGGGCCGCTGGCACCGAGGCCGAGAATGAACCGGTCACCCGAGATCGACGCCATGGTGAGCGCCGTCATCGCCGTCATGCTGGGCGTGCGGGCGCTGATCTGCATGATGCCGGTACCCAGACGGATGCGTTCGGTACGGGCCGCGAGGTAGGCGAGCGGTGCGATGGCGTCCTGGCCCCACGCCTCGGCGGACCAGACGGTGTCGGCCCCGAGCCTTTCCGCCTCGACGACGAACTCGACGTTGTCCTGGAAATTGTCACGGCGACCACCCGAAGCGGCACCGCCGATGCCGATGCTTACCTTCACGATTGGTCTTCCTGGTCATCCTCGCGACGCCGCCTGATCTTAGCCCGACAACGCTGGTACCGGTCAGCAACCTCCCAGAATTCGATCCAGTGATCGAAGTATTGCCGGTCAATATCGGGATTCGCCGCGAGGATCGACAGAACATCGGCCTCGTCCTGTGCCCGGTTCGCGATCAGTTTGTGGATCAGCACGTCCTCCACGGCAAGGACCTTTGCGGTGACGCCCGGAAACGTTCGGTCTTGGGCCCGGGCCAAGGCAACGTCCTGGTATTCCACTCCTGCGGCGATTACGTCGGCAGGGCCAAGGGTTGGGTGCTCGACGCGAAGCAACCAGCCTTCCGGCATCGCCCGCTTGATCCTCCAACCTTCGGCGACCAACGCGTCGGCGACTACCTCCATCTCCTTGGTCCCGAGCGACACGAGTACGTCGACATCCAAGGTCGTCCGTATATCCCTCCGGTAGAAGTTGGCAGCGTGGGCGCCGACAACCGCCCAGGGCACACCGCATCGGCAAAAAACGTCCGCCAAGGCAGCTATCGGGTGCATGCCTTGGCACGGGCGATCGGCCGCTTCGCCTTGGCTTCGAAGGTCGCGATCAGCGTCAGGTGGCCGTCGAGGTCGCCCTGCGAGTCGACATCGCTCGGTACGGCCAAACGCGCGATTCGGTTCATTTCCTCCACCACCTGGACACCCGTTCTCGGCGGCGGCGGCGACACGGGCGGGAGTTGGGCGCTCTGTCTCCCGAGCGTCTGGAAGTACCGGTGCTCCTCGGCCGTGGCTTTAGGCGTTCGGGGGCGTTCGGAATCTTGCATCGCTTCAACCTGTCGCCATCCCATGCATTCTTGCATGGAACAAGCGCCAAGAGGGAGCCTGCGACCGTGGCGCTTGTTTCATGCACAGGTCGGTGTGGCTGGGCCGGAGGCGGAGGCGGCGCGCAGCGAATGGCGAAGGCGCGTCCTTCGGACGCGCCGGTCCGGCTATGGGGCGCTTGCATGGAACGAACACGCCGTCTGCTCTATGCCTAGCAGCCTGCCGGACTCTTCGGCGTTAGCCGAAGGGTCGGTTGGGTGCTAGGGCGGCTTGGGCTGGGGCAAAAGGCGCTGCCGTTAGGCAACGGCTTTTGTGGCGCTAGTCTTGCCGGAGACGACCCTTCGCGATCAGGTGTGCTCCTTCGAGGCCAGCCAACGGGTCGGCGATCAGATAGATAGGCACGTTCTCTAGGTAGTCGGCGGCCCACGCGGCGTCCTCGAAGCGCCGCCTGAACAGCGCCCCCCGAAGAAGCTCGGCGACTGCCACGGGAATCGACCCGCCCAGATAGACACCACCCAGCGACAAGGACGTCACCGCAAGGCCGCCCGCCGCCGTGGCGAGCACACCGGCCCAAGTCTCCACGGTGGTGTGGCAGACGGGGTCGGCCACGGCAAGTCCCCGACGCGTGATTTCCTCGCCGTCGAGCGACTCCCCCTTGGCACCCCATACGGCACAGACGGCTCGGTAGAGGGCTTCTACACCGCGACCCGACAGGTAATGCTCCCACGCTAGCACACCGCCATGGTGGTCCACCTCCGACTCCGAGAAGCTGACCAGCTCCCGCTCGAAGGCCCCCACCGGAGCAATGCGGGCATGGCCTCCCTCGGAAGGCAGACACTTGCCGTCTGCCACGACCGCCATGCCGAGGCCGGTTCCGGCAGCGAGCACGCACTTCACGCCGTCGCCGGGCTCCCCGCTCAGCAACTCGAAGCGGTCGTCGCCTAGCCCGCTGACCGCGCTTCCCAACGCGACCATGTCGTTGACCAGGACGACCGCCGACGCGCCCGTCGCCGCTTCGATGTCGGCCCGGGAGAAGTCGATGTCGACATTGGTGAGTTTCGCTTGGTCACCGAATACCGGACCTGCCACCGCGAGGCAGCAGGCGTCTATGCTGCCCGCAGGCAAATCGGCCAACGCGGCACAAAGCAGTTCCTCGCCGTTTGGGAACCCCTCGGCGTCGAGCTCGGCGACGCCAACACGTTCGCCGTTGGCGTAGCAACCGAATCGAGCGTTCGTGCCGCCGATGTCGCCGGCCAGGATCACGATCCAACGACGCTAGTAGGCGCTTGCCGGTTGGTTGCTGTCCCGGGTCAGTTCCGTTAGCTCCCGATCCGTCGTGATGGCCGCCTGCCCACCGATCTTGTGCACCATGAGTTCCTGGAATTCCCGCCGTTCCTGCTCGTCGAGTTGATCGTGAGCGGGGCTGGCACGAAACGCCTTGTAGGCACCGCTGGTGTCGAAGAACGGCATCACGTAGCCCGGGATCATCGCCTGCAGGATGGCCGCCCGGCGGACCTCGGTGCGGTTGACGCCGGCCCGGTGCCAAGTGCGCGAGTCGTAAAGGATGATGCTGCCGGGCGGCGCCTCGACGATGTCGGCGTCGGGACCGTTGTAGGGCAGGCCGTGGGTCTTGCGGTAGCCGCGCCGGGCGTAGGTGTTTCCGGTTCCCCAGTCCTCCGGCGGACCCGAGTTCAGGGCGTGCGAGCCCAGTTTGAAGGCGGTCGCGCCGCCTTCCTTGGTGAATTCGGACACGCACACGTTGCGCTGCACGCCGAGCACGATGTCGCCCGGCACCACGGGGATTCGACCGCCGCCATTGGCGCGGCCGCCAATACCCCAGAGGTAGGGGAAGTCCGAATGCCACCCCTGCACGTCCCGCGCGCCGTCGTCCCTGCCGAGGATCGCGAAGCTCGGGGTGTGCCCTAGGCGGATGTTGTTCGTACCCATGTACTCCCGGAGCAGCCACAGCGAAACGGGTTCCACCGCCTGTCGGGCGAGCGCCGGTGTCTGGCTCAGCGGTTGCCGGCTGCGATCGAACTCGTGGTCCGCATAAGGACCCGTGCAGGAGACCCGGTGCAGTTCGTCGATGGTCTCCGGGGCAAGGATGCTGGTCAGGCAGACCCAGCCGTTGGCGCGGAACTCGCGCAGGGACTCGGACGGGAGTTTCTCCGGACCGTGACCCGGGGCGAAGGGCGCGCCCGCCTCCGATAGCGATCCGTCGGCACCCACGAGGCCGCCACCGAGACGAACCCGACATGCTCCATCGCCCTTCGGGTCCGCGTCGATCGTCAATCCCGTGACCACGTGCCGGTAGCCGCCGGCGGTCGCATCCCAAACCGTTTTGTCGTCTGCATGGTCGAACACGGCCAGTTCACGACCGTCCTCGGTACCCAGGAACTCGCCGTTCGGCGCGCGGATCAGGAGGTGGTGATGCACCGGCGGATCGAACCGGGTGACGGTCTCCGCGAATCGCTCTTCGTGGGCCATGTCTTGCCGGGGTTGCGACGGAATGGCGATTGTAGCAGCGAGGCCGGAAGTGCCGATGTGCGATACTGGCCGCAGGGGGATCTCATGATCGAAGTACTCGCCTACGGCATCGCAGCTGCCCTGACCGCGACCTGCGTGGTCGTCCACTACGCGGCCATGCGCCGGCTCTACCAATCGCCGCACCTCGACAAGCGACCCGTCGGCGTCTTGCTCTTCGTCGCGGCGATGCTCGTCGCCCACGTCGCCGAAATATGGATCTTCGGCATGGCCTACTACCTCTTGTCCGGGACCGTTTTCGGCGCCGTCTCCGACCCGTCGTTCTCTGGCTGCATCTACTTCTCCGCATCGGCCTACACGACGCTTGGTCTCGGTGACGAGTTCCCTTCGGGACCGCTGCGCGCGATCACGGGTACCGAGGGTTTGGCCGGGCTCGTCCTCATCGCCTGGACGGCCTCCTTCACCTTCCTGCACATGCAGCGCGTCTGGGAGGAGCGACCGTAGCGCCCCAAAGCCTGTGCCGACGCTTCGCATTCGCTGTGCGCCGGCACCGCCTCCGGCCCAGCCACGCCGAGTAAGCCCATGGAACAAACGCCACGGTCGCAAGCTCCCTATTGGCGTTTGTTCCATGGGAGGGGACGGGCTTGTCCCGTCCCGGCGCGCCCTGCGGGCGCGATCGAGAATGCTGCCGCATTCTCGTGTTCCCGGATCACCGCCGTGCGGATTCGGGCGGGCGACCACAAGGGTCGCCCCTACGGCCGGTTTATTCGTGTGTTTCAGTGGGTTGCGGATCTGTTCCATCCTATCCCCGTCATCTGGGTCGCGTTGCTCGCGGCCTCGGCCCATGCCGCGGAACTGCACATCGGCAACGGCGGCGAACCGCTCACCCTGGATCCGCACCGCTACAACCTGAATCTCGAGGAGAAGATCCTCGCGGACCTGTTCGAGGGACTGACGGCCCACGACGCCGACGGTCGCGTCGTACCGGGGGCGGCCAAGAGTTGGAACGTGTCCGAAGACGGCCTGACTTGGACTTTCCAACTACGCGAGAACGCGCGCTGGTCCGACGGCGTGTCCGTGACGGCGTCCGACTTCGTATTCTCCTTCCGCCGACTGCTCGACCCGGCCACCGCCGCGAGCCTTGCGTATTTTCTCTACGCCATCGACGGCGCGGCTTCGGTTAACGCGGGCGAGAAACCCCTCGAGGAACTCGCCGTGCGGGCACACGGTACGCACGTGCTCGAAATCCGGCTCCTCGAGCCGTTCCCGTTCTTTGCGGAACGGCTGATCTATCCCACCGGCTACCCGGTGCCGAAACACGTGGTCGAGGAACTCGGCGACGATTGGGTCAAACCCGGCAACATGGTCACCAACGGCGCGTTCGTACTCTCCGAATGGCAGCCGCAAGGGTTCGTTCGTGCCGAGAAGAATCCGCATTTCCGCGATGCCGCGAACGTCCGGCTGGACGCGGTCACCTACTATCCCACCGCCGACCGCAACGCAGCCTACAACCGCTATCGGAATGGCGAGCTGGATATCATCGGCGACTTCCCGCCGGGCGAGATCGGCTGGCTGAAACGGGAGATGGCAGACCACATCCACCTCTCGCCGCTGCTGTCGATCATGTACCTCGTGTTCAACGTCACCGAACCACCCTTCGACGACCCGCGCGTGCGCCGCGCGCTTGCCCTGGCGATCGACCGCGAGATCCTCACCGGCCGGGTACTCGAAAGCGGCGAGGTACCCAGCGCGTCGTTCGTGCCGCCCATGGTCGCGAACTACTCGAGCGCCGTCGCACCGCGAGGCGTGGACCAGGAAGCGGCCCGCCGACTGCTCGCCGAGGCCGGCTACGGCAACGACACGCCGCTCCGGGTGACCCTGCGCTACATCGCCGGCGCCGACAGCAAGAAGGTCCAGGTCGCCATCGCCGCGATGTGGAAGGCGATCGGCGTCGAAACCGCCCTGCACCATGCCGAGTTGAACGCCCACTTCGCGGAACTTCGCCAGGGGAATTTCGAAGTCGCCCAGGCCGGCTGGTTCGGCGAAAACAATCCGGAGCACTACCTGGAGCTCCTCATGTCCACGACCGGCGATGTGAACTACGGGCGCTTCGCCGACGCCGAGGTCGACGCGCGGATGGCACAGGCAAAGCGAACCGCGGGACTTGGCCGGCGGCTTGCGCTGCTGCGCCAAGCGGAAGCGGCAGCGTTGGTCCTCGACCCGGTGGTCCCGCTCTACGCCGTCACGATCCGCAGCCTGGTGAGTCCCCGGGTCACCGGCTGGCGGACCAACGCCCGAAACGTCCACCCGGCGCGGTACCTCGACATTCGCGCCAACCAATAGGCATGAAACGATGAGCCGGTATCTGCTGCGCCGGTTGGTCTTTGCGTTGGTGACCTTGGGGGCGGTGGTGACGGTGACGTTCTTTCTGGTACGCCTCGCGCCCGGCGGGCCGTTCGACGGCGAACGCCGGCTGCCGCCGGAAGTGGAAGCGAACCTGCGTGCCGCCTACGATCTCGATCAACCGTTGCTGGTTCAGTACGGCCGCTACGTGGCGAACCTCGCGAGCGGCGACCTCGGCCCGTCGTTCCGGCAGAAGGATTTCTCGGTCAACGAGTTGATCGGCATGGGGCTGCCGATCAGCGTCGGCGTCGGCCTCGCGGCGCTGTCGTTGGCGCTGGCATTGGGCGTCGCGGGTGGAACATTCGCCGCACTCAGCCAGGACGGGCCACGGGACCGCCTCCTTGTCCTAGGCGCCACGCTCGGCCTTGCGTTGCCGCCCATCGTCGTCGCACCGGTGCTGGTCCTCGTGTTCGCGGTGTCGCTCGGCTGGTTCCCGGCCGGCGGCTATGCCACGGCGAAACACTTCGTGCTGCCGGCGATCACCCTGGCGTTGCCCTACGCCGCCGCGTTCATGCGGCTGACCCGGGGCAGCGTCGTGGAAGTGCTCAACCGCCCGCACGTCATGACGGCACGGGCCAAGGGCCTGGGTAGGTTCCGTCTCGTCAGCCGCCATGTGCTGCCGAGCGCACTCCTGCCCGTGGTGTCGTTTCTGGGTCCCGCCGCCGCCGCCCTCCTCGCCGGATCCATGGTGGTCGAGGAAATCTTCTCGTTGCCGGGTCTCGGCCGCTATTTCGTGCAAGGCGCCCTGAATCGCGACTACACGCTGGTAACCGGGGCCGTCGTCGTCTACGCCGCGCTGGTCCTCGGCTTCAATCTGCTGGTCGATCTCTGCTACGCGAGACTCGACCCGAGGATCCGCCATGCGTGAGGCGTTGCTCGGCACGCCGCTGGCGCGCGTCTGCTGCGCCGTTCTCCTGCTGGTCGTGCTGGCGGCAATCGCGGGCCCGTGGCTGTCGCCCTGGGACTTCGACGCCGTCGACTGGGATGCCATCGATTCGGCCCCCAGCGCCGCCCATTGGCTCGGAACCGACGGCGTCGGACGCGACCTACTCGCACGCACCCTAACGGGTGCACGCCTGTCCATCGCCATCGCCCTCGCCGCGACCCTCGTCAGTTGCGTGATCGGGATTCCCTGGGGCGCGACCGCCGGCTATGTTGGCGGTATGGCCGACATGGCCATGATGCGCGTGGTCGACGGACTCTATGCGTTGCCGTTCATACTGCTGGTGATCCTGCTCGTGGTGCTGTTCGGGCGCAATGTCGTCCTGCTCTTCATCGCACTGGGCGCGGTGTCCTGGCTCGACCTCGCCCGGATCGTTCGCGGCCAGACGCTCGCCGCCAAGAACGAGGCCTACGTGGAAGCCGCTCGCGCCATGGGCGTGGGCACACCCGGCATCCTCAAGCGCCACATCGTCCCCAACATCATCGGTCCGGCATTGGTCTACGCGACCCTGACCGTGCCCGGCGTGATCATCGCCGAGAGCTTCTTGAGCTTTCTCGGGCTCGGCGTGCAGGAACCGCAGACGAGTTGGGGCGTCCTGATCGCCGACGGTGCGCGGGAGATGCGCACCTCCCCTTGGCAACTGGCGGCGCCGGCGACGATGCTCGCCGTGACGTTGTTCGCACTCAATGTGCTGGGGGACCGGTTGCGGGACGCCTTGGACCGGCGCCCGCGTTCGTAGGGGCGGGGCTTGTCGCCCGCGCAGGTGGCTCGGGACGGGACAAGCCCGTCCCCTACGACCCCGGACCGACGCTCATCGTCGACCGCCGTATGCGCAACCAGCACGGGCCGCCACCAGGGCGACCCCTAAGAGACACGCGGGACCTCCGCCAACAGTGCCTTGCCGAACTCCGCGTACGCGGCGTCGGAGACCATCGCATGCTGCGCCGCGACGGCGAGATCCCGATAGACCCGCTGCAGCACGTCCGTTTCGCGGACTGCCGACGCCCCCGCCTGTCGAAAGGCGCGCCCGCCGATCACGAGGCTTTCCTCGACGGCGTTTGCGCAGATGGCCTTGAGCTTCGTCGCCGGACCACCGATGGGCTGCGCCTCATGCATGGCCTGCCCTAGCTCGGCGGCGCTGTCGCGGACCCCCGCGACGCATGTCCTCCAGCGTGCCTCCAGCATGCCGAGTTCAAGTTGGAACGACTCCTTGTGCGCGAGGGTCGCCGGATCCATCAACCGACGCTTCGACCCGGCCAAGTGAACGACTTCGTCAAGGGCACGTCGGGCACCGCCCAGGGATACGGCGGCATGTTCGATGGGCAGTCGCGGGCCCGGGTTGGCGTTGAAGAAACTGCCCCGTTTCCTCGGCGCCTGGATGGCGCGCCGCTGGGGGACGAACACGTCGGTCACCGAGTAGCTACTGCTTCCGGTGCCGCGAAGGCCCGCCACATGCCAGTCATCCAGAACCTCGACCTCGGCAATGGGAACCGCCAGGGAAATCCCCTCGGCGGGTTGCCTGGCCTCGCCGTCCTCGGAGACGAGGCAGTTGGCCACGATCCAGCTCGCATGGTGAATGCCGCTGCCAAAACCCCACTTGCCGGACACGCGGTAACCCCCCGCTACCGGTTCGGCCCGGCCGGACGGCTTCAGCGACCCGGCGGCGATGGGGAGTCGTTCCCCCGAAAAGACCTCAACGAGGCCCTCGTCGGGCAATCCGGCAGCCATCACGGCCGTCACCGTGGTACCGATCATCATCGTCCAGCAAGCCGACATATCCGCGCGGGCAAGCTCGACGAGCACGTCCACCTGGGTAACGAGGTCCGCGTCGTAGCCGCCAACCTCCGTCGGTGCCCAAAGGCCGAACAGACCGGTCGCGTGCAAGGCGGTGAGCGCTTCGGTGCAAAGCGTCCGCTCAAGTTCGGACTCCGCGGCCGTGCGATCCAGAATCGGCGCGATGCGCGCGACTCTCGCCAGAATCTCGTCGGGTCTCGGGATCGGCGCGGGCACGCCAGCGGGAGCCGGTTCAGTACCCGGGCGGCGCTTGGAAGCCACCGATTTCCCGGGCCAGCAGGCGGGTGAATTCGATGGTCACGCGGTCTTGATAGGCGGCCCCGACAGCCTGCAGACCGATGGGGAGACCCTCGCTGGACAAGCCGGCCGGAAACACCGTGCTTGGAAGGAAGGGACCGGTGACGAGACCGGACCAGAACAACTGCTGGAAGTACGGCTGGGGCGCGCCGTTGACCGAGACCGTGCGGGTTTGCATTGGGGAATGGTCGTGGGGAAACGCGGTCGTCGCCATCTGCGGGCACACCAACACGTCCCAGTCCTCGAAGAACTCCCGCCACGCGTAGCGCAGGCGCTCGCGACGGCCGTTGGCACCCAGCCAGCCGGCGTGGCTCAACACCATGGCACGGGACATGATCGCCCGATCGGAACGATCCGCCGGGTTCGTCTCGGCCGCGTAGCGCTGGTTCTTCTCATAGGTCTCCGGTCCCACGCCGGCCGCCATCACCGAGTGCAGGAGTTCCAGGTAGGTCTCGTAGCCGCGACGGGCATCGGCGGCGGGCCGGGCGGCATCCGAAACCCGTGCCCCGAGCCTCGACAGCGCCTCCCCGATGGCGGCGGCACGATCCGCAATCTCGTGATCCACCGGGCTGTTCTCGTCGTCCGCCCAGATCGCGACTCGGTAGTCGGCCAAACGCGACCCGCTCGGTCGCGGCAGGTCAAGACGCCAACCGGGCGCATCCAGCCTTGCCGGACCGGCCACGACATCGAGGGACAGCGCCAAGTCCTCCGCCGAGCGCGCCATGGGTCCGCAGACCACGAGATCCGTGGCCGGACCCGGGGCCAGCATCGTCGAGTGACCGGTCTGGGAGACGATGCCGAAGGTCGGCTTGTGTCCGTAGACACCGCAGAAGTGGGCCGGATTCCGGATCGACCCGCCGATGTCCGAACCCGCCTCCAACGGGGTCAGACCGGCCGCCAACGCCGCCGAGGAACCGCCGGACGAGCCGCCCGGAATCCGCTCGAGATCCCAGGGATTGTTGGTCGTGCCGTAGACGTCGTTGTAGGTCTGGAAGTCGGCGCCGGCATAGGCCATGTTGGTCTTGCCAAGGAGGATGGCGCCCGCGGCCCTGTAGCGGGCCACGCAGTCCGAGTCCCAGTCAGGCGTGTTGTCCTTGAGTTCCGGGTAGCCAAAGGTCGTCGGCAGTCCCGCGAGGTGGTAACCCTCCTTGACCGTCATCGGCACGCCGTGGAGCGGCCCGGCGGGTTGTCGGGCCCGATCCGCTGCGCGGGCCGCTTCCCGGGCGCGGTCGAAGTCGCGCACCGCGACGGCGTTCACGTCGCCGTCGAGCCGTTCGATGCGCTCGATGAAGTAGTCGGTCGCCTCCAGGGATCCAAGTTCGCGGCGGCGAATGCGTTCGGCGATGTCGGCGGCAGTGGAGAACGCGAGGCCGGTCACGGCAATCGTCCTTCATGGCGAAGCGAACGCCCATGGTACCCCGCGTAGCCAAGCCGCAACGAACCCTACGAGCGCGCAAGGACACCGACGATTGGGACGGTCTTGTCCCGTTCCCGTGGCAGCGACGATGTCCGGCGCGGGCGGGGACAAGCCCCGCCCCTACGGGGTTTCCGCCGCGCGATGGGGCAGTCCGTAGGGGACGGGCTTGTCCCGTCCCGGCACCTGCGGGCGCGTCAGCGTCCCGACGGAACGCCGCAAGCTTCGGCGGCCAGGTAGTCGTAGCTGTGCACGAAGGTCATGCCGTCGATCACGAGCCGGTCCGCCCGGGGCAGCAAGTCACCGCGCGGCGGCGAACCATCGTGCGGGATGCGACGATCGCCGTCGTAGCGGCGGAACAGGATGGTTCGCCCGCCGCCGTCGACATACGCCACGATGACGACATCCAGCTCCGTGGCCTCCTTTTCCATCTCGACGACGCGGGTGCAGGTGATCGTCCGACCCCCGACCTGCACGGCGAATACGCCGTCCGCGAACACCACGGGACTGTCTGGCTGCCGTTTCAAACCCCCGTTCGGCTCTTGCATCAACCAGTCGCCGACCTCGACATGCCGTGGACATGCGCCCCAGTCCAACTCGAAGCCATCGTCCAGGAAGGTATCGAGCTTTCGCGTTCCGTCGCCCGCCAGCCGCTCAACCGCGAGCCACTCGACCTCCGTGTCGGTCAGGCGACCCCACACCTTGGTATGGCGGTCCGTCGGCGTCGGGATTAGCACGCCGTCCACCGCTTCGCGCGTTTCGTCCACTTCGACTTCCACGCAACGGCGGTCGTGGAGCACAGCGGGTCGTACCGCCCTCATCGACGTGGTCTCCGTCAATCGCCAGGTCGACCCGCCCTGGATCGGCTGGTATTCGGCCCAGCGCACTTGATCGTGAAGTTCCGGGACCACGAACCACCAAGTGAGCTCGCGCAGGTCGATCGGCATCGCCTTCCTTGGCAGCCTATCCACCACGATTACCGGCCGTGCCGCTGGGAACCGGGCGACTTCGGCTTGACTGTCCTCACTCATAGCACTTTTCCTCCTAGTGGGGGCAATACCCAATTCAGCGCGAACCCAGTCGCGCCCATGCGACAGTCGTCTCTTGATGGTGCCCGGCGCGCAGCGATGCCGGGCGGCGATCTCGGCGATGCTGAACCCGTCCAGATAGAACGACTCGAGCGCCTGGCGTTCGCGCGCCGGGACCGCGTCGAAAGCCTCGACGACCTCCGCCGCCACCCGACGCCGTCGAGCATCCGTGGCACCGATGCGGTTGACCATGACTGCGAGCGACTCGTCGTCGACGGCAAGTTCCCGACGCGCGGAAGAGCGCAGGAAGTCGCTGCAGCGGTTGCGTGCCACCTGGTAGAGCCACCCCCGGACATTCCTCGGCGACTGGGACGCGAGTCCCCGCCAAGCCTGCACGAACGTCTCCTGCAGCAGATCCTCGACCGCGTCCACCCTGCCCGACGCGCCCAACCGACGGCCGATCAGGGCGGCCAGCGATCGCTCGTAACGCCGGACGAGGACGACGAAGGCTTGCTGCTCACCGCGGTTGATCCGCTCGGTCAGTTCATCGTCCGGGAGGTTGTCCATCATTTCGACCATTGCAAGCTACAAGGCGCAGTCAAAGGCGAGAAGGTTCGCAACTGGTGGCGGCTGTCCGTCCACGCAGTGTAGGGTTCTCGCCAGCCGAATACGGACCCGTCGACACAATGGCCGAGACAGACTCAAGCAACACCCCCGCGCACCCCCTCGACCCGCCCACCGTCGAGGAGATCGAACGGGCCACCCATTTGATCAAGGACGAGATGGGCAAGGCTTGGACCGAACGGGCCGGTTTCTGCTCCGCGGCCCTCGTCGAACCCGCCAAGGCTGAACTCAAGGCATTCACGCAGGGCGACCGGGTGACCCGCAAGCTACGTTTCCTCGGCTACGACTATCCCGTCGAACAGCCGGACGGTGGATTCGACGCTCTAGTCGATCTCAATACCAACGACGTGTTGGTGTCCCGCATCACGAAGGGACAGGCACCGATCGGGTTTGCCGATGTGGTCAACGCCGTTCGCATCGCCAAGCAGGATCCCCACTGGCAGGCGGCCATGCGACGGCGCGGCATCGAGGACTTCGAGAACGTCCAGATCGATCCGTGGCCCGCCAGCGGGTACCCGCATCCGAGCATCCCGGACGGCCACCGAGCCCACCGTTGCATCAGTTTCGTTCGAGAGGATCGTTCGGACAATGGCTACGCCCGACCCGTGCAGGGCCTGATCGCGCACGTGGATCTGACCGCGGGTCGAGTCGCTCACCTCGAAGACCACGGCGACATTCCGCTACCGCCCGAGTCCGGTCGATACGACGCGGCGAGCCAACAGAAGCTCCGCGACGCGCCGAAGCCCCTAACCATCACACAGCCCGAGGGTGTCGGATTCGAGGTCGACGGCAACGCCATCGCCTGGCAAAACTGGGAGTTCCGGGTGACCATGCACCCAACCAACGGGTTGGTTCTTCACCAGCTCGGCTACCGCGATGGCGACGGCGTGCGTCCGATACTCCACCGCGCGGCGTTGTCGGAGATGATCGTCCCCTACGGCGACACCGACCCGATGCATGTGTGGAAGCATGTGCTGGACGCCGGCGAAGCGAGCATCGGCAATTGTGCCAACTCGCTCATGCTCGGCTGCGACTGCGTCGGAGAGATCCGCTACCTCGACCACCTGGCGGTGAAACCCGATGGCACGGCGCGACACGTTCGGAATGCCATCTGTCTCCACGAGGAAGACAACGGCATCCTCTGGAAGCACCACGACGGCCACTCCCAGACCACCGAAGTGAGACGCTCGCGCCGGCTGGTGGTGAGTTCCTTCCACACCGTCGGCAACTACGAGTACGGCTTCTACTGGTACCTCTATCTCGACGGCAGCATCGAAATGGAGATCAAGTTGACCGGTATCGTGGGCGTCTCGGCGGTGCTCGACGGGGAACAGCGGGACGAATTCGCACCCCTCGTGGCACCCAACCTCGCCTCGCCCGTCCATCAACACCTCTTCTGCTTCCGCCTGGACTTCGACCTGGACGGCCAATCCAACAGCGTCTACGAATTGAATACCCAAGCCGTGCCAACCGGACCCGACAATACCGACGGCACCGCGTTTCGAGTCCGTTCCGATCTCCTCGCCAGCGAGTCGGCGGCACGGCGGTGCGTCGACCCCGCACAATCGAGATCCTGGAAGGTAGTCAATCCGGTACGGCGGAACCGACTCGGCGGTCCGGTCGGCTATCGCCTACTGCCCGGCCCGACGCCGGCGTTGCAGGCCGACCCCGGATCGCGGGTCGCGGCTCGGGCGGGGTTCTCGCGCTACAACCTCTGGGTGACACCGTACGACGCCAGCCAGCTATGTGCTGCGGGCGACCACCCCAATCTGAACCCAGGCGGCGATGGCCTGCCCGCCTGGACCGCCGACGACCGCAACGTCGAAAACACGGACATTGTGCTCTGGCATACCGTCGGTTCGACCCATCTGCCGAGGCCCGAGGACTGGCCCGTGATGCCAGTCGAGACCTGCGGCTTCATGCTCCAACCGGTCGGGTTCTTCGACCGCAACCCGGCATTGGATCTACCGCCGGCGCACTGATCACTTGCCGGGGGCCTGCGCGGCCGAGGAGCCACGAAGCTACGGGACGGGCTTGTCCCGTCCCGCCAGACCCCTCGGCAAAAACCCGGCGGGCGACGACAAGCGTCGCCCCAGCGGGTTGTTCCGTAGAAGACCGCTGATCGGGTATGATCGGGACACTTGGCAGACATGGATGTGATGCCGATATGCCTCCAGCGAAACGAAAACCACGGAGCAGGTCCAGCAGCCGCCGGTCGCGGCGAGACGGTGGTTTTTCCTTCAGTTCCTTCATAGGCGGCGTGGTGCTGGGCGGCGCGGTTGTGCTTGCCATCACCTACCAGTCCGGAACGGCGTCGACGAGCGGCACAACCCCCGATGCGACAACCGTGCCGGGACTCGTTGCGTCGGATTTCGATTGGGAGTTCATCGAGAGGCTACCCAACACCGAGGTCAAGACCGGCGTCGAGCCCGCCGATCAACCCCCTGTCGCCGACTCGGGACCCAAGGAATACGTCCTGCACGCCGCGCAGTTCCTTCGCGAGGAAGATGCCCAGGTAATGCAGGCGGAACTGATTCTGGACGGGCTGCCGGTCAGCCTCTCGACGAGTCCACGGGACTTGGGCGGGGCCTGGTTCCGGGTGCTGGTTGGACCCTACGCCTCGGAACCGGACGCGCAACAGGCGTTGGGTCAGCTTCGTGACCGTGACATCCCCGCGCAGATTCTCGCCCGTCCGCTGTCGGTGGCAGGACCCGCCACCTAGCCGGGTCTCTCTACCAACACGGGCGAGGACAAGCCTCGCCCCTACAGCTTGACGCCCACCGCCAAGGCGTAGCTGGAATCCGTTTTCCGCCGCCCGGCCGACGGTGCGGTCTCGTGCTGTAGGTCCACGCGCAATGCGGCCAGCCAGCGGCTGTTCACATGGAACCGTATGCCGGTATCCGAGTCCCAGACCGAGCTGGGCTCTTCGTCGAGAATGTGCAGCAACTGGTTGTTGTGGAACAACTCCAGGCGATCGGCGACGAGCCAACGGTTGAACTGCAGCCCCCACCGCACCGCCGGGTTGTTGTCGGAGTCCTTCGACCCATCGCCACTTGCCAACGGGCGGAACCCGAATTCCTCGAATACCCGGCTGATGCCGGCGTCCGTGCGAAGTGCTCCGCGGTCCGACTCCCAGAAGGTGTGACCCACGCCGGCACCGGTAGTGGCCCGCTGGTCGATATCCTTGATCGGATTCTGGAAGTACTCGAAATTCGCGACGGCATACCATGCCTCGCCGTACTTCCAGCGCAGGTTGTAGTCCACATCGACCTGATCCTTGGTCGTGGTCGTTCCGACGTCCGAGCCCTGGACGGGCGCCTGTGCCCGCGCCTTGTGCACCGTCACGCCGAGCACGTTGTCGAAGCGCAGGCCGTGCCGCTTGACGCCAGCGACGAAGTTCAGATCAGCGGCGCGGGTATTGCCGGTCGCGACCGCCATACCGAAATCGGCCCGGGCTTCCCAACGACGATCAGCCGGATCCGTCGATGTCGCGCCAGTCGTGGTGTCGGAAGCGACCTCCTTTTTTGGTACCACCGGCTCCACCGCTTCCACGCGCTCCACCCGCCTCCGTGGCACGGTCACAATCCCGACCTCGGGAACGTCGATGGCCACATGGTCCACCGGCGCATCGACGAGGTCGCCCGTCAAACGGTCGCCGTTCGTGAAGTGCACAATGTCGGCAACGGCGGGTGACGTCGACAGCAGGGCAACTAGAGCGATCCCCACCAGGGAACGCGCCGCCAAACGCCTCACTGGCATGGAGCCCAACCCCTGCCTCCACCGCCCTGCGAGCGGACGCCCTGCCCCGCCACCAGATGCCGTCTCTTCGGCGATGACTCCTCGGTGACGCACGGGGTTCGCGGGTATCCAGTCCATGGACTTCACATCTCTTCGTCTGTCCCACAGCGGACTTTAACGGGTGTCGCGATCAGCGTCATGTGCCAACCCCCAAAGGGGTACATCCAACGCTTTGCCGGCGGGACGACCCGGGTCGGGCGTTCGACGCGGACCTAGGCTTCCGACGGCACCCCCACCGTCGTCGCAGTCGCCGGCGGGCCTGCCGGGTTGAAAGGGGCGATGTTCCCCGTCGGACAGAACAGGTCGGACCCTGCGCTCCGAATACAGTTTCTCGATCCGGCCCCGCGTTTCCCACCGCCTGCCCACCGCCGCTGTATTCATCTGGGGGATCGCGCCCGTGCACAGCCCGCGGAAAACGCTCCCTGCCAAGCCCAACGCCGAGTCGCTCGCCCCAGCCGCAAGCCCTCTCGGTTGGCCCGCTTTCGGTCAATGGCCCAGCGCCGGTGCCTTTGAATGGGGCGAAGTTCCGTCGACGGCCTCGGCGAAGGTTCCCCGGTTTCGAAACGGGCGATGTTCCCATCCGTTACCGTAGCTACCGTCATGCCAACTATCGACGCGCCTGCTGCACCCAGCAGTTTCGCAACAGGCAACGTGCCGACGAACATCGCCAACAAGCGCCCTATCGCCGGCCGGCCGTGTCGGCTGCGAGGCTGCCTTCGCATTCACTTTGCGCCGACCCTGTCGCCGACGCTTTCACGCCGATCTGTCCATGGCCAAGCGCAATTGCCGCGAGAGTCCTTTTCTGCGTGTTCCAAGGCAACGGTTGAATTTCGTCTAGGCACTCCCCACTATCCGGTTCCCGCTTAGGCAAACCAAACCCCGTGGACCAGTTCAACGGAACGACCATCGTCTCCGTCCGCCGTGGCCCCGACGTCGTGCTCGGCGGCGACGGGCAGGTCTCGATGGGCAACACCATCGTCAAGAGCAACGCGGTCAAGGTCCGCCGGCTGCGGGATCACCCCGTGCTGGCGGGTTTCGCGGGGGGGACGGCGGATGCCTTCACGCTCTTCGAACGATTCGAGGGGGCGCTCGACAAGTACCACGGCAACCTCACCCGCGCGGCCGTCGAACTCGCCAAGGACTGGCGCTCCGATCGAGTGCTTCGCCGCCTCGAGGCGCTGTTGGCGGTCGCCGGTCGCGACAACTCGCTCATCGTCACCGGCAACGGCGACGTCATCGAGCCCGAGGGCGGGCTGATTGCCATTGGTTCGGGCGGCCCGTTCGCGCAGGCCGCCGCCCGCGCAATGCTCAACGAGACTGAGCTGTCGGCAGCCGAGATCGTCGCCAAGAGTCTCGAGATCGCGGCGGAAATCTGCATCTACACCAACCGACACACGACCATCGAAACACTATGACCCTGATGACCCCGCGCGAGATCGTGCACGAACTCGACAAGCACATCATCGGCCAGGACCAGGCCAAGCGCGCCGTCGCCATTGCACTTCGCAACCGCTGGCGACGAATGCAGCTCGACGCCGATCTCCGCGAGGAGGTGACGCCGAAGAACATCCTCATGATCGGCCCCACGGGCGTCGGCAAGACCGAAATCGCCCGGCGCCTTGCGAAGCTCGCAAACGCCCCGTTCATCAAGGTCGAGGCGACGAAGTTCACCGAGGTCGGCTATGTCGGTCGCGACGTCGAGTCCATCGTCCGCGATCTCACGGATGTGTCGGTCAAGATGCTTCGCGAACAGGCCATGGACCGGGTGCAGCCCCGGGCCGAGGATGCGGCTGAGGATCGTATTCTCGACGCGCTGCTGCCCGAACCGCGGGGTGCTGCCGCGGGCAGTGCCGCAAAGGAACCGATGCGGGAAGTCCTCGACGGGTTGGCCCGGCAGGTTGAGGGGGCGACCGACCCGCACACCGGTTCCGACGCCTCCCCGCCCCCCCGCGACAACTCCGCCACCCGGCAGATGTTCCGCCAGCGACTACGCAACGGCGAACTCGACGACAGGGAGGTCACCATCGAGATCGACAGCGCCGCCATCGGCGTGGAGATCATGGCACCACCCGGGATGGAGGAATTCACGGGGCACCTGCAGAGCATGTTCTCGAACATGCAGCAGAAGAAACGGCAGATGCGGCTGAAGATCCGCGACGCCATGCGCCGCCTCTGCGAAGAAGAGGCGATGAAGCTCGTCAACGAGGACGAGTTGAAAACCCAGGCCATCGACGCGGTGGAGCAGACCGGCATCGTCTTCCTCGATGAACTCGACAAGGTCGCCAAGCGCAGCGAAGGCGTCGGCGCCGACGTCTCCCGGGAAGGCGTGCAGCGCGACCTGCTGCCGCTGATCGAAGGATCCACGATCAATACCAAGTACGGCATGGTGCGCACGGACCACATCCTGTTCATCGCCTCCGGGGCGTTCCACTTCGCCAAGCCGTCGGATCTGATTCCCGAGTTGCAGGGTCGCCTGCCCATCCGGGTGGAACTGGCGGCACTGACCGCGGAGGACTTCCGCCGCATCCTGTCCGAGCCGGACGCCTCCCTCACCGAACAGTACAAGGCGCTGCTCGAAACGGAGGGCGTGACCATCGAGTTCGAGGACGAGGCACTGGTCCGCATCGCCGAGATTGCCTGCGAGGTCAACGAGCACACCGAGAATATCGGTGCTCGCCGCCTGCATACGGTGATGGAGCGACTGCTCGACGAGGTCTCCTTCGAGGCCGGGGACGGCAAGGGCTCGACGGTGATCGACGCCGCCTACGTGGACGGCCACCTGGCCGACATCGCCCGGGACCAGGATCTCTCCCGCTACATCCTGTGAACCCCACCGGAATCACCTACCACAAAACCTCCAAGACCCTGGAGCTGACCTACGCGGGCCGGCAATCCGCGACGTTGCCCGCCGAGCTATTGCGCGTCTACTCGCCATCGGCGGAGGTGCGCGGCCACAGCGACGCCGAACGGGTGCTCCAGACGGGCAAGAAACACGTCGGCATAGACCGCATCGAAGCCGTCGGCAACTACGCGATCCGCATCGTGTTCGACGACGGCCACGACACGGGGATCTATTCCTGGAGCTTCCTGCGCGACCTCGCCAACAACGAAGCGGACTACTGGCAACGCTATCTCGCCGAACTCGAGGAGAAGAACGCGTCGAGACTGCCGACGATCCCGGTCGGTCAGTGGGCACCGCGCGTCTAACGGGGCCCGCGCGGCCCCCGCCTCCCGCGGCGCCGGACTCCCCAGCGGAAGGTACACTAGCCAAACTCACCCAATCGGGAAGCCAGAACGGGCGACCACAAGGGTCGCCCCTACGAGTCGTGGACAAGACGGTGGATTTCGGGGCCGAGCGGGTTACGCCGGCGGAGAAGGCGCGCCGCGTCGGCGGGGTTTTCGATGCCGTCGTGGATCATTACGACGCCATGAACGACATCATGTCCCTCGGCACACACCGGCTGTTCAAGCGCGTGGCGGTCGAGATGGCACGTCTGCGCCCTGGACAGGTACTTCTCGATCTTGCCGGCGGCACCGGCGACATGACGGCCTTGACGGCCCCGCTCCTCGGCGACAGGGGTCGGGTCGTGCTCGCCGACACCAACGCTGCGATGCTCGCCAGGGGGCGCGACCGCCTTCTCGATGAGGGGGTCACGAACTTCGCAACGGTTCAAGCCCGGGCAGAGGCGCTGCCGTTCCCAGATGCCTGCTTCGACGCCGTAACCGTTGCTTTCGGGGTCCGCAATTTCACCGACAAGGAGACGGGCTTGAGGGAAATGCACCGGGTTCTACGTACAGGCGGGTTGGCGGTCGTACTGGAATTCTCCCGGGTTCAAAACCCGCTCCTCGCCAAGGCATACGACGCTTTTCGCGCCACCTGGCCGATCATCGGAACCGCGGTTGCCGGCACCGCCGCACCCTACCGCTACCTGGTCGAGTCCATAGACCGCCATCCCGACCAGGGCGCTTTTCGGTTGATGATGGCGGATGCGGGCTTCGGTGAGGTCGAAGTGCAGAATCTCGCGGCAGGCGCCGCAGCCATCCACCGGGGGGTCAAGTGACCATGACGGGACTCCCGGACCCCAGCGCGGCACTCGCCGAACTCGCGCGGCTGGCGCTGTCGGCGGGAATCGCCGCCAACCCGGCGGCGCGGGCATGCAGCGGGCGACTGGCCGGCCGGTCACTCGCCATCGAGACGCTCGATGCGCGGTTCGTCATCCACTTCGAGCCCGGTGCGGTTCGCCTCGACACGGGCACCGACCCGGCCGATGCGACGTTGCGGGGATCGCCCGCCAGCCTGGCGGCGACCCTGGCGGGCAGGGAAGAGACGGCAGCAGTTCTCGGCGACACGGCACTCTTCGAGGACTTCCGCGACTCCTTCCGCCCTCGATTGGAGGTGCCGGGGAAGTTCGTGCTCGAAGACCTGGGCGACATCGTTCGGCTCGGCGTGAAGGCTGCCGAATCGACCCTGGAGGGCCTCGCGAACGCCGTGAGGAACCGGCGAGACCCATGACCCGGGCCGGTCGCGTCGGGAAGATCCTTGTGACGGTCGCGAGGCACCGGCTTGATCGCAATATCGATCGTTTCGCGAACCACCACTGGTGGTATCGGCTGTCACCGCTCCGGCTACTCCCCACGCCCGGGAAGCCGGACGCGGTTCGCCTCCGGGAAGCCATCGAGAAACTCGGTCCCGTCTTCATCAAGTTCGGACAGATCCTGTCCACCCGCCGCGACCTGCTTCCACCGGACTACGCCGACGAGCTGGCGAAGCTCCAAGACCAGGTGCCACCGTTCCCGGGCGAAATCGCGGTTGGGCTCATCGAGGCGAGCCTTGGGGACTCGATCGCCACCCTGTTCGAGAGCTTCGACACCGAGCCGATCGCCTCCGCCTCGCTGGCACAGGTGCACGCCGCGACCATGACCAACGGCGACGACGTGGCGGTCAAGGTCATCCGCCCGGACATCGAACGGGTCATCGAGAAGGACCTGGCGCTGATCCACACCATGGCGGGGCTCCTAGAGCGGATTTCCCGGGACGCGCGGCGCCTCAAGCTCAGGGCCGTGGTCGCGGACTACGAACGGACGATCTTCGACGAACTGGACCTGCTCAAGGAAGCCGCCAACACCGCCACGCTGCGGCGCAACTTCGCGGGCTCCGAGTTGCTCTACGCGCCCAAGGTCTATTGGGAGCGGTGCAGCGAGTCCGTTCTGGTCCTGGAACGCGTGCGGGCAGTTCCGATTTCGGACATCGACGCGTTGAAAGCCGCCGGAACGGATATGAAGAAACTGGCCGAGCGCGGGGCCGAGACGTTCTTCACTCAGTTGTTCAAGCACAATTTCTTCCACGCCGACATGCATCCCGGCAACATCTTCATCGACATCACGGATCCCGCAAACCCCAGCTACATCGCCATCGACTGCGCCATCATCGGAACCCTAAGCGAGGAGGACCAGAGCTACCTGGCGCGCAACGTGCTCGCCTTCCTGAACCGCGACTACGGACGCATCGCACGGCTGCATGTCGAGTCCGGGTGGATCCCGCCCGGAACCGACCCGCGCGAATTCGAGGATGTCATCCGGCAACTGCTGGAACCGATATTCCAACGCCCCTTGAAGGAGATCTCGTTCGGCCACTTCCTCATCGCGCTGTTCCAGACCGCGCGGCGGTTCAACATGGAAGTGCAACCCCAGCTTGTCCTCCTGCAGAAGACCCTGCTCAACATCGAAGGGCTGGGCCGCCAGCTCTATCCGGACCTCGATCTGTGGAACACGGCCAAGCCGTTCATGGAGTCCTGGATGCGAGAGCGCTACGGCCCCCTCGCCCTCCTTACCAACCTCATCGAACACGCGCCCACCCTCGCCGTGGAACTGCCCCGCCTTCTTCCCCAGATTCCCGACATCGTCGCCACGGCGATGCACAAGCTCACCGACATGGACCGGCGCGCGAACACGCAGCGGGAGGCGATGGAGAGGCTCACCAGCGCCATCGACGGCCAGAACCGCCGGGGACGCTGGCGACGCGCCGCCGGCGGCGCGCTCGTCGCCCTGGGGCTCGTACTGCTCTGGCGCCCGCTGGTGGACGCCATCGCGGGCGCCGACTCGGTAACGGTCACCGCCGGGGTCGTGGCCGCCCTCGCGGGTTCCGTGCTGGTTCTGAGAGGCTAGGCACACAAGGAGCCGCGACTCGCCTTCGTAGGGGACGGGCTTGTCCCGTCCCGCAGACGACGAAACCGTAGGGAAAGGCTTGTCCCGTCCCGGCGCGCCCTACGGCGCGCGGTGGGCCCGAAGCCATCCCCGAACCGGCGCGGGACGCCACAAGGGCGTCCCCTACTGGGCCGCTTCCTCGCGCCGGATTCGCTCGGCCAAGTCGCTCGCGTAGGCCGTATCGCCCGCTCGCTCGGCCATCGTATGCAATCGGCGTAGCATGGCCAGTCCACGATCGATTCCGTGATCGTGGGCAAGTCTGAGCACCTCGCCGGTCTCTTCGGAATCTTCAAACATGCCCACGAGACTGACTTTGTCCTGCCAGACCAGGCCGTCCTCCTTAAGGACGTCAGCCACTAGGTCGAATGGCAAGGGCCGGCCCGTCAGTTGAGCCAAGGAAGCAAGGCTCATTACTCCGCGTGAGCTCAGTGGCACGCCGGAGGACTCAACACTGGCGATCGTACGGGTCATCAAGCCGACCGCGCGGTCTGCTTCGCCCATTTGCACGGCACGCTTGCCGAGGGCGGCCAGCAACTCGAGAACGGACGCCTGATCGACCTGTCCATCCCCCAACCAACCAAACAGCGCTTGCTCAACGGCACCGGTCCACTGGGAAATCCGTGGCCATTGGGGCGCGCTTTCGGGAAACAGCCGCTCCTGGCTTGCCAGGATCGCATCGACGCCCCCCAGAACCACCACGTTGTAGCCATTTGTCCGGGTCAGTGGGTCGATCCCGTAAAGGGTCTTTAGATCGTACAGCGCGGTCGTTGTCGCGTAGTGCGGGTCCTCTGGAGCGGTATACGGTTCGGTTCGGCTGCAGGATCCCTCCAGTAGCGCACCAAGTATCTCCAGCGCGCGGCCCTGGTCGCCGGCTCTCGCATACACACGAGCGAGCTCGACCGCCTTGGCCGCTCCCACGCCTACCAGTTGACCCGGCATGTCCAAGATCCGAGGGTACCGGCGTTCTAGGTGCTCGAGCAGTTCTTGCGGCCCGTACACCCTATCCAGCAGGGCAAGCACGAGCACATCGAACAACGCGTCAGCGCCGGGGACATCATCGGCGCGCCGGGCCACGGTGAGAACATCCTCCACGAATCCGCGCGCCGGGGCTTCGGGCAGCCTGGCGGCCACTTCCCCGGCGAGTCCGAGCAGTCCGGCAATGTCCGATCCGTGCGAGGAACCACCGCTTGGAACATCCTCGGACTCGTATTCGTCTTGCCGGGTCATTCGCGCCGCCACAAGCCGGTACTGCTGCCCGGCCTTGTCCACCGCGCCCCCCGAGCCGAACACGCGGGCCGCCAACACCAACTGGAACAGCGACGGGTCAGCCATCGAGGACAGACGCTCTTCGAACGCTTCCCTCTCGCCCGGGAGGAAACCGCTCCTCTGTCTCTCGCGCAGCAGCATCCACAACGTGAACTCGTGATCGTCCATCGCCTGCTCGCGAAGGCGGGATTCCAGTTCCTTACGACGCTGCCCGCCGACAGTCGCTTCGGCCAGATAGCCGTAGAGCCGATGGAATCCCTTTCGAATCTCGTCCGGCATCGCCCGAAGAAATCCCTCGAGCTCCTCCGCGCCGTAGGGCGACTCCGCCACGGCGTCGAACAGCGTGCGCGGCTCTATAGGTACTTCCGCCGTGGCGTTGCCCGGCAGGGGGGCGTTCAGCAGAAGGGATGCAGTGAGTTGAAGACTGTGGTTCCCCGGGGTCGTATGACCGGACGATTTGAGCGGCACCAGGAGCTTGCGCCAGGCTTCCCGCAGCGCCCGCCGGCCTTGTTCGGGATCTCCAGCGCAGAGCGCGTCGGCAAGACCTTGCGCCTCCCAGCGACGGCCGGTGCCGGACGCTGGAGCAGGCGACTTCTGATCGCCGAGATCAACCAATTGCCGAAGAACCCGGTCGAACGGCTCGAATACGTTCGCCGTTCGCGCCGCGAACTCTGACCGATAGATCCCGGTGTCTCGAAAGTCCAGGCGACCGTCCGCTGCCACCGCTGCCGCCTCCTGGAACCGCTGCTGCGATCTCAGCAATTGAAAGTACGCCAAGCGCCAGTAGCCGCTATCAGGCGACGCCCGGTACGCGTCGGCAATCGCTTCCTCGGCGCGAGCCGTATAGCCCAGAGCGAGCCAGGCTTCGATCGATCGGACCCGGTGGAGGTCGTTCTCGGGATCGAGCTGGCGCAGGTGTTCCAGCAACGGCGCCTGAAGCTCGGAGTCCGCCCGCGTGGGCTTGCCGATCCGTTTTTCCGGAAACTCCATTTCATAGGCGGCTGCGGCCAGTCTTGGATTCACCCGCCGACCCGCCGCGATCTCCTGCAACAGTTGAGATCTCGGGACGGCCAGCGCTATTCGGACCTCCCGAAAGGTATAGCCGGGATAGGGGTAATGGTGCTCCGGCAAGCCGTATCCCAACTCCTGCAGATGTTGGAACAACTCGAGCGGGCGGTTTTCGTATACCGCCTTCAACAACGGCTGTGCGCTAGGGAATTCGGGCCAGCGGGATTCGGCGAACCGGGCAATCCGGAACAGCACTCCCGAATTGCTCGGATGGGCATCCAGGGGTAGGAAGGCATGGACATCGTATCGAACGCCGTCGTCGTACGTATTGCGTAGGCCCGTTAGCCTTTCGATGGCCGTGTCCGCAACCTCGCTACGCTGCGCCTTGGTCAGTTCACCCCGGAGGAGCGCACGGAACGCGCCGGCGCTCCCGAGCCGTTCAGACCTCTCGCCCCGTAGCGAACGCTCCGCTTCGACCCGGAAATATCGGATCTTCTCGTCGGTGGTGCCCCGCCTCTCAAGGTAGCGCCAATGGCCGCGCTTGTCGTTGTTGCCGAACCCGTCGATTGGCTGGCCACCGGCATCCGGCTCAAGCAGCAGCGCAATGACCTCCTCCGGCGGGATCAGCGGTCGGCCCACCGCCGCCTCAACCTGGAGGAACAAGCCCGCGTCCCGCAACAGAAACGTAGTCAAGGCGTCCGGATCCACCGCCAACTTCGACGACGCGATCCGTGCCAGGCGATTGACCCTGGCGGGTTCGAGAAGGAGCAACCCGTAGCCTAGTCCCTCGCGAAATCCTCCGTCTTGGATCCGCTCCCCCAACAGCCGTTCCACCTCGTCGGTGGCGCCGGCCAGCCGCGCCAGTTTCAATTGGGTTTCGAAGTCGTCTTGCTCGGGTGGACCGAGCAACGGCGCTAGGGTGGCAACGGGTTCTTCCGCGGCCATACCGTCGGGCAGCACTCGACCGGCGGCCCCGTAGGCTTGCCCAAGGTGATCGGCGAAGTTCTCGTCGTCGCCGAAGTGCACCAGCAGGCGTCCGTCCGCGTATTCCGCCAGATTCCCGTCCCCCAGGAAGAAACCGACGCGGCGGATCAGCCTGGCGGTGCGGTCGAGCCGCGCGTAGCCGGCCAGCGGAAGGAGCGCCTCGTCCGCGCGACCGAGCACATGGCTGAGCTCCGTCTCGAACAGCCCTCTCAGCTCCGCCGCCACGGCTTCGGACTCCCCGGCGTCCTCCGGCCAGCTCAACAGCAATCCCTGCTCCAGCGAGTCGAAGTGGTCGCGATACTCGCGCGATACCGGGGCGGTGCGCTTCGCCGTCGCCGCCGAGCGCGAGTTCGGATCCGCCGGAGGCAGTACCGACGGTTGGCGGGCGAGCAAGATGCGCATCGCCCGAAGGTAGCGCCGAAACGCCACATCGTCGCGACCGCTCGCCTCATGCAGAAACCCCGTCTTGTGGAGCAGTTCGAGGCTGTCGCGGTTGACATTCAGCGCGCGGTTGTAGAAGACCCGCGACTGCTCGCCATGTCCCATGGTTTCGAAGATCTCCGCCTTGGTCCGGTCAATGTCGATCATCCCCGTGATGTCGTCGATCATCTCGAAGGCCCGCTCCGCCCCGGCCACGTCCCCCTTGGCCAACAGCGCGGTGCCGACATCGATATACACATCCGGGGGCAAGTGCTGGCGCAGTCCCACTAGGCGGCGTCCATACTTCAGCTGCCGGTCGATGTCCCCGATGCCGGTGCTGAACCCACCGAAGCCGGTGTTCGGCGTGGCCAGGGTCACCAGCTCCCGAAGCACCGCCGTGCGACGAAGGCCCGCTTCGGGCAAGGAGTTCTCCAAGGCCACGAACGACGCCTCGGTGTCGGCCTTCTCACGGGCAATGTCGGCCAGCAGTTCGTACAGGTAGAACTTGCCGGCGCGACCGGCAATGCGCTCCAGGATCATGCGACGGGTCCACTCCAGCGTGTCCCGCACTTGTGGGTCCGGTTCCTGGGAGAAGGCCCTCGAGCCGAGGAGGTTGAGAATGCCGTCCACCGCCACCACGAAGTCGTTGTCACGGACGGCGTTCTCGGCGAAGAACTGCAGGGTCGCCAATGCCTCGCCCGGGCGCCCGTCGTCGGCCATCGCCTCGGCCAGGAGCAACAGGTTGTCGCTGTTCTCCGGCTGCTCCACCAACGCCCGCCGATACGCCTCCACGGCTTGATCCGCAAACCCCGCCATGGAGAAGACGCCGGCCTCGAACTCACCCGTGACCGCGCTTGTGTCGAACTGTCTCAGCTCGCCGATCCAGCGTTGGATTTCCTCGAAGCGCTCGTGGGAATTGGCCGCCAGGTCAAGAGTCAGCAGGTTGAGGATGATGCTCTTGATGTGATCGACCCGGTTGGCGGGATCGATCTCGTAGAGCCTGCGCAGGGCCTTGTCGTGCGCCGGATAGTCCTCGACGAGCAGTTGGACATGCGCCAGCAGTTGCTGGTGGCCGACCTCGTCCTCGCCCAGCGCTTGGGCGTATTCGTCGATGATCTCGGTGGCCGAGAGCTGGTCGCCGGCCTCGGCGTAGATCCGCACCAGAAGGTTCATGTGGTTGCGCCTTGCCGTGCCCGACATCAGCATCTCTTCCAGCTCCACCGCCAAGTCGCCCAAGGTGCCCAGTTCGGCCGCCAGGGGCAGCATTTGGCTCTCGGCAAGACTGCGCCGCGCCGGAGTCTCCATGCCCACCCAGATGTCGCGCCACGCCGTCAGCGCGTCGCGCCTGCGGTCCACCAGGGTATAGAGCCACGCCAGGCGCACTTGATCGTCGAATCCCAGTTCGCCGCGTGCGTCCCGTATGGCCTCGAATACCCGTACCGCCTCCTCCGGTCGGCTCAAGCGCTCATACGCATCCGCCAGCTCGACGCGCTCCCGGGCATCCCGAGGCAAGAACGCTTCCAGCCGAACCAAGGCTTCCAGCGCTTTCGGATCCTCGCCCCGGTCCAACCACGTCTCGAACAGAAACAACAGCGCGCCCACGTCGGGCCCCTGGGCCTCGATGTAGCGCTCGATCATCGCCACACCCTCGTCCACAAAGCCCATGGATCGCATCAGCCCCGCACCTTCGACCAGAACTCCCGCACGCTCTCCGTTGCGGGCCTCCAACGCGTTCCACACGGTCAACGCAGAATCGTCGTCCGCCAACTGGAGAAAGTGCGCCGCCAAGGCTTCATACCACCGCAGCTCGGCCGGCTCTGCAGCCATCAGCCGGCGATACTCCCGAACCATGGCATCGGTGTCGCCAGCGGCTTCGAACAGGGACACCAGCCGACGCCGCTCGTCGATGTCGGCGTCCGTCTCTTCCAGTTCCTCGTACAGCGCAATGGCGCGGTGGAACTCCTCGGTCTCGATCTGAGCTTCCACCCTGAGGCGCAGCAGGTCCGGGTCGTCGGATTCGCGCGCGGCCAGATCCTCGACCAATTGGTCCGATTCACCCGCCGAACGGTACGACTCCGCCAACAGGCCGAGGGCGTATAGGCGATCGGTGCGCACCGGCGCGGACGCATAGCCCAGCCACGCCTGTTCCCGGGCCAGCTCGTGCGACTCGGCCTGAAGCGCCCACTCCGACAAGCGCACGTGCTGCGGGTACAGCTTGCCGGTCGCCGCCAGCGGCTGATACAGCCCAATGGCACGGTCCGGTCGGCCCATCAGCGCCAGGACCAAGGCGGCCTGGTTGCGGAAGAGGGGTTCGCGCTCTCGAGCCAGTTCCTCCAACGCCGCCGCGTTGCGCGAACTCATGTCCATCATCGCCAGGCGCACCCGGATCAGCCATTGCTCGTCGCCCGGGCCAGTGGCCTCGGCGGCGCGTTGATACCAGTCCCGGGCCTTCTCCTCGCCGCCCGCGTCCAGGAGACGCGCCTTCATCAACAAGGCGCCGGCCGTCGACGTACTCTCAAGCGCCTCGTTGACCGAAACCACCGCGGCTTCGGCCGCGCCGTCGCGCCACATGAAGTGCGCAATCGCCAGGTGGCAGGCCGCCCGGACTTCGGGGCTCAGCCCCGTGCGGCGCGAATAGGCGCGCAAGCGGTTGACAGTGCGGTCGATGCCGGCGCCGCCGACCACTGCCTCGCGGTAGACCGCAGCGACCTTGTCCACGTCGTAGCGCGCCGTCGTCTCCAGGGAAGCGATAAGCTCGGCCAAGGCCGTGGCCCCGGTGGCCGGCAATGGCGACACGAAGAGCACGGCCAACGACAACGTCAGCGCGAATCCATGGGGGTAGGCAACCCCAGCGCTTGCCGAGGGCATCCGGCGCCTTCTCACAAGGCCGAGGGTTCGTCAAACGAAAAAGGGCGTGGGGCGCGCGCGCTGCTGCCGGCGACGCCCCACGCCAGGGGACCCATGAAGGCGGCTAGTCCTGCATCGCCCAGGTCAGCTCCAGATAAAGAACCCGGCCGCGGGCGTCCCAGCGCGTCGGGTCGTAGCCGAGGATTCCGTCGAACGCCCACGGACTCGGCGACTCCCGCTTGAACAGGTTGCGTCCGCCGACACGGAGGCGAAGCCCGTTGTCGAACCCGTAGCTAGCGGAACCATCCACGGTCGTCATCGAAGTGGCGTCAAACGCGGGAAGCCGCTGCCCCGATCTCTCGCACTGCCCCTCTGACCCGTTGCAAACCCCCGGTCTATCGTTCGTGTAGTCGGGCGTGTAGTAGACAAAGAGGTCGGCGGCGAGGCGCTGCCACTGCCAGGTCAACTGACCGGTCAGCCGATACCGGTCACTACCGTTTTGCGTGCCCAACCGGCTTATCGGCTCGGCACCTTCGACCACCTCGACGTATTCGTCGAGAAACCTCGAATAGGTCAGGCGGGGCGTGAACCGGCCGAAGTCCGTGTCCAAGGAGTACTGAACGGACGTCTCGACGTATTCGCTGACCTTCGCCGCCAGGTTGACCAGCCCGCGGGTGGCACTGATGGGATATCCGTTCTCGTCACGCTGGACGACTTTCGGATTCGCCAGAACCAATTCCGGGTGGCTGCCGATAAAGGAGAAAGCGTAGGCGATCTTGTCCGTGAAGTCGGTCTGCGACCAATCCACCGTCCAGCGCAGACCGGGGATCCACTCGGGACGCCAGTCGATGCCCAGGGAGTACTTGTCCGCAAATTCGGACCTGATGTCCGGATCGTACGGCGCGTCAAAAAGCGTCAGCGAGACGAATACGAAAGCATTGTCTCCTCTGTCTGGATGGAGATAGTCATTGAGCCCAATGAAAAAGTCGCGCATTCTGATGTCTTCGACATCGAATTGCTGCCACAACAACGGCGGATGAAACGCCTCCGTCCACGCCGCCCGGATCGCCAGCGAGTCGAGGGGCTTGTATAGAAGGCCAATCCGCGGCGTGATGTCCTCTTTGTCGACGTCGAGGATGTTGACTGTGCCTTCCAAGGTGTCGTACTCCGATCCCCAAGCGTCCACCCATCCCACGCCCGGCTGCCATGCCTGATATGCGTTCGGTTCGAATCCGCCTCTTGTGCGTTCTAGCCCGCCCTGCGGCCCGGTGAAGGTATGCGTGTCGCGCCGGGCCTGCAGGCTCACGTACAACTCTCGAACACCCCATCGGGCGTTCTTCTCGCCGAACAGCGGAAAGCCCAGTTCCATGAACTCCGCCCGAAGCCCGGCTTCAGGTTCCGGTACCCTGTAGGTCGACGTCCAGTAGTCGATTCTGTCTCGACCTCGGTCGGCAAACCAAGCCCAGTCGCGCCGAATCGTCCTTGTGCGGTCCTCGACACCCACGACATAGTTGATGGGTCCGCCCCAGATCTCCAGCAAACTGCCGCGCAGCACCAACTCCATCGTGGTGGTTATGGTGCGGCCTGCGGTGTCATAGATGGGCACAAGGAACGACGAGAAGTCCGCGGGTTGGGCCGAGCCGTCGCCGAACGGATTGAATGCGACATCGGGATCGGGACTCGACAGGATCCGATAGAACTCCTCCGCGGTGGGTTCATCCTGGGTTCGGTGGTACCGGGCGCGCCACGTAGTCGACTCCTGCTCGGATTCGGAGCGCGTCATGCTGATGTCCAACTCGTGGCTAGGGCCGAACCGCCAGACGGCACCGAGGTTGACCGTCTGCATGGTATGAACCGATTCGTTGGTGGCGGACGGAAACTGGCCCGTTTCCACTTCTCGAAACGGCGCATAGGTCACCGCCAAGTCGTATCCGAACGGGTTGTGGGCATTGTCGGCCCCAATGATGTATCTGTCCGCAAGGGTCCGCGTCTCGACTTGGGCATCGTGTTCGGAAAGAAGCGCCTCCCCATAGAGCATCACGGCATCGCCGAGATACTGCTCGGCGCGCACATTCAGGCCCAAACTCTCGGAAACCCACCCGTTTTGGGGTGGCACGTAGTCGAAGAGCGCAATCTCCTCCGTGAAGTCGTCCACTGTCGCCCCGACGCCGCTGTGTCCAGGCGGCAGCTGCAGGCGTGGGGCGTCGCGTGCGCATCTCGGAAAGACCAACCAGTACGTGCCAAAGAATCCCCCGGCCTGCTGACATACGATTCCGGGCTGGGCAGTCGCAACGCGCCTGTCGAACTCCGGCCCCAATAGATCGCGATAGTCCATGCTGGTCCAGATCTTGCGGTTGTTGACCGGCTCCGACTCGTCCCGCGACAGGTTCGCGGTCACGCTGCCGCTGTTCCACGCGTAGCCGCCGCGCACGCTCATCACCCTTCGGTCCGCGTCGGTGGCGCTCAATTCCTGGCGAACCGTCGCCTCCAGGCTGGTATAGCGCTTCTTGGTAACGAAGTTGACGACGCCGCCGATGGCGTCGGACCCGTAGATCGCGGACGCGGAACCCAAGTCGATGTCGACGCGCTCGATTGCCGACATGGGAATGTTAACGAGGTTCACGGCATTGTATTCGGAGCCGCCCCGGCCGGAGACCCGACGCCCGTTGACCAGGACCAGCGAGTTCTCCGAACCGAGGGCGCGCAGGTTCACGAACGACACGCCCATTCCCGTTCCATCCCCGACGCTTACTTCTCGATCCACGTCGACGGGTGCATCGTAGTACCGGCTGCTCTGGGACGTGTTCGAGGCATAGGCCCAGGGCATCTGGCGAAACAGTTCCTCCATGGTGGAGATGCCGCGCCGCGCCATGTCTTCGGCGGTTATGCTGATGACATTGGCCGTGGGATCGCCGCCTTTCAATCGCGAACCGGTGACCCGCTGCGCCTCCAATTCGACGGGCTCTTCCTCTTCCCCGCTTTCCTCGACTTCGGTGTTCGCGTCGCCGCCGCCATTCCCCTCGGGGGACTCCTGTGCGCGGCGCACCACGACCGTGTTCTCCGAGGCGAACTCGTAGGCAAGCCCGGTGCCACTCAATAGGGTCGCCAAGGCCTCATCGAACCGGTACTCGCCCTGGAGCCCTTCGACGAGGACTTCCGTGCCGTTCCCTTCCGCCAGCATGATTTGCACCCCGGAGGTTCGCCCCAGTTTCATCAATGCCGAACCCGCCTCTTGCGGCTCGATGTCCAGCGTCAGCATCTCGTCGGACTTGGCAAAAACACCGGTCGCCGCAAGCGCCAGCGCCACCGACAACAGGACCGGCAGTTGCACACTCGAGCACCGAATTCCATTGTTCATAGTCCTCCCTCCAGGGTTGTGTTCTTCTTCAATCTCCGGTCGAACCGGTAATCACGATTCGGTCGTAGTGCCGCGTGACTTCAATCGGCAGCAGTCCTTCCAAGCCATCGAGAGCGGCATCAATCTCACGGATGTTCACGATGATGTAGACGCTCAAATCCATGACCGCCGTGTCTTCGATCAGGATTTTCTTGCGGGTATAGCGGTTCAGTTCCTGGACAACCTGGTACAGAGGCTCGCGGGAAAAGCTGACCATCCCGTTTCGCCAGCCGGCGTAGCGATCCATGGACTCCGGTTGAAACACCTGTAAGTCGTCGCGTTGGACATCCACCTCGGCAACCCAACCGGCCTCCAGGCGGTGCTGGGCTGCTCCATCCGAAAATTCGCCAATGGCAACGGCGCCCTCGATCACCGCCACCTGGTAGTGCTGCGGATCCTTGCGGACATTGAATTCCGTCCCGACCGCGGTGACGGACCGCAAGCCCAGATCGACCGTAAACGGCCGAGCCGGAACTTCCGCCACCTCGAAATACGCCTCGCCGCGCTCCAGGAGGATCCGGCGCATCGGCCCGCTGTAGTCGACGACCAACAGGCCGGCGGTATTGAGCGTGACCACGCTGCCGTCGTCCAGCTCGATGGTCCGCTGCTCACCGATGCGGGTGAAGTACTCTTGCAGGTGGCCGTCGTCCGGGGCGAGCGAAATCGAGAAATAGGTCAGGGTCGCGCTGACGGCAACCAGCAACCCGGCGGCCATACCCAGCGCGACGCGCACTTTCGAACGGCGCTTGTGGAGCAGGCGCTGGTAATCCTGGATGACCTCTTCAACCGCGGGATCCCCGTCGAGACCCTCGATCGAATCGAACACCGCCAACAGCCCGTCCAACTCCTCCCGGTACTTCGGATCGCCTGCCGCCCGGGCTTGGATCGCCGCCGCTTCCGGTTCCGTCAGCTGATCGGACCATAGGCGATGCAAGGCGTGCTCGGCCCTGCCGGTCATGATCTCCTGGAGGTTCTTCAGCACGGCTGTTCTCCCGCCGCCTCGATCTTGCGTCGTGCCTTGCGCAGCCGCCGCAGCGCCCGCACCAGGTAGTTGTCGACCTGCTTTACCTGGACGCCCATGTGCAGGGCGATGTCCTCGTAGCTCATGTTGCGCATGCGCTGGAGCAAGAGCGCCACCCGCCAGTTCAGGGGCATGTCCAGGATGACGGCCTTGACGGCTTCCAGTTCCAGTTGCGCGGCGACGATCCGCTCAGGCGAGAGCTCATCCGTGTGGCCTTGGTCGTCGGTGCGAACTGCATCCGCATGGGCTTTGCGCACCTGCTCCTTGCGCCAGCGGTCCACCATCAAGCCGTTGGCCATGGTCAGCAGATAGGAACGGCTGCTGCCGGTCGAATCGGCCATCTTCTCTTCCAGGCGGTGGGCGCCCATGAGCCGCGTAAAGAGTTCCTGCAGCAGATCCTCGATCTCGTCCGGCGCTACCGACCGCCCCCGCAGGAACAGGCGCAGAGCCTCGGCATGCCGCTCGAACAACGCCTGGACGACACGCTTTCGACTCGACCGCTGGGCCGAGGCTAGGTCGATGATGTTGTCCTTGCGTGGGCCCACAAACTCGCAAACCCGATGGCTGGTGAGGAGTTATCGTTCGGAGCGCTCGTTTTCCTTCCCTAGCACGGCCAGATGGCGCGGTGCTATCGTTTCCGCGTCCAAACAACGTACGTGTGGGGCTCGTGGGCCAATCCACTTCCGCACTAAGGCTCCTTGCGGTCGCCTTCAGCTTGCTGGCAGGTGCCGGCGCCAGGGCGGCGGACGAGCGTGTCGACGCGATCCTCGATGTGCAGAAGGACGCCACGGCGGCTGAGCGGAAGACCCAGGTCGAGATCGACGAGCTGGCGGACGAGACGCTGGAAGCCGTCGGCGAGTATCGCCTGCGGTTGCACGAACTCGATGGAACCCGCCGCTACAACGACAACCTGGAACGCACGATCGCCGATCAGGACCGCGAGAAGGCGTCTCTCTCGCGGCAGATCGACGACTTCGGCGATCTAGAACGGGGCATCGTCCCACTGCTGATGGATATGGTTGACGACCTCGAGCGGTTCGTCGCGCTCGACATGCCGTTCCGATTGGACGAGCGGCGTGCCAATACGATGCGACTGCGCGATCTCATGAACCGCGCCGACGTCACCATCGCGGAGAAGTACCGGCAGGTCATGGCCTCCTATCAGGACGAAGTCGCGATCGGTCGCAATATCGAGTCGTATTCCGGGGAGCTTGAGATCGCGGGCGCGACTCGCACGGTGGACTTCCTCCGCGTCGGTCGGGTGCTGCTCGCCTATCAGACACTGGACCACGAAGAAACGGGGTACTGGGACACGAGGACGCGGCAATGGCGCATTCTCGACAGCGGCTACCGGCGTCCGGTCACGCTAGGGATACGCATAGCCCGGGACCTCGCGCCGCCGGACATTCTCGCGCTGCCCATCGCCGCACCGCAGGAAGGCGAATGACGGCCGGCAGGGCTCTCGGAACAGCTGCGCTCCTGCTGCTGGCCGCCGTGTCCGGCGCCCAGGAGGAGTCCGAGCCGGCCGCACCCGCCGAACAACCCGACACGGTGCTGCAACTGTTGGAATTCATCCGCGTCGAGGCCGAGCAGGGCTCGCGTCTGAATCGGGCCCGAGTCGAACGTTTTCGCGAGGCCAGGGATGAACGGCAACGCATGCTGGAAGCCGTGACCCGCGAACTGGGGGCGGAAAAACGTCGCAGCGCGGACTTGAACCGGCGATACGAGCAGAACGAAACGGATCTGGCCGACCTTGCGGAGCGGCTGCGAGTCCGAATCGGCAACTTCGGCGAATTGTTCGGGGTAGTTCGTGACGTGGCAGGAGATACCGTTGGCGAAGTTCAGAGTTCCCTGGTATCCGCGCAGTACCCGGATCGCGTGGACGTGGCCCGGGGAGTGGCGCAGGCGGAAGAGCTGCCAGGCTTGGAGGATCTGCGCGGCCTGCAGTTGATGTTGCTGGAGGAGATGGCGCAGTCCGGACAGGTGGTTCGGTTCACCGCGGAAGTCACCGATCCGTCCGGCCGGAAAACGCCAGGCGAGGTCGTCCGAATCGGTGCCTTCAATCTAGTTCACCACGGGAAGTTCCTGACCCTGGATCCGGATTCCGGCGCGATGAAAACGCTACCGCGCCAGCCGGCGGGACGCTTTCTCGCGATGGCCGAAGACTTGGAAGATGCAACAGCGGAAACGGTCGCCATGGCCATCGACCCGACCCGGGGACGGCTTCTGGAGATGCTTACCCACGCACCCGATCTAACCGAGCGCATACGCCAAGGTGGCTACGTTGGGTACACGATCATCGGCATGGGCGTCGTCGGGTTGTTCCTTGCCCTGTGGCGTCTCGTCGTGCTGCAGAGGGCAGACCGCCGCATTCGCGCCCAACTGCGAAGTCCGACGCCGAGCGGGGACAATCCATTGGGTCGTATCCTCGGCGTGTACGAAGAACACGGTGCCGGGAACCTCGAGGCGCTGGCGCTCAAGCTCGACGAAGCCATCATGCGGGAAGCGCCCCTCCTCGAGCGTTATCAAGGGATTCTCAAGGTCTTCGCGGCCATCGCGCCGCTCCTAGGTCTGCTCGGAACGGTGGTCGGCATGATCATCACCTTCCAGCAATTGACGCTTTTCGGTACGGGCGATCCCAAGCTGATGGCCGGCGGTATTTCCCAGGCCCTGATGACGACGGTGCTGGGCTTGGTCGTCGCCATCCCGCTGGTGCTCCTGCACAGCATCGTGTCCAGTGCGAGCCACCGACTCGTGGAAGTTCTGGAGGAGCAGAGCGCAGGCATGATCGCGCGCCGGGCGGAGGATGCGCCGGGCGATGGACAACCCGGATAGCGATGGCTCGTCGATGACCCTCGCCTACGACGCCTGGATCACGCTGCGCGGTTTTTTCGAATTGGGCGGTCCCGTTCTGTACGCGATATTCGCCGTAACCGCGGTCATGTGGTCGCTGATCGTGGAGCGGCTGTGGTACTTCTTTCGCGTGCTTCCGCAGGAAATGCATACCGCGCGGCTCATTTGGTCAACCGGCCCCTGTGACGAATCCTGGTCCGCAAGCAGCGTTCGGCGCCTCATTCTCTCCGAGGTGGGTCTGAACGCCGAGCGCAATCTAAGGCTGATTCAAACGCTCATGCAGATTCTTCCGCTCCTAGGACTGCTGGGAACCGTTTGGGGGATGGTGCAGGTCTTCGAGACGCTAACGGCGTTTGGCACCGGCAATGCCCGTTTGATGGCCAGTGGTGTCTCCCAGGCGACGATACCCACCATGGCCGGCCTCGTGGCCGCTCTTTCGGGCCTGTATTTCTCGGTCTGGCTGAAGCAACGCGCGCAACGCAAAATGGAGGAACTTGAAGACGGACTCCCAATGCAGTTCGAGGCCGGCACGGGATGAACAATGATTGAGCGGAAGCGCCGCAAGCGGTCGGCTCAAACAGCCGACATCAACGTGACACCGCTGCTCGACATCGTGTTCATCATGCTGATCTTCTTCATCGTGACGACGTCGTTCCGCAAGGAACTGGGCGTGGACCTCGACCGGCCCTCCAACGCCCCGATCCAGGAGCAGAAACGTTCCGAAGTGATCGCCGTTCGCATCGACGCCACCGGTCAGATCTTCGTCGAGGATCGGCTCGTCCACGCGGGAGCGATCCGGGCGAATATCGTTTCCGGTCTGGCCAGCAAGCCCGACGCGACCGTGGTGGTCATCGCGGACCGGGCGACGGATTCCGGCCTCATGGTGAGAGTCATCGATCAGGCCCGCGTCGCGGGCGCGGGGAAGGTTTCCGTTGCGGCATCCACGCCATAACGGGTTCTCGCGAGCTTAGGGCAATGCGGCAGATCAGCAGACGCAAACCCGACGAGGAGTGGGAGATCAACATCACGCCCATGCTGGACATCGTGTTCATCATGCTCATTTTCTTCATCGTCACGACGTCCTTCGTCAGGGAGCCCGGCATCGACCCCGTCCGTCCCCTCGCCCAGACCGCGGCAACCAAGGAGAGGGCCAACATCCTGATCGCCGTGTCGAGCGCCGATCAGGTCTGGATGAACAATCGGTCCGTCGCGCTTCACGGCATCAGGCAACTGGTCGAAGCCGCGCGGGCGGAGAACCCGCAGAGCAGCGTCGTCATCGTGGCGGATCAAACAGCCTCGACGGGTCTGGTTCTTGACTTGATGGACAACGTGCGGGCCGCCGGCGTGACGTCGATCGCACTGGCAGCCGAAGGCGTCGACTCGCTGTGAACCCGACGAGCCGGCGCACGCTGGCATCGGTTGCCGGCGGGGTGTTCGTGGCACTGGCGCTGTTCCTCATCATGAACGCTTTGATAGCCGGGCAGCGAGGCCATCACGGTGCCGCGCACGCGGGCCAGATCGTCGACATGATTCGGGTGGAAGAAGAGGAAGTCGTACAGACCAAGCGGCGCATCAAGCCCGAGAAGCCGCCACCGCCGAAGACGCCGCCGCCACCGCCCAAACTGCAAGCGACCAGCGAGGCAAGACCGCAAAAGCACTCGATGCGCATTGACCTCCCATCGATCGACGTGTCCGGAGCCGCGGGTGTCGGGCTTTACTTGGGTGCTTGGGAACCGGGACAGGCCGCACCGGAGGGAGAGGTCGAGCCCATCGTTCGAATCAATCCCCAATACCCGCGCCAGGCATTGGTGGACGGCACGGAGGGGTACGTCAAGTTCGAGGTGCTGATCGGTACGGACGGCAGCGTGCTGGACGTCAAAGTAACCGAAGCCGAACCCGGACGTCTGTTCGTCCGCAATGCGTTGCGGGCGGTGCAGCGGTGGATATTCAAGCCCCGCGTGGTCGACGGGGTTCCCGTCGAGCGGTGGGCCAAGACCAGCATCGTGTTCGAGTTGGAAGACTGATGGGCTTGGTTCGTTGCCGACGCGGCGAACTCCGCCACACGGCGCTCGTTGCGCTGGCTTCGGCCGTGCTCGTGCACGGGGCGGAAGCTCAGGACGACCTCAGCGACTTTCCGCAGTGGCATCCGCTCCAGCCCAATCGGGTTGCCGACGTGCGCAATCCGCCGCCCGCGACCATGAGTGAGGGTTTCTACATGCGGCTGTCCCGCGTGCACGAGCTGATCGACGCGGACACTTCCGACGAGGCGCTGGAACTGATGGACCGGATTCGCCCGGAGCGCATCGGTGAGTACGAGGCCGCGCAGTTGTACCAGACCTACGGATTCGTCTACTCGCAGCTTGGGCGCGAAGACGAGGCGATGGACGCATTCCAGAAATGCCTGGAACTGGATGCCTTGCCAACCCACCAACAGCAGGGGATTGTCTATTCGGTGGCCGGCTATCACGCGACCAACCAACACTACGAGGAATCCAACGCTGCCCTACTGCGCTGGTTTCGCTACGAGTCGGATCCCATCGCCGAGGCGTACATCTTCATGGGCGCCAATTTCGCCCAGCGGGAGATGATGCGCGAAGCGCTGCCCTATGTCGTACGCGCCAACCGACTGGCCGAGCAGCCGATCGAGAACTGGCGCGATCTGCAGTTGGCCATTCACGTTAGATTGGGCCAGCTTGCCGATGCGATCACCCTATTGAAGGACAACATCGGAATCTGGCCCGGCAACGTGCGCAATTACGTCGCGCTTTCCGGCCTCTACACGGAAACCGGACAGGACGAAGGCGCACTTGCGGCGCTCTCCGTTCCATGGCAGCAAGGCATGTTGGTTGCGCAGGCCGACATTCTCAACCTCGTCCGGCTCAATCTGTTCCTCGAGAATCCCGCCCGTGCCGGCATGACTCTCGAGGAGGCGATGGAGCGGGGTCATGTCGAGGGAAACTTCGAGAACCTCCAGCTTCTACTCAACTCGTGGACCATGGCGCGGGAAACCGACCGGGCCGTCGCAACCATCGACCTGCTTGCCCAGCTCGCCGACGATGGGGAGATTCACCATCGCAAGGCGCTGTTGCTGAACGAGACCGGCGAGTGGGAGGGAGTTGTGGAGTCCTGCCGGCTGGCCATGGAGAAAGGCGGCTTGGCAAAACCCGGGGAAGTGTGGCTGCTGCAAGGTGTCGCCCTCGCCGAACTCGGGAAGTTCGACCAAGCCATCGCCGCCTTCGAGAATGCCAAGACCAGCGGCAACGACAGTGTTCGACGCAACGCCAGTACATGGATCGGTTACGTCCACGAACGCAGTCCAAGTTCTCTCTGAGCGTGCCGCCCGGGTCGAACCTCGCAGGGACAAAATCCCCAGCCCATTGAATATATTTACAAAAATCCCGTAGGGGCGGGGCTATCGCGCCCGAAGGGGGCGCCCCCGCCCGCGCCGGGCATTGTCGTTGCCATGGAACGGGACGGGACAAGCCCGTCCCCTACGGACGGTGCCCGGCCAGGTCCGTAGGGGCGACCCTCGTGGTCGCCCGCATCGCCTTGAGGCGTGTCAACTGGCGGGACGGGACGAGCCCGTCCCCTACGAGGGCTAGCTGACCCCAAGCTTCTTGTTCATCCTGTAGGCGGCTGCGCGGCCCTGGTAGTAACCCGGCAGGTACTCGCCGCGATTGAAGCCTTCAACGACGTAGAACTGCCGGGCACCGGAATTGTCCGCCCTTACTTCCAAGTCTATCTCGCCGATTCCCGCCGTACGCGCGGACTTCTCGAGCCAGCGAAACATGCGGCGCGCCAGGCCCCGACGGCGCAGTCTCGGCTCCACCGCCAGCAGCACGAGATGGGCGCGATCGAGGCCGAACTCCATGACGCCGAATCCACCGAGCAGTTCAAGGGTCTCCGTGGACGACGCGATCCGGCAGCGCGCGCACAGCACCGCCACCTCCGGCGCCGCAATCAAGCGGCGGATCGCGGGAGGCCGCCACCGCCAGTCCAGCCCCCGCTCGATCTCGTCTCGGGACAGACGCGCAATGGACGCGGCGTCCTCGCTATGGGCCAGGTCGAGTACCGTGGAGGCGAGTTCCATGGTGGCGATTCTAGCGCCCGGCGTCGCAGGCGAACAAAGCACTACGAGCCCAAGCCGCCCCGCCACGCCGCCGGGCTTCGCCTGTTGGTAGCACATGATTTGTCCGCTCTTGTAGCACGTAAATTGTCCGCTTTCG
>JAPPAV010000018.1 GCA_026705345.1 Gammaproteobacteria bacterium
ATCTTGGCGGCCAGTTCAGGTTGGCCGCTCGCCAGGGCGCGACGCTTTTCTTCCACCTCGTCCAGGTCGATCTGCAGACGCGCGGCCTCCCCCGGTCGGACGACATTGATCGGCGCGAGGAACGGGCAACGATTCATGACGACGACCTTGAGCGGCGGACGTTCTTCACCCTCCTCGAGTTCGTCGGCGAACAGCCGCTCGGCGATTTCCGCCGAACTCCATTCCAGGAGCGGCGCGATGTCGCCGGCGAGGTCCGCGACGATCATCCGGGTGTCGATTTCCGGATGCGTGGCCACCGACGCCACGGGCGCGGCACAGAAGCGCGAGTTGGGGAAGCGGTTCGAGACGTGAACGCAGGTTTGTTGTCCGAGCGGCAGCAGCAACGCGCCGGCGGCATTCTTGAACCGCCGCCCGAGTGCGTAGTCCCAAAGTCGCGGTTGCGCTTCGCGGACGAGGCGGGCGAGACCGATGGTGGCCTCGACATCCGACATGGCGTCGTGGGCATTCTCGTGCGCGATGCCGTTGGCCGCGCTCAGATGGTCAAGACCGAAGGTGACCACGCCGTCTTCGTCTTCCGGCCAGACGATGCCGTCGGGCCGCAGGGCGCAGGTGGCCCGCACGAGGTCGATCAGGTCCCAGCGCGAATTGCCTTCCTGCCACTCCCGGGCATACGGATCCATGAGGTTCCGGTACAGGGCATAGCGCAGGAACTCGTCGTCGAAGCGCAGGTTGTTGTAGCCGGCGACGCAGGTACCCGGCACCCGCATGATCTCGTCGATCCGCCGAATCGCCTGCCACTCGTCGATCCCCTCGCTATTGGCGCGCTGCGGCGTGACCCCCGTGACCAAGCAGGCTTCCGGGTGCGGAAGAACATCAGGCGCAAGCCTCACGTAGGTGACGGAAGGTTCGTCGACGACGTTCAACTCCGCGTCCGTGCGGCACCCCGCGAACTGCATGATCCGGTCGCTCGCCGGGTGCGTGCCGGTCGTTTCCAAGTCGTACCAGTAGATGCTCGTCGGCCCACGGGCGAGTTGGCTGGTTGCTTGCGAACGCTTTGGCGCCGAGCTCATACCAGCACCTCAAGGACGTGGGAGTGTGGGGATTGTATCGGGGACAAGATCGACGACCTATTCGCGGAACAGATCCGAATGGCGCCCCGTACGCGCCAGCCTCAATTCGTCGTCAACTACCTGATAGATCAGAAGCCAATCGGGCGCAATGTGGGCCTCCCGATATCCTCGCCACCTGCCGCGGAGCGGGTGGTCCAGATAGGCGGGGTCAAGCCGCTCCTTCAATGCGAGGGATTTGATCAGCGCGCGGAGCTTGTCCTGCGGGAGTTGCCGCCGCTCAGCAAGTCTCACATCTCGTTTGAACTGACGAGATCGAACCGGGCGAAGCAATTCAAATGCCTAGGTCTTCAAATAGCGCGTCGGTGCTGTCAAATCGTTCGCCGCGTCCATTCTCCAACTCCTCCATGGCGTCAAGTGTCGCCTTGTTCGGCTCCCAGATGGGTGCCATCCAGAACCCGGCCCTTTGGTCTTGCCCCTTCGTGCGGAATGCAGCTCGCCCGGGGAGGCATTCGTCACTTACGCTGCCATCCTCCGCCAGGTACTCGTACACCTCCTCAAACAACAGGTCGGCCATCGTCAAATCCTCCCATTTGCCGCGTATAACCCAAGGACGTTCAAGACTGCTGTACCGGGATTCGTCGACGGCAAATCCGATCGATCGGGGTTGAGACTCGCGAGTCTCGACGCGTCCAAGGTTGCTAGCTTGGTAGCCGTCTCGCGACTCATATGGACCTCCACGGTCACCTCGGACTTTGACGTCGCGCCCAGATGAACCTCCCAGGAATCTACGGAACTCTGTCTAACGGTGGCCATCGTCCATACCTGATCTTGTTGTCAAGAGAATAGGGGTGCCGTTCGGGGTGTTCAATACCGCTCGACTGAGCGTCCACCCTTCAGCACAACGCTCCCGACCGTGTCCCCCCGAGAGTAAGCAGTAGCCAAAGCAAACGTGCCGCCCATGATTTCGGGGGTCCAATACGACCGTAGGCGCGTGCCGCCGCCGTATCGAACGGGAGGCTCCCACATCGCCGATGCCCACTGGAGGCGATCTTGGCGTCGCGCCCGCTCCCCGGCGTCGCCGGTGGCGTGCGGGCCGGCCGCGAGTTCGGCGAGCGTCACGGCGGCAATTGCGGACTCGTCCGGCAACGTCGCCGGGTCCACGACATCGTGGTCGATCAACACCGACGTATCCGAAAGTCCTTTGGTTGGCTCAGCCATCGACGGACTGATCCGCAACGGCGTCCAGTTCGGTGCGCAGACGTCGGCCATCGACCGGGGGAGCGTGCCGTGCCGCCTCCGCGATCACCGCTCGGGGCACAAATCGCCGCTGTGGCACGGCGCGGAGCTCGGCGACCGGCACCCCGTTCGGGTGACGATCATCGCCGCGCCCGCCTGCACTTCGCGAAGTATCACCTCCGAGTCGTTGCGGAGTTCGCGCTGGGTAATGGTCCGGCTCATGGCCAAAACCGTACCACTCGTAACACGTTGTAGAAAAAAACTACGCGGGCGCACGGAACGGCTCCGGTTGGCTCGTAGGGGACGGGCTTGTCCCGTCCCGGCGCGCCAAGCAGCGCTCACGCATTCTCGCGGTGACCGACCCAAGCCATCCTGCGGGCGACCACAAGGGTCGCCCCTACGGATACACTGCGGGTCGGCGATTTGCGTTCACGAGGGGGGAACGATGGAACACGACCGGCTATTCGACGGCGAGATCAAGCGCACGGTGGACCAGTCCAGGGCGTCCTGGACACCGACAGCCTCCGAACTCAAGCGGAAGCCGAACATCGTCATGATCGTCCTCGACGATGTGGGCTATTCCCAGCTCGGCTGCTACGGGTCGGATATCGAGACACCCGCCCTGGACAGCCTTGCCGCGGACGGCCTGCGCTACGCCAACTTCCACGTCACCCCGCTGTGTTCGCCGACCCGCACGTGCCTCTTGACGGGCCGCAACCACCACAGCGTCGGCATGAGCCGGGTCGCGGAGATGGCCAACGGGTTCCCCAACACCCGGGGCTTCGTGTCGAGGGAGGCGGCAAACATCGCCGAAATGCTTCGGCCCCACGGCTACCAGACGCTCGCCTCCGGCAAGTGGCACCTGGCGTCGATCAACGAAACCAGCCCCGCAGGTTCGTACGACCACTGGCCGCTGCAGCGGGGTTTCGACCGCTTCTACGGGTTCCTAGCCGGGGAGACCAATCAGTGGAACCCGGAGTTGATCCTCGGCAACGAGCGCATCGAGCCGCCCGCCGGCGACGACTACCACCTGTCGGAGGGGATCGTCGACACCGCGTGCATGTGGCTGCGGCAACTGGTCTCCGCCGCGCCCGACAAGCCGTTCTTTCTCTACGTGGCCTTCGCAGCAGGGCATTCGCCCCACCACGTGCCGCGGGCCTACGCCGACAAGTATCGCGGCTGGTTCGACGACGGCTGGGACGCGGCCCGGGAGCGAATCCTGGCCCGGCAGAAGGCATCGGGCCTGCTGCCCCGCGACCAGCGAATGGCACCCCGCAATCCCGGCGTGCAGGTGTGGGACGAGTTGGACGCCGACGAGAAGCGACTGGCCGCCCGGTTCGAGGAGGTCTTCGCCGGCTTCCTCGACCACACCGACGTGCAGATCCAGCGCCTTTTCGATCAGATCGACGCCCTCGGCAAGCGCGACGACACCATCGTGCTCGCCATCTCCGACAACGGCGCGAGTTCGGAAGGCGGGCCCCACGGCACCTACGACCACCAACGGTCCCGCAACGGTTTCGGCAGCAGCGTCGAAGAGAACCTGGCACGGCTCGACGACATGGGCGGCCCGCTCACCTACAACCACTATCCCTTCGGCTGGGCCATGGCCGGCAACACGCCGTTCAAGCGCTACAAGGCGAATACCTATGCCGGCGGCGTGCGCGCACCGCTCCTGGTCCGCTGGCCCAACGGAATCCAGGCCAAGGGCGAGACACGGCGGCAGTTCTACCATGTGGTCGACGTCACGCCGACGTTGATGGATCTCCTCGGCGTGCCGGCGCCAAGCCAGGTGAACGGCGTCGAGCAGATGCCGTTCCACGGCACCTCGATGGCCCACACGCTCAACGACAACGACGCGGCCACGCAGAAGACCGTCCAGTACTTCGAGACGATCGGCCAACGCGCCATTTGGCACGAGGGCTGGAAAGCCGTCACCTTCCACCACCGGGGCACGAGTTTCGACGACGACGTGTGGGAGCTCTACCACCTCGACGTGGACCTGGCGGAGATCGACAACCTTGCCGATGAGCATCCCGAGAAGCTAAAGGCGCTCGTCGATCTCTGGTGGAGCGAGGCGGAACGCTACGGGGTCTTGCCGCTCGACGACATGACAGGCAGGCGCGGCATCGGGTGGTGGCCGGAACCGGGCAACCGCTGGGTGCTCTACCAGGACGCCGTGCTGCCGCATTTCTTCAGGGCCGGGCCCAGGGTGCGCGGCGTCTCGCATCGCATCACCGCGCGGATCGAGCGGTCGTCCACGAACGCCCAGGGCACGATCATCGCCGACGGCGGCCGCTTCGGTGGCTGGAGCGTGTTCATCCTCGGCAACCGCCTGCACTACACGACCAACAACTTCGGCGAGCGCTGTCGGGTGTCGTCGCCGGTGGCCATTCCCCCCGGTGCGGCAACGGTCCGCGCCGATGTCGTGAGAACCGGCACCGACGAGGGCCGGGTGCGGTTTTCCGTCGACGGCGAGCCGGCGGGCGGCGGCGTATTGGCGCCGTTCCGCTACCACAACTTCGTCAACGAACCCCTGGACGTGGGCCGCGACAGTCAAACGCCGGTGGACGACGCCTACGAGTCGCCGTTCGTCTTCGACGGCCAGATCGTCGATGTGGTGATCGAAGCGTTCGGCACGGAAGTCGTCGACCAGGAGACGCTGCTCGAGGAACTGATGGCCACGCAGTAGTCCGTATGGGCGCCGAATGCGCATGCAACATCCGTAGGGGACGGGCTTGTCCCGTCCCGGATCGCCGAAACCGCCGTCGACGCGGGCGACCACAAGGGTCGCCCCTACGGAACCTGTCCCAAGGCTCGTCGTGGCTCGGGCTGATGGTCGTCGTCCTTGCACAGAGCGCTTGCAAACCGCCGGCTGATCCCACCGACTGGTTCGTCGACATCGCCCCGGAACTCGGTCTGCTCTTCCACCACACGTCAGGCGTCGGGGGAAAGTTTCTGTTGCCGGAAGTAATGGGATCCGGGCTCGCCGTCTTCGACTACGACGGCGACGGCGACCTCGACGTGTATCTCGTAAACGCCGACGGGGACATGGATACCGCCACCGGCAACCGGTTGTTCCGCCAGGATGCCGATGGCGTCTTCCGCGACGCGACAAGGGAATCCGGGACCGGCGACACGGGCTACGGCATGGGCGCGGCCATCGGCGACATCGACAACGACGGCGACCTCGACCTCCTGGTCACCAACGACGGCCCCAACCGGCTGTATCGAAACAACGCCGATGGCACCTTTTCGGATATCACGGAGAGCGCCGGTATCGAAGGCGCCCGCTGGTCCACGTCGGCGGCGTTCTGCGACATAGACGAAGACGGGCTCCTCGATCTTTACGTCGCGAACTACGTCACCAACGAACCACCCTACGCCTGCGCGAGCGGCACCGGCGAGCCGGACTATTGCGGCCCCAACGCCTACCGCGGCGTAACCGACCGCTTGTACCGGAACAACGGCGCCGGGTTTGTGGATATCAGCGCCACGAGCGGGATCGGACAGACGGCGCGCAACGGTCTGGGGGTGGTGTGTTTCGACTTCGACGGCGATGCCCGGGACGATTTCCTCGTCGCCAACGACGGCGAACGCAATCAACTCTGGATGAACGAGGGCGACGGCACGTTCGTCGACCGGGGCGTGCGGTTCGGCATCGCCACGAATATCGAGGGCGCTACCGAAGCCAGCATGGGAATCGCCCTGGGCGACGTCGACGGCGACTTGCGGCTGGATGCGCTCATGACCCACTTGAGCGGCGAGACCAATACGCTCTACCTCGCCGATCCTCTTGGCATGCTCCTGGACTCCTCGGCGTTGTCCGGTGTCGGCTTTCCGAGCGTCGCCGACACCGGGTTCGGCGTCGCGCTCGCCGACCTGGACCAGGATGCGGATCTGGACCTCGCCGTGGCCAACGGCCGGGTCCAGCGTGGCACCGCATCGACGGCCCCACCAAGCGGCGAGGCACCCATGGACACCTTTCGGCGACTGTATGCCGAACGGAACCTTTTCATGGTGAACAACGGCCAAGGCTGGTTCGATGACCATTGCGAGGCGACCCCCGCTTTCTGCGCGACCACCGAGGTGAGTCGCGGCCTGCTCACCGCGGACGTAGATGCCGATGGCGACTTGGACATCCTGGTCACCAACGCCAACGGGCCCGCGCGCCTGTACCGAAACGACATTCCGGAAAAGGGAAACTGGCTCAAACTGCGCGTTGCCGATCCGGTGACGAATCGGGATGCCATCGGCGCCACGGTGCGCGTCCGTTTAGGGGACACCTGGCAGGCAAGGCCATTGATCCATGCCACTAGCTACCTGTCGAGTGCGGACGCGCAAGTGCATTTCGGATTGGGACCGGCCGAGGCCGTCGACGAGATCGAGGTGATCTGGCCCGACGGGGCACGGGAGCAGTTCCCCGGAATACCTGCAAACTGGTCGACCGTGATCCGCAAGGGCACGGGGCGCGGGGACGGCGCTTGAGCATGGCCGTCAGGATCGCGGGTTTCTTCGCGCTCGGTGCGTTCGTTCTCTCCGGGTGCGCGGAACAGCCGTCGGAACCCGCCATCCCCAGCGTCGAGACGAGTGCCATGGAAGCACCCGTCCGAGTCCTGATCGACGCCGTCACTCGCAACCTCGAGGGCAACCGCCAATCGGCCAATGCCTGGGGCAGACTCGGGCGGGTCTACCACGCCCACGAGCTGTATGCGCGGCTCGCCATTCTCGACTCATTGGTCAGTTCGATCGCCGAAGAGATGGG
>JAPPAV010000130.1 GCA_026705345.1 Gammaproteobacteria bacterium
CGAGTTCATCGAGGATGCGCGGGGCAACCTGCTGAACTACGAACGCCGCCGGCGGATCGTCCCGGCGCGGCTGCTGCGCGCCTTGAAGTTGCGCGACCACAACCGCTGCCGTTTTCCCGGCTGTCCGCATCAGCGCTACGTCGAGGCGCACCATGTGGAGCACTGGATCGATGGCGGCGAGACGCGGTTGGAAAACCTCGTCCTGTTGTGCAGCGCACACCACCGGCTGCTGCATCACGGTGCCTTCCACATCGCGGTCGAGGACGATGGCTTCGTATTCGTCAGCCGGGACGGCGAGTTGATCGAGCCGGCTCTGAGCCCCCAGTTTCCGAAATTGCCCGCAGGTGTTTCCGAGGGTGTTTCCGAGGAAGCCCTGCTTCCCGGATTCGACACGTCCCTGGGGAGTAACTTCGACGGCATCGCTGAGATTCGCGATTCTCACGAGTCGTCGTACCTGCGGGGCATTCCCGCATAGCCTGGTCGAAGAACGCTGCTTCAGCGTCTCGATCTGAACGCTTACGCTACGGCACCATGACGTCCATCGAGTAGCTGCGAACCGCCGTCCGATGGAACAGATCAGCGCGCTCTTCCACTGACAGCCCTAGGTCGTTCGCGATCCGCTTGAAGGCGTTCCAAAGGTTGCCGTACGAGCACGAGAGCTTGTCGACTGGGAAGTTCGACTCGAACATGCAGCGGGACGACCCGAAGCACTCTATGAGGTGCGCGACGTACGGTTGCCAAGCACGGGCAAGCGTTTCCGAACCCGGCGGATTCTCCTGCTTCTCGAAACCGAAGCCGTAGGTGACCATCCCGCAACCACCAACCTTGACGACGATGTTCGGGCAAGACGAGACGGTCTCGATGCCCGCCTTCCACTCCTGGAACAAGCGCCCTTCCCGGTCGCCCTCGTACGGTCCCATGGCGATCGGACCGCCGATGTGGTTGAGAACGATCGTGGTGCCGGGATATGCGTTCGCCAGGTTCGACACCTCGTCTAGCTGGCCGTGGTAGCCCCAGCAGTCGAACACCATGCCCAGCCGGTCGAGGGCCGCGAAGCCCTCCCGGAATGCCGGCGTTGCGAGCAGTCCTTCGGTGCCTGCCGTGGGATGGTGGGCTTGGGGCATTGCGGGAGACGCATGCCAACCGTGGGCATGGCGGATGCCGCGGAAGTTACGGCCCGCGGCGCGGTGGGCCATCAGAACCTCCTCCACTTGCGCGCCGAGGGTGAGATTCGCAAAGCCGATGATCGCGCCGCAGAATCGCACGCCCTCGCCGTACAGACCCGACGCCGCCATCGCCGCCGCGCCCTGGACGAATTCGGTCTCGCCCACCGGTGCCAAAGGCCCGCCGCTCTCCCGGTACATCGACCGGCATTCGACGAACACCGTGTCGACGACATTGTGGCCCGCACCTCGGATGTCCTCGACCAAGTCGTCTGCCAGATAGCGAAGTTGCTGACGGCCGTCCCGCGCCGTTTCCGGGCGCGGTCTTCGATCCCAAAGGTGATGGTGGGGATCGACGATCGGCTGCTCGGGGTCGATCGGCTGCTCGGGCGTGCGCGCCAGCCAGCGTTTGAGGTTCTCTCCGGGGATATCCCGCGGCAATTCGGCCATGTCCGGTCCTATGGGTGCCGTTACGACGATGATAGCCGCAACGCCATACGACCGCGGTTGTTGGGTTAGCATCCACCGGTCGTCGTTGCTCAACGGAGTGCCAATTGACCGATGCATCGTGGACCGACGCAACCATCGAGGCTGCGCTCGCCGAAGCCCACGTGCCATCTCTGATCAACGCCTTGGTGCATTTGACGGGGGACGTGTCGCTGATCCGAGGCGATGAGCGGCCCGCGAGCCAGCTGTTCGGCGACCCGCAAGGGGGCATCTCGCCGGAACACCAGGAAGCGATCCGGGCGCGGGCGCTAGACGCACTCACGGCTCACCGGGATGCCGGCTTCCCGGACCTGCCGCCACCTTCTCCGGCGACGGTCAAGGAGATGGTCGACTTCATAACCGGCGTCGAGCTGGACGACGCCTACGGCGAATTCCTGATGTCGGAGCTGAAGATCTTCGACGAGGATCCGTACCGCGTGTCCCTGGACGATCTGTCAGAGGCCGCCCGAGGCAACTTCCATGTGCTCGTGATCGGTGCCGGCATGTCGGGCATCCTGGCCGCGATACGTCTGAAGGAAGCGGGCGTGGGATACACGGTGGTGGACAAGAACGCCGGCGTCGGCGGCACATGGTTCGAGAACCGCTACCCCGGCTGCCGGGTGGACTCGCCCAACCACACCTATTCCTACTCGTTCGCGCCCGAGGACTGGCCGCAGCACTTCTCGCCGCAGCGCGTGCTGCTCGAGTACTTCGAGCGGATCGCGACGGAACACGGGATTCGGGACAACATCCGGCTGTCCACGGAGGTGCTCGAAGCCCGCTACGAGGATCCCGGCACCTGGCGAGTCAAGGTTCGGGGTCCCAATGGCGATTCCACGCTGACGGCGAACGCCATCATCAGTGCCGTGGGCCAACTCAATCGTCCCAAGCTGCCGGAGATCGAAGGGCGGGACAGCTTCGCCGGACCGTCATTCCATACCGCCCAATGGCAAGCACAACACGACCTCAAGGGGAAGCGCATCGCCGTGATCGGCACGGGTGCGAGCGCATTCCAAACGGTGCCGGAGATCGCCAAGGTGGCGGCACAGGTCACCGTCTTCCAACGCACTGCGCCCTGGGTCTCGCTACGCCCCGACTACCACGCCCCGATCTCCGATGCCAAGCACTGGCTCCTGAACGAAGTTCCCTTCTACGGCAAGTGGTATCGGTTCTTCATGTTCTGGACCACGGGCGAGGGCCTGCTGTCGATGGTGCGACGCGACCCCGGGTGGGACGGCAACCCCGGCGATTCCAACGGCGAGCGGTCGGTAAGCCTGGCCAACGACCAATTGCGGGCGCTCCTGACCGCCAACGCGGAGCGGATGATCGGCGACGACCCGGCGCTCTTCGCCAAGTGCATCCCGAACTATCCACCGGCGGGGAAGCGAATGCTCATCGACAACGGGCACTGGTTCCGGGCGTTGAAACGCGACAACGTCGAGCTGGTGACCGATCCCATAGACCGGATCAACCCGGATGGCGTCCAGACCGAGTCGGGGCGGCAAATGGACGCCGACGTGATCATCTTTGGTACAGGCTTCCATGCAAGCCGCCTGTTGTTCCCGATGAAGCTATTCGGCAAGGACGGTGTCGAACTGCGCGAGCATTGGGGTGCCGATCCGCGCGCCTACCTGGGAATCGTGATGCCCGGCTACCCGAATCTCTTCTGCTGCTACGGCCCAAACACCAACATCGTGGTCAACGGCAGCATCGTGTTCTTTTCGGAATGCGAGGTGCGCTACATCATGGCCTGCTTGAAGCTGCTCATCGGTCGCGACCTGGCCGCCATGGACTGTCGGCGCGAGGTGCACGACGCCTACAACGGGAAGATCGACGCGGGCAACCTCGGCATGGCCTGGGGCTCGCCGGACGTTCGAAGCTGGTACAAGAACGAACGCGGACGCGTCACCCAGAACTGGCCCTTCACGCTGCTGGAGTTCTGGAACCAGACCCGCGCACCGAACCCCGAGGACTTCGACTTCGCGTAGGGGACGGGCTTGTCCCGTCCCGCGCCGTGTCCGGCACCGCCGACCCTTTGGGTCGCCCGCGCCGTTCGCTCCTCACCGCCGCCGGCGTCTTGCCAGCGGATCGAAGGGCGCTGCCGATGACATGTCCACGACCTTCTCGACCTCGTCGGTGAGATCCTCGTAGTTCGCCTCCAAGCCCAGCGAGACACCCTGGTTGGTGAAGGTCTGGGACCTGGAGTATCGACCGCCCGCAGCATGGATGGTCTGCGCCGAGGGCGCATCCTCGCTGCACATGTAGAGCACCGCCGGGGTCACCAGCGCCGGACTCATCTGCGGCGGCGGGTTCGACATGTCGAGGGTGGATCCCGGCACGCTGGCCGTCATACGCGTAGCCGCACCCGGCGCCAGGCAGTTGACCCGGACATTGTGCGTCATGCCCTCGATGGCGAGCACGTTCATGAGACCCAGCATCGCCATCTTGGCGGCACCGTAGTTGGCTTGTCCGAAATTGCCGAAGATGCCGGACGTGGAGGAAGTGAACACCACCCGGCCCCAGTTCTTGTCGTACATGACGGGCCAGGCGAACTTGGTCACGTAGGCGGAGCCGCGCAGATGCACGTCGATGACGAGGTCGAACTCGTCGAGGGTCATGTTCTTGAACGACTTGTCGCGCAGGATCCCGGCGTTGTTGACCACGATGTCGACGGTCCCGAATGCCGCCAGCGCGTCGTCGACGATGCTCTTGGCACCGTCCCGGTCTGACACCGAGGCCTTGTTGGCGATCGCGGCACCGCCTGCCGACTTGATCTCCTCGACCACGGCATCCGCTGCATCGGATGCACCATCGCCGTGAACGGAACCGCCGAGATCGTTGACCACGACCTTCGCGCCCCGTTCCGCGAACGCCAGCGCATGGCTGCGGCCTAGGCCGTTGCCAGCACCGGTAACGATGACCACCTTGTCCTCGAAATCACTCATTTGATGTCTGTCCAGCTCTAAACGAAGCCGGCTATTTCAAACCAACCCGCAGCCCGAATACAACCACGCGTAGGGGCGGGGCTTGTCCCCGCCCGCCGAGGACCCGCAGTCCGGAAGTACGGGCGACCACAAGGGTCGCCCCTACGACGCGTGCACGGGAGCCTATTGGAATACCCACCGCAGCGTATCGGCGAAGATCGCCCCGCCGTGGCGTAGGTTGTGCCCGCCCGTCCCGAATTCGAACCGGTAGTCGTACCCCGCGAATTCCAGGGCGGCCGCCATCGCCTGGTTGGCGAGCGGCCAGCTGCCCAAGATGATGTCCGCGTCCGCCGCACCGCTTTGCAGGAACACGCGCAGGGGTTTGCGGGGAGTGCTCCGTACCAGGTACGGAAAGTTGTGTCCGCCGCGAATGGCGGTGAACGATCCACAGTGACTGATCACCCGGCCGAACAACCCGGGGCGATGCCAAGCGGCGTTGAAGGCGCAGATGCCGCCGCTCGAGATGCCGCAGATCGCGCGTGCGGCCGGGTCCGTGGCAAAGGACCGTCCGACGGTCTCCTCGGCAAGCGGAAGCACATCCTCGGCAAGGAATCGCGGGTAGTCGTCGGTCATCGAGTCGTACTCGATGCTGCGCTGGTCCCGGCGCCCACGTTCCGAGCCGGTCCCCTCCCGCGCTCCGGGCATGACGAAGACCCCGACCAGCGCCTCGAGTTCGCCGGCAGCGATCAGGTTGTCGAGCACCCGCGTGGCACGAAGGGGGCCGTTCCGGTCGAGATAGTACGCGCCGTCGTTGAAGACAACGAGTCCGGGGGCACTCGCATGTTGCTCGAGCCCCGCCGGCGTATAGATCCAGATGTCGCGGCGCGTGCCCGGGAACACGGAACTCGCCGCGTAGCCCCGTATGCTGCGCACCGTGCCGTCCGCCACCCCTCGTCGCTTCGTGGCCTCGGGACAGGGGTGGTAGTGCGCATCGCCCGCCGTATCCAACGCATTGGCAATCTCGGCGTTGGCGCGCCCGTTGACGACGCCGTCGGGATTGACCTCGTTGAAGTTGCGGTGCAGGCCGTGGCGACGATACGTCTCGACGTCCATTCCATCCCCCTTGTCAGTTCCGCTCTGCAGCGTAGCACGCCCCTCTCGGTCCGAACGCGGACACAACCCCGCCATGCTGGTGCATCATTGGCGCTTTCGCGCGCGGCAAGGAGACTCCATGGTTGCACCGTTCGACGGACTCCGGGTCGTCGATCTAACGACGCGCCTTTCGGGCGCATTCGCGGCGCGGCTGTTTGGAGACTTCGGGGCGGACGTGCTCCTCGCGGAACCCCCGCAAGGCCACCCGCTACGGCATGAGCCGCCTTTCCTCGATGACCGTCCGGGCTCGGAACGCAGCGTCATCCACGCCTATTTCAACTGGAACAAACACTCGGTGGTCGTGGACTCCGAGACCGCACTAGCCGACGCGGTGCAAGGCGCGGACGTGGTCGTAACAACCACCACCGCTCCGGATCCGGCGTTGGCCGCCATGCTCTCCGCCCTCCCCGCCGATACGGTTCACCTCTCCGTAACACCCCACGGCCTCGACGATCCGCTGACCGCCGTTCCCGGCAACAACCTGACCATGGGCGCGCGGGTCGGCTGGGCTTCGATCAACCGCTTCGCCGACGAAGCCCCGCTGCAGCTTCCCCGGGATTCGTCCGGCGTCGTCGGAGGCGTCACGGGCTTCATCGCCGCGGCAGCGGCGCTACGCAGGCGCGACGCCACTGACCGGGCCGAGCATGTCGACGTTAGCGAACTCGAAGCCTTCGCGCTGACCGTCCATCCCTGGGGTGTCGCGTCCGTCTACCACGGCGCCGACGGCAGGCGACGCGGGGGCGGGCGACGTCGCGGCGATCCCGGACCGCTCTGGGACATGGCCGATGGCAGGATGAATCTCGGTCTTGCCGATTTCCACAACTGGCGCCAGGCGATGACCGTCTGCAACCTGCCGGAGATCGGCGCCCGGGAAAACCTGATCCCGGACTTCGGTCGGCATTCCCAGGACCTGCGCGACGTGGTCCGGGGGCTCGCCGAGACGCTACCCGGGCTGAAACGGTGGGACGTCTTCCACAAGCTCGCCAAGCTGCGTTGCGTCATCGGCGTTGTCCAGGACGTAGAGGACATGCCCGCCAACGAGCAGTTCGCCGCCCGCAGGTACTTCGTCAAGACCGAGGTCGCGGGGCGTTCGGCAACGGCAAGCGGCGCACCTGCCAAACTCTCTCCCTCGCCTTGGAAACTCCGACGTCCCGCACCGCGCCTTGGTGAATCCCCCCTGTCGCCGAAACCCGTGCTAGCCGCACGACCAGCCAAGGAACTGCCGGCAGCAGACCTTGCCGCCGGACCGCTGGCCGGCATCCGGGTGCTGAGCTTCGGACAGGCCTGGTCGGGCACCTTCGGCACGGAACTGTTCGCCCTGCTCGGCGCGGATGTCGTGCAGATCGCGTCCACCAAGCACCCGGATTCGTTCCGCCGCATCAGCAACCGCGTCCCCGCCGGCGTTGCCGACGAAGCCCGTCGCCAGCACCCGGCCAATACCCAGGGCCAGTACAACGCGGTCAACCTGCACAAGCGAGAGATCAATCTCGACCTCACCGACGACCGCGGCCGGGAGATTCTCTGGAAGTTGCTGCCGCGCTTCGACATCGTCGCCGACAACTTCAGGCCCACGGTGCTGCCCTCCTGGGGCATCACGCTCGAGAAACTGCACGAGATTCGTCCGGGAATGATCTGGGCGTCGATCTCCGGCTACGGCGAGGATGGCCCCTACCGCGACTATCCGGCCAACGGCAACACCACCGAGCCCATGGCCGGGCTGGCGACGCTGAACGGCTACGAGGGGGATCCGGGGATGAACACCAACGGGTTGATACCGGATCCGGTCTGCGGCTATTTCCTTTGCGCCACGGTGTTGGCGGCGCTGGCCCACCGGGACCGCACCGGCGAAGCGCAGCGGGTGGATCTGTCGATGTTGGAGTCCGTGGCCACCAGCGTCGGCGATGCCCTGGTCGAGTACGATGCCACGGGCCGCAAACCCGGCCCGCGGGGAAACCACCACCCCCGGATCGCCCCGCACAACACCTTCCGCGCCGAGGGGGACGAGTACCTGGCGCTCGCCGCCGAGACCGACGAAGCCTGGGCCGCACTCAAGACCTTCGTCGGAGATCCGAGACTCGAGACGGATCAGTTCTCGACGAACGCCGCCCGCAAGGCCAACGAAGCGGAACTCGATGCGATTCTCGGGGATTGGTGCGGCAGTCAAGATGCCGAAGCCGTCGCCGAGACGCTGGGTGCGGCGGGCATCTGCGCGGCGCGCGTGGTTCCCTTGGCGGAGGTCTACAGCCGGCCCCATCCACACTTGGCGGCATCCGGGTTCATCAGCCGGATCGACCACCCGGAGGCGGGGCCCACCTGGCTGCCCGGCCGGCCTTGGCGGTTTTCCGCCGCGTCCTCCGAGCCGGTTCGGGGCGCGCCCTGCGTCGGCCAGCACAGCCGCGAGGTCTTCGCCGAGGAGTTGGGCATGACCGACGCGGAATACGAGAAACTGGTGGCCGACGGCGTCACCGGCACGTTGGACGAGATGCCCTCCCCGGCGTGACACGGACAGGCCCGTGCTATAACGACAGCATGTGCACTCCGACCACAGACCACCAAGACACCTGCCAGGGCGCGAACCTGGGAAAGCGCTTCGGCATCGTGCTGCTTGCATGCCTCCCCGCCGCGACGTCGGCTGACGAAGTCGCGCCGTGGCGGAACCTCGTCGACCGGGCGATCGCACAGGCCTGCGCGATACGGCAACTGCCGATGAAACGCCCCGTCGAGGTCCGGCCGATGACGACCTTCGAGGGCGGCTACACCAAGGGTATCGGCAGCACGGTGTGGGAGGAGCAGTACGCGCAAGCCTGGCGGGACGGTTGGTGCGCGGTCGGCGTCTACTGCGAGCGGCAAAACCGAGGCGGCGACGGCAGTAGCTCCCCCAACCGGCCGCGCGGCCTCTACGATCACTCGGCCAATGTCCTGTATGTGGATGTCGAAGCCGACGACTACGAGGGTACGGTCGCCCACGAGTTCACCCACGCCCTCCAACACCAGAACTTCCCGGCGTTGAACGCGCTGCACCTTTGGTACAACCGCGACCTCGCCGCCGCTGGCAACACCGTCATCGAAGGCGGCGCCCACGTCGTCGGATGGTCCTTTCGTCCCAACCAGCGTGCGCAGCTGTGCATGGTGACACCGGACGAGGGTGGATCCCGGCAACCGCGCTGGTGGGGCTGGGCACCGGACGACTTCAAGGCCCACGAAATGTTCCCGCACGCCTTCGGACCTGCGCTTTCCCTAGAGGCGCTGCTCGCAGATGGCACGGCGGGGCTCGACGCGTTGCTGGCCAATCCGCCGCTGTCGACGCTGGCCGTGTTGCGACCGGCCCAGGACGGACCCGTGGATTTCATCAGGCTGCCGGTCGACGAAATGGAAGCCGCGATGGCCGACCGGAACTGCCAAGTCGGCCTGAGCAATACCGTCGGAGCGGTCGGCATCTGGGGTCTGCTACGCCTCCATGCCGATGCACCGGTCGATGGACCGCCGGGATTCCTGGATCAGTGGGCGGGAGATCGTTTCGCGCACCTGTCCTGTCCGAACGACAACGACGACGAGTTCGCTTGGCTGACGCGATGGCGGACCGCGGACGCGGCCCGCGAGTTCGCGGAGCGGTTCCACGCCATCGCGGAGATGGTCGTCGACTACGGAGGCGTTCTCGGCGCGGCCCCGACTGCCTTCGAGCGCGACCGGTCGGTAGTCGTCGTGACACCGGCCTTGGAGCAGATCCTGGACCGCCTGGTGGAGTCGGAGGTCCGCGCGTTCTCGCACTACGACGATTGGATCGCGAGTGGTTGCTTCCCCCAGAACACTTGCTACGACCCCGACGGTGGACGCAATCGTCCCGGTCAACGTCCCGGATCGGTCGATGACCCGTGTCCGTCGAAAGCCGCGGCACCCCCTGGGTTTGCGGATTGGCTAGCGAGGGTCCATCGTGCACGGGATCCCTCGGCCCGGCGAATCCCCGACGCCGAATCCCTGGCCGAGGCAGCCGGACGGCTGGGGGTATTCTGCGCCACCAATGGAGCGGGAAATTCGGACCTTAAGAACGCCTGCCGGGCCGGTTACGGCGGCGTGGGCTACCTGACCCGGTTGGACGCCGATCCCGAATGGCAACTGCTACGCGTCTGCCTTGGCAGCGGTGACTTCCGCGCCTGGCTCGAGTCCACATACTACGCGGACGCGGACCGGCCGTTCGCCTCCACGGCGATCGTCCCGACGACCCACGGCGCCGCGCTGGCGGCCCGTGCCCTCGAAACCGACGGAGCAGTTGGTCTACGGGCACTGCTCGACTCCCCGCCGTTGTCTACCCTGGCCGTGCTTCGTCCGGGCCCCCCTGCTCCCGTGGCGTTCATGCGAATGCCGCGTGCCGAGCTCGCCGAGCACGGTTGCCAGGTCGCTGCCACCGACTCCCAGGGCGTCCTCGGTATTTGGAACCTGCTGATGGACTACGGCGAGGCGCCCGAAGACGATGCCCTGCCCCCGTTTCTCCTTGGCTGGCGTGGCGACCGCCAGGCGTTCATTCGCTGCGGCGACGGTGGCGACTCACGGGAGCCCGGTTGGGTGTGGATCAGCCGTTGGGCCAGCCCTCAAGCCGCCGAGACGTTTGCGAGCCACTACCGGGCGATTGCCCGGGACGCCGCAGGGGAGACGGGCTTGCCGACGTCGGCCCGGGTGGACATCGACCAGGATACCGTGTGGATCGTCGCGCCGTCGCTACACGAGCTGGCGGCGGTGCTCAAGGACCGCCTCGAGGTGCGCGCCTATTCCGGATTTCGCGAGTGGGTCACGGACGGCTGCTTCCCCCGGGACGATTGCAGATAGCGAATGCGGGATCGAACGTCGCGGCGCGGCTCGGACGTGATCGTCGTCGGCGGGGGCCACAACGGGCTAGTCTGCGCCTGCTATCTCGCCAGGGCGGGTCTTCGCGTGCAGATACTGGAGCGCCGTTCCATCGTCGGCGGAGCGGCGGTCACCGAGGAGTTCCATCCCGGCTTCCGCAACTCGACCGCCAGCTACACCGTGGGGCTGCTGGCAGACGAGATCATTCGCGACCTGCACCTCAAATCCCACGGTCTACGCTTCGTTCCGCGCCCGGTCGCCAATTTCCTGCCGCTCTCCGAGACAGAGTCCCTGACGATCTTCAACGAGGACGCGCGCACCGCTCGCGAGTTCGCGCGTTTCTCCGCCGCCGACGCCGAGATGCTTCCCGGTTTCCGCGCCATGGTCCACGAGATTGGCAGCGTCGTGCGCCGGCAAATGGACCGTACGCCGCCGAATATCGGCGGCGGGGTCGCCGACCTCCTGAATGCCGGTCTCGCCGCCATGGACGCCAAAGGTCTTGCGATGCCACGTCGGCGGGACTTGGCGGATCTGTTCCTCAAATCCGCCGGCGATCTCCTCGACGCTTTCTTCGACAACGAGCACGTCAAGGCCGCCCTCGCCTTCGACGCCGTGGTCGGCAACTTCGCCTCGCCCTACGCGTCCGGAACGGCGTACGGGCTGCTGCACCACGCCCTCGGCGAACTCGACGGAAGGCGCGGCGCCTGGGGACACGCCATCGGCGGCATGGGGTCGATCACCCAGGCCATGTTGGCAGAGGCACTAGCCCTCGGCGTCGAGGTCGAGACGGGGGCCGAAGTAACCCGGGTGGACGTGGAACGCGGACAGACCCTCGGCGTGACACTTGCCGACGGCACGTCGCGGACGGCCGAACGCGTCGCCGCCAACGTCGCGCCCAAGTTGCTCTACCTCGATCTCGTCGACGACACCCACCTCGATGACGAGTTCCTGCAGCGAGTCCGGGCCATCCGCGCCGAATCGGCAACGCTTCGAATCAACGTGGCGCTCAAGGATCTGCCGAACTTCACGTGCGAACCGGGTACGGAAGCACAGGCCCACCATGCCGCGGGGATCGTGATCGGCCCAACGCTCGCCTACATGGAGCGGGCCTATTTGGATGCCCGTCAAGGGGCGTGGTCCGATGCGCCGGTCATCGAAATGCTCATTCCATCAACGGTGGACGACTCCCTCGCGCCGCCCGGCCACCACGTCGCGAGCCTGTTCTGCCAGCACTTCCCCCGGGACCGGGACTGGGACACCCACCGCGACGCGGCGGCGGACACCGTCTTTGCCGCCATCGACCGATTCGCACCCGATTTCTCGGATGCAGTCATCGCCCGGGAGATTCTGACCCCCGCCGACCTGGAGGAGCGCTTCGGTCTCCCCGGCGGCGACATCTTCCACGGTGCCATGACCCTCGACCAGCTATGGGTCAATCGACCCGTCATGGGCTACGCCGCCTACCGGGGGCCGATCCGAGGGCTCTACCACTGCGGCGCGGGCGCTCACCCGGGGGGCGGGGTGACGGGCTTGCCGGGCCGCAACGCGGCGCGAGAGATACTCCGGGATCGGCGCTGAGACGGTTTGAAGCTCAAGCCCGCCCGGTCGTTATATGCTGTGCCGATCGACAATCGGAGGGTTTGGGGTGAGCGAATTCCTACAACGGCGAGAAATTGGCAACACGGGTTTGATGTCGAGCCGGTTGGGCATCGGCTCCACGTTCAATGCGCCGACGCACGTCATCGAAGATGCTTTTCACCGTGGCATCAACTATCTCTACTGGGGCACCGTGCGCCAGCCCACCTTCGCGCAGGCGATGGCGAATCTCGCCCGGCAGCACCGCGACGACATGATCATCACGATCCAGTCGTACTCGCCGGACGCGGGCACAATCGAGGGTGAAGTCGAAGAGGCGCTGAAGGCGTCGGGGGTCGACCGCTTCGACTTCCTGCTGCTCGGCAATCGCGCCGCCGTGCCGTCGGGTGCATTCGTGGACGTATTCGAGCGGCTGCGTGACCGGGACATCGTGCGGTACATGTCCCTGAGCAGCCACAACCGGCCGATGCTGCCGCAACTGCTCGACCTCTACGCGCGCGGCGAAAGCCCCTACGAACTCCTGATGCTGCGCTACAACGGCGTCCATCGCGGTGCCGAGCGGGACGTCTTCCCGTTCGTCCCCGAATCGGGACCCAAGCCCACGATCATGACCTACACGGCGACGCGATGGGGCCACCTGGTGGACCCGTCCAAGATGCCGGATGGCGAGGAACCCGTCAGTGCGCGCGACTGCTACCGATACTCGATGTCCCACCCCGCCATCGACATGGTGCTCTGCGGACCCGCCAACGCCGCGCAGATGGACGAGGCAATCGCGGCGATGGAACGAGGGCCGCTCGAACCCCATGAGCGAGAGCGAATCGAGCGGATCGGCGCGTATCTCTACGGTCAGTATGCGCCCGCATACCCCGACGAGGGTGATGCGGAGGACGTGGCGGCGGGCCGCGCCTTGTAGGGGACGGGCTTGTCCCGTCCCGTGCTCATGTCCCGTCCCGTTCTCAGCGAACCGATGGCGTGCGGAAAACCGCACACGGACCGGGACAAGCCCCGCCCCTACGGGTCGTTTCCCAAGCGCGTCGGCGGAACGTAGCCCTCGATCGGCCCGCTCCACCAGTTGCACACCCGGCCGTCGCGGTAGTACTTGGGGATGGCGGCCTTGAAACGCTCGGCACGGGCGTCCCGGTCGGTGTCGTCGCCGTAGATTGCCTGCATCCGCACCTCGATGGTGGAACGCATGGGGGCGTCCTCGGGCATCGTGGGATCGGCAACGGCGGTGTGGAATACGGTACGCAGGTTCAAGACCTCCTGTCGCGTGTCGTACTGTCGAAACGGCAGCACCTCGTCGGGCGTCATGTCCGGGAAGTAGCACCAGCGTTGGTGCGGCCCGTGAATCAGCCGCTGATCCACGACCTTGGTGTACTGCTTGATGTTGCCTGTGTTCTGGCCGTCCCCGAACACGATGTCGTCGATTCTTACGGAACGCATGTCGCAGACAGCGAGCGGCATCATCCGAACCGTCTCGGGAACGGCGCTGCGCCAGATGTTGATGCTCTCGAAGTGCCTGTCATCCGGGACGACTCGGCGGAAGCCGTCTTCGACCGCAGGCGACATGTCGGCATGGATGCCCTGGGCGTAGGCCCCGCCGCTCCCGTTGGGTGTCGGCTTGACGCCGCGCGGTCCGGTCTCGCCGCCGAAGCCGTTGCGGTACTCGTGGCCGCCCCCCCGGACTTCGACGCAGCCGGTAACCCGCTTCAGCAGGTCCCTGCACTCCGCGTAGAACTCGCTGCGCACGATGTCGTTGTCGAGTAGATCGAGTTGCGTCGGGGAGACGACAAGCTGGAAGCCGTGACTGTCAAGCGTCGGTGCCGGGTCGAGCAGTCGGGCATTGTGCACGACGATGTTCTCCCGCGTACCGAGGGTCTTGAGGTCGTCCGGATGGTTCGCCGAGTAGTGGTTGGGAACCCGGAAACCGCGGTGAAGACTGTGCGTGAAGTTGGCCGTCGTGTGAATCGACGCCGGCTGCGCACCGTGCATTTCTGGTGGTCTCCCCACGCTCGCCTCGGCAAAGGGCAAGTATAGACCCCGCAAAGGCCTCTATACTTGAGCCACTACGATCTCTGCCGCCGAAGGGCAACCTAGGAGCGCATCGTGTCCCAGCCCCAAGACCCGCAACTCGCCGCCAACCCGCTGTACCTCCGCCATGCCGAACGCGCCAAGGCGGACAAGCCGCCCAACCGGTCGAGCCCGATAGGGGCAGTTGCGCAAGCCCGTTTTCCAGGCACCAGTCGCCGGGAAATGATGGACGGAATACTCGCCCAGGACGGTGACCTCGTCGCGGGCAGCTTCGGCACGGTCTACTACAAGCCCGTCACCGTTTGCGGGGTCGCCTTGAAGCTCGAGCCGGTGCAACCCGCCATCGGTACCGTTGTCCACGGCATCGACCTCGCCAAGGATCTCGACGATCCCGACATGGTGACCTTCCTGCGCGCGTTGTGGCTGGAGCGGCGGGTCATCATGTTCCGCAATCAGAATCACCTGACACGGGAGCAGATGGTGACCTTCGCCGAACACTTCGGCGAGGTGGGAGAGCAATTCGGCGAGCGCGAGCACAGGCCGAACTCGCCCCACGACTTGAACCAGCAGGTCAAAGTGAAGGGCATTCCCAACATGCTGGTACTGCCCTCGGACGAGACCGTCCCCAACGCCGCATCGGGCTGGCACGCCGACGCCACCTGGCAGCCGCGCCCGCCCATGGGTTCGATCCTGATGTGCCGGGAAGCACCGCCCGTCGGCGGCGACACCTGCTTCTGCGACTGCCACGGGATGTGGGAGGGACTGCCCCTGGATGTCAAGCAGCGCGTCCGGCACCTGACCGCGGTCCACATCGGCGGCGTGGGGCACCAAATGGATGGCGTCACGCCGGTGGCCGAGCATCCGGTTGCTCGAACGCACCCGGAGACCGGGCGGACGACGCTCTACGTTCAGCAGGGGTTCGTGCGCCGGTTCGCTGAACAGCACGGGGTGCCCGAAGACGAAGAGAAAGCGCTGCTGTGGCGGATGAAGCTGCAGGAAGGGCGGCCCGAATACACTTGCCGGTTCCGATGGGAACCCGGCTCCATCACCATGTGGGACAACCGCTGCGTGCTGCACACGGCGAGCGCCGACTTCTGGCCGCATCGCCGGCTCATGGAACGGTTGACGATCCTCGACTACGACGAATCGCGCCGCACGCCCTACTACGCCCCGAACGAGCACAGCCGCTCGGCCGGGAACCATCGAGGCTCCGCCTCGGACCGACGGCCGTAGGGGACGGGCTTGTCCCGTCCCTTGCGCGGGCGCCACGCCCTAGTCGACCAATGCCAGGTGCCGGCCTAGGAACTCGAAGGCGAAATCGATCTCCTCGCCGGGAACTTCGGGATGCAAACCCGGGTTGGCGTGGATTCGCTTGTCGTGACTCGCCAGAGCGTCGAACAGTTCAAGGTAGCCGTCCCGCGGGAAGAGCTCATCCTCGAGTTGCATCAGGAAGAGCACCGGACAGTGGATCGCGGCTGCATCCGCAAGCACTCGAGGCGCGAACGGCCGGCCGGCCCGTGTAGTCCCGAGCAACCCGAGCACGGCCGCCTTCGTCTCCGTCAGTTCGGCGAGCGTCGGGACACCGAATATCGAGCCCATCGACAAGCCGAAGTACGCAAGATCGCCGATGGACGCCTGCTCCCGGGTTGCCGCCAGCGCCGCGAGCCAATCCGCAACCATATCGTCGATGAAGGCCTCGCGACGCATCTCCTCGCCAAGCGCCTCCCGGCCACCCGGTCCGACTTGGCGGAGACCATGCACGGGTCCGTCGATGGCGAGCGCGTAGCAACCCGCCCGCGTCAGCCGCGCCGCCAGATGGCAGATCGGGGTCTGGTAGCGATCACCGGATGCACCGTGTCCGAAAAGCACCATCGGGGCCGTCGACGCTCCGCTCGTCGGCGACCACAAGGCACCCGTGACAGGCCGGTCGCTGGCCGCACGGGACAGTCGGAATTCTCGCACGGAGCGCCCCGTTGGATCGTTCGCCCGCCACCACTCGGATGGCCTACCTGTCGTCATTGGGCGAGCCAAGGTGCCAGCGTCGGTGTTCGGGGGGTTCGCGGTTCGGCAATGTCCATTCGGCCCCTCCATTGGCGACGTGGCAAATATACGCCGTTGCCCCGACGCGCAGACAATACTGCGATACTTCAATCCACCACCAACCCGTAAGGAGACTCAACATGCTCGACTTCGCCGGGCTGAACTGGTGGGCGATCCTCGTCGCGACCGCGGCCGCGTTCGCGCTTGGCTACGTCTGGTACGGGCCCGTATTCGGCAAGGCCTGGCTCGCCGCCCTTGGCAAGACCGAGGAGGAGATCCAACCCTCGCCCACGCCGTTCGTCGTCAGTTTCGTCGCCGCGCTCGCGACCTGCATCGTCGTCGCCGCGTTGATGGGGGGTCTCGGATTGACCGGCGTCGCTAACGGCGCCGTGCTCGGACTTCTCACCGGTGTCGCCTTCATCGCCGCTTCCATGGCCTCCGACACGGCGTTCTGTGGCTGGGGATGGAAGCTCTGGGCAATCCAGGCCGGCTACCGCGTGGCCTATTCGATCATCATGGGAGCCATCATCGGCGTCTGGCCGACCTGACCTCGACGCACATGGCTCGGCAGAGTTCGGAGATCGGCGTTCGGGTCGGGATCCTGGCCGCGCGTGGGGTCGCGTGGACGTTTTCCCGTTTCGGGCTCGGCACCCTGCGTTGGCTCGGCGCCGTCGTGGGTGGGTTAGCTGCGCTCGGCAAATCCCGGGCAGCGCGGGTGACGCGGGTCAACGTCGATCTGGTCTACGAAGACCAGGACCAAGCCTGGCGTCGGCGTCTCGTTCGCCGAAGCCTGGCGGCGACCGGGATGAACCTATTCGAAGCCGCCGCCATGTGGACCTGGCCGTTGTCCCGACTAGCCGGACTTCGCAAACATTCCGAAGGGGAAAACCTGCTGGCCGGTCGGGCCGTTGGTCGCGGCGCGATCGTCCTGATTCCGCACTTCGGGAACTGGGAATACCTGGCCTACCACCTGAACACCCTTGAGACCCTTACGCCCCTCTACCAGCCTCCGCGGTCCAAAGCCGTTGACCGCGCGTTGACATCCGCCCGGAACCGATTGGGCAGCCGTCCCGCCCCGAACTCCCTGGCGGGTCTGCGCCGGTTGGTCAAGGCACTTCAGAGCGGCGGCCTGGTGGCGATCCTGCCGGACCAGGTTCCGAGGGTCGACTCGTCGGTCTCGGCACCGTTGTTCGGCCGCTCCGCGCTCACCATGTCGCTGGTCTCCAAGCTCCTGCAACGCGTCGACGCCGATGTGGTCATCGGCACGGCGACACGTGTGCCCGGCGGTTTCGCGGTGCGTCTGGAGGCCGTCGCCGACGCCGTTCACGACCCGGATCCCGCCGTGGGTGCCCGGGCGATCAACGAAGCCATCGAGGCCGTCGTAGCCCGGGATCCGGCCCAGTATCAGTGGGAGTACAAGCGTTTTCGACTACCGGGCCAGCCGGACATCTACCGGCGGAGATAGCGACCCGGGCGGCTACTGCAGCCCCTTCAACAACGCGTCCCAGGGCCCGGTGATGGCCAGCGTGAGGCCCGGTGATTGCAGGTTCGCGAACACCCAGTCCCCGACCTGGCAGACACCGCACCACTCGCCGCCCCGGTAGTCGCCGTTGAAACCCTTGAGGCCGTCCAGCACGACGTTGTTCTCGGCGACGGGAACCACCGTGCCACCGGGCGTCAGCATCGACAGGCGATTGTGGCCGTCGCCGTCCTCGCAGAGCATCAGGGCGCCGTTCGTCATCATCGCGATATTGTCCGGGCCCTCGAGAGCCTGCCGTCCCGGGGACTCGTAGATCAGCCGAAGGCGATCGCGTGTTGCGTCCAACTCCCAAACCTGGCCGCAGCCGGCCCATCCACCCGTCGTGGACACGAAGTACAGGTGTCCGTCGTCCCACCAGCAGCCCTCCAGGCGCTTGAAGCGCATGCCGCCCCTTGCGTAGCCTTGGCGGAACACGGACACCCGGCTGGCCTCCGGGTCATCGACATCGACCCAGGCGGTCGGCAGTTTCAGGCCCGCCGGCCATCGACCGGTGAAGTTCCGCCGACCGTCGATGGCCAGCATTTGCAGGCAACCGGGTCCCCGAAGACTCTCCGGAGGCGTGTGAGTGCCGCCGGGAACGAACCGATAAAGACCGCACTCCACCTCGTCTTCGGTCAGGTAGACGATTCCCGTCGCCGGATCGATGGCAGCGGCTTCGTGCTCGAAACGGCCCAAGCGGGTCAACGGTCGAATGTCGCCGACGCCGCCGGCCGGCACCTCGAAGACGAAGCCGTGGGAGCGTTCCGCGCCTTCCCCGGGATCGATCACCTCCTCCTCGCAGGTCAGCCAGCTTCCCCAGGGCGTTGGCCCGCCCGCGCAGTTCCTGGCCGTGCCGGCCAGCGAAACCCTGGACTCCAACCACTCCCCGTTCGCGAGATCGAACCCCACCGTCGTGGTGCCACCGCCGCCCAGGGCGTCGTAGACGGGCACACCGCCGTCGCCGATCGGGGGACCGCTGGTGATCTCGTGGTTGCGGACCAGGGCGACGGTGCGGCCGTCGTCCTGCGGGAAGGCGCCCATGCCGTCGTGTGCGGACGGCACCCGGTTGCCGTCCGCCATGGAGTCACCGCGCCAGCCGTGCGAGATGTAGCGGAACCCGGGCGGCAGGCGTAGCAATGGCTCGCCCGTCGCGAGATCGGCGACGGGCCGGAGATTGTCCTGCGTCGTCCGCGCCAGGGGGCGCCAGGCAAACCCCGCCACGGCGCTCGCCGATGCCGTGAAGGCGATGAATTCCCGTCTGCTCGCCATTTGCGGGAATGGTAACAAGCACGCAAAGCACACTACACTGCGGCGCGGTTGCTCTCGCGCTCACGCGTCTCGTGGAAACACGAGGCGCATCTCGTGAGTACACGAGTCGTCAAGGAGCAGATTTGGGCTCTTGTTCATCTGCAACCTGAGTGTAAGCATCGAGGGCGCCCAAGGAATCTAGTGCGCGCCGATAGGACCGTAAGAGAGGAAGCGTGAAGGTCGTCCAGGTTCTGCCCGCCCTGGAAGGCGGCGGCGTCGAACAGGGAACGCTGGAGGTCGCCCAAGCGCTGGTGGCCGCAGGCCATGAGTCCCTGGTCGTTTCCAGGGGGGGACGCCTCGTTGGGCAACTCGAGCGAGCCGGCAGTCGCCATGTCGCCTGGGACATCGGTCGCAAGCATCCATCGACCCTCCTCGCGGCTCGACGGTTCCGACGCTGGCTTGCCAGCGAACGGCCCGCGATACTTCATGTGCGTTCGCGCCTGCCCGCCTGGGTCTCGTGGCTGGCGTGGCGAGGGATGCCGGAGGGCGAGCGGCCACGTTTCGTCACCACCGTGCACGGCCTCTATTCGGTCAGTCGCTACAGCGGCGTCATGACCCGGGGCGAACGGGTCATCGTCGTTTCCGACACCGCCCGGCAATACGTAGAAGACAACTATCCCGGTGTCGACCTGGCCAGGGTGGAGCGAATATTCCGGGGCGTCGACCGGGCCCGATTCCGGCGCGGCTTCCGTCCTGGCGAAGATTGGCTGGCGAAGTGGCGAAGCGACTTTCCGGCCTGCGACGGCAAGGCTCTCGTGGTACTGCCCGGTCGGTTGACCCGCCTCAAGGGGCACCACGACTTCATCGACGTGATCGAACGACTACGTCAAAAGCATCCCAACGTCACCGGTCTTGTCGTCGGTGGCATCGATCCCCGGCACCGGTCCTACGCAAGGGAACTCCGCGAGCGGGGCAAGGGCATCGTATTCACCGGACACCGAAACGACCTGCGCGAGATCATGGCCATCTCCGCGGCGGTGTTGTCGCTTTCGCAGAAACCCGAGTCGTTCGGTCGCACGGTGCTTGAAGCGCTGTCCCTCGGAATTCCCGTGGTCGGCTACCAGCACGGCGGCGTCGGCGAGATTCTCGGTCACGTCTTTCCCGGGGGACGCGTCGCCGTCGGCGATACGGACGCGGTTGCCGACCAGCTCGACAACATCCTCGGCAATCCCGACTCGGCCAGCCGAGCGATACGCGACCACGACTTCGATGTCGCCAAGATGTGCCGGGAGACCTTGGCGCTGTACGGCGAAATCTGCGGACAACCGAGCACGGCCATTTCGAGCGCCGCCAGCATCGGATCATGACCACGACCGTCGTCGTTGTCGCCTGCCTGACCCTTCTCGTGACCGTGTACTTCTCTATGCGCTACGCTTGGTGGCGTGGTCCCGTCGACTACGGTCGACCTCGGATCCTCATGTACCACATGATTCGCCCTCGCCGCCGGGGTGGGCGTTTCAACAAGCTGCGGGTCGCCCCCGGGGAGTTCGAACGGCAACTGGAATGGCTGGTCGACAACGGTTGGCGGTTTGCCTTCCTGTCCGAACTCGACGACGTGTCGGATCAGCCCAAGACCGTGGTGCTGACGTTCGACGACGGCTACCGGGACAACTACACGAGGGCGCATCCCCTGCTCCAGAAGTACGGCGCCAAGGCGACCCTGTTCCTGGTTGTCGACCGCTTCGACCGCGACTGGTCGACGACCAAGAAGGCGCACCACGACTCCGGCGAGTTGATGCAAGAACCCAAATTGACCGACGCGGAGGTACGCGAGATGCTCCAATCGGGCTCTTGGGAACTCGGTGCCCACACCCTGACGCATGCGTTGCTACCCGACCTGGCCACCGACGAAAAGCGCCAAGAGATGGCGGGAGGCAAGGCCGAACTCGAGGCAACCTTCGCGACAAAGGTATCGAGTTTCGCCTATCCCTTCGGCATCTTCGGCGACGATGAAGAGACCCTGGCGGGCGCCGTCGGGTACGACTACGCGGTGACCACCGATGCCGGGATCAGCACCGAGACGCGCGCCGAGCGCTTGAGACTCAAGCGCGTCAAGATCAGCGGCAAGGAAGGTGCGTTGGGGTTTTCGATCCGCCTGCGCACGGGAAAGCGCGGACTGCTCGACTGACAATGCGTATTTGCCAAGTCATGGCCGGCGACGAGGAAGGGGGACTCGAGACCCACTTCGTCGATCTTGCCAACGGCCTGGCGGAAACGGGCGACGGCGTGGCCGTCATCGCCCACGAACGCTACCGCGACCGCTTCGGCCCGGGCATCGAGTTTCACTCCCTGGATCTGACGCGCGGGCGCCGCAATCCCTGGCTGCGACACAAGCTAAGGCGTTTGATCGAAGGGGTTCAACCGGATGTCGTGCATGCACACGCCGGCAAGGCAGCCGCGCTGGTCGCCCGCATCGACCCACCGACCCGGACAGTGGGCACTGTCCACGGGCGCAAGAAGGACCTCTCGAGCTATCGCCGTTTCGACGCCGTGATCGGCGTCAGCCGTGGTGTGCTTGCGGGTCTCGACCACCCCGCCAAGACGATCGTCTACAACGGCGTTCGCCCGGCTCCGCCAACACTGTCGGGCACCGAACTTCGGCGAAGATTCGACATCGACGCAAGAGCCCCGGTTGCGATGGCCGTCGGTCGCCTCGTCCCGGTCAAGGGCTACAACCACCTGATCGATCTCTGGGACGCGGGTCTCGGGCATCTGCTCATCGTCGGCGACGGTCCCGAGCGCCGGCGCCTGGAAACCCTTGCCAAGGGCAAGCCCGTCACGTTGGCAGGTCACAGAGGCGATGTCCGTTCGTACATGGGTGCCGCGGACCTGATGGTGTTCTCGTCCCAACGGGAAGGACTCAGCTACGCGCTCGCGGAAGCGCTGCTGGCCGGGCTTCCCGTGGTATCGACGCCGGTGCCCGGCGCCGAGGAACTCCTACCGCCTAGCCATCTCGCCCCGATCGGCGCCCTCAAGAGAACCATCGCCGCCAACCTGGCCGACCCGGTCGCCGCACGCGACCGAATGCGCGCCGTCTTCGCCTGGGCCGCCGAGACCCTGACGGTGGATCGCATGGTCCGGGCCACCCGGCTTGTCTACGAAGCCGGCGGCAAACAGGCGCGCGTGGCATGCTCAGATTAGGCCACATCGAACCCTTCGCGATCGGCGGCACGCGACGCTGCTACGTACATCCCGATGACGAGACGCTTTGCGTCAAGGTGCTTCGGCCGGACCGGACGCCAAGTGCGCGACGGGCCGTGGCCGCGGGTTGGCGGCGCATGAAACGCCTTGCGAGCTTCGACGACCAGGTGAAAGAGCTCAAGGCGTACCAGCGCCTCAAGCGCCGCGGGCAACTTGATTGGTCCCACGTCCCCCGCTTCTACGGCACCGTTGCAACTGACCAGGGGCTCGGCATCGTCACGGCGCTGTTCCGCGACTGGGACGGCGGCTATCCGAAGAACTTAGAGGAGCTACTGCCCGGCGGCATGACCGATGCACTCGAAGCGGCGATTCGCGAATTCAAGGGTTGGTTGCGCCGGGAGCTGTTCCTCACCCGGGATCTCCTGCCGCACAACATCATTGCCGTGGCCGACAGCGCGGAACGTTGTCGCCTGGTGATTGTCGATGGCATCGGTAACAGCGAGTTCGTTCCGTTGTCCCATTGGTTCAGGTTCTGCGCCCGGATGAAGATCGAACGCAAGATCAGGAAGTTCGACTACCGCACGCAAATCCTTCTGCCGGGGCCGCCGACTGCCCGCGAAGGAGACGCCGATGCGCATCCTTAAGGGCGCCGAGGCCAAGCTTCGCCGGCTACGCCGCCTCGCCTCGCCGGTGGTGTGGGCCGGCAACTCGGTGCACTGCCCGCTCTGCGAGCGGTCGTTCCGCGGCTTCCGGCCCGCCGGCAAACGCCGGTCTCGGCGCCGGAACGCCATCTGTCCGTACTGCGGGGCGCGGGAGCGCGATCGGCTGACATTCCTTTTCCTGGCTGGTTCCGACGGCCCCACGACCGGATCGCCAGTTCTGCACATCGCGCCGGAGGCGTGTCTCGTGCCCAGATTGCGGGAATTGGCGGCCGGCGACTACGTAACCGCCGACCTCATTCGCACCGACGTGGACGAGCGATTCGACCTCATGTCGATACCCTATGCCGAGGCGACGTTCCACGGTGTCTACTGCAGCCACGTCCTTCAGGATGTGCCCGACGACATCGCGGCGATGGCGGAGGTGCTCCGCGTCCTCAAGCCCGGCGGCTGGGCGATTCTCAATATCCCCGCGACCGCCGTGGTCACCGTGGACCATCGCGACGCGCCGCTGCATGTGCGTCGCCCGGGGGACCGGCGTCCCCACGAGCACCTGCGGACCTACGGCCAGGACTTTCCGAAACGCATGTCGTCGGTGGGGTTCCGCGTGCGCGAGCTACGTCCCGGCGATCTGGCCAGTCCCGATGAGCAGTCCCGGTTCGGCATTGACTCCCCGGCAGCCGGTTCGGTCCATTTCGGAACGAAGCCGCCATGAGCCCAGCACTGATTCGTCACGCCGTACACGCCGCTCGTGGCTCGCTACTCGTCGCCGCCGCTATCGCCTGGGCGCCCTCGGCCGAAGAACTGCAATACGACGCCCAGGTGGCGTGGTTCCATGCCGGCACAATCAACATGACGTTGGAAGAGGACGGGGACCGCTATGAACTGTCCGGATTGGTGACCACGTCCGGTGCGATGAACCGGCTGTTCAAATGGCGCGGGCAATTCGCCGCCACCGGTCGATTCGTCGACGGCTCTCCGACCACCAACGCGTACCTGCTCCTCGAGGACGACGGAGAGACCCGCGAAGTGCTGCTCGCATTCGGCGACAAGACGACCATCCATACCACCGACAGCAAGTCGGAGGTGCTTCCCGTTCCGCCCGGCTCGGATCTCATGTCGGTGATGTTCCTCGCACCCCATTGCCTAGGCGAGACCGTCGTCCACGACGGCGAGGGCGCCTACCGGATCGTGCCCGAGCGAACGTCCACACGGCACTTGAACCAGAAACCCCGGTACTTCTCGGGTCCCACCGTGCGCTGCGACTATCGCTTTCGATACGTCGATGGCAGTACGCGGCGGGTGTCGTTTTGGATTCCCGATGCGCAGGGTCCGAGGTTTCCCGTCCGGATCCAGGTTCGAGTACCGCTGCTTCCGGACGGCATCCTGCGCCTGCGCCTTGATCGCCCTTCGGGCTAGCGGGCACTCGCGCCGGGACAGTCGCGAGTTCCCTTAAGCCATGGCGACTCACCGCAGACTGGCGAGACTGGGCCGCGTACACTGCGCGTGGTTTCCAATTCACTCGACCGGATTTCCGCCTTGCCCATCAGACTCGGCGTTCTCGACCAGTCCCCCATCTCCCGGGGCGAAGAAGCCGCTGACGCGATTGCGCACACGATGGCCCTCGCCAAGCGCTGCGATGAACTCGGCTACCACCGCTACTGGGTGGCCGAACACCATGCTTCCGATTCGCTCGCGAGTTCGTCGCCCGAGATTCTGATAACCCGACTCGCCGCCGAGACCGAGCGGATACGCGTCGGATCGGGCGGCGTCATGCTGTCCCACTATTCGCCATTCAAGGTGGCGGAGAACTTCCGCATGCTCGAAGTCCTGTATCCAGGCCGGATCGATCTGGGCGTGGGCCGGGCGCCGGGTAGCGACGGACTCACCGCGGCGGCCCTCGCCTACGGCAATCCGCTGGGCATCGAGTACTACCCGGCCAAGGTCAAGGACCTGGTCGCGTTCGTCTCCGGGCGCACGCCCATCACCGAAGCGTTCCGGGATCTCAAGGCCACCCCGAAGGCGGCGACGGCACCCGAGATGTGGTTGCTCGGTTCGAGCTACGACTCCGCGGCGTACGCCGCCCGCTTTGGCCTCGCGTACTCCCACGCCCACTTCATCGCGCCCCAACTGGCCGTCGAGGCGATGCAGCAATACCGCGAGCGGTTCGCTCCGGAGCACCTCACCAAGCCCTACGCCTCCGTAGGCGTCTTCGCCATCGCCGTGGAAGACGCCGAACGCGCCGAGTTGTTCCGGCGCATGCGGGAGATCCAACGCATTCGCCGCGACCGCGGCCAGCGGGGCCCGGCACCGACGCTGGAGGAAGCCGCCGACTGGCCGTTCACCGACGAGGAGCTCGACGCCATGCGCAACCGCCGCTCACGGCAGATCATCGGCACCGCGGACGAAGTCCGGGCAGACATCGAGGATCTCCTTAGCCAATCGGGGGCCGACGAAGCGGTTCTGCTCACCATCACGCCTTCCTTCGAGGATCGGGTGAAGTCCTACGAACTGATCGCGGCGGCCTTCGGCATCGGCTGACCGCGACAACGCCAACAATGGCTGGGTGCGATCAGGGATAATGCCACCGGATTACCCGCCGAAGGAACCAGGCATGCGCTATTCGGTGGCCGCGGCGTTCGCGGCCTGCACGGCGATTGTCGGCTGCGAGCAGGCCACGACGCCACACGCTGAATCCTCGGTCGAAACCACGGCGGTGGAGGCAGCACCCGCCCCGGTCATCCACCACTGGATCAACGACGCGGAAATCGGTGCGGGCGACGGGCCCGTGACCGCCGAACACCTGCTTGGGGCACCGTCGAACCCGGAGCAGTGGCTGCTCTACGGCGGGGACTACGCCAACCACCGCCATTCGCCAATCGACGACATCACTCCCGAGAATGCGGCCAGCCTGAAAGTGGCGTGGGCGTTTCCCACCGGGACCTCCCAGCAGTTCGAAGTCTCGCCGACGGTGTACGACGGCATCATGTACGTGACGACGTCCTTCAACCGGCTATTCGCGCTCGACGCCGCCACCGGCGAGATCCACTGGCGCTACGACCACAAGCAACCGGATGACCTGCGACTGTGCTGCGGGACAGTGAACCGCGGTGCCGCCATCGCCGGCGACCTCGTCCTGATGGCAACGCTGGATGCCAAGTTGATCGCCTTCGACCGGCTGACCGGCGAAATCGCATGGGAGAGAACCATCGTCGACTACGCCAAGGGGTTCAGCGCCACGTCGATGCCGTTGATCGTCAAGGACATGGCCATCATCGGCATCGCCGGCGGCGAATTCGGTGTCCGGGGCTTTTTCGATGCCTACGACGTGGCCACGGGCGAGTTGCGTTGGCGGCACTACACCGTCCCTGCCGAGGGCGAGCCGGGAACCGAGACCTGGGCCGGCGACTCCTACAAGACCGGCGGGGCACCCGCCTGGACAAGCGGCGCCTACGATCCCGATACCGACATCCTCTACTGGACCACCGGAAATCCTTCGCCGGACTGGAACGGCGACCTGCGGGCCGGCGACAACTTGTTTTCGAACAGCCTGCTGGCCGTCGATCCGGACGACGGCGAACGCCTTTGGCACTTCCAGTTCACGCCCCACGACGTCTGGGACTACGACGGCAACACCCAGATCTTCTTGACCGACGTGCAACGCGACGGGGAGGCGGTCAAGGCTATCGTGCAGGCCAACCGCAACGGCTACTTCTATACCCTGGACCGCGCCACCGGCGCGTTCATGAGCGCCACCCAGTACGTGGAACAGATGAACTGGGCAACCATCGACGGGAGCGGCCGCCCGGTCGTCGACCCCCGCGCGAATCCCGTCGAAGAGCCTGACTTCCGGGTCTGCCCCGGCAATCTCGGCGGCATGAACGGCGCATTCTCCGGCGCACTCAATCCCGAACTCGGACTCGCCTACATCCCGACCATCGAGTCCTGCCAGCACTTCCAAAAGGGCATCGTCGCGTTCGTCGAGGGGCAGCCGTTCATGGGTGGTCTGCCGATCGCCGTGGACGTCACGAACGGCACCGACTACGGGCACCTCTCGGCAATCGACGTCCACACCGGCGAGGTGCGTTGGCGGTACAGGGATCCCGAACCGATGATGGCCGGCGCCCTGTCAACAGCCGGTGGCGTCGTGTTCACCGGCAATCGGGACGGTTTTGCGCTCGCGCTCGATGCGGCCACGGGCGACCTCCTGTGGAAGTTCCGGATGGGCGGCGGCGTGCGCAGCCAACCCGTGGCCTACCGGGCGGGCGGCAAGGCCTACGTCGCCATCGGATCGGGCAACGACCTCAACATCGCGGGCTTCGCCGCCGGCTCCGTCGCCGTCCCCGAAGGTGGTCATTTGTTCGTTTTCTCGTTAGCCGATTGAGTCGGCCAACGAGCGATGTCGATCAACACCGCTACGCTGCCGCGGGCAATGCGAACGGCGACGGGCGTTGCCGTCGCGCTGCTGGCCGCCGCCTGGGGGCTGGCCGTCGCCGAGCCAGCGACCGGCACGGCAGAACTACGCGTTTGCTTTCCCGAGAACGACCCGCCCCGTTCGAAGCGGGGCGGTGGTGGTTTCGATATCGATGTGGCCGGGTACCTGGCCACGCAACTAGGTCGCCAGCTGCTGATCGTCTGGCTACCGGAGGAGGCGCAAACCGACATCGAGTCGACGGATGCGGACTATCGGCCTTTGCTCAGGGGTCAGTGCGACCTGCAACTGTCGGTGCCGGGCACCCAAGCCGTCAAGCGGTACCGTGGCTGGCTGGTTTTGAGCGAACCGTACTACGGTGCCGGCTTCGAGGTGATCCCCGCGGATTCGCCATTCGAATTCGATGCGCCGTTCGACGGTACGGTTGCCGTTCGGGCCAATACCGTCGCCCATCTCGCGCTCAACGCCGCGAATATCGGTTGGTCGCAGCAGTCATCGAGTGCCGGCATCGTTCGAACGGTGGCGGATGGCGCCGCCGCCGCCGGACTCGTGTGGGGACCCGACCTCGCGCTTCTCGACACCGACCACAACCCAGACTTCGCAGCCCCGGCCGTGCTGCGCTGGAACCTGCACGTCGCATTCCACAAGGACAACCCGCTCGTCGGAGAGGTAAACCGGTTGGTTGCCACCGCCGATTTCCGGGACCACGTCGCCAAGCTACTCCTCAAGCACCGCATCCCCGTTCGCGGTCCGTTCGAGAGCGTGCACACGCCCGCCGATCTACTCGCGTTGTAGCCATGCGGACGGCGTTGCTGGTCGCGCTCGCGATCTCGGTATCCGCCTGCGGGCCCACTTCGCCGGCAGACGCTTTCCGGGCCGATCCCGAAGCCATCAAGCGCGGCAAGTCGCTGTTCATCGGTACCTGCGGCGGCTACTGCCATACCACGGTTCCGAGCGAGCGCGACGCGCCTTACCTGTTCGATCGCCAGTGGCAGCACGGCGGCACCGACCAGGAGATCTTCGACACCATCGCCAACGGGGTGCCGGGCACGACGATGATCCCTTTCAAGGGCAAACTGCCCCAGGGCGACGACGACATCTGGCGACTGGTGGCGTACATCACGACGGCTGCAACCGACTGAACGCATCCGTTCCACGTCGCTCAACGCCCCCGGGGCGCGCCGCCGCTTGTTATTCTCACCAACGACCCGACACGAGGGATAACCCGGGCGATGCGCCACGGCCAGGGATTCAGCGATCTCGAAAGCCACCTCGACGACCTTCGTCGGGGGGACATGTACCGTACCCGCCGCAGCCTCGAGGGTCCGCAAGGGCGGGAGGTGGTGGTCGACGGTCGGCGGCTGCTCAACTTCTGCAGCAACGACTACCTCGGGCTCGCCGGGGATCCTCGAATCGCCGCGGCATTCAAACGCGGGATCGACCGGTGGGGGACGGGTGCCGGCGCGTCCCATCTCATCTGCGGCCATACCGCTGCCCACGAAGAACTCGAAGAAGCGATCGCGGCGTTCGCCGGTCGCCCGAGGGCACTGCTCTACGGAAGCGGCTACGCCGCCAACGTCGGCGTCATCAACGCGTTGCTGAGCGTTGGCGATTTCGTGTTCGAGGATCGCCTCAATCACGCCTCGCTGCTCGATGGCGGCTGGATCAGCCGGGCGACCTTTTCCTGGTTCGAGCACCGCGATGCGGCGGATCTCGACGGCAAGCTTGCCGCGGTGCGACACGCGCCGACCCGCAAGCTCATCGTCAGCGACGGCACATTCAGCATGGACGGGGATCCGTGTCGCCTCGACCAACTCGTCCCACTCGCAAGGCAGCATGGCGCCTGGACGATGATCGACGACGCCCACGGCATGGGCGTGCACGGCGCCAACGGCGTCGGCCTGGTCGACCCGGAACGCTATTCGACCGCCGATGTACCGGTTCTGGTCGGCACATTGGGCAAGGCCTTTGGCACCGCCGGCGCTTTTGTCGCCGGCGAAGAACCCCTCATCGAATCGCTGATACAACGCTCGCGGAACTACGTTTTCACCACGGCGATGCCGAGCGCGCTTGCGGTCGCGACCCTCGAGAGCCTCGCCGTCGCCCAAGCGGAACCCGAACGGCGCGACCAACTCGCGGCGCTGATCGCGCGGTTCCGAAGCGGTACGCGCGAGTTGGGATTGAAGCTCATGCCATCGACATCCCCCATCCAACCGGTAGTCGTCGGTGATCCGGCTCGCGCGTTGGCGCTGAGCCGTGTCCTGGAGGAACGCGGTTTCCTGATCGGCGCCATACGCCCGCCCACGGTTCCCGAGGGCACATCGAGGCTACGCATCACGTTGACCGCAGCGCACCAAGCCTCGGACGTCGACCGACTCCTCGAGTCGCTAGATGAACTCTCGGTCTGCTCGTTGCCGGACAAGGCACCCGGTTCGTAGAAGCTCATGCGGGGAACGCCCTACTTCGTCACCGGCACGGACACGGAGATCGGCAAGACGTTCATCGCCGCCGCGCTTCTCGAGCTCGCCCGGGAACATGGCCTGCGTTGCGCCGCACTCAAGCCCGTGGCAGCGGGATGTACGGTCGTCGACGGCAGACTCGTCAACGACGATGCGCTGCAGTTGATCGCCGCAAGCGAAACCGATCACGACTACGGGACGGTCAACCCCATCGCCCTGGAACCCGCGATTGCGCCGCACATCGCGGCCGCGCAGGCCGGAGCGGAACTCAATGCCGCCCGCCTCTCCCGCCATTGTCTCGACGCCCTCGACGGGGAGATCGACTTCGCCATCGTCGAGGGTGCGGGAGGCTGGCTCGTGCCACTCAACGCCACCGAAACCCTAGCCGACGTTTGCCTCGGTATCGGCGCCAGACCGATCCTCACCGTCGGCATGAGGCTCGGTTGTATCAACCACGCGTTGCTGACTGCCCATGCCATCGCCGAGGCGGGTAGCCAGCTGGCCGGCTGGGTAGCCAACTGTCCGACGCCGGCAATGCCCGTCTTCGAGGAGAACGTCGCGACGCTCGGCGAACGACTGACGGCACCTTGCCTCGGGATTGTCCCGTATCTTGGCGATGACCCGTCGCACCGCCAAGCCATGCCACACCTCGACATCGGTCCGCTGCTGCGATGAAAGACCCGCTCCAGTTCGACCGCGACCACATCTGGCATCCCTACACGTCGATGGTCGATCCCCTGCCCGTCTACCCGGTGGCGTCCGCCGATGGCGTACGCATCCGTCTCGCCGACGGGCGCGAGTTGATCGACGGCATGTCGTCCTGGTGGTGCGCGATCCACGGCTACAACCACCCGGCGCTGAATGCCGCGGCCCGCGCACAACTGAACGACGCCGCACACGTCATGTTCGGCGGTCTGACGCACGGTCCCGCCATCGAACTCGCGCGGGCACTCATCGAACTCACGCCCCGAGGACTGCAGCATGTGTTTTTCTGCGACTCCGGCTCAGTCGCGGTCGAGGTCGCCATCAAGATGGCAATCCAGTACTGGGGCGCTGTCGGCCAACCGGAAAAGCACCGGCTGGCCACGATCCGCGGCGGCTACCACGGCGACACCTTCGGCGCGATGAGCGTCTGCGACCCGGTGACCGGCATGCACGAGCGCTTCAGCCGCGTGTTGCCCGTGCACCTCTTCGCCGACCGGCCGCGCACGCGACCCGGCGAGGACCTGCACCCGGACGACGTCGCCGGCATTCGGCGCTTGCTTGAAGAACACCACCGCGACGTGGCGGCGGTGATCCTCGAACCCGTCGTTCAGGGCGCGGGGGGCATGTGGTTCTACTCGCCCGAGTATCTGCAACACCTCAAGCGACTGTGCCAACGATTCGACGTGCTGCTGGTATTCGACGAGATCGCCACCGGGTTCGGCCGCACGGGCAAGCTGTTCGCTCTCGAGCATGCCGGCGTCGAACCGGACATCCTGTGCCTGGGCAAGGCGCTCACCGGCGGCTACCTGAGTCTCGCCGCGACGCTGACCTCCTCCCGGGTCGCGCACGGCCTGTCGGCCGACGGGGGCGTCCTGATGCACGGACCGACCTTCATGGCCAACCCGTTGGCATGCACTCTCGCCAAGCGCAGCATCGAGGTGTTGTTCGAGAGCGACTGGCAGGAACGCATCGCCGCGATCGAGACGCAACTTGCCGACGAACTGGCCCGCTACGCCGATCATCCGGCAGTCCAGGACGTGCGCGTTCTCGGTGCCATCGGCGTCGTCCAGACCAAAGCACCCGTCGACGTGGCGGCAACGCAGCGGGTCTTTGTCGACGCCGGGGTCTGGATTCGGCCGTTCAACGATCTGATCTACCTCATGCCGCCCTATGTCATCGACCGCGACGACCTCGGTCACCTGACCCGCGCGGTCGGTCACGGCTTGGACACGTTGCGCTAACACCGTTGCCAACGTCCGGCCCCGCCGACGGTGATAGGATGCGACGTGGACGTGTCTTGGAGGGGAGACCGTGTTCCAACCCGTACAATTTCGTCCGGAAACCGAGACCCGGGTGCGATGGGTCGAGGAGACCGACCCGGCGGAGATCGTCGAGGCGACCTATCGTGAACTCGCGGGCGGGACGCCGCCGACCGAACTGCTGACCGCCAGCACGCTGGCCGTGGTCCGTTCCACGGAACTGCCTCCCCAGCACCACGGCGGTCCTCTTCACCCGGTCTGCGGGGTTCACGCGGTCCACCACGTGTCGCAACGGCTGCCCGGGAAAAACGGTTTCCTGCCGGTCATTCAACACGTGGCACTTGCCAACAACCACGTCCACTCCCCGCAAATGGGGCCCTACCTGATGCCGGCCATCGAACCGCTTGAAGGCACGCCGGGCGAGATCGGCAGCTACCACATCAGCGATGCGGAGCTGACGGAGGGTCTATCCGAGCGAGCACGACAAGCGAGGAGCGGGATCGAGGCAACAAAAGGGGCATTCCACAAGAGCCTTCGCGCCTTGGCCGCTCCTGCCGCCGAGCACTACTTCGTTTGGCTCCTTGAACGCCTGTCGCCCGGGGAGGCACTGGACCAACTGCTGCCGCTCGCCATCGCCCGGAACGGATTGGACGACCACAACTTCCTCTTCCCCGTCTACAGCGCCCGGGCGCTGGACTGTATCGGCTGGGAGTGGGCCAACGTCGTGATGCGGCCCCCCGTACGTTACCAGGCGCGCCGCGCGAGTCGGTTGATCAGGAACGGCTACGACTTCGCTGCCATCGAAGCGCTGCTGGATGAATACAAGCTGCTCGAAATCGACATTCCCGAGCGCAGCAACCCCGGCGAGACCGGGCGAATCGGCGAACTGGGCCTCGCAATGGGTCGGAGCAAGAACTACCTCGACAACATCGAGCCCCTGGCGCATGCGCTCGCCGACGGACTTTCGCTGGAGGGCGCCGGCGAGGCGTTGTCGGTGGGTGCCGCCGCGGCCTACATCTCGACCAGCTACGGGAATCCCATGGACTCCCACCTGCACACGGGTACCAACAACCGGCGCTACCTGCTGCGCATGCCGGGTGTCAGCCGTCGAAACCGAATCTTGAGCCTGTTGACCGGCTTCACCGGCCCCGAGGTCCTGCTCGCTGAACGTTTGCTCAACTGGGGCGAAAACCTGGACGGCGATGTCACCGCGGCGTTGCCCGACCGCGATCAGCGTTCGCTGCTCGATGCCCTTATCGACAGCATCGAAGCCCAACCGTGGCTCGACTGGCGCAAGATCGGCGTGGCAGCGACGGTGGCACCCGACAGCGTGATGGAAACGGTGGCTCTGGCTCGGCAGTACGCCGATCGGGGCTACGACGAGGAGGCCTATTTCGAGCGGTTGGGGGAGATCGCCTGCCGGGACGACTTCACGGAGATGCATGCTTTGAAGCATTTCCAGGCCATCGTCGACGAGTACTACGCGACCCGGGCACCGTACCGCTGGCTGCACATGGCCGCCGCGGCCAAATCGGCGGCGATCATCCACCTCGGCCGGGAGCACCGCATCTACGAGCAGGCGAAGGAGCTGCTCGCGGCCTAGCATCTACGGTGGTCCCGTCGGGGTGACCCTTGTGGTCGCCCGTACCGGACATGCCGGTTCTCTTGACGGGACGGGACAAGCCCGTCCCCTACGATCCTATTCCCCTCGCGGCCGCGTGCCGGCCCGGATCGTTCCGCCGGTCAGTGCAGGTCGGCGATCACAGGCGCGTGGTCCGACGCTGTCATCCCGTCCTGCTTGCGCCGGTACTCCCGGTCGACGACGACCTCGCGTACGCGTTGCACCACCGGCGCGGTGCCGAGGAGCATGTCGATTCTGAGACCCATCCCTCGGTGGAACGCACCGCCCCGGTAGTCCCACCAGGAGAAGACCTGCTCGCCGGGGCGGGTATGACGGAGCAGGTCGACCAAGCCACCATCGAGGAGGCCCTGGAACCGTCCGCGTTCCTCGGTCGTGCAGAATATCGTGCCGTCCGCCGCCTCGCCCCGCCAGCAGTCGATGGGTTCGGGGCAGACGTTGAAGTCGCCGCCGATCACGAACGGCGTGTTCGGATCGACCCCGGCGAGGTATTCGCCCAGGCTGTCGTACCAAGCCAGCTTGCGGGGGAAGTCGTCGTGGTCGATGTCCTTGCCGTTGGGGCAGTACACGGTGGCGAAGCTCACGTCCGCCACGCGCGCCCGGATCAGCCGCGCACCTGCTTCGTCCTGACCGGGTAGGCCACGGACTTCGACCTCCATGCCTTGCCTGGCGGCGATCGCCACGCCGTTCCAGCCCTTCTGGCCGTGGGTGACGACCTCGTATCCCACCGCGTTGAACGCCTCCATCGGAAACTCGTCGTCGGCGACCTTGAGTTCCTGCATGCCCACCACATCAGGCTGCCGGCGCTCCAGCCAGTGCAGGATGAAATCCAGTCGGGCGCGCAGGCCGTTGACGTTCCAGGTGGCGATCCGCATGTCCGGACCGTTCTCAAGTTCCCTAGTCGCTGGGCGCTTCCTTCTTGTGGAAGATCGCGACGCCCACCAGACCGCCGACCGTAGCGAAGATCACGTACATGACGATGTTGACCACGAATCCGATGAGCTGCATGCCGGTCGACGGATCGACCCCAATGCCCTCCGGCATGGGCATACCGAACTGCTGGAACGTCGCCGCCATTTCGGCGGCGGGGTCGTAGCCCAAGGCCTTGGCGACGAGACCCGTGATCACGGAAGCGATTCCACCGAACAGCCCCGCCAGCACGCCGACCACCGCCCCGTCCCGGTAGGGAGCCTGGGCTTGTGCCGGCAGATCCTTTATCAGCAGGTAGGCAGCCAATACGCCCCCGCCGATATAAAGCGCGCAGCACGCCATGTTGACCGCCCCGATGTATGGCAGCCCAGACGCGATGCCGAAGGTGACGCCGCCGACAAGCGCGGCCTTGAGTTTGTCATTCATCCCGACTTACTCCTTCTTGTTGCGAGTGTGAATTGGATTCAACCGCTGCGTGAAGGCCACGAGCGGTAGCAGGGCGACCGGGAAAGCGGCGATGAGGCCGGTGACGAACCGCGATGCGGGCGTGTTGACGACAATCGCCCAGTCGACGGCAATGGGTATGAGGAACACGGCAACCCAGCGTGGATTGCCAGCGAGCCTGGCGGCAAGCCTAGGCAGCCAAGGCCATACGAGGACACCCAGGGCGAATCCCAGGTAGAGGCCGGTGCACCGATGGCAAGCGGCAAGCGGCTCGCCGAATAGATGGAAGCTGCGCTCGGGGATCTGGTGGCAGACCGTGTGGAGCAGCCAGCGAACGACCTCGGCGTACGGCGCCGCAAACGGCGGGGCGAACACGAGTGCCAGCCAGCAGACGCAGCCAAGGAACAAACACCACCGCCAAGGGGAGCGGAGATCGGTCGATTCGGTCTCGATCACGGCGAACAGTGTAAGCGATACCCGAGCATTTGAGCAGGTCGCAGTCCTGCGTTGGTGGAACGGCGACGGGATGCCGTTAAACTGACCCTCCGAACCCCTCAAGGATGGTCAAGCCTTGCCACGGATCACCGAAGCCCACGGGACGCACTACCGCGAGCACGGCTACGCGATCGTCGAACGATTCCTAACCGACGACGAGTTGCAGGGAGCGCTCGACGAGTGGCGCGAGCTGCTGCCAGGCTGGGTGGAGCACTGCCAGGACGCATCCGCACCCAAGCCCGATGATTGGCAGCGGTCCGGCCGGCCGCTCCACTTCCGGTCGTTCAGGTTCCCGTTTCCGGGTTCTCACCTGAACGCGATCACCCTGCACCCGGAACTGGTCGCCTTCGCCAGGCTCATGGCCGGCGGCAGCGAGATGTTCTGCGAACAGTCGCACCTGACCTTCAAGTGCAAGGGCAACCCCAACGACCGCGAACAGGCGATGCACTGCGACTACGGCAATCACACCCTCGCGTATCCGCCCAACGATCCGGCCTATTGGCAGACCGCCTACCTGCTCTACTACACGGACGTCACCGAGAACCACGCCCCGACGGCGGTGTGTTCACGGCAGCACTACCCCGAGAAGATCCTGGTCCCCGCGCACTACACCCGCGAGCAGCGTCCGTCGATCTACGACAACGAGGTCAAGGTGGTGGTGCCGGCCGGGTCGCTATTCATCTACAGCATGCGGACATTCCACCGCGGCACGGCTTTCCTCGCCGGTGGTGGACGCCTCGGGCACTTCATCACCTACGCGCCGGCCGCCTGGAAGTGGCTCGGCATCGTGGGCTGGTCCGTGGAGGCCAACAAGCCGTCACACCGGAGTTGGATCGAACAGGCGACGCCCGACGAGCGGGAGCTACTCGGCTTCCCGCCGCCGGGGCATCCGTACTGGACCGAGGAAACGCTAGCTGGCGTCGGCGCCCGCTATCCGGGAATGGACATGGCGCCGTATCGCGATGCCGCTATACCCTAAAGGCGCAACTCAAAGCCGGGTGATGGTCGCGGAAAAGTCGAACGAGGTCGGCATCGCCCCGTCGTCCTCCGAGGAAACCGGCCCGAGGCTGACACCGAGGGTCTGCCCGTGGGCGAGAACCGCGCGAACCGCCCTGCTGACGGGGTAGGTTTCCCGACTGCGGTTGACGGGCAGGACACCGATTTCCTGCGGGTCGCCCTGGCGGGCCACCCAAAGCCGGTAGACCTCGTCTTCCCCGGGGGCGCTGGCGGTGCCGGCGCGAACGTTGATCACGCCGTCCTCCAAGTCCGCGTTGACGACCCACATCGGCTCCGTGCCGACGTCACCGAAGATGGCGACATAGTCCGGCGCGTGGCCGTCGGTCGAGTATTCGACGTTGGCGGCAAACGCGAAGATAGCCGCCACGGTCGCCGCCAAGCTCCACCCCTGCCAGAACACCGTCGATCGAAGAATCCCGCCGCTCTCTTGTTCCACTGACGCTCCCGAATCGTTCCGCGAACCGTGCGACGCTCACCGCCGCAAAAGATGCGCAACCATACCGGGAACACGCAGCCGAAGGAAGCCTCGGCCCCGCCGGCACTTCGGGGCAGGTTCAAGCCGGCCAAGGCCTCTGATACGCTGACACGGATCGCCATCCTTGCGAGATCGTGAACATTGTCCACTTGCCCAATTGACACCGAAGACGCGGTTCGCCGAATACGCGAAGACGGCTACGCCGTCGTGCCGGACTTCCTCGACGAAGCGACTGTGGAGCGGCTACGCGGTGGGCTCGCCCCCGTCTTCGACGCCATCGGCAGTCGCATGACGGAAGAACACGGCCAGCAAACCAACCACACGCACAATCTGCTGGCCAAGACCCGCGCGGTCGACGAGCTTCTCGTGGACGACCGGCTGCTCGAGCTGGTGGAAGGGGTTCTGGGGCCGGACTTCCAGATATCCGGCGTTGCGGCGATGCGACCGGGGCCTGGCGACGCCCGCCAGTGGATGCACCAGGACGACGGCCACTACCCCATTCCGCGCCCGCATCCTCCGCTGATCGTCAATACGCTGATTGCGCTGGATCCGTTCACGGTGAAGAACGGCGCTACCGAAGTCGTACCGGGTAGCCACCGGCGCCTCGAACGGGTCGACCCGGATGCGGCCACCGTTAGCGTTGAGATGCCCCTCGGCGCGCTACTGCTCTGGGAAGGCGCGCTCTGGCATCGGGGCGGTGGCAATTCGACACGCGACGAATACCGACGCTCCCTCAATTTCAACTTCAACCTGGCGTGGCTCAAGCAGCGCGAGAACCAGTTCATCGGCGTTCCGCCGGAAGTCGTGGTCGCGATGCCCGAGAAACTGCAAGCGCTGATCGGCTACAAGCTGACCAATTTCGGTCTCGGTACGGTGGACTACAAGAACCCCATCGAGACCGTCAAACGGCGACTCGGCGAAGCCGCAAGTTAGCGTTCGATCAACCGTCGGTGAGGCGACCTTCGTCGTCCCGGAACTCCGGACCGTTGACGCGCACCCGACCGTCGCCAAACTTCGCGTCGCGGTTGCGCAGCGTCTCCCGGAGGCCGATCTTCCCCACCGACTCGCGGAAGCCGTGGGCCGCCCGGGCGTTGTGTCCACGAACGTCGTTCTCGGCCGCCATTCGCTGCAGGGTTCGCGCGCCCATCAACTCCAGGCCCATGTTGATGATGCGCTTGTTGGTGGACAGCAGGTCCGGGTCGATCTTGCAGAGGCGGTCCGCCAGTTGCTCCACCTCGTATTCGAGATGTTCCTTCGGCACCGCTTTCAACACGAGGCCGATCTGCTGCGCCTCCGCACCGGTGATGCTGTCGCCGGTCAGCATCAGTCGCTTCGCCCACTGCGGGCCGACGTTGTAGAGCCACATGTTGTTCGGCAACGCGCCCAGGTCCCGGGCCGGCGGAAAGCCGAACAGGGCGTCGTCCGCGCAGACGATCATGTCGGTGAGCAGCGCCACGTCGGTACCGCCCGCTAGGCAATAGCCGTGGACCTGGGCGATGGACGGCTTGTGCATGTCGAACAACGCCATGCGATAGCGCTGGGAGCGTTCCAGCTGCCAGGCGTCGTCGTCGATGCTGCGCCCGCCTCGGTAGCTGTTCTCGGAAGACTGGACCCGGGAGACGGGGATGTTGCCGTCGGCACCGGTCAGATCGTAGCCCGCCGAGAACGCCCGACCGGCGCCACGCAGGATCACGCAGTGCACGTCGGTGTTGTTGTCGGCCTCCCAAAGCGCCTCGTTGAGCTCCGACTGGAGCTTTAGCGAAAGGGCATTCAGCTTCTCCGGCCGGTTCAACGTAATGCGCGCGCGGCCGTTTTCGACCTCGTAGATGATGCTGTCAAAATCACTCATGGGTTCCTCTCGACCTACCTAAAACCGATAGCCAAGCCGAAGCCCCGCCGTTGCAGCGAACTCGGCGGCCGGCACCTTGCCTAGGCCTGCGGGCCTGACGCGCATGACCTTGATCGGTCCATCACCGGCCGCGACCTCGAATCCGTCGTCAGCTATCGCCGTGACGGTCCCGGGTTTGTCCCGGGACGTCCCGTCGACCTTGCGGGAGTCGAAGATCTGCAACTGGCCTCCTTCGTAGGTCGTCCATGCGCCGGGTTGGGGATTGGCGCCCCGAATCAGGTTGTACACCGTCGCCGCAGGCTCGCTCCAATCGATCTCGGCCTGCTCCGCTCGGCACCAGCCCTCGTACGTGCCGAGTTCCGATGGATCGACCTCGGATTCACGACCCGCCAATTCCCACTGCGGCGTTTTCGGCGCCCTACCCGCTCGAACCCGATCGACCGCCTCGATCATCGCGTCGACCCCGAGTGGAAACAGGTGATCGAAGTAGACGCTGCCGAGCGTGTCGTCGGGACCGATGTCGACCTCCTTTTGTAGCAGCACCGGCCCGGTGTCGAGCCCGTTGTCGGGCCAGAAGATGGAAAGCCCGGTCTTGGTCTCGCCAAAGATGATCGGCCAGTTGATGGAACTCGGTCCCTTGTGCATGGGCAGCAGCGACGGGTGGTACTGGATCGTCCCATGCGTCGGAATGTTCAGCGCTTCCTCCGGCACGAACAGGGTGACGTAGGCCATCACGCCGAGGTCGGGCTCGAGTTCGCGAATCTGCTCCCACACGGCTTCCCGGCGGAACGACTTCGGCTGGAAGACCGGAATGCCGCGTTCGTCGGCACCTTCCCTCAAGGGGTCGGGTCGACCACCGGCATCCGGCGCGGTAAAGACGCCCACCACCTCCTCGCCGCGGTCGAGCAGGGCGTCGAGCACCGAACGGCCAAAGGCCTGTTGCCCGTTGACGATGATTCGCATTGTCCCTCCTCTCCCATGTCAGCCCTTTAGCGTACCTGTCAGGCCCCGTAGGGGCGACCCTTGCGGTCGCCCGTCGTGTCGCCCGTTTCCAACGCGGCGACGGCGCGCCCTCCGGGCGCGTTAGCGTCGCCCCTACGCTCCTGACACGAACGCTGGCGGAGGGAACACGCCACGGGCTTCCTCGAACGCCATCGCGATGCCCACGAGGTCCGTCTCCGAACGCGGCAGCCCGATAAACGACACGGCGACCGGCAACTCATCCACCATCGTCCAGGGCACGGCGATGTGGGGATAGCCGGACAACGCCGCAATCGACGAACTGCTGATTCGGCGACGCTCGGACTCTCCGACCTTCCACGCGGGTCCGTTGGTGGCGGCGATCAGCGCACGAAGATCGTGAGTTCGAAACATGTGGTTGATCGCTTCGCGCATCACGTGGACGCTGCCGGCGAGGGCCGCCTTGTAGGCGGGACAGTCGAGACCCTCGCACGCTTGGGCCGCCTCGAAGTGCTCTTGGCCGAACAACGGCATGACCGTTTCCGCATGGGCTTCGTTGTAGGCAATGACACTGGCGAGATCGCCGAATCCAGTGTCGTGACACGCCAGGTAGCGGTTGAGTCCGTCCTTGAACTCATGTAGCAGCAACTGGTACTCGGCATCGTAGGTGGCATCGGGGACGTCGATATAGAGCCGATCCACGATGGCGGCACCAGCGTCCGACAAGGCATCGACGGCCTCCCCGAGCGCCGCTGCGACGCCCGCGTGGGACTTCGCGCCGTGTCGCAACACGCCGATCCGCAGGCCCTTCAGACCGGACCGAGTGGCGTGCGTCGACGAAGGTCCGCCCAACGCGTCCAGCAGCAGTGCGGCGTCGGCGACACTGTTCGCGAACGGCCCTGCCGTGTCGGTACTCGCAGCGATTGGCACAATACCCTCGCGGTCGATGGCGCCCACCGTGGGCTTGATGCCGACGACGCCGCAAGCGCCCGCCGGCGACACGATGGAACCGTCGGTCTCCGTCCCCACCGACAGCGGAGCCAGGCGGGCGGCAACGGCCACGGCGGAACCGCTCGAGGATCCCGACGGACTCCGATCGAGGCCGTAGGGGTTCCTGGTCTGCCCGCCGAGGCTGCTCCAGCCGCTGATGGACCCGGTCGAACGGAAATTCGCCCATTCGCTCAAATTCGTCTTGCCGAGCAGGATCGCGCCAGCGGCTCGCAAACGAGCGACCAGGGGTGCGTCCCGTACTGCGCGATGGTTCTCCAACGCCAGGGATCCCGCGCTGGTCGCCATGGCGTCGCCGGTATCGATATTCGCCTTCAAGACGATGGGAACGCCGTGAAGAGGAGCCCGATCATCGCCCCGTGCCGACGATTCGTCCCGCCGTCGGGCGATCTCCATCGCCGCCGGATTGATCTCCAGCATGGCGTTGAGTGTCGGACCGTTCCGGTCGACGGCATCGATGCGATCGAGGAACGCCTGGGCGGCCTCTCGCGCCGAACACGTCCCATCAGCGATCGCTGCGGCAAGTTGGCGTGCCGTAAGGGCCGTCAGATCGGAATCCATGCTGCGGGACCTTATACTTCGCCGGCCATCAAGCACAGCGGACAGGGGACGATGAGAGACTTCGGCGGCAAACTCGCGGTCATCACCGGCGGCGGAACCGGCATGGGGCGGGCCTTGGCGAGGCAGTTGATCGCCGAAGGCTGCGACGTCGCCGCCTGCGACATCCTCGACGACAACCTCGCCGAGACCAGGCGCCTGTGCGAACAGGAGGCACCGCAGGGTCGCGTTATCACCACCCACCATTGCGACGTCGCCGACGAAGACGCCGTCAACGCGTTCCGCGATTCGGTCAGATCCGCACACGACACCGACCATATCGATCTCCTGTTCAACAACGCCGGCATCGGCGGTGGCGGCAGCTTCGTGAACGAGGAGTCGCGCGAGGAGTGGGAGCGCACCTTCAACATCTGCTGGTTCGGCGTCTACAACTGCGCCCGGGCGTTCATGCCGCTGCTCGTCGCGAGCCAAGACGCGCACATGATCAACACGAGCAGCGTCAATGGCTTCTGGGCGACGCTAGGGCCCCAGAGCGCCCATTCGGCCTACAGCGCCGCGAAATTCGCCGTCAAGGGGTTCTCCGAAGCGTTGGTCAACGATTTCGCCAACAACGCGCCACACGTCAAGGTGTCCGTGGTGATGCCCGGCCACATCGGCACTTCCATTGCCATCAACTCGGGACGGATCATGCGCGGCGGCGACTACACGCCCGAGGACATCGAGGCGATGCGGAAACGCTACACGGCGCTCGGCATGCTCGACGAGACCGTCACCGACGACCAACTGCGCGAGATGGTCGCCCAGATCGGCCGGGGGTTCCGCGACAACGCGCGAACGACCGCCGAGGACGCGGCGTCGATCATCTTGGACGGCGTTCGGGAAGAGCGTTGGCGAATCCTGGTGGGCGACGACGCCCACCGGCTGGACGAAATGGTCCGGGAAACGCCGGAAGAGGCCTACTCGGAGGCGTTCATGGTGAGACTACGGGAACAGCAGGAGTGGAATCTGGGCTGAGTTGGTTGCACGTTCCCGGCGCGGAGGAAGAATCGTGACTGACATCACCGTGTTTTCGGTTGTGCGGGAATCCGAGTGCTCGGAGTGTGGCACGGATATCTTTCGGGGCGGACTGCTGCGTATGGAGAACGGCAAGCCGCTATGCATGGCGTGCGCGGATCTGGACGGCCTATTGTGGCTTCCCCGAGGTGACGCCGCCTTGACGCGACGGGCCGGCAAGTATTCGACCTTGAAGGCGGTGATCGTTCGTTTCAGCCGAGCCCGCAAACGCTACGAACGCCAAGGCATACTGGTCGAGGAAGACGCACTGCGACGTGCCGAAGAGGAATGCCTGGCCGACGCCGAAGCGCGGTCCCGTGCCCGCGAACGGGCAGCCATCCTGCGCGCCGACGAGGATGAAGACTACGCAAAGGCGTTCGCCGAGCGAATCGGCGAGCTATATCCGGCCAGTCCGCCCAGGGAACGCCGGCAAATCGCCCGTCACACCTGCCGGCGGCGTTCGGGACGCGTCGGACGTTCGGCAGCGGCCAGGCAACTCGAAGAATCCGCCATCGACCTCGCGGTGCAGGCCCATGTCCGTCACGTACACAGCCGCTACGACGAGTTGCTGGTCGAAGGTATGGACAGACTGGACGCCCGTGCGGATGTGGCCGCCGATGTCGACGGCGTACTCAGGGCATGGCGGGGAGACGACCTGCCTGGCCGCTAGCGTTCTTGAGGCCGCGCCATCTGCACAGTTGAGCAAAGTCTTTCACGAGGCCCTGCGGGCGACGAAGGCCCCGTAGCGGCGAGGCTTGTCCTCGCCCGCGCTCGCGACTGAAAGGCCTCGGTTCGAACGGCGCGGGACGGGACAAGCCCGTCCCCTACGGCCTCGTCGGTCTGAGGCGGAGCCTCGCTAGCCAGGTGGCTCCGGTGGTTCGTCTTGACGATACTCCAAGAGGTCCGCTGGCTGACAGGCGAGTTCCCTGCAGATGGCATCAAGCGTGCTGAGCCGCAGTGCACGGGCTCTGCCCGTTTTCAGGATAGATAGGTTCTGCGCGGTGATGCCGATCGCCGCCGCCAATTCCTTGGCGCGCATCTTGCGACGAGCGAGCATGACATCGAGGTTGACGACGATCGCCATCGTCAGACCGTGAGTTCGGCGTCTTCGGCGATCTCGCAGGCGATCCCCATGGCGTATCCGATGGCCATGACGACGAGACCCGCCAAGATCCACGGAAGTTCGACAGTAATCGGTCCACTCTGCGGGATACCCAAGGAGGCGGATAACATGCCCCCCACTACGTCCCACACGGTAAGCAGCACGCTGAGCAATATGATGAACAACCCAATACGGCTGATGCGCCTGGCGTTTCCGGCGTCCAAAATCACGCCGCGCTGGTATGAAGCCAGCAGGCGTTCCGCTTGTTGGAAGATCGCGACACCGAGCCCAAACAACGGCATCCAGAAGATCAATAGCGCGAGATCCTGCCACTTGAACTCGCCGTCCGTTCGAACTTGAAAATCCGTCAGCGTGACCCGAAACCCACTAAGAGTCTCAAGAGTCCCAGAGCGGATGCCGACGAGAGGGGTCAGCACCACAGCACCCATCAGGGCGCCGAGTGCCAGGGTCGTTACACGAACGCCGAGGCTCAACCTCCGAACCCGGCGTAGGCGCGGGTCGTTGAGGTGGGAACGAAGCTCCATGGGTGTCACCCCGCTTTGCCGCTAGAGTTATTGTTCTACGATAATTAGATGTCGTTTTGCAACCACTTCTTGGCTCACTGGGCACAGCTATCCAACGAGGGGAAGTTCAGGTCTTACGCGTCGGGTCCGGGCTTCAAGGGATCCCAGCAAGAGATTTCCCCACACGAAGCAGTTCGATTGGCAACGGTCGCACCTCGACCCCCTCAATCTCGCCAACGTGACGGCTCTTGCTCCAGATCGCGCCGTTGTCGTAGCGCGCGATCTGCTTGAGCGTCTTGGGGCGCAACTGGTTGGTCCACTTGATCTCGACCGGCCAGAACCGACCGTCGTGAACGTACGCGATGTCCACTTCCCCCTGCGCCTTGATGTAGTAGGTCGGGAAGAGCCTCTTGAAGTGGCTCGCGACACAGGCCTCGACGATCTGCGATGCCCAAACGGGATCCTGCGGCGCAACGAGTATCTGATTCTTGAACGGGTCTGACGACGGTTCGAGCCAGGCTCGCACCGCGTGCAGAATGAAAGGATCGCAGAACGTCAGCTTCTTGGCTTTTTTCGGCGCGGGACCGAGTTTGTCCTCCCGGAGTGCCGGTAACACGGCAACGGCGTCCATACGCTCGAGCAACTCGACATAGTCCGCGACTGTCTTAGGGTGGTCGATGGACAGGTCCTGCGCAAGCCCGTTCCACGTAACCTGGCTGGTGTAGCGCGTGACGATGGCCGACAGCACCTCGCGCAGATACGCCTCCTGTTTGCCGCGCTTCAGGACATCGCCGCGAATCCAGTCCGAGTAGGTCGCGAGGGTGCTTGGGCGGATGGCGCCATGCTCCGCCATGTCGTTGATAGCCGCCAGGTAGCCGCCGTGGAGCAGGTAGCGATCAAAAGCGTCGAAGATGAGGTCGACCGTCTGTTCTGAAAGGTCGAACGGTTCTTCGAACTGATCGTCGGCGTCGGTGACCTTGGCTTCGAGTACGACAAACTCGTTGAACGCCAGCGGGCGGAGGTGGAAGTCGTTGACCGCGGCATCGCCCCGCCGGCCCGGGAACCGCATCCGGGCCTCCTGCAGAAACGAGAGGTCGGAGCCCGTCACCACCAGCGCCGTCAAGTCGAGCATGCCAGCGTCGGCGGCATACTTCACGGCCTTGTCCCAGTCCCGAATGTAGGTGACCTCGTCGACGATGAGATAGTTGAACTCGCCGTGGGGCACCGCTGACAAGTGCTCCTCGATGTGCCTCATCAGACCGTGGTGGTCGTCGATCAGTTCGCCGGACAGGTAGGAAACGGCAATCGCCGGCACGCCGTCTTCAAGCAATTCCGCCATCCACTGTTTGAGCAACGTGGACTTGCCGGTCTGCCGTCCGCCGCCCAAGGTGAAGATGCCGGCCGTTCGTCTGGGGAAACGGTCGAGCAGCCCGGATCGGTGCCTGAACGGGCATCCGGCCAGATGCCTCAGTTGCGGATCATTCGCCGAGAACCGCGTAGGACTCCCCCGGTGGCTGTTGTGGGGGAGGAATCTCGGGTCCATACCGAGGCCAACTGCCAGACAGGCCGCAAGTGTTATCTAAATTTAGTCACTATGCAATGACTAAATTTAGTCAATCGCCCGTGTGCCTCCACAACGAGGTGCTGATTGGCCTACACAGGTAGCAGACGCCTCGACGTGCGTTACGGCATGGACAACCGTGATGAACGGCTTGTACGGCAGCCAGACCACCGTTTGGGGCCAGATAAAGTTATCCTATCCAGGCATCGTTGGGATATAGGAGCAGTTTTGGACGATCCCAACGTCGCACAGCCCCCCGTGCCAGGGAGGCGACCAGCTTTGTGTCAGCCAGTGTGCGAGGACATAAGGCCGCTAGACTACCAGTGTCCGCGTTGAAGGAGCTTTAAGTGGGTTTTGACTTATCATCAATCACGAAACCAAAAGACATATCGCGCCCGACGGATCCAATCGAGATCTTCCACTCCGCGACAGTCGTCGAGACCTCTGGTTGGCCCAGGGTGATGCGTTGCGAGAGTGGCACAAGAACAGAGATTGCTCCGACGTAGCGGTCGTTTTGAACACGGGGGCTGGAAAAACACTGGTAGGCTTGCTCATCGCCCAATCCCTCGTGAATGAGTCGTCCGCTCAGGTGTTATACGCCTGTGCATCCATCCAGCTCGTCGAACAGACGTACGAAAAGGCCATAGGCTACGGTCTCGATGCAACGACCTACTAAAGAGGTGATTTCTCAAACGACCTATACGACCGGTGCTTGGCGCCGTGCATAACGACCTATCAGGCGCTGTTTAACGGGAAAACGCGCTTTCGTCAACATGGCATATCAGCCGTGATTTTTGACGATGCTCATACGGTAGATCACATATTGCGTGATCAGTTCTCGTTGACTATTGAACGGGATCAAATGCAGTCGACGTTCACAGAGCTGTTCGAACTGTTCAAGGACTACCACCGTTCGATCAGTCGTCTGGCGACCTATCAAGCAATCGTTGATGGACAGGTGGATCGTATGGCGTGGGTACCGCCATTCACTCTCCACAAACACGCTGCAGAGATCTCGCGGATTCTCCGCAATGCCAACCTTCACGAAAACACAGGGACGATGTTCGCCTGGGAACACTTAATTGACCACGAGGACATTTGCTGTGCAATTGTTACGGGTAACTCAATCACGTTCACTCCTCCCGGCGTTCCAGTTTCTACGCTACCGTACTTTAAGAAGACGACAAATCGAGTCTATCTATCCGCGACAATGAGTGCGCCTGACGTCTTCGCCAAGACATTCGGTCGAGTACCTAAGAAAACGATATCGCCATTGACTACTGCTGGAGAATGTGAACGCCTCGTCCTGACTCCTGCCCTTTCCAACGAAGTAACTGACGACGTCGGGTCTTCAAAAGCGCTTCTGGAAAGCCATAAGGCACTGATCCTAGTTCCCTCGTACACACGAGCAGAACAATGGTCGCCTGTCGCGACCCCGCCCCCGAAAGATAAGGTCTCGGAGCGAATTCGGGCGTTTCGTCTTGCCGAAGCTACGTTGCGAGACAAACTCCAACTTGCGGCACGCTATGAGTCGACCTACCGGGAGACACTTGCCGAGTCATGGTGATCGACGATCTGCCGATGGGTTCCGGTCCACTAGAGCGTTTCCAATGGGAGTACCTGAACCTCTCAGACAAACTACGTAGCACGGTCGCGTCCCGGATCGTTCAGAGCTTTGGCCGAATATCTAGAGGCATGAGTGACCACGGAGTCGTCCTGATCACGGGACAAGCACTCATTGGCTGGCTCCACCTACCAGCCAACCTCGGTCTACTGCCGGGATTCCTTCAATCGCAAATAAGACTCGGTCATGAGGTTTCAGGCAATCTAACTTCGACCGAGGAGTTCGGAGACGTCATCGACAAATGCTTGACGAGGGACAATGCATGGACAACGGCGTACAACGATTGGATGCAGGACGCTGCGCCGGATAGCTGCAAAGAACACTCACAGGAAGCCGTAGACGTGGCCTTGGGGGAGGCCAGGTTCATCGAAGCGATGTGGGATCGCGATTTTGAACGTGCTGCGAAGAGCATCAAACGAGGTGCTAAAGCCGGCTGAAGCAATCTGCGAGAACACGCTTGCCTGGTGTCTAGTGTGGTTGGGTTACGCTACCGAGAGACTAGGAGACTTGAGCTCTGCAAATCAATACTACGGTCGCGCTCATAGCCTGCAACAGAACATTCCGCGCCAGCCGGTCAAGACACGTTCATCGTCCGTGACTCCCCCGCAGGTTGAAAGAGTCGTGCGGCAACTCCGTACGAAGCCAACGGGCCCGATCCGGCTTCCTCAGAACATAGACAAAAACCTTTGGGCATTGAACGGCAAAGGATCTGTACCGCAGACAGAAGAAGCGTTGAAGTTTCTAGGAGAATACCTCGGGTTTGAGTCTAGTAGACCTGAGAAGGAGGTCAAGACGGGCCCCGATGTACTGTGGTTGGTTGACGACCTTGTCGCCATTTGCATGGAGGCAAAGACCCAAAAAGAAGCTCAGTCGGTCTACAAAAAAACGGACATTGGGCAGCTAGGCGATCATGTCCAGTGGGTCCGGGATAATACCAACGCCAGTGACATAGTTCCGATCTTTGTTGGGCCGCCGGTACCAGCTTCCTCGTCGGCCAACCCGACTCCCGACGCGCTGGTCATAGAGCTCGAACAGTTCGATCTCTTGCGTGAGAGGCTAGTCGCCGCGCTGTCGGATGTGACAGCCAACGCGTTGGTGTCGACCCTGCCCAATGAAGTCGCCGGCACATTCGCCGACCGCGATCTACTCTGGCCTCGCGTATTCGAGCTAGTCGTCAAGCACACGCTGCGCGAGATCAAACAAGACTGAACTCTCAATAGTTGGCCGGGATCGCTACCCCCGCCCGATATACGGCATCGACGACGCCATGACCGTGATGAACGGCACGTTCGCGTCAAGCGGCAGGCGGTCCATGTAGACCACCGCCTGGGCGACGTTCTCTACGTCCATCGTCGGTTCCGACTTCACGGAACCGTCGGGTTGTTTCATGCCTTGTCCCATGCGGGACGTCATGTGCGTCAACGCATTGCCGATGTCGATCTGGCCACAGACGATGTTGTGGGCGCGACCGTCCAGGAACGTCGATCTCGTCAAACCCGTCAGCGCGTGCTTGGTGGACGTGTACGGAGCGGAGTTGGGCCTTGGCACATGGGCGGAAATCGACCCGTTGTTGATGATGCGGCCACCCTTCGGATCCTGGTCCTTCATCAACCGGATGGCATGCTGGGTACACAGGAACGAGCCGGTCAGGTTGATGTCCACGACGCGCTGCCACTGCTCCAGCGTCAGGTCTTCCAGGGGCACCCCTGGCGCACCGGTACCGGCGTTGTTGAACAGGAGGTCCAGGCGTCCGAAGGTCTCCTTCGTTGATTCGAACAAGGCCGCAACGGATTCCGGATCGCTGACGTCCGTTCGAACCGCCAGTGCCCGATCCCCCGCACGGGACTCATCCGCCACTTCCTCGAGCAGCTCCAGGCGACGACCCGCTAGGGCCACGGAATAGCCCTGCCTGAGCAAGGCCAGCGTCGTGTGTTTGCCGATGCCGGTTCCGGCGCCCGTGACAATCGCTACCTTTCCCACATCGACCTCCTAGACTGCCAACGCCGTCGAGAACCCGGGGACACCGGCCCATCGTCCCGTATTCGTTTCGTGCATCACCGCGATGGTCTTGATGACCTCTGGATTGGCGAGCCCGTGGGGCTTCTGACCCGACAGCACCCGGATGATGTTCTCCGCCTGGCGGATCGGACACTCCTCGAGGAACACCGGCGAGAAGCCCGCGATGTGCGGCGTGACGATGCAGTTCGGTAGCTTGAGCAACGGGTCGTGGGACTCCAACGGTTCGATCTCGGTGACGTCTAGGGCCGCGGCTTCCAATTGCCCGGCGGCCAAGGCTTCCGCCAAAGCCTTGCCGTCAATGATCGGTCCGCGGGCCGTGTTCACCAGGATCGCCGTGGGTTTCAGCTTGCCGAGGGTGTTGGAGTTGAACAGGTGCCGGGTCTCGGCGGTCGCCGAGCAGTGGATGGTGATGTAGTCGCAACGCTCGAGAATCTCCTCGAACTCGACCAGCCGAACGCCGTAGAGATCACCCACCGTCTGTTCGACGTACGGGTCGTAGGCGATGATCTCCGCCGGGCCGAATCCACGGATACGATTCGCGAAGGCGCGGCCGATATTGCCGAAGCCGACGATACCGACAACGTGGCCCGCGATGCGGCGAACCGAATTCACGTAGTTGCCGGTGGTGCGCGGGTTCTCGCGCCATTGTCCTTGCCGCGTGGAGACGATCGCGTCGTGCAGGCACCGGGTTACCGACAGCAGCATGGCCACGGCGTGATCTGCCACCTCGCTGGTGTTGACCCCCGGCACGTTGCAGGCAAGCACGCCGAGTTCGGTGGCGGCATCGAGGTCGATGGAATCCACCCCGACGCCGAGGCGACTCACCACCTTGAGCTTCGGGCAGGCCTCCATCACTTCGCGAGTCGTCAACGGCATGACGCCGACCTGGGCGCCGTCGGCGTCCTTCATCAGTTCGATGAAATCCTCCGTGCTGCGGACCCGGCCCTCGACCACCTCGAAGCCAGCGGCTTCGAACAGGTCAGCGCGATTGAAGGGGCTACTGGGTAGTGCGACTTTCATGGTTCCTCTGATTTCCTCCCTGCGGCGACCGCTTCGCCCTTGTCCGCTCCGGTCTTCACGTGCGCCGCCAACGCCGTCGTCGCCGGTCCCGCCGCCGAGGCCATGGCCTCGCGTGCACGTTCGTTCTCCTGGATTTTGCTCATGATGGCCACGCCCGCTCGCTGCCAGGTCTCCCGGTTCTCGATCACGAACTGGTTCGATTCCCGGTAGCTCGCGAGCATGCCGTTGACCTCGGGAACGACATACCGGGCAAGGAGGTCCCAGCTATTCAGCGTATTCGCTCGATTCGCCCAGTCGTGGACGAAGCCGATGACCACGCCGAAGCCACCGGTGACCTCGATCATTTTCTCGATGCGTTCGACCAGGTCGTCGGGGGTCCCGATCACGGCGACGCTGCCCTCGCTGAACGCGGTCCCGTCCACCGCTTCGTCGGGTGTCTTGAAGATGGTTCCCTCGCCTGCGGCCAACGTGCCGACCGTGTATTCGTTGTTGTGGCGGAAGAGCCCTTCCTTGGCTTCCTCGCGTGCCTTGTCCCGGGTCTCGGCGATGTGCCAGCTCATCACCACCCGCCACATGCTTCTCTCGACCGAGCGGTTGTGCTTGGCCGCGGATTCCTCCGCGAAGCTCCATTGCAGGGGCAGCGCCTGCAGACCGGCCTTGGTCGTGGAACCGATGGACAGCACGCCCGCGCCGTGCTTGCCCGCAAGCGTCATGCCCGACGGGCTCACCATGGAGGCGACGGCGAACTCCATGTCCCGTTGCAGCGGCAGAAGTTGGAGTTTGGCCTCGTTGAGCTTGAACCACTCGCACTCGTAGCTGAACCGGTCGCCACCCTCGAACAGACGGCGGATGATGCCCATGGCCTCGTCCTGGCGGTCACGGAGCACCATGGGGTCGACGCCGAGGGTATTGGCGTCGGACGGCAGCGCTCCCGGACCCGAACCGAAGATCAACCGCCCCTGGCTCTGGTGATCGAGTTGCACCAAGCGTTGGGCAACCATGAACGGGTGGTGGTACGGCAGCGAAACCACGCCTGTGCCGAGACGGATTCGTTGGGTTCGCTCCGCTGCCGCGGCGAGGAAGAGTTCCGGCGACGCGATCACCTCCCAACCGGTGGAGTGGTGTTCGCCGCACCAGAACTCGTCGAGGCCCAAGCGGTCGAGGTGCCGGACGAGGTCGAGGTCGCTGCGCAGTTGCAGCGTCGGATGCTCGCCGATCGGGTGATGCGGCGCGAGAAACGCCCCGAATTTCATGTCGCGCATTGGATGAGTTCCCGTTGGGACGACGCCGACGCTCGTCCGTGTTTCGCCTAGAGCAGTTCTTCGGCCATGAACCGAAGCGTTTCCGGATTCCCGGTGCCGACGTTGATCATGGTCACCGGGCTCTCCTTCCAGGCTTAGAGCCGTTCACGTATCCGTTCCTTCGGCCCCACCAGCGAGATCTCGTCGCAAAGTTCCGACGGCACCGCCGCCATGGCCTCGTCGCGTCGGCCGGCCATGAACAGTTCCTGGACCCGGTCGGCTTCGTCGCCGAAGCCCATGCGGGTGATATGGTCCTTGTGCACGTTGAAGCTCTTCGCGCCCATGCCGCCGACGTAGAAGCCGACGTTCTGCTTGATCTGGCCGAGTCCGCGTTCCACGTCATCGTCCATGATGACCGGCACCGACGCGGCGATCTCGAAGTCGCTGTTCTTGATCCGCATGGCGTCCTTGTACATGTCCATCATCCGGTCGGGGGAGAGGAACATGGGAATCCAGCCGTCGCAGAGTTCGGCACCCAAGGCAACGTTCTTCGGCCCTTCCGCGCCGAGGTAGACGGGTATGCGCTCGCGAACCGGATGCAGGATCAGCTTCAGCGGCTTGCCGAGGCCCGTGCCACCCGGCATGGGCAGCTTGTAGTGATTCCCGTCGAATGACACCGGCCCTTCGCGGGAGACGATCTGGCGAAAGATCGCAATCCACTCGCGCGTCCGCGCCAGGGGTTTCGGATAAGGCTGACCGTACCAGCCCTCGACGACCTGCGGCCCGGATACGCCGATGCCGAGGATCAGGCGGCCGTTCGACAGATAGTCCAGCGATACGGCATGCATCGCGGCGCTGGCCGGGGTCCGCGCCGAGATTTGCATGATGGAACTGCCGACGTTGATGCGCTCGGTATGGGCGGCGATCCAGGTGAGCGGCGTGAAGCAGTCGGCACCGTAGATCTCCGGCGCCCAGATGGTGTCGTAGCCGAGCGATTCGGCTTCCTGCGCCATCTGCACGAGCCGGGCGCCGCCCGGCGGTCCGAACGGCCCGATCCCCATACCCAGCTTCATGGATGTCCCCCGAGCAAAACGGCAAGCTTACACGCCTCGCATCGCGAGGCGCACTTGCATTGCAAGGCGCACTCGCGGCGCGTGGCGCACTCCGGTATGTTCGCGAACCCATGTTCGCGCCGCTACTCGACCTGGAAGTCCTCGGTGAATGCCGGTTCATCGCCCCGCCCTCTCCGGACAAGGGCGAACGGATGTTCGGCGGGCAGTTCCTCGCGCAGTGCATGGCGGCGGCGCACGCCACGGTTGCCGACGACCGACGCGTCAACTCGCTGCACGGCTACTTTCTGCGTCCTGGCGATGTCGACCTGGCCGTGGGTCTCGAGGTGGAGGTTGTCCGCGACGGTCGCTCTTTCTCGTCCCGGCAGGTCGTCGCGAGTCAGCGCGGCAAGGAACTGTTCCGCGTACTCGTCTCCTACCAGGTCCCCGACGAGTCGCCCGAGTACACCGCTGCGCCGATGCCGGACGTGCCGTCGCCGGACGACGTGAGCTATACCTACGACGACTTCACCCTCGAACTCAGCGGCGCCGACGTCTGGCACGGGTCCGACCGCCCGGTGGACATCCGCTACATCAATCCGCCCACCGAACCCCGGGGCGTGCCCGTCACCGAGACCCAGCTCATGTGGATGCGCATTCCCGAGGTGCTCCCGGATGCTGGCTTCGTCCACCAGGCCGGACTCGCGTATCTGTCCGACACCACGGTCGTGGACCACGTCATGCTGCCGCTGGGGATGCGTTGGCAGGACTCGGGTCTCGAGGGTACCAGTCTCGACCACGCCATGTGGTTTCACCGGCCGGCACGCGCCGACGAGTGGCTGCTCTTCGCGCAGGACGTCGAAGCCACCGGCGGCGGCAGGGGCCTCGCGAGCGGGCGGCTATATACTCGACGCGGCGAAATGGCCGCCACCTGCGTCCAGGAGGGATTGATGCGATGGAATACACCGAGTACGCCGTAGGCCATGCGTCGGCGCAACCCAAGGCAAAGGAGGTCGTTCCCCGCCAGCCGACCGTCTTCGAGGATCCGGACTTCCTGACACCCGGTCCCACCCTCAGCGACGCGGAGGTCGAGCATTTCAAGGAACAAGGCTTCACAGTAAAGCGGGGGTTGATCGACGACGACGCGGTGTTCGAGCAGATCGCCGACTACCTGTGGAGCCACGTGCCGCGCAACATCATGAAAGCCGACGACCCCGCCACGTGGTTGGACGCACCTCACGAGAAGTGGACCGAGGACGACATCCCCCGCATCGGCCGTCTGATCCACGACAACTGGAAGATGAGATCACCCGGGCCGAAGGGCATCGGCACCGAGTCATTTCTCGTCGAGGGCATCGCCAACCACCCGAACATGATCGCGACGGCCCGGGCGTTCTTCGATGCGCCGATCAAGCCGTCGCGTCGCGTCCGCGGCATCTACGCCGTGTTGCCGAAACCGTCTTCCGCGGTAGGGCGCTTGGGGCCGCACGCGGACTACATGGCCGCGGAGCTTTCGGCCATGGTCCTGGTGCATGAGATCCTTCCGCACAGCGGCGGATTCACGCTGTGGCCCGGTTCGCACCTTCGCCTGCACCCCCATTGGGATACGGTCCACGGCGGCGTGATTTCCGAAGAACGCCGCGAGGGGTTCCGGCAGTCGCGCGACGCGGTGCTGCGCGACATCACGCCGGTCGAGTTCACGGGACATGCCGGCGACGTGGTGTTCTGGCATCCGCGAACCATGCACTCGGCGGGGGTCAACTATTCCGCCGATAGCGGGAATCCCACCGTCCGCCTGGTCGTGCCCTGCGACTACCAACGCGATGGCATGACCTACTACGACGACGACGAGTACGGCCCGGGGGAGAAGTACCAGTGGTGGGTGGATACCCGGAACTACCGCGAGGATGTTGCAACGACGGCCGACAACATTTGGGAAGGATGGGCCGTCTGACGCAGGTTCCGGCTATGGCAAAAAGCTCCAACGCCGTTCATGCCAACGCCGCACAAGCCGTGTCTTTCCGTTCGGCCATCGGCAAGCGAGCCGTGACGCGCCTCCTTGTGCCGATCGGGCCCGCGTTGTTGGGTCCGGCATTGCTCTGGGCCGGCGGAATCAAAGCGGCGGTGGGAGCAATGTTGCTGAGTGCTGCATTGGCCTTCGAGATCTGGATTGTCTATCGCTACGCCCGTTACTTCATCGTCGGCGAGACCCTTGTGATTTGCCGCGCCTTCGAGAAACGGCGGATCCACCTCGACGCGATTGTCAGCGTACGACGGCGTGCCTATCGCGAGATCTGGGCGACGCACCGACCGTCTGATGATTTCGCCCTGGGTACGAACTTCCTGGAGATCCAGTACAACGGTGATTCGAGGGTGATGGTCTCACCCCGCGACGAGGACGCGTTCGTCGCCGCCATCGGCCAGCCCGTGCTCGCAGACACCCGCTGACCTGCGCCGACCGTGCGATGATGATCGCTTCCTCGACACTTTTAGGGAGTCCACCTTCATGAGACATTTCGCTCTAGCGCTTGCCCTGTTGACCACCGCCTGTGGCACCGAAAGCGTCCCTGAAACGGTCGCCGCCGAACCGGATGCATCGACCGATGCCGCTGCGGAACCGGCGACCAACGCGTTGTGCGTTCACATGGGGCCGCAAACACCCCGCGACATCGCGAGCGCAGCGGGCCTGAACACGGAAGCGTTTCCGCTGGCACCCGAGGTGAGCGAGATGAACCTCTGCAACATTCACACGCACACCAACGCCGAACACAAGGGCCCGGGTTTCAGCGTCTTCGTCAGCGACGCCGACGACGGCGGCTTCGCGTGCAACGAGACACCGAACTTGAGCGACGCCGAACTCGCGCCGGCACCGGGGGCCTACGAGGGCGTGCAGCCCGGTGACACGATCGAGGTGCATTGGGTTCACACGTCGTGCGATGCGACGCCGGGCCAAGGCCTTGGCGCTTGCGTACCCGAAGGGTGCAGCGATCCGCTCCTGCGCGTCGAGGCCCAGGTCTTTCTCGTCGTCAACAACCCCGGTGCCCTCGACTTCACCACGATGGGGTACGGCGGGAACGTCGTCGACGGTCGGCACCAGGCCAAGTCGATTCCCTCGAATACCGGCGACCCCGTGTTGTTTCGGGGCTCGACCACCGGCCCATCGTACGATCAGAGCAAATGTTCCCCGGCCCGCGTGACCTGGAACGTCCGTCCAGCATGCGCGAAGCTCGACATCAACTCGTTGCACCGCTGGGCGGAGGACGGAAACGTCTTCAACGAGACCCATTCGCACGGCGTGCGCCAGTTGGTCACGGCACCCGAGTTGCTCGCGCCCATCGAATAGCGCGGTGGACGGGTGTAGGGGCGACGCTTGTCGTCGCGGTAGCCGAACGCCGGCTTCAAGCGTTGGGGCAGGTTCAAAAGTCAGGCAATCCGCATCCACCCGGACTTTTCCAACCGTGGACCGGTCAATCCACTGGTCCGAGTCGTGGTTGTTCCTGGTCGTCCGCCGGCAGCGACCCAAATCCGCTGCGAACCGTAAACACCTCGTCCCTCGCCGCTTGGACGACGTCGCAGTACTCCTTGCGAGATCTCACTTTGCGGTAGCCGTCGAAGATATACCAAGCCGGCCCCACGGTTTCGAGCGTCCGAAGTCGATGGAAGGTGAATTCCACCGTGCCGGGTCCCGGCGGGAACAAACCATCGAGTTTCTCTGCGCTAAGGAGTTCGTAGCTGCCATCGATGTCTTTAATCAGGAAATGCGTACGCCATACGCACTCGGGGGATTTCGACCGGTGTACCAGACGTGAACCCTCCGCAACTTCCGGATAGCCATCTGGGAAGATGTGCACGCTGTGGAGCAGGTCTCTGTTGGTCCTGTCCCTGATGTTGATGCTGTAGCTGAAGGGGCTGTGGACGTTCCCCCTGGCGGTGTAGTTCGCGAAAACGAAATCGTCTATCCCATCGCCGTCTATGTCGATATCCAAGGACCGAGGTCCTTCGAGACTCACGATGGCCGGCTGGCTTGGCGTCGCCGCAAAGCCAGCGATGCCGAGCAACAGCAATGGGATGACGACGAAGGACCGGCGGCAAGCAGTCATCCGACTGCCGACACCGTAGCCCATCGGGCGAGTCGAGTCCTACGCGGCGCCGTTCCGCAGAACATTCCCCGCGCAGACGCCCGTGTGCTCGTCGTCACGTAGCGTGACCCGACCGTTGCATACGGTCGCCTTGTAGCCTTCGGCCCGCTGCTGGAAACGCGGCGCGCCACCCGGGAAGTCGTGCACCATGTACGGCTGACGCTCCTCCAGACGGTCGATGTCGACGACGTTGATGTCGGCCTTCGATCCTACCGCCAAGGTGCCCCGGTCCGTGAGCCCAAGCACATGGGCCGGCACCGAGGTGATCCGGCGCACGGCCTCGGGCAACGTGTAGGTGCCCTTGTCCCGGTACCAGTGGGACAGCACGAACGTCGCCCAGCCCGAGTCGATCATCTGGCTGACATGCGCGCCCGCGTCGCCGAGCCCCGGCATCGCCCAATCGGTGGTGATGAGCTTCTCCAGGTTCTCGAGGTTCACGTTGAAGCCACGCTGGTGGAACAACACCTTCCCGTCGCTTTCCAACGTCAGGCGGAGCCAGGTCTCGGCCGGATGCTCGCCTCTTGCATGCGCGATGTCGGCAAGGCTCTCGTAGCGCGACCGCGTGTAGTTCGGGCGCGCATCGCCGCCCATCGGATACCAGCGCTTGGTGATGCGCAGCGCATGTTCGTTGGTTTGCTCGTTGTCGCGCACTTCCGCCACGAGCTTGGCGCGGAAGCTCTCGTCCCGGATTGCCGCCAGACGCGCCTCGAAGTCGAGTTTGTTCAACTGCCGCCAGCTCGGCGTCCACCACATGACGTTCGCGGACAGCCCGCCAACCCCGCCGCCGCTGCGGGGAACCGTGATCCCCGTGACGTCGAGACCCCTGGCGCGCATCTCGGTGACGTGTTCGTCCAAGGGCTCGCGCTGTTCGCCGATGGCGCTGAAGAGGATTCGGCTGGTCTTAGCCTCCTCCGCCATGATGTCCATCTCCTCGTCCACCTTCGAGAAGTTCGGCACCGTCTGCATGATGCCGCCCTCGGCGCCCACGGCCCGGGCGATGGCGATGAGTTCCTCCCGCGACGCGAACGTGCCGGGGATCGGGCGTCGGTCCGGCAAGGTGTGGCCGGGATGCCGGTTGACGGAGAAACCGAGCGCGCCTTCCCTGACGGACTGGCCGGCAAGTGCGGCGATCTGCTCGATCTCCTCCGGCGTCGCCTGTTCCTCGATGGCGCGTTCGCCCATGACATAGAAACGGGTGGCGCTGTGCCCGACCAGTCCGCAGACGTTGATCATCGGGCCTAGGCGTTCGATGGAGTCCAGGTAGCCACCGTAGGACTCCCAGTCCCAAGGCAGGCCGGTGAGGATGGCGTGCTTGGGGATGTCCTCGACGGTCTCCATCATGCCGGCGAGGAACTCGCGATCCTCCTTGCGGCACGGCGCGAAGGTGACTCCGCAGTTGCCGAGCAGCGCGGTGGTGACACCGTGCCAGGTGACCGAGGTCATCTCGGGATCCCAGCCGATCTGCGCGTCGAGGTGGGTGTGCAGGTCGATGAATCCCGGCGTGACGACGTGTCCCTTGGCATCGATCTCCTCGGCACCGCCCCCCGATACGGGTCCGATGGCCGCGATGCGGTCGCCATCGATGGCGATGTCGGCCTCCACCGGCTCGTTGCCGATCCCGTCGACCACGGTGCCGTTGCGAATCACCAAGTCATGTGCCATTTCTCCTCCCCCAAACCAGATAGGCAAGCGGCGTACTATGCCACAAGTGCGCGCGCAGTCTCGTAGCCGGACCCCCTGTCGAGTCTCCGACAGTCAAGAAACGAGCGATCCGTGTCGACACCTCTAGCTTCCCGTGGAGGTGTAGCGCCGAACGCCCAGCTGCCAAACGCCGATGGCCACGCCGAGGAAGGCGAATCCCGCCAAGGGCGCCGTGACTTGGAACAACCGGGAAGTACCCAACGGGTCGTCGACGCCGAGCACGGCGACGATGGGGAAGTAGCCGATGCACGCCAGGGGAACGACGAAGGTGAAGAAGCGCCGGAACAGCCGGTGGTAGATGGGCAGCGGGTACGAGGCCGTCTCGACGCCGCCGTAGGTCAGGATGTTCATCAGTTCCAGCGACTCGGTGGTCCAGAAGCACATCGTGGCCTGCAGCACCATCAACGCGAAGAAGAACGCGACACCGCCCGCCATGGCGAACGCGAGCAACCCGACTCGATCTGCTTGCAACGGGAGATCGAGTGCCGCCCAGGCCGCGATCACGATAACGAGGCCCGGCAACAGCCGGCCGAGGCGGCGCAACGACAATTCGTGCCCCGCCAGCTGCAGAACCGTGCTGCGCGGGCGCAGCAAGAGGCGATCGAAGTCGCCGGTCTTGACGTACAGCGTGCCGAACTGATCGAAGCCGGTGGCGAGCAGTTCCCCGATCGCGTAGGTGGCGTTCACCGTGCCGCAGAAGAACGCCACCTCGGCGAAGCTCCAGCCCGACAGGTTCCCGAACCGGTCGAACAGCACCCAGATGCCCGCGAGTTCGATCACGCAGTTCAACAGGTTGCCCAAGGCCGCCATCAGGAACGACGCCCGGTACTGCAGTTGTCCGCGCAGCGAGATGGCGAGATAGCGAACAAGCAGCGCCGCCGAGTTCATCCGCCCTGCACCACCATGCGGCGGACGCCGCGAAGCAGAATCAGCCGTCCCAGCAAGACGAGCGCAATCGTCCAGACGAGAACGAAGAGAAGCTCTCCGCCGATCTCGGCCGCCGGGATGTTGCCGCTGTAGATGCGGTAGGGCACATCGGCGAGGCCCCGGAACGGCTGCCAGTTCAGGAACGGCTGAAGCCAGTCGGGAAACAGCGGTAGCGGCACGATGAGTCCGGAGAAAACCGTAACCAGCACGGTCAGAATCCGGTCCATGCCGATGCCGGAGATCGTCCACAAAAGCGAGATGTGGGCAAGCAGGGTGACTGCCGTGGCCAGCATGGCTGCCACCACCAGCGACGCGACGAAACCCGCGAGGGCGAAGGCCGATGCCGGTGGAGTCAGCGCCCAATCGCCGAGGCCCACGATCGGCAGCAAGACCATGGAGAACAGCACCATCGGTACGCCGCGGAGCGTCGGCGCGGCGACCCGGAACGCCAACGTGCGCCCGAACCAGTACGAATAGAGATCCAGCGGCCGCAGCAGGTCGTAGGCGACCGTGCCGTCGCGGACCTGCTCCCGGAAATCGGCATCGACGTTCCAGGGCAGCATGCCGAGCAACGCCTGACCCAGCCACACGTAGGCCACGACCTCGGTCAGGTTCATGGGCTGCGGCTCGGTGGCGGCGGCAAAGAACGCCGCCAGGATCATGAGCCGGATCGCACCCCAGAAAAGCTGCGTCGCAAAGCCGGCGAACGCCGCGGCCCGGTACTGGAGCAGGGTTCGATAGCGGGCGCTGACGACCGCCAAGAATGGGCGGATGGCGTCGCTCATCGTTCGCGCATGTCGTGTTCTGCGTACAGCTCGGCAACGGTCTGTTCGATCGGCGGGTGCTCGATGAAGAGATCGTGGGGCGTCCCCTGGGCCAGAAGCTGGCCGATCAGCGTTGCCGCCGGCAGGCGATCCGGGTCGAAGGCGATCCGCACCCGGGATGCGTCGCGTTCCACTAGCCGAACCCCCTCTCCTTCGGCTTCAATCCCAAGAGCGTCGTCTGCGGAGTCGTAGTCGACGACCAGCACCCGCTCGTTGCGCACCCGCCGGCGCAGACCATCGACGCTGCCGTCGACGAGGATCCGCCCGTTGCCGATGACCATGACCCGCTCGCACAACGCCTCGATGTCGTCCATGTCGTGGGTGGTGAGCACCACCGTGACCTGCGCCTCGCGGTTCAACTCGCGCACGAAATCCCGGATCGCGAGCTTGGACACGGCATCGAGCCCAATGGTGGGCTCGTCCAGGAAGAGCAGCCTCGGACCGTGCAGCAGCGCCGCCGCCAAGTCCGAACGCATGCGCTGACCGAGCGACAGCTGCCGCACCGGCACGTCGAGCAGCGGCTCGAGATCCATGAGCGCGATCAGCCGGTCGCGGTTGTCGCGATACACCGCCGCAGGGACACGGTAGATGTCCTTCAACAGCTCGAAGCTCTCGATCACCGGCAGGTCCCACCACAGTTGGGTGCGCTGGCCGAACACGACGCCGATCCGGGAAACGTGCCGGCGACGGTCACGCCACGGTGTTAGGCCGTCTACCCGGCAGGTACCGGCCGTGGGGTTGAGGATTCCCGCGAGGATCTTGATGGTTGTCGACTTCCCTGCGCCGTTGGGGCCGATATAGCCCACCAGCTCGCCGCGCTCGATGTCGAAGTCGACTCCCCCGAGGGCGTGGACGTCACGCATCCGGCGGTGGAACAATCCCCGGAAGGCGCCGGCGAGTCCCGGCAACCGCTCGGCCACGCGGAAGGTCTTGGCAAGACCCCGTACTTCGATTTGCGGCATTCGGACGGTCCTCACGGCATGCCGCTGCGTCGGTCGGCGACCAAGGGGCAGGCGGGGTCGAAGGGCGCGCGAAAATACGCGTGCCGTCTGCCGGAGTCAAGACGATGGTCCTCGCGTGTACGATGAATCTGTGGTGGATCACGTTCACCACGGATTGTCGTTACGGGACGGGACAAGCCCGTCCTCTACGGATTGGTACCCGGAGGAAGAATGAACCCCGAGATCGTCATCGCTCTATACAAACCGCACGAAGGAAAGGACGCCGAGCTGCGCGCGTTGATCGACCAGCACGTCCCCACCTTGAGAAAGCTCGAACTCGTCACCGACCGCCCGGCTCTCCTGGCACGGGCGAGGAACGGTACCTACGTCGAGATCTTCGAGTGGCGGGAATCCGGCCGAGCCCACGAACATCCCGAGGTCGGGCGCATCTGGGAAGCCATGGAGCAAATCGCGGACCTGCCCTCATTGGACAGCTTGGAAGAAGCAAGCAGGACCTTCCCGCACTTCGAACCCGTTTGACGGGATCTAGGCACCCGTTGGTAGCGCCAGACGGCACTCCGTTCGTTTCGATTCCAAGCCATCATCGGCCGTGAGTACACTTGCGACGAGTTTTGGTTGGGCGGTCGTGGCATGAACGACGTTCGCGACAACGGCTCGTGGCTTGACCAGGCAAGCGCCCTGCCAGTCGCGTTCGCCCAGGTTCGCGAGGACGCGCTCCTCGACCACGAAGTTGCCCGATCCGTCGGCGAAGGTGCCAGCGTGGCGATGGTGGCCTCCGGCGGATGCACGGTGGCGCTCCTGGCCAGCATGGCAAACGTCGACTACCTGCACTTCGTCGATCCGAACCCCGCGCAGTTGGCGCTCACCCGGCTCAAGCTGCGTCTGCGGGAGGCTACCGGCCCCGAGGAACGTCTTGCGCTGCTCGGACACGCACCGATGGCATCGGCCGAGCGCGGGAGACGTCTGATCGGCGAACTGGCGGCGCTTGACCTCCCACCGGACGCCTTGGGTTCGATCCCTTTGGTCTCCCGGATCGGCCCCGATCATGCGGGTCGCTTCGAGTTCCTGTTCGCGGCGCTGCGCGAAGCGTTGCGCGACTGCACGGAGCCGCTCGACGCCCTGCTCTCGATGAGCGATCCCGCACGTCAGGCTGATCAGGTCGCGCCGCAGACGAACCTGGGGCAATGCATCGACCACGCACTCGGCGAGGTCATGCGGAGGTCGAATCTGGTTCGCCTCTTCGGCGAAGCGGCGGTACGCAATCCCGCTGCCCCGTTCTCCTCGCACTTCCGAGGACGCCTACGCCAAGTGCTGGCGACTCTGCCCGCCAACGACAATCCGTACCTGTGGCAGATGCTCAAGGGCTGCTACCCGTCCGGGTCCGTGCCGGCTTGGCTCGCGGAGCCTTGCCCTGTGCGCATCCCGAGGGTCACCTGGGAACTCGGTTCGATGGTGGACGCCCTTGCCGACAAACCCGACGCCTTCGACTTCGTCCACCTTTCGAACATCCTCGACTGGCTCGACCCCGAAGATGCCCGAACAACGCTCGGCCTGGCGCGCCAAGCACTTCGCCCCGGCGGCTGGATCTTGGTTCGCCAGTTGAACTCGACACTCGACATTGAGCGTCTCGGCGACGGCTTCGAGTGGCACGCGGCTCGGGCGAGGCGACTGCACGAAGCCGACCGTAGCTTCTTCTACCGAGCGTTGTACCTGGGCAGAAGGCGATGAAGGTGCATGCCCTCGAGACCGTCGCGTCTTCGCAGTTGGCGGGCGCGCTCAAACACTTCGAGAGGCAGTTCACCTATCCGTTGGGTTCCGGGCGGTCCTTTCGAATCAGCCACGGGGATGACTACGTCCGGTTCTTCCGCGCCATGGGCGAGGCACGCTGCTTCGTGGCGGAGCGAGATCAGAGAGTGCTCGGCGTGCTCGGCGCGGCCTTGCGGCCTCTCATGTTCCCCGGCGGTGAACGTCGCACGGTGCTGTACCTCGGTGACCTGAAGGTCGATCCCGCCACCCAAGGTGGCCGGATGGTCATGCGGTTGGCATCGGCCCTCGAGTCGTGGCTCGACGAACGGACCGACATCGCGTTCGGCGTGGTAATGGACGGAACCAGGGCTACGCCAGCACAGTACACCGGAAGGCTGGGTTTGCCCTGCTTCACGGCACTCGGCAAGATCCTCGTCGTACGTTTGTGTCCAGGCCCGCGAGACGAGCCGTACGACGCGTGGGAAGCAACCGAACAGGACGGCGAAGATTGTCAGGAACGACTGGCGTCACACGGTTTCGCATGTCCCGTGGGCGCTCCCTCGCGGTCGGAAATGGCGCGACGCTGGCTGGTCGATCCCGCGGGAGCGGCCTGCGGTTGCCTGGAAGACACCTTGCGGTCCAAGCGGCTCTACGATGCCGCCGACGGCAGCGAAATCCGGAGCGCCCACTTGTCTGGCTTCGCGTATCGATCGCCCGAAAGCGGCGTCGCGCTGCTCGAGGCTGCCCTGGCGGGCGCGGCGCAGCACGGACTCCATCGCCTGTTCGTCGCGGTCCCGGCTGGCGATGCAACGGCCTTCGTCTCCCGTTTCGGCGACCGGGTGGACGCCGTGGCGCCGGCAACCGTCTTCGGCACCGGCTTCGGCCAAGGACCACGTTGGAACATCAACACCTCGGAGATCTGATATGACCCTCCCGCGCGCTCCACGGGTCACGGCCCAGGCGGCCGTGGTGCTCGACCGCGTCGGCATCGACCGCAACCCCTACCTGCAGGATCTCGTCGACGGGACCATGTCGCTCGACGTGTTCCGCCGCACGCAGGAGCAGTTCTTCTTCGCGGTGACCTTCTTTCCGCGACCCATGGCAGCCCTCGTGGGACGTCTGCCCGATCCCCGTCAACGACTCGACATCCTGCGCAACGTCGTCGAGGAACACGGCGATTTCGAAGAGGCGTCGTTCCACCACACCACGTTTCAGGAGTTCCTGCGCCGGCTCGGCTGCGACGTCGACACGCTCGACGAGCTCGACCTGTCGCCCGCAGTGCGCGCCTTCAACAGCATCTTGACCACGGCGTGCGTCATGGACGAGCTGGAAGTCGGGATCGCCTGCATGGGAATCATCGAACGGGCCTTTGCCGGCGTGTCCGCGACAATCGGCCGGGCCGTGGTGGCGCGCGGCTGGTTGCCCCGGGAGCGCCTCATCCACTACTCGCTGCACGCTGAAATCGACGTGCGTCACGCCGACGAGTTCTTCGCGGTCGTGGAGCCGGCGTGGGAAGACGAGGACCGTCGTTATCTCATCGATCAGGGCCTGCAGTTGGGCGCGCACGCATTGGACCGGCTATATCGGGACCTTCACCTTAGCGCCCCATAGCCGGGTCGGGATCGGGCCGCGGACGGAAAGGGAACAACGGAGTCGTAGGGGACGGGCTTGTCCCGTCCCGTTGCCAAGTGAGCCGGCGTGTTCGGCGCGGGCGACCACAAGGGTCGCCCCTACGAGGTTTTGTCAATCTATTCAATGGGTTGCGGATTCGTTCCATGGGAGGGGAATCCCGCCGAACCCAGAATGAGTGGCCGTCGGGGCGCTCGCGTAAGATACCCCCGAGACTTCAACTTGAGGTACGACATGGACCAGACCCCGGGCGCCAAGATGATGTACCTCATCAAGCGCAAGCCGGAGACATCCCGCGAGGAGCTGGTGGCGCATTGGTTTGCCAACCACATGCCCGCCGTGATCCAGAGCCAGAAGGACGGCGCGCAACGGGGCCGACCCCACGCGCGGCGCTACTTCGCCACGCTCTACGACGCCAACTCGGCCGGGGAGCATCCCTGGGATGGCGTGGCGCAGCTTTGGTGGCCCCGGCCGCTGCCTAAACCAAAGACCGGATTCGGCGCCGAGCCCCGGGACACCTTTCAGCAGAAGGCGGAGCCGTACATGCCGTGGGCGACAACCGAATACGTCGTCATCGACGGTTCCGAGCATCTCGACACCGAGCCGCTGACCCTCGACGCGCCCTACCCCATGACGCGGTCCGGATTCCACAAGGTGACGTATCTCGTCGCGGCGAAACCGGATACGGACTACGACGAGTTCTTCGCCCACTGGCTCAACATCCACGTCCCCAACGTCAAGGCGACCATGGAGGCGGTAGGCGGTTTCCGCTACGTCGTGAGCCATAGCATCGACCCCGCGAACGAGCCCTACGCCGGTATGGCAGAGTTGTACTACCACGATCCCGAGGATTCCCTTCGCTGGCGCGAGACCATCGAAGCCGACGGCATGGAGAAGTGGATCGACGGGGAGCGCATGCTCATCCTGAGTTCCCAGATGGAGATGGTCGGGATTCCCTGATGGCCACCCTCGAATGCTGGAGCTGCGGCGCGTCTCTCGACGACCTGCCGCGCCCCATTACTCGGCACATGAACTGTCCCGAGTGCTTCGAGGACCTGCACTGCTGCCGGATGTGCCGCCACTACGCCCCGGACGCTTCCATCACCTGCACCGACGAACGCACCGACCCGCCCGTCAACAAGGAGAATGCCAACTTCTGCGACTACTTCCGCCCGACGAACGCCTACCGCACCGGATCGCAGGAGCGCCGAGACGGGGCCAAGGCCAAACTCGATGCGCTGTTTGGCGGGGACGACCCGGTCGGCGAGGATGCGGCATCCGCCGACAGCGGCGACGTCGCAGACCCAGCCGACGACAAGCAGGCAGAGGCCCGGCGACGGCTGGACGACCTGTTTGCACCGTGACCGAGTCTCTCAGCCGATAGGCGTGCCAATGCCCCGCTTTGCTGCAAACGTCTCGACCATGTTCCCCGATCTCCCGGTCGCCGAACGGTTCGCCGCTGCCAGGGCCATAGGCTTCGACGCCGTCGAGTACCTCTTTCCGTACGCGGAGCGCCCCGGGGAAATCCGGCGACGCCTGCGCGACACCGGTATTCGCATGATCCTGCTCAACACGCCACTAGGAGACGGCAGCGGCGGCGAACGCGGTTTGGCGGCCGTGCCAGGGCGTCAGGCCGATTTCCGGCGTCATTTCGAGCAAGCCCTGTGCTACGCCCGCACCCTGGATGTCCCCATGATTCACGTCATGGCCGGAGTCGTCCCCGAGGAGCAGCGCGACGACGCCGAGGTGGTCTTTGCCGAAAACCTCGGCCACGCCGCGGACATCGCCGCGACGCACGGTATCCGCATCCTGCTGGAACCCCTCAACCACGAGGACACGCCCGGGTATTTCCTCACCCTGACCGCGGAGACCCGGCGTCTGATCCAAGCGGTCGGTCGCGACAACGTCGCACTGCAATACGATCTCTACCACCGCCAGATCATGGAGGGGAACCTCGCGCGGGGGCTTGCCGACAACCTCGATCTCATCGCCCACATCCAGTTTTCGAGCGTGCCGGGTCGCCACGAGCCGCAGTTCGGCGAGGTCAACATGCCCTACCTCTTCGAGGTCTGCGACCGACTCGGCTACGACGGCTGGATCGGCTGCGAATACCGCCCGATGACCACCACCTCCGAGGGCATCGGCTGGGGCACACCGTACGGACTCGGACCATGACGGGCTTGACCGAGGCACAGATCGACTCATTCAACGAGAACGGCTTTCTGTTCCCGCTCCGTGCGTTCTCGACCAAGGAGGCCCGGGACCTGCGCAGCCGTTTGGAGAGCGCCGAAGCGGGGGCCGAACCTGGCGCGGAACCCTCGGCCCGGCAGGGGCTGCCCATTACCCACGCCTGGGCCTGGGATCTGGTTCACGATCCGCGAATCGTGGAACCAATCTCGGCCGTGTTGGGGCCCGATGTCCTGCTCTGGTCCATGGACTGGTTCATCAAGGAACCCGGTCCCGGCTTCGTCTCGTACCATCAGGACGCCACCTACTGGGGGCTCGAACCGCACCACGTCGCCACGGCGTGGATCGCCTTGTCGGACGCCGGTCCCGAAACCGGCCCGATGCGCTTCGTGCCCGGCAGTCACACCGGACCCCTGTTCGAACAGGACGACACCTACGGCGATCACAATCTCTTGAGCCGCGGCCAGGTGGTCAAGACCGACGTGGACGAGTCCAAGACCGTGCTCGCGCCCTTGGCACCCGGCGAGATGTCCCTGCACCACGTTCGCGTGATCCACGGTTCCGAGCCCAATGTCACCGACGACCGCCGCATCGGCATGGTGTTGCGCTTTTGCGCGACCGACGTCCGCCAGACCAAGGCCCAAGGCGACCGGGCGATCCTGGTCAAAGGGACCGACGCCTACCGACACTTCGAGATGATCCCAAGGCCGAGGGGAGAACCGGGGCGAGCCGAGAGGGAACTGGCCCGGCTGCATGGTCGGACGAGGCACAAGGCGCTGATGGAGGACGCGACCGCGAAGCCCTCGCCCCGAGATTTCGCTGCGCGAAATCTCCCTTCGACAAGCGGACGTTGACGCCTTGCATGGATAGCTGTTGCTCGATGGAGGACTGACCGCAGTGCGTGTGCTCCACGTCTACCGAACCTACTTCCCCGAGACGCAGGGCGGACTGGAGGAGACGATTCGTCAGATCTGTCTCAACACGGCTTCACATGGGGTCGAGAGCCGGGTGCTTTGCACGAGCGACACGACCGAACCACGGGTCGTCCGACGGAACGAAGCGGCCGTATACCGATCTCGCCGATCCGGCGAGATCGCCTCCTGCAGCCTGTCGGTGGAGGCATTCCCCATGTTCCGGCGCCTGTTGGGGTGGGCGCATGTCGTGCACTACCACTTCCCCTGGCCCCTGGCCGATGTCATGCATTTCACCGGGCGAGTTGACGTACCGACGGTTGTGACCTACCACTCGGACATCGTCCGCCAACGAGTGCTCGGGTGGTTGTATGCCCCTCTCATGAGGCGATTCCTGGGTTCTGTAGACCGGATCGTTTGCACGTCGCCGAACTACCTGGCGTCGTCCAAAGTCTTGAAGTTCTTCGGGGACGGCGTGGACGTCGTGCCGATCGGACTTGACGAAAAATCCTACCCGGAGGCGACCGACGACCTCCTCGAGCGCACCCATGCCGACTACGGATCGGGGTTCTTCCTGTTCATCGGCGTCCTGCGCTACTACAAGTGCCTTCACATCCTGCTCGAAGCCATGCGGGGCGCGTCGTACCGCGCGGTGATCGTCGGCTCGGGCCCTCTGGAGCGGGAACTCAAGGATCAATGCCAGCGCCTCGGATTGAGCAACGTCACCTTTACGGGATACCTGCCGGAACCGTCGAAGGTCGCTTTGCTCAGCCAGTGTCGAGCGGTGGTGGCACCGTCCTACCTGCGTGCCGAGGCGTTCGGGGTCGCACTCCTCGAGGGCGCCATGGCGAAAAAGCCCTTGGTGACCACCGAGGTCGGGTCCGGAACGAGCCACGTGAACATTCAAGGAGAGACGGGTCTCGTTGTCGAACCCGCGTCACCCGAAGCCTTCCGAGAGGCCATGGACACCTTGTACCGGGATCCCGAACTGGCGCAGACGCTGGGGGCCGGTGCCCGATGCCGGTTCGAACGGTTGTTCAATGGGCGCATGATGGGCGAACGCTACGCGGACATCTATGCCTCCCTCCTGAGGAACCCGGGTTAGGCGTGCGGATCGCCGTCGACGGCCGACCGCTACGCCATCCACTGTCGGGGATCGGCGTCTACACCCGGGAGATCCTGTCCCGCATCTCCCACGACCATGAACTCTTCGTCTACATGGACCGTGGGCCAGAACGACCGACCGACATCGCCGGGACGTTCCGCACCGGCCCGACGCGTAGATTGAGCGGCTTCTTGACCGCCAATGTCGCGTTCGGCCACTGGGCCGAGCGCGATGGGGCCGACGTATTCTTCTCCACCCGTCATCACCTGCCGTTGACACTGCGGCATACGCCCGCCGTGGTCACCATCCACGACATGGTCTGGCGGGTAGCTCCCGAAACCATGCACCCCCTGAACCGATTGCTCGATACGACCCTGATGCCCCGCGCCCTCGCTACGGCCGAGCGCGTGATCGCCGTCTCGGCAGACACGGCCGACCGCATCGCCGAGTTCTGCGGCCGTCGCGATGTGACGACGATCCACAATGCCGCCCGCGACGTGTCCCATGCGGTGCCGTTCACGTACCCGAGACCGTATTTCCTGTTCGTGGGCACCAAGGAGCCGCGCAAGAATCTCGGCGGCATCCTGGAAGGTTTCCGTCGAGCATCGGCAGCCGGGCTGAACCACGACCTCGTCCTTGTCGGGCCCACCGGATGGGGCGAATCAGGGCTCGGCACCGTCAAGGCCCGCGACCAGGTGGACGAGCGGATTGTCGACCTAGGACCCATCTCGGACGAGCGACTATCGGGTGTGTACCGGTCGTGTGTGGCGCTGACGCTTGCTTCGTTCTACGAGGGGTTCGGCATTCCTTTGGTAGAAGCAATGCAGCACGGCAAGCCCGTCATCACGTCCGGGACGGGCGCCATGGCCGAAGTCGCCGGCGATGCGGGGATCTTCGTCGATCCGGGCAATCCCGCGAGCATCGCCCGGGCGTTTCTCAAGCTCGCCAGGGACCGGGACGCACACCGTCGCTTGACAGCAAACGCGCTGCGTCGAAGTCGCGCGTTCTCGTGGGACCGGGCCGCCCGAGCCACGGTCGAAGTGCTCGGCGAGGCGACGAGTCTTAGATGACCCACACGCCGAATCGCCGCGCGTCCTCCAATCCCCGTCGTGCCCGAATGCCGAGAGCGATGCCGACCGGCAGCCAGAACAGGAGCCAGGTCCAGCCGACCTTGTCGACCAGCTCGTGGCCGTCCAGCAGGTAGCCCGGTAGGGCCATGGCCCAGATCGCCAGTCCAAGCTTCGCCGCGGGCTCGTCGTAGTACTTGAACAGCGTGTGCGCCGATACCGCGATCACGGTCACCATCAAGGTGAGCCCCAGGAGTCCCGATTGATGCGCCACGGCGAGGTACAGGTTGTGCGGGTGGAGCACATCG
>JAPPAV010000101.1 GCA_026705345.1 Gammaproteobacteria bacterium
CAGAAGCGGACGCTCGAGGCGGTGGTTCAGATCGTCACACAGCTCGAAGCGGTGGCGAACCAGTCCGACGCGGTGGCGGAACTGCTGTCCGACCAAGACGATCCGACGGAGCGGCTGCAGCGGGCGCTCGACGAGGTGGTGAGCGAGCGACTACGGAGCGTCGGGGACGGCGCCGCCGAACGCGTCGTCGTCGAAGCGCGGACGACAGCGCCCGCGGGCGATGTTCCGGAGGCGGAGGAGGAACCGCGCCGCGAGGTGGCGGTGGAGGTCGTCTACGCCGAACGCAGCGGCGCGGGCCGGGGCCGGGTGGTGGTCGCGGTGCGCGGTGCGCACCACGCGGCAAGCGTCGGCCAGCGGATCCGGGTGGGCGAGGACAGGGTCGAGATCGTCCGGATCGTCGAGGCAGCGGACGATCCATTGACGGTGGTCCTCCGGATCAACGGCGGCGCGGCGGTCCGGCGCCAGGTGCGGAGCTGACCGTGGCCCAACGACGTCTCGCCGATCTTCTCCCCGGGCAGCAGTGCACGGACCGCGTCGTCCGGGATTTCCTGCGTTCGCAGGGTGGGCGTCTGGAGTGCGTCGTGGCCCGCGATGGCGCCGTGTTCGCCGTGCGCGGCACGATCCGCCGGCGGGTGCTTCGGCAGCTGCTGCGATGCGTCGAGGAGCAGGTGGGTTCGGCAGAGCTGGTCGAGGTCAACCCGCCCGACTTCAGGCGCTGGCGGGAGGGTGCGCGCCCGCGCTCGGCGGTCGAGTTGGCGGCGGCGAAAAAGGAGGCCAACAAGACGGTGGAGTACGTGTTCGCCGCGGCGATCGAACGGCAGGCGAGCGACGTCTATCTCGACATCCGCCGCAAGGAGGCGTTCCTGTCCTTCCGGACGTTCGGGTTCCGCCGACCGTTCGAGGAATCGTTCTCCCGGGAGGCAGGGCTGGAGCTGGCGCGGTCGATCTGGGCACTCGGTCAAAACGCGCAGTTCCAGGAGGGCGGCGTGTGCGACGTGGTGTTCGAATTCCCGCACGGCGACCGGAGCTACCGCATTCGGGGAAATGGGGTGAAGGAGATCCGCGGCAACAGCGTGGTGTGCCGCGTGCTCGACCCGGAGTTCATCGTGCCGCTGCGGGACGCGGGATACACGCCCGGCCAAGTGAATCAGATCGAGCGCATTTGCCGGTCTCCAGGCGGACTCATTCTGATCTCCGGTGAGACCAATTCCGGCAAGTCGACGACGCTGGCTGGCCTGATGGCGGACCTGCCCCAGACGCAGAAGATCATCGAGATCGCGGACCCGGTCGAGCGGATCATGGACCACGTGACGCACATCGAGGTGCCGCGCTACGGGGACAATGTCGACGAGCTGACGAAGGAGATCATGCAGTGCCTCGTGCGCCAGAATCCGGACACGCTGGTGCTCGGCGAAGTGCGCGACCGGGTGACGGCGGAGATGGCCCGGGAAATGGGCGTCGAGGGCAAGCGGGTGCTGTCGACAGTGCACACGCAGAGCTGCGCGGCGGCGATTCCGCGGCTGATGCATCTGGGGATTCCGGGTTGGCAGCTCGGCACGCGGCAGTTCCTCGCCGGGATCGTCAACCAGAACCTGGTGCCGGTGGTCTGCCCGGGATGCGGGCTGCGCAAGCATTCCGATCAGGACATCGACGGGCGCGTTCGCCGGAAGTTCGGTTCGGACGCACAGGTCCGCTTCGTGAATCCGAAGGGCTGCGCGGACTGCTCGGGCGGCGTGTCCGGACAGACGCTGGTGGCGGAGGTCTATCCGCTGTGGCTGGACCGGTCCGGCAAGGCCCACGAACTGATCGCGGCGGCGAAGCTCGCAGAACTCGAGCGTTACATGCGTGAAGAGGGACCGGCCGGCGGGACGCTGACCAAGCACGCACACGCGTCGCAAAAGATCCGCGCCGGGGAGATCGACCCGGTGCATACGGAACGCATCATAGGAGAGTTCGGTGCCGAGGACCTGGCTGCAGGCGACAACAAGATCGTTCAATTCCGCCGTTAGCTGGCCGCGCCAGCAGCGGCACCTGTTCTACACGACGATGGCGGGGCAGCTGGAGGCGGGCGTGGCGACATCGACGGCGGTGCGCAATCTGGGCAGGTCGGGCGGCTTCCCGAATGCGACGCTGAAGGCGATGGCCGGAATGTCGGAGGAACTGGAGCGCGGCCGGACGTTCTGGCAGGCGCTCGACGGGACGCAGTCCGCGCCGGACGACGAGGTCGGGGTCGTCCGAGTGGCCGAGCAGTCAGGGGTTCTGGCGGACGGGCTGAGGGATCTCGCCCGGGAGGCGACGACGAAGCTCGGCATCGCCCGTTCCGTGCTGGCACCGAACGCCTACTACCTGGTCGCGCTGGTCGCGGCGGTGTTCGGCGTTGCCCAGCTCGACGATCTGATGGCGGCGGGTGCTCTCGTCCCGGAGGCGCTGGAGACCAACGGCGCCTACCGTCTGAGTCGACTGGTCAGCGGCTATGGGCCGGGATTCGGAATTGGCGTTGGGAGCCTCGCTCTGGGAGTGATGGCGGCGCGGGCGCGCTGGACTGGCTGGCACCGGTTGCTGCTCCTCGTGTTCGACTGGGAGTACCGGGCGCGGATGACGGTGCAGTTCGCCGAGCACGCGGCGCGGCTCTACGCGCGCGGCGGCACGCACACGGACGTGCTCGACGCCTACGAGTCGGCGTACGGGCGGTCGGGATTCCGGCGCTGGGCGGTGAGGGAGGCACGCCGCGAGCACGTCGACGGCGGCATCGCGATCGAGACGGCCATCAAGGGGCGGCTGGTGTCGCCGGGCGTGGCTGGGCTTGTCGCGAGCATGGCCCCCGGTGGGGATAGGAACAGGTACGCGGGCGCGTGGGCGAGCGTGGCCGAATCGAGGCGCGAGCTACTGCGGGCGGCGTTCGCGCGGGTATCGAACATGGTGAAGCTCGGGACCGTCGCGGTCCTGGGCGGCACGATGAGCGTCGTGGTGCCGGGAATGTACGCGGCCTACACGGCGGTTTGAAGTGGATCTGAAGGAGGATCTAGAGAGATGAAGTACAGGTCGAAAAATCGGCAAAAGGGCGTGACCCTGCCGGAAATGGGTCTCTACGTGGGCGTGCTGGCCGTGCTCGGCGTCGTCGTGGCGGCGAACTGGGGCAACGTGCAGGCAGGCATCAAGATAGAGCAGGCGTTCGCCGAAATCGTCAAGGTGATGGGTGCCGCACAGGCGTACCGGGCCGCCCCTGCGAACAGCGGTTCGTATACCGGCGTGACGGTTACGGTGCTTGAAAACAACGGCTACAACGTACGGCCGTTCACGACGGGCACGAACCAGAATACCTACGGGTTGACGGTGGCGGTCGTCGCGGCGGGGACGCCGGCGGGCTCCGATGCGACGCTGACGTACCAGGTCGGCATTGCGGAGGATTGCGAGCAGCTAGAGGCGCGCTTCCAGAACACTGCCGGCGTGAAAGGAACACCGGCGTGCGGAACGACCACGCCCATCACGCTCACGTTGACGCTCGAATAGCGGGGATACGCCGGTGCAGGCGGTGGAGAGCTTTTTTGCGCTCGTGGTGGCGGTGATTCTGGCCAACGCGGCGTACCAAACGGGCGCAGCGTACGTGGAGCGTTCCGGGATCGCGGCGGATGTCCGTGCCGTACTGGCAATCGGCGTCCGGTACCAGGCGACGGCCTGCGATTCCCGCACGATCGCAGCAGACGTCGGGACGATGGGCGCGGCGCTGGTCGCAGCCGGCGCGAACGTCACGCTGCCGAAGCAGCCCCGGCGCTGGACAGTGCGGTATGCCGGAACGCGCACCGCGACGAGTGCAGCGGATCCCCTGCGGACGTCCGGGGTGCGGATGCGGGCGGAGCTGGCGAACGCCTCGGTCGTCGAACGGGGCGTGATCCGGTCGATGGGCGGCTGGGTGGACGGCACCTCGGCGATGCTGGTGGAGACCAGGCCGGTGCAGGGGCCGACGCGCATACGACGGGCGCGTCTGGCTCGGGGTTTGACGGCCGCCGAGAGGGCAAGCGGATGTTAGGAGAACGGAAGGACAAGGGGTTCACGCTGCTGGAGCTGCTGCTGTCGTTGACGGCGCTGGCGCTGGTGCTGCAGGGAGTGTACGCCTGGAAGCAGGCGGTGGTGGAGGAGGCGGCGGTCCAACGCACGGTCGACGGGTTCGTACTGATCGACGAAGCGGCGTATGCGTTCCATGTCGAACAGTCGCGCTGGCCGACGTCGCTCGCGGAGCTGCGGGATCCGCTGGAACCGCTGCTGCCGATGTTGACGTCCGGCGGGTTCGATCCGGTGGTCAACGGCGTCGGCGGAGCGTACGTGCTGGCGGTCATTCCTCCGGACCTTGGAATCCGGGTGACGACGACGATGCAGACCCACGAGCAGGCGCTCGGGGTGCAGCGATCGTTTCCCCACCGGACCCAGCCCGTCGCCCCGGCGTCGTCGGACGTCGTGTTCGAGCAACGGGTGGCGCCGAAGGACTCGACGGACCACGAGCTCCTGGTGTGGCGGGACGGCAGCCGGACGATGACCGCGAATCTCGATTTCGACGGCAACGAGGCGAGGAAGGTGCGGCGTCTGAAGATGCAAGGCTTCGACACGGACGGGGGGGCCTGCACGGGGCGAGGCATCACGACCAAATCGGACGGCACGCTGATGGAATGCTTCAACCTGCGCTGGCGACCGGTGGGGCAGGCGTCGACGGACGTCGAGTGCATGTGGACGGGATGGGCGGCGACCGGGGTGGTCAGTTACGTGCAGGCGGACATCAGCATCCGGCCGGTAAAGCCCGGGAGTTGGCAGGGGACCGTTGCATGGTGCGACAGCGGCAGGATCACCCACGTCAACGTCGTGGGTTGTCGAACAGGTGGCCGGGTGACCGCCGGAAACGGCTTCTTGGGGCCGAGTTCGGCGTGCCTGTCGGACTTGGCGGCCCCGTCGACATGATCGCGCAGCATCGCCGTTTCCGGGGCTCCCCAGCCGGGTGTGTCCCTAGCACGGGGGACGGCGGGAGAGGGTTCGTTCGACGCGGGTGAGAACGCCGCGCAGTATGGCGACTTCGGTCTGGTCGGGGCGGATGCGGGCGACCATCCGGCGCAGACGGGTCATCGTGAGTCGGGGGTTCTTCGGATCCTGGAACTCGATCGCAGAAAGGACTCGTCCCAGGTGCCGATACAACGCGGCCACGTCCGCCGCGGTGGCGGGCGACCGGTCCCAGTCCGTTGGCAGACTCTGGGCCGGTGGATCTTCGATCCCAGCGTCGCTATTCGCAACTCGCGTCAACGCGCGGAGAATTTCGTAACAGACGACCTGGACGGCCATCGCGAGGTTGAGGGACGGGTAATCGGGGTTGGCCGGAATCACCACGTGGAGGTTGCAGCACTCGAGCTCTTCGTTGCTCAAGCCCCGGTCTTCGCGGCCGAATAGGACGGCCAGGGGCTTCCCACCTAGGTCCTCTCGGGCAAGGCGATCGGCGAACTGCTCGAGGGTGGCAACCGGCCAAGGCACACGTCGGCTGCGGACGCTGGTGCCGACAACCCAGCCGCAGTCGGCGATGGCCTCGTCGACCCGGCCGAACACGCGTGCCCCGTCCACGACATCGACCGCACCGGCGGCACGCCAGATCGCTTGTGGATCCGGGAACCGACCCGGATTGACAATGGCCAAGTCTGCCAAACCCATCGTCTTCATGGCACGTGCCGCGCCGCCGATGTTGCCGGGGTGGCTCGGTTCGACCAACACGATCCGAATGTCCTTCGCCTGTACACGCGACATTGGCTCGCTTCCTTCAACGACAGCCGTGGCGTAGGATACCGCGCCCCACCACAGACCCCGACGCCCGGAAAGGACGGCGCACTCGGCCCGACCCACAACGAACATGGAACCCATGGTGAACATCGCCCTGCGGGCTGCACGGCGCGCCGGCCGGGTCATTCTCCGGTCGATGGACCGCATCGACACGCTCACCGTCCGCGAGAAGGGCCGCAACGACCTCGTCTCCGAGATCGATGTGGAGGCCGAGGATCTGATCGTGGACACCATTCTGAAGGCCTATCCGCATCACGCCATACTCGCCGAAGAGCGCGGTTCGAGCCGAGGGGCGGACAGCCCGGATGAGGGCGATCCGGAGGCAGCGGATCAGCCGCCGTACACTTGGGTCATCGACCCCCTGGACGGAACCACCAACTTCCTCCACGGGATTCCGCACTTCTGCACATCCATCGCGGTCACACGCGGTGCCGCCCTGTTGCACGGCGTGGTCGTCGACCACGTCCGCAACGAGGAGTTCACGGCCAGCCGCGGTAGCGGGGCACGCCTCAACGGCCGGCGAATACGCGTCGCCGCACGCGACAGGATCGACGACTCGATCATCTCCGGCGGCCTGCCATTCGCCAGCGTCGCCGCCCACATCGACGCCTACAGCGACATACTCAAGGAATTCATGGGCCGCTGCCGCACCCTTCGCCGGCAAGGGTCCGCCGCGCTCGACCTCGCCTACCTGGCCGCCGGTCGAGTCGATGGCTTCTTCGAACTGGGCCTCAAACCCTGGGACATCGCCGCAGCCGCCGTCATCATCCGAGAGGCCGGCGGATTCATCGGCGACGCCGGTGGTGGTGAACGGTTTCT
>JAPPAV010000019.1 GCA_026705345.1 Gammaproteobacteria bacterium
AGTCGGCGCGGACCACGTCAGGCGCCGGTCAGGATTCGGCCACCCGCAGCCAATAGCCCCCTTCGTCGCGCCGCTCGACATGGCCCGCGGTGGGCGTCGCGAAGTGCGTACCGATCACCAGCACGTCGGAGTCGGCAACCCGTTCGAGCAGTGACTCCCGGGTCCGACGGCCTTGCACCTGGTCGTAGTCCGCCGAACTGCACCAGTCCGTGCGTGTCATCTGGCAGGGATGGTGGATGCAGTCGCCCGTGATCAGGGCGTCCGCGCCTTCCGAGGCGATGCGGACGCTGACGTGGCCGGGCGTATGTCCCGGCGTCGGCTCCAGCCATACCTCGTCGCACAGGCGATGACTCTCGGCCACGAAGTCCACGAGGCCGGCATCCATGACCGGTCTCACGGAGTCCTCGAGGACGTCCTGGCTGGATTCGACGTCACGCCAGTAGCGCCACTCGGTCTCCGCCACCAGGTAGCGTGCTTCGGGAAACGTCGGCACCCATTCGCCGTCGACGAGCGTCGTGTTCCAGCCGACGTGGTCGACGTGCAGATGGGTGCAGAGAACGGTGTCGATGGACGCCGGCGGGTAACCCGCGGTCTCAAGGTCGGCGAGGAAACTCGTCTGAAGGTTGCTCCAATTGGGAATGGCGCGTTGCTTGTCGTTGCCGATACAGGTGTCCACGACGATCCGGCGTTCGCCGGTATCCAGGACGAGCGCATGAATGCTCATCACGAGGTTGCCGGCGTCGTCCATGAAGTGCGGGTACAGCCAGCGATAGCCCCGGACGGCTTCCCGCGTGGCATCCGGCAGGATGAAGCGCGACCCGCCGGTCACCTCCATCTCCACCACCCGCGTGACCTTGACCTTGCCGATCTGCCAGACCTCGTTCACCCGCCTTCCGAACCTGTCGTCTTGTGCGATTATTGGCGAACGCACCTCAAGCGAGCAACAAAGGGCAGACGATGGACATCAAGGGTTTCTTCTCGGCACTAACCGAACTCCCGGCGCTGTTGGCGTTGAAGAAAGGGCTGGTGCCACGACCCAACACCGACCGGGACTGCATCGGCGTGGCCCTCGAACGCAATGCGGAACTCCTAGGCGACCACGTCGCCGTGGTTACCGAGGGCGGGGAGGTGTCCTGGGCGGAACTCAACGCCACGGCGAACCGCTACGCCGAGTTCCTCACCAGCGCCGGTTTGGCGCCGGGCGACACGATCAGCGTCATGATGGAGAACGGCATCGAGTTTCTCGCCCTCGTGCTCGCCGCCAACAAGCTCGGCATCACCACGGGCCTCATCAACACCAACCTGCGCGAGCGGCCCCTGATTCACTGCATCACCGTCACGGCGTCGAAGAAGTGCGTCTTCGGCGGCGGTTTGACCGACGCCATCGCCGAGGTCAGGGGTGAACTCGACCTCGCCGAAGGTGACGACTACTTCGTCGTGCCCGAGGATGGGAGCAGTGCCCCGGACTGGGCGGTGGACATGGCGGCGGCCAGCGCCAACCTGCCCACCGGCAACCCGGACCATACCGGCGAAGTGACCCTCGGCGAAACCGCGATGTACATCTTCACGTCCGGCACGACCGGCCTGCCGAAAGCCGCCCTGGTCTCCAACCGCCGTTTCCTGATGCTCGCGGCGCTGACCGCCAAGGCGGGCCTGCGCTGCACCGAGAAAGACCGGATCTACATATGCCTGCCGCTCTACCACGCCTCCGGGCTCATGGTAGGTGCCGGCGCGGCGTTCATGTCCGGGGCTTCGATGTTCGTGCGCAAGCGATTCTCGGCCAGCGCGTTCCTCGGCGAGATACGCCAGTACAACTGCACGCGTTTCGTCTACGTGGGCGAACTCTGCCGCTACCTGCTAGCCAGCCCCGCCAAGCCCGACGACCACGACAACCCCTTGGATACGGTCATGGGCAACGGCCTGCGCCCCGACATCTGGTTCGATTTCAAGAACCGCTTCGGCCTCAAGCGGATCACCGAGTTCTACGGCGCCAGCGAAGGCAACGTGGCGTTCGCGAACCTTTTGAACAAGGACCGCACGATCGGCATGACGTCGTCCAAGATCGCCCTGGTGGGCTACGACGTCGACGCCGACGAGATCGTCCGCGATGCCGACGGCCGCTGCGTCGAGGTCGAGCCGGGCGAGCCGGGTCTGGTGCTTGGCCATATCAACCCCAACGCGGCGTTCGAGGGCTACACCGACCGGGAAGCCACCGAGAAGAAGATCCTTCGCGACGTCCTGGAAGAGGGGGACGCCTGGTTCAATACCGGTGACCTGGTCCGCGAGATCGACGTGGGTTATTCGCTCGGCTATCCGCACTACCAGTTCGTCGACCGGGTCGGCGATACGTTCCGGTGGCGGGCCGAGAACGTATCGACCAACGAGGTCGGCGAGATCGTCAACGGCTTCGAAGGTATCGAGATCTGCAACGTCTACGGGGTCGAGGTGCCGGGTGCGGACGGCCGGGCCGGAATGGCCGCGATCTGCCTGTCGGGCGACGCGGAACTCGATCTCGAGGGATTCGCGCAGTACGTCGAGCGCGAACTTCCCGTCTACGCGCGACCGGTTTTCCTGCGCATCCAGAAGGACTTCGATCTCACGGGCACGTTCAAGCTCGTCAAGGGGGATCTGAAGCGGGAGTCCTACAACATCGAGGCGATCACCGATCCGGTCTACGTCATGAAGCCCCGGACATCGAGCTACGTTCCCCTGGACACCGACTACCTGCAAACGATTCGCAACGGCGCGGCGGGGTTCTGACGCGGTCGTGATCGAGACGTTCGACGCCCACCCGGACTTCAAGGGCTTTTCCGTCGACACCGGTTCGCTTCGCGCCGAACTGATCGAACTTGGCGGTACCGTGACGCGCCTCGAAGTCCCCGACCGGGAGGGGACGTTCTCCGACGTGCTGCTTGGGTGCCCGGCCGTCGCCGACTACCTCGAACCTCAGCCGCACTTCAACTGTCTGGTCGGTCGCTACGCCAACCGGATGACCAACGCCCGGTTCTCACTCGACGGCGACATCCATCGCCTCGACGCCAACATTCCGCCTCACCACCTCCACGGCGGCAGAGACGGATTCGGTCTGCGGCGATGGACAGGCGAGGCGGATGGCGACGGGGTCGTGTTCCGCCTAACGAGCATCTCGGGCGAAGGCGGCTACCCGGGGACGCTCGCCGTCAAGGCGGAATATCGGTTCGCCGGCACCCGGGTCGCCTTGGAGATCACGGCAACCACCGACGCGCCGACGCCGGTCAGCTTGACCTCGCATCACTACTACAACATGAGCGGCGTACACGGCTCGACGATCGCCGATCACGAGGTGTCGATCCACGCCGCAGCCTACCTCCCCGTCAGCGAAGATCTGACCCAACTCGGGATCGTGCAGCCCGTATTCGGGACTCCCTTCGATCTCAGAAGCCCGGTGACCCTCAGCAACGCCATGACGGCAGACGACCGCCAAATCCAGCTAGCCGGGAATGGCTTCGACCACACCTTCGTCGTTGCCGGCAGCGGTCTGCGCCCCGTTGCACAAGTTCGACATCCCGCGTCGGGCCGAATACTGACGGTCACCTCGGACCAGCCGGGCGTTCAACTCTACACGGGCAACACCCTATCCGCCCTCGGAAAGCACGGTCGGCGCTATCCGGTCCACGGCGGGCTGTGCCTCGAGACGCAGCAGTTCCCCGATGCGCCCAACCACCCGAACTACCCGGACGCCATCCTGCGGGCGGGAGAGCGCTTTCGTGCCCGAACGGAGTTCGAATTCTCCGTGATGTGAACGCGGAGACGCATCCTCCCCAACGGCACGGGCGACCACAAGGGTCGCCCCGACGAGACCGACGCGCGACGGAACGCACCGTCGGGACGGGCTTGTCCCGTCCCGTCGGCAAACACGGGCAACCGCGCGCCCTGACGGGCGCGATGGGGTCGCCCTTACGAGTTGGCGAGCGGGGCGAGGTGGCGGTTGATCTTCGCGACGTAGCGATTCGCCGCAGGCATGAAATAGACGTTGTTGCGATTTCGATACCCGACATTGTAGGAACGCAGGGCGCACGCTTGGGCATCTTCCGGGGTGGGCGTCACGACGGTGCAGCGCTGCTCGTAGTAGGCAAGGATCTGCGCACCGCAGTAGAGGTTCTCCTCGGGGTTCGACAAGTCGACCGAGCAGAAGTCGTTCCAAAGCAGGGGCTGGACCTGGGCCGGACCGATCGCACCCACCGATGACCGAGCCTCCTTGCGGAACGAGCTCTCCGTCATGACGAGGCTGGCCAACAGTTCCGGCTCGAGGTGTTGACGCGTCGCCGCTTCCAGGATCCAGCCAGCAAATTCCTCGGCGACGGCGTCGTCCAAGCCGTAGCCTTCGGCTAGGCGAAACCCGAACGTCGCCCGCTCCTCGGTCCATGTGGGCCGGTCGTAGGCGGGATTGGGAATGTCGATGGAGATTTCTGTTCGAACGTCGTCGCGGGCGAATATGGATGAGGAAACAGCAAGGGCTGCCAAGGCCGCCAATGCACCGATCCGGGTCGCCCCGTCCACCAATCTCGGAACCTGGCCGATCCCGCAAAAGCGGCGCGGCGGCTTCACTATCGAAACGCTTGTAAGCATGTGAATTATCCCGCCAAGGCTTCCCTGACTCGCAACGGGGAAGCGGAGTCTACCCCTTTGGTTGCAAAAGTGAAGACAAAATGGAGGGATTCTTTATGAATTTTATACTTCATGGGTATATCAACCCTGTTTTTCAGTCGTTCTAGTTATCGAAAACGCCGAAGTCCGCTGCTCGACATCAATCTCCGACATCAATGGCACTCATCCTAACGACCGTTAGGCGGAGGAAATTCCTACGCCGCAGTGAGTTCCTGCACGATTCGAGCCCGATCGCCCTTGGGGAGCTGGGCGTAGGCGGCGGATGTTCGGTCAACGACGTCGCCGAATCGGCTCTTGATGGCCGAGGCGATTCCGTCCGGCTCCGCGACGACCGCGAAATGCCCCATCAGGTCGTCGTCGATCAATCCACCCATCTCCACCCACCGACCCTGTTTGGACATGGCATTGAGTTCCGGCTGCAACTCGCCCGCACCGACGCTGTCGAACACCGGCTTGTAGGCGGGCGTCGAGCCGTAGAACGCGATCTGCTGGCAGGTCGCCTGCTTGGCGCCGGCCAGCTCGCGTTCGTCGCGACCGGTTACGACGAAGCAAGGGTAGGAGATCTCGAAATCCTCGCGGCACTTCTCCTCGCCCCGTGCACTCGCCTTGGCAAAGCCCCGCTCGAGTGCCGGAACCGTCGTCTCGCGCAGGTACTTGTCGGTGGTGAAGGGATGCACGATGATGCCGTCGGCCACCTCCCCCGCCACCTCCGTCATCAATGGACCCACGGCCGCCAGGAAAATCCGCGGTGCGCCGAACTCGGTGTTCGTGGGTGTGAAGAACGGCGTCATGAGGGTGTGCGTATAGAACCTGCCCGCGAACTCAAGCGGCTCGCCCTTGTGCCATGTTGCCCAGATGGCGCGCATCGCAAGGATGAATTCGCGCATCCGCGCCGCCGGCGAAGACCACGGCATGCTGAATCGCTTGGTGATGTGGGCGCGGATCTGGGACCCTAGTCCGAGCACGAAACGACCTTCGGACGTCGCGTTGAGGTCGTGGCCGATATGCGCAAGGAGCATCGGCGTTCGGGCGAAAGCGACCGCGATGCCGGTGATCAGGTCGACCTTCTGGGTGCTCTGCGCGGCGAACGCCAACGGCAGGAACGGATCGTGCCCCGTCTCTGCCGACTGGATGCCGCTGTAGCCCATCTCCTCGAGTTCCTGGGCTTGCGCACCCACCCGCTTGAGATCCCAGCCGACGCCACCGTCAACCTTCATGTCCACCCCCCTGTTTCTGTTTTTTGGCGCGAACGGGCAACTATATCGACCGCCCGGAGGTTTGTCAGTCGGCTCGGGCGACCCTCGGCGCGGGCGACCACAAGGGTCGAGCGGGCGACCACAAGGGTCGCCCCTACGACCCCAACACAGGTTTGTCGTACATCCGCGATCTGCGGGTCCTCAATCGCCGAAGGCGAATCGATCCGCCGTAAACGCCTCGAAGGTCGGCATCGCTTCGGCGAGCGGCATGACCCCGATGGGGGAGACGATGGTGGTGTCGATGCCCGCGTCGGCGTCCTCTCGAATCCGGCGCTGCACCTTTTCCGCGTCGCCGATATTGCACACCGTGTCGATCATCTCGTCGCTAATCGAACCGGTCGACAGCTCCCGGTCCCTCGCCTCCCAACCAGCCAGTATTCCCTCCGCCTCGTCCGGGAAGCCCGCCCACTTCAGGAAGTTGTTGTACACCGGATTGGCATAGTAGGGCGCGTACTGGCTGCGGAACCGTGCCTTGGCGTGCTCGATGTCGTCGGTAACCATCACCAACAACCGATTGACGATTTCGATGTCTTCGATACGTTTGCCGGCCCGCTTCGCGCCGATTTCGACATGTTCCATCATCTTCGGCAGCGCCTTCTGGGGCCAGAGGTTGAAGACCACGCCGTCGCCGACCTCCGCCGCCATCTCGATCATCTT
>JAPPAV010000148.1 GCA_026705345.1 Gammaproteobacteria bacterium
GACCGTTTCCGACGACCCGGCCCCGCGTTTCCCACCGCCTGCCCACCGCCGCTGTATTCATCTGGGGGATCGCGCCCGTGGACAGCCCGTGGAAAACGCTCCCTGCCAAACCCGGCGCCGGGTCGCTCGTCCAGCCGCGAGCGCTCCGGTTCTGCTGCTTTCGACCCCTGCTCCAAGGCCGGCGCGTTTTCCTCGCTTCGTCCACGGCGCCGGTCCCCGACAAACCGGAGGCGCGGTGGGCGAAGGGTGGGAAACGCAACTCGGCCTCCAATTGAATGGGGCGATGTTCCCCAACTAGACGACCGGCGACCGACCAAGTGCACGGCGGACTGAAGATTGAGTTCCGGCCGATCTCCGTTTCGCTATCTGCGCGAGGCCCGCGAGCCAGCCTCCACCATGAAGCTCCCCGTCGCCTCGGCGACCACCTCGTCGTTGTCCGCGCGGAGCACACGTCCCTCCAAGACCACCAGACGCCCTTTGCGACGTATCTGCCGGCCTTCCAGCCTGACGCGAGTCCCAACGGGCAGCGGCCCCCGGTAACGGACTTCCGCCTTGGCCGTGTAGCAGCGCTCGCCGCGCAGGAAGACGTAGTTCGCCATGACGTCGTCGAGCAGGCTGAACAGGATGCCGCCGTGGGTCACGCCGTCGTAGCCGACATGGGCTTCGCCGGGGGTGAACTCGGCCCGGCAGACGTCGCCGTCGAGGCGGAAGCGGACGTTCAGGCCGATGGGGTTGCCGTTGCCGCAGACGAAGCAACGGTTAGCGGTGGAAGCAAGAGGATTCACGCGCACATAGCTGGCCGAGAGAACCCCGCGACAGTAGCACAGCGAAGTCCGTTCGAAGGCCGCCGGCGTCCTTCACCCTCGCGGGCGCGGGTCGACGCGGCTTGACCAACTCGCCGGGAACGTTCCAAATAGGCACGATGCTCGACTTGGACCGCATCCGGTGCCGCCTCGCGACACCACAAACCGATCCCCCGATCCCCACCGACACCCGGCAAGCTGCCGTGGCGGTGATTCTGCGTGACCGACGGGGCGACACCGAAGTGTTGTTCATTCAACGCGCCGTCAAGGACGGTGATCCGTGGTCCGGGCACATGGCGTTTCCAGGTGGCCACAAGGATCCCGATGACATCGATCTCCTGGCCGCGGCGATCCGCGAAACCGACGAGGAGATCGGCCTCGACATCTCCGAGGCGGCGGTGATCGGTTCGCTGCCGCCGGCACGGCCCATGAGCGTTCGGCGAACGATGGTCGTCAAGCCGTTCGTGTTCGAGATCGACGGCAACCCGTCATTCGCTCCGAATCACGAGGTCGCCGACGTGGTCTGGACGCCGCTGGAACCCATGTACAGGGGCGAAAACCACGCGGTGGACAGCCCGGACGGGGGTGCCATGCAGTTCAATGGCTTCCGGCTCGGCGGCGGCCATTTCGTTTGGGGTATGACCTACCGAATGGTCCAGACCTTCTTCGAGACCATCGATCCGGGTTACGAGCGTCGGCCCGAGTGGTGATGTTCGTCGCCTTCGTGCGGGAACAAGACCACGCAAGGCGAATGCTCGGGACGGGACAAGCCCGTCCCCTACGAGATCGACTTCCTGAGTGCCGCCGCGCGGTTCTTGAGGTGATTCGCGATACGTTCCGGCGCAAAGTCGAGTTGGGCCATCGCCATGCCCGTATTGAACTGTTCCCGATAGCAGGCGATGAGATTGCCCTCGAAGGTGAATTGGCTGATCCCGTCGAACACCACCGATCGACCCTCGACACCCGGGAGCTTCGAGTCGTAGTTGAAGAGATACCGCGCATAGCCGACTCGGCCATCGCAAACCGGGTCGAACATCTGCCAGCGGAATCCCTCGGCATGGCCCCAGAATTGCTCTTCGAGCATTCGAGCGATGGCGTCCCGTCCGACGCTCTCGCCGTAGAAGCCGTCGTGATAGCTACCTTCCGGCGTGAACAACGCCGCGAGCGCGTTGCCGTTGCCGGCTTCGATAGCGGCGGTGAAGTCTCGGAGGACTCCTGCGAAATCCACGGTCATTTGAATTGCTCCCAATTCGCTCGCGCCCGTTGCCCGGCCGCAGGTGCGGTGCCCGTTACGATAGCGTGGCGTGCAGGCCGACGCAGCCATCGGCACCCGTCGCACTGCCGGAGCCAGGCGATCGAGGTCGGCATTGTTCCGCCAGGGTCGGTGCCGCAGACTTACGTCCCAAACACTTCGGGGAAGTGAATTCATGGTCGGGATCACGTCGACTCGGGCGGCAACCCCCTCACGGAACCCGCGGCGGCTCAGTGTTGCTGCCGTGGTGTCATGGGCGGTCGTCGCGAACTGCCAGGCCGTCGAAGACTCACAAGGGGAGGCATCGATGCATGACGTTGACGACACGATAACCGTCGACACGCGGCTCGGCCAAATCCAGGGCCTTCGCCAAGACAACGTCCTGCACTTCCGCGGTATTCGGTACGCGCAGCCGCCGCGCCGCTTCTGGCCGTCGAGCGCTTCGATGCCTTGGACCGGGTCGTACGATGCGACCGGGTTCCCGAACCGCTGTATGCAGCCGGATTCCAGCTTGCTGGGCGAGCCCGTGGGACCAACGAACGAGGATTGCCTTTTTCTGAACATCGTAACGCCCGCCGTCGAAGACGCCCAACGCGCCGTGCTGTTCTGGATCCATGGTGGCAGCCTCGTAAACGGGTCGGCCAACGAATACGACGGTTCGATGTTGGCGGCCGAAGGCGATGTCGTCGTGGTCACCGTCAACTACCGACTCGGCCTTTTCGGCTTCCTGGACTTGTCACCGCTCGGCGACAAATTCGCGGGGTCCGGATCGAACGGCTTCCGCGACCAGGTGCTGGCCCTCGAATGGGTGCGGGACAACATCGCCGACTATGGCGGCGATCCTGGCAACATCACGATATTCGGCGAGTCCGCCGGCGGTGTCTCCGTGCTCGCCCTGTTGGCCACGCCAGCGGCCGACGGGCTTTACCACAAGGCAATCGCGCACAGCCCCGTAACGGTCGACCAACCGCCTCCGGACCTCGTGACGTCGTTGCTGACCCACGTCGGGGGTCAACCCGTGGATCTCTATGAGAAGCTCCGCGTCATGTCAGGCGAAGAGCTGTTGGCCGTTCAGGGCGCGATACCCAACGTTAGCGGGGGAGTCGACGGGCACGTTGTTACACGCTCGACCAACGACGCGATCACGGAGCGTGGTGCGCGAGGCGTACCGCTGATCGCAGGCTCGAATCGCGACGAGGGGACTTTCTTCTCCGCGCTAATCACCCTATTCGCTCCCGATTTCCAGCCGCCGAACCGCGAGTTCGCGGCGGCGGTCGTAGGCGATGCGGATTCGGCACCCTACCTCGAGGCCCTGAAGGCGCAGCATCCCGATGCGGACGCGATGGCGATCTACGAGCACATCTGGCGTGCCATGTTCCTCAGGTCGGCGATGGGCAGCACGGAGCGGGCCACGGCCGCCGGTCCGGGAGGCTGGCTGTACCGGTTCGACCTGCCGACGACCGTGGAACTGTTCGGCAAGGAAGTTGGTGCAACCCACGGTGCCGAGATTGCGTTCACCTTCAACCGCTTCAACAGCGACGACCCTGGCGGATTGCTCCTCTACGATCCCGAAGATCCGGTCGTGCGACGGCTGTCTCGGCGTTGGTCGGATACCGTGATCGCCTTTGCGAAGACCGGCGACCCCAACGGGGCGGGACTGCCCCGCTGGCCGCGCTACGACGCGCAGAGCAGACAGACCCTGATTCTCGACGCCAACTCGCGCGTCGAGGCAGATCCCGACCGGATCGATCGCCAGCTTTGGGAGGGCGTTTTGGGAGACGGGTGAGACGGCGCATTTCGCAGGCTAGCGTCACAGGAAAAACCGCCCCACCGCCCAGCCCGGCCTAGCGGCGATCGCCGAGAAGTCCGACGGGCTCCTAGGTCGGTCCCGCCGGCAGTTGATGGTAGTCCGCGATGGCGAGACCCGCCGCGACGCTGGTGAACGGATCGTGGTCCACCACCCTGCCCGGGAAAAAGCCGTCCAGTAGGCGTTGCACGGCAGGTATCAACGACGAGCCGCCGGTACGGAGCACGATGTCGATCGCAGACCGGGGAAGGGTCGCGCGCGCGAGAGTGGCCTCGATGCCCTGATCGATGCGCCCTAGCATGTCCGCGATCATTCCTTCGAAACGCTCGCGGGATAGTTGAACGTCGACGTCGATCTCCGGAATGTCCAAGACGGCCTCGTCCTCGTGGGACAGGCGTGCTTTGAATTCCTTGATGGCCTGGAAAACGACGTAGCCCAGGTTCTGGTCGATCAGCTCCCGGAGGCGGCGGAACTTCGTGCGCTCCGGGCCGCCATGATCGATGCAGTCCTTGACCGCCGTCGTGTAGCGATTCTGGTTGAGGAGATAGGTGACCGGCCAGTTCACCAGGAATTCCTCGTATTCGTCGAAGGGGAACTCGGTGTCGATGTCCCCGTATTCGCCGGGACGCCGCCACCGTTCGCCCTTGCCGAGCAGCGGGAACAGCAGTTCGCGGAACAGGCGCTGGTCGATGTGGTCACCGCCCAAGCCGATGCCGTGGGTGTTGACCACGCGGAAGCGGTTGTCAGGTGTCCGCTCGAGAATGCAGAAGTCCAGCGTGCCGCCGCCGAAATCGACGGTCAGGACGTGTTTGCCCACCGCGTCCGGGTTGGCGTGGAGGAAACTCACGGCCGCGGCAATCGGTTCTGGATAGAACCTCGGTTTCGCGATCCCAGCATAGCGATACGCCTCGCCGAGACGCGACAGCGCAAGCTGGTTGCGATGTTCGTCGCGGCCCTCGAAATTTACCGGATGACCTACGCAACCCTGGTCGAACGTACCGACCATTGCCGATAGCGCTTCGCGCATCCGGAGCAGGATCGGCGTCACCAGCGCCACCAGTCGAAAAGGGTGGTCGAAGACCATGAGCCGGCGAACGTCGGCCTTGCCCAACAGGCGTTTGGTGCCGCGGAACAGGCGACCCCGCATGCCGGTATCGGTCATGGCGTCCCCGTAGACATCGACGGTCATCGTCTCGCCGGGATTGCGCGAACCGGCATTCGCGTACCCCACTGCCAGCATCGCCTTGCCGATCACCTCCGGGACCAGCTCGACCTTGCGGCCAGTGTTGTCGTCGATGTATCGGTCGATGGCGTCCTGCCCGGTCCGCGTCTGCAGGGCCCGGTCGATGTAGGTCGCCGAAGGCATGATTTCCGCTTCGTGTTCCGATGCGCCGGTCGAGGCCGTGCCGCGGTCCTCCAGCGTGACCAAGGTGACCTCGTCGCCATCGAAGACCGCGGCGACGGAGTTGCTGGTGCCGAAGTCGACACCGACGCCGACGCGCCGCGCGCTCAAGCCGTGGGCTCCCGCCGACGTGCCGATTTGGTGCTGGCGATCAACGGGCGGTGGGTCAACGTATGCCCCGGTCGGTGAAGGTCGGCCAGTCTATATCGCCGCCCGCCCAATTCAACTACTGATCGCTGGGACGCTGTTGTATGCTTGAAGTGTCGATCAAGAAGCAGTCCGCCGGCAGCTGCGGGATCGACAGAACTTTGGCTAGGAGTAATGGGACTGCGGGTGGACCCAACGGTTCACCCGCAGTTTGTTCTCCCCTTGCCCTACCGGCCCGCCGCGCCCCTGAACTCCACGAGGGGCTCGATACCGCACGTCACCCCCGTGCCGCCCAGTCCGCAATAGCCGTTCGGCACTTTGGCCAGATACTGCTGGTGGTAGTGCTCGGCGTAGTAGAAGGTGGGGGCGTCCTCTATCTCGGTGGTGATCTCGCCGTAGCCGGCCGCCGACAGGGCGTGCTGATACTGTTTCCGGGAGGCCAAGGCAAGCTCGCGCTGCCCGTCGTCGTAGACGTAGATCGCCGAACGGTACTGCGTACCGACGTCATTGCCCTGGCGCATGCCCTGGGTGGGGTCGTGCGCTTCCCAGAACACCTTCAACAGATGCGCGTAGCTGACGATCGCGGGGTCGAAAACGGCCAGAACGACCTCGGTATGCCCGGTAAGCCCCGAGCAAACCTCCTCGTACGTCGGGTTCCTAGTGTGGCCGCCCGCGTAGCCGACAGCCGTCGTCCACACGCCCTCGGTCTGCCAGAATTTCCGTTCGGCGCCCCAGAAACAACCCATTCCGCCTAGCAAACTGGCGTGTCCTTCGGGAAAGGGACCTTCGAGCGGGTTGCCGTTGACGAAATGCGCCGGCGGCACGGGTATCGCCTGGTCGCGCCCGGGCAACGCCTCGTGCTCGCTCGGCAATCTCAACTTTCTGAACAAGGCCATGCAACGTTCCCGTTGGCACCAATGCCGCAAGCATACCCGAATCCCGGTTGGCCAAAGACGGATGCGCTACACTTCCCAAGGTGAGCCTCAATGTCGATACGGCTTGGAGAGATCAAGCGCTTGGCGCCTTGGTTCTCGTCGCCTGTCTTCTCTGCGCGGGATGCGCGACCGTTGCCGCCGACCTGCCGCCCACCTACGATGAGCTGGCCACGCAGCTAGCCGACGAACAGGCCATCGACGCGGAGCAGGTCATACGGCTCAGGGAAGCATTCCTGGCCACACCCGACTTCGACGAACGCATCCGGGCGGTCACGCTCCTGGAACAGGAAATCCTCGGTCTCCTGCAAGTGGAACAGCCCCTGCGCCTTGGCCCGATCGGTTCCGCGACTCTCGAGCACTACCGCGCCAGTATCACCGGTCACCAAGCGCTCGCCGAGTTCTACCACCATGTCGACATGCCGGAACAGGCCGCCGTTCACGAGGCGTGGACCCACGTCATCGCGGGCGCGGTGGAGACGACCGGCGACGGCACCCTCGACGCCCCCTACCGGGCATTGTCGCCCAACGAAGCGAAGGGATACCTCGGCACGCGAGAGCTGACGGAGGTGGGGTCCACCTACCGCCAGTCAGATGAACGTCCGTTCATGCTGTGGATCAGCGCGGCCCGCGACAGCCAACCGCTCAAGAACGTGTTCTTCGACCTCGACGGTCTCTACTCCGGCCTCGCGGAATCCGTCCGTCGCAAACCGACCACCGTCTTTCCCATCGGCCCACCTCGGTCCTGCAGCGAGTTGCGGGTATGCGACGCGTTCAGCCCCGAATCGTTCATCCACATACTGGCCGCCGGCAACGACACGGCCGCCCTTACCTTCCTGGGCTGGAGGGGTCTCACCCGGTTCAATGACGCCGTCGATGCCCTGCGCCTCGCGGCATGGTCCGGGAATGCGATGGCGAACAGGATTCTCGCGGAGTTGTGGCTACGAGCCGCATTCAACACAACGCAGGCGTCCAAGGACCGCGACGAGTACCTCGTCAGTGCTGAACGGAACTACCTGGTGGCAATCCGCGCCGGCTTCGAGGACGCCATGTTCGAACTCGGCAGGCTCTACGTCATGGGTACCTACGGCAGCGACAAGACCGCCAACGGGTTGCCGTTGATCTCGCGCTCGGCCGAACTCGACAACCCACAAGCCCTTCTCTGGTTGGGTTGGCGCCATGTACTCGGCGATTCCGTGGACCGGGATCACGAGCGTGCCGAACATTACTTCCTGCGCGCTGCCGAGATAGACGAGTTAGGCAAGCTCGAGTACGCCCGGTTCCTGATGCATCGGGACGTCGACCGGGGTTTCAACGAGCGCGCATTCCGTTGGGTTCGACAGTTCGCCCGGAATGACAACGCCCATGCCATGGTCCTGATCGGGGATCTCTATGCCCGGGGATTGCACGTCGGGAAGAGCTTCCGGCGCGCCGGTTCCTGGTTCAAGAACGCGGTCAAAGCGGCACCCGATGACCCCTACCTGGTGAACGAAGTCGCCTGGCGCTTTGCGGTCACCCATCTACCGAAACTCCGCGACGAACGCTATGCGCTCGAGATCATGGAGCGGATCATGGACGCGAGCGATGAAGCAAGCCGCAACCCGGCCTATCTCGACACCTTGGCAGCCGCATATGCCGCCAACGGCAACTTCGAACGCGCGGTCGCCGTACAGGAACAAGCCGTGGAGGAGGCGCGTGCCTCAGCCGACAACGACCTGCCGATCCTGCTCGAGCATCTCGAAGCGTTTCGGGCCGGCGAAGAGATCAGCGAGCAGGTTCCCTAGTTCTCTCGTCCGCCGGCACAAGGCCCCTCGAATCGTGTCCCCGTTTGCCGTCGACGACTACGCCAGCATCCTCCGCGACGCCCGAGGGTTGATCGATGTGCGCTCGCCGACCGAGTTCCGTCGCGGGGCCGTGCCCGGGGCTGTGAACCTTCCCCTGCTGACGGACGACGAACGAGATGCCGTCGGCAAGACCTACAAGACCGGCGGGCGCGATGCCGCCGTCGCCCTGGGGCACAAACTGGTCGTCGACGACAACAAGGCATCGAGAGTCGCGGCCTGGCGGGATTTCGCCGTCAAGCACCCGAACGCCCTGATCACCTGTTGGCGGGGCGGCTTGCGATCGCGAATAGCCCAAGCCTGGCTCGCGGACGCAGGCATCGAGCTGCCACGCGTAGCGGGGGGGTTCAAGGCGCTGCGGCACTGCTGTCTCGATACGATCCAGACCGCTGGCGAAACGCGACGATTCGTCGTGGTCGGCGGACGTACCGGTTCCGGCAAGACCCGCCTCGTGCAGGCGGCGCGGTCCCACGTCGACCTCGAGGGCATTGCGAACCACCGCGGATCTGCCTTCGGAGGCTACCCGACCCCGCAACCGTCGCCGGTGACGTTCGAGAATGCGCTCGCGGTGGCTCTCCTCAGGCTGCCGCCGGACGAGCCCGTCGCGGTTGAAGACGAGAGCCGCACCATCGGCCGGCTCGCCATACCGGTTGCGCTGTACAACGCCTTGCAGCAAGCGCCGATCGTGCTTTTGGAGGTGGACGACACGGATCGGGTCGACAGCATCTACCGGGAATACGTTGTCGAGGCAGACGACCCGGAGCCCCACCTGACCGCCTCGCTGTCGCGGATCGAACGGCGCCTCGGCGGGGTTCGATACCGCGAACTCGCCGCCTTGATGGACGCTGCCTTCAGAGCCGACACGAGCAGCCGGCGCGACGCACACCATGAATGGATCCGGCGCTTGCTCGAGTACTACTACGATCCCATGTACGACTATCAGCTTGCCGGCAAGCAGGATCGCGTCGTGATGAGGGGCGACCCGGTCGAGGTGGCAGACTACCTACGGGCTTTCGCAGGAGAGACGGCGCTGTCGGATCGCCCCCATGAGCGAGGGTCGTAGGGGACGGGCCTGTCCCGTCCCGGGAACCCGGTGGCGCATCCGGCGCGGGCGACCACAAGGGTCGCCCCTACGGCGCCACGGTCGCGGAACGAACCGCAGGGGACAGGCTTGTCCCGTCCCGTCGCCAAGAGAGACCGAGATTCGACACAGGCGACCGCGCGCCCTGTGGGGTGTTAGGTCACCTTACGAAACGAAGGTCGCCAGTTCTTCCAGCGGGTATTTGCCGATGTCCGGAACTACCGCATCGGGGCTCGGATAGCCGGCGACAAGCAGCAGGAACGCCCGCTCGTGGGGCGGTCGGTCGAGCAAGTCATTGAGGAACCGCATTGGGCTCGGCGTGTGGGTGAGCGTTGCGACACCGGCGTTGTGCAGGGCAGTGATCAGCATCCCGGTGGCGATTCCCACGGACTCCGCAGTGTAGTAGTTCTTCAGCCGCCTGCCATCGGCGTCGAAGTTGAACCGGCGCAGGAAGATCGCGATCAATACCGGGGCGGTCGTCAGGAATGGCTTGTCGGCGTCCGTGCCGAGCGGTTCCAAGGCGTCCAGCCATTCCTTGGAGGCCCGTCGGGAGTAGAACGCGCGCTCCTCCTTCTCCGCCGCCTCGCGGATCGCCGCCTTCTTGGCCGGATCGCTGACCACGACGAAGTGCCACGGTTGTCGATTGGCACCACTCGGTGCGCTACCCGCAGTGATGAGCGCGTGTTCGATGATGTCGTCGGGAATCGGTCGCGCATCGAAGTGGCGAACGGTTCGGCGTCGGCGCATGAGTTCACTGAACAACGCCGCCCGCTCCCTCATCTCCGCCGCAGGCCGTTCCGCGAAGTCCAGCGGAAGGAAGCGAGGCGCCGTCACGACTGATCCTCTTGAACGCGGCAAAAGGCTCTCACCCGAGTCAACATTCGATGCCGTATTATCGCCTTCACTCGTCGGGCTGCTTGCCGCCGCTAGCGATCCTTGTTCAGTCGGTAGTTCTCGAAGGCGCGCTCCACCATCGGCCGGCGGCGCCCCTCGGGAACCTTGAGCGCATAGCCGGGGTCTCGTTCGCCCTCCGCGGATGTCATGTGCATCAGGTGGGCCGCAGTAACGTGGGCCTGGAATCCCTGGGTGTCCTGCACCTGGTTCACGGCCATCTTGATCATGCGCAGCTGGAACGGGTCATTGCGCGCAATGCGTTCGGCGTAGGCGATCACCTCCTCATGGAGCCGTTCCGCCGCAAAGACCCGGTTGACGAGCCCTAACGCCATCGCCTCCTCCGCATCAATGAAGCGCGATTCGAAGAGCAGTTCCTTGGCGCGCCGTGGATGCATGTCCCAGGGCACCGAGAAGAACTGGAAGTTCGATCCAAGGAACATGGCGTTGTCGGCGGCATAGAGAATGTCCATCGCGCTGGCGACGATCCACCCACCGTAGATGCAGTAGCCCTGGATACCCGCAATGGTGGGTTTCGGCATGTTGCGCCACCGCATGGTCTTGTCCACGAACAGTTCCCTCGACCGCTCGAAACGCCCCCGCAGACCTTCTTCGATGGGGCGTTCCCGGCGATCGGCCATCTCGTCCGGCGTACCGAGATCGTGCCCCCCCGAGAAATGCTCGCCCGCGCCGAACAGCGCCACGACGTGAACGGTGCGGTCGGCGGCGGCATCGCGGAAGGCGTCATCGAGTTCCTCGAGCAGGCGGCGGCTCTGGGCGTTGCGGTACCGCGGCCGGTTGGTGGTGATGCGGGCAACGTGGTTGACGACTTCGTAGGTTATGTCGTGATACGTCATCTAACGATTGTGGCTCCCGTGTCCTCTCCCAGACTCAGGTCAAGACAGCGACGCCTTCAAGAAATCCTCGATCACCGAGGCGCATTGGTCCAACTGGTCGTGGTGCGTCCAGTGGCCGGCATCGTCGATCTCCCGCAAGGTCACGTTCTTGAAGTGGCGCAACGTGTTGTCGTGGCCGATTCGATGCGGGTAGCCCTGCCGGGAGTTGACGACTAACACGGGACAGTCGATTCGTTGCCAGAGCGTCACCAGATCCTCGTTGGGGATGTCGTAGGGACGCGGCGTGCGTGTGTAGTTGTCGAACTTCCACGTATAGGTGCCATCCTCGTTTAAGTTGCTGCCGTGGATCGTGAGGTGGCGAGCCTGGTCGGGCGACAAGTGCGGGTTTGTCTCCTGCATGCGGTGATAGGCATCTTCCAAGCTGGGATAGCGACGCGGCACCCGCGCCGCGAGGGAATAGTTGGCATCGATCCACTGTCGCAGGCGCACGCCCGGGGCGGCGCTGTCCCCGGGATAGAGTCCCACGCCTTCGATGATCACCAAGCGGTCGACGGACTCCGTGAAGGTGCCCGCGTACATCGACGCGATGGTGCCGCCCAGCGAATGCGACACGATGGTGACCGGGTCAAGACGCTGCTGTCGAACGAGCTGGGCGATGTCCTGAACGTACTCGAGATAGGAGTAGGGGCTGCCGCGCGTCCACTCGGAGTCGCCATGGCCTCGCAGGTCCGGCGCCACGACGTGGAATCGATCCCGCAAAGGCTGCGCCAGCCAGTCCCAAGAGTGGCAGTGGTCGTGGACGCCATGGACCAGGAGCATGTCGGGAGCGTCGTCGTTCCCCCAGTCCAGGTAGTGCAGCCGCAAGCGCTGGGAGAAATAGCTGTGGGAGGTCGGGTTCTCGCGGTCGGCCATGGCGAACGCTAAAGGCTCTTGAAGGTGTGCGGATGCGATTCTAGCCCGTTGGACCTGCGAACGCGTGAGGCTCGTTCGCGACAGAGTGTCCGAAAACGGTGCGCAATGCGCGCCCCAAAAAAATCGCGCGTTACCTATTGACACGGGTGTTACCTGAGGTAACATACGGGCCATTGAACTAGCCCCCACGTCGAAACCGTGCGGACTAGGCGCAAAGACCCCTCCCCCTAGTAGGCTGCGCCGAGGTCACATTCCCAAGACCTCGCCAGCCTACACTTTGGTTCGATCCCTGATCCCCGAACGCCCACGCGAAGCGATTGTGGCGTCCCGGATGAACCGAAACGCTCGTCCCGCCAACGCGGGCGACCCGTCCCTCATCGGGCGCGTTGAGATCGCCCCTACAGGTCCAACTCCAACTCTGGCGTCAACGACCCGGCACAGCAGATCATCACCGCTCCCTTGTCCCGTTCTTCGTCGCTCAAGACGAAGTCGCGGTGGTCCGGCTTGCCCGAGACGACCCGCTGCCAGCACGCCCCGCAGATGCCGACGCCGCAGGCATAGGGAACCTGCACGTCCTCTTCGAGAAGCTCGAAGAGAATTGACCCGCCTTTCGGGACGAACACCTGCTTTCCCGAACGCGCGAGCTTCACCGTAAAGCCGTCCGCAACGGCCGTTTCGTTGGGCATTCGCCTACTTCAGCTTCGGCTCGACGATGCCGAGCTCGATCATGGTCTCGCCGGTGGTGCGCAAGGTGTCCTCGATGGCGTGGGTCTCAAGGCCCAGCTCTTCCCGTGCCTTGTCGCAGTGAGCACGAGGCGCGTTGTAGGGGGCACCGTACTTCTCGACCATGGCCTCGTATTCAGGCGTCACGCCGCCGACGTCAATGTGGGGAAAGAGCGCCTGCAGATGGTCGTGGAGCTGCATGGCGGTGATCTCGCCGGATTCGTCCGTGGCGCAGAGCATGTAGCGTGAGCCGTTCTCGCACACGTCGGACTCGATCATGAGCGCCTGCGACTCGCCGCAGTCGCGCACGTCGACGATGTTCCACAGCGCCTGCCAGCCGCGTTGGCACGGGTGCCCCGCAAGCATGCGGCCCAGGAAGAACTGCCAAGAACCCCGCAACTCGTGAACCGGGCTCAACAACGGGCCGAGAACGACGCACGGACACACCGAGATGGCATCGAAGCGACCGTCGTCGGCAGCGAGGCGGTTTACGAGATGTTCGCATTCGACCTTGGCCATGGAATAGCCGACCTCGCCCTTCTGATGGAGGTTCTCGGTGTTCCAGTTCTTGTCGTTCTCGCGGTTGTCGGACGCCCAGTCGGCCTCGGTGTAACGATGACCAGCCGGAGACGGATGGCCGATGGCGGCGAAGGAACTGGTGTAGACCAGCCGCTTGACCGAACCGGAGTTCGTCACCGACGCAACAATGTTGCGGACGCCATTGATCGCGCCGTCGTAGACCTGTTGCGGGTTGTTGGCACCCCCATACCCCATCGGCGTGCCGACGTGCAGAACGGCGCTGCAGTCCTTGAACGGCGCGTCGTAGCTGCCTTCTTCGAGCAGATTCGCTTCGTGCAACGTCACGGAGCCGGGGTGCTCGTCGTTCATGGCGAGCAGGAACTCCGTCTTGTCGGGGTTGGATAGGTCCGTAACGCAGGCACGAACGTCGTAGCCCCGTTTCAGGAGCGCAATGACGGTGTGCGCGCCGATGTATCCGGAGGCGCCGGTGACCGCCACCGGGCCGTCAGTTGCTGTGACGGATGGCATCTTTTTTGATCTCCCCTCGATTCGAACAAACGCGCAAGTGTGCCACACTGCGCCACGACCAAGCGCGGGAGATGCCGTGACCCCCGACATCCAATACGACAATCTCAAGGTCAAGAAGGACGGCCACGTCGCGGTGGTGACCTTCAATCGCCCCCGCAAGGCCAACGCTCTCGACCACGCCCACCTAGTCGACATCGAAGCCGCGGCTCTGTCGTTTCGCGACGATACCGATACCCGGGTGGTGATCTTCACGGGCGAGGGCAAGCACTTCTCGTCCGGCGCCGACCTCGACGGCGGCGGCCCGGCGGCTGCGAATCTCCTCGAACGCCGCCGCCTCGCCCGCATCGGCGAGCGGGCGACGCTAGCCGTCCACGACATGGACCAGATCACGATCGCCGCCTGGAACGGCGCCGCCATGGGCGGAGGCGCGGTACTCGCCACTGCGATGGATGTACGCATCGGCTCGGACGACTGCTTCATGCAGTACCCGGAGATCGACATCGGCGTGAACCTGATGTGGAAGGGGCTGCCGCTAATCACGCACATCGCGGGGCCGTCCCGGGCCAAGCGCCTGGTCATCGGCGGCGAGCGCATCCACGCCCAAGAGCTACTGGATTGGGGTGTTCTCGATGCGCTAGTGGCCCGGGCGGACCTCATGGGAACCGCCCGGGAGTGGGCCGATCGCTACGTCGGGAAGTCGCTGATAGCGGCCCAGATGATCAAACGCAGCGTCAACGCCCTGGTCTCCGCCCTCGACGTCGCCGTCATGCACATGGACGTGGACCAGAACCTGTTGTCGGCAATGACCGAAGACCGTCGGGCCGCGATCGAGGCCTACCGGGGAGCGAAGGAACCGGTGTTCAAGGGCGACTAGCGCCGATCACTCCCGCCATCGCTTGTGCGACCAGAGCCAATCCGCCGGTGCCCGATTGACGTCCGCCTGGAGTTTGGCGACGTAGCGTTCGACGATCGAGCCTCGATCATGAGGCGGATCAGCGATCTTCTCGATCCGGCAGTGATAGCGACCGGGGCCCCGGCGCTGGCAGGACAGGTAGTACACGGGCCACTTGAGTGCTTTGGCCAAACGATCCGGGCCCGCGAAGAAGGCGGTCTGCCGACCGCAGAAGTCGACCGTTTGACGGTCGCGGCCACCGGGGCGCTGGTCCGCCACAAGCGTCCAAACGGGTCGTTCGTGGCGGCGTTTGAGGAACTCTCGACGCATGTCCTTGACCGGCACCAGCGTGACCCCGAACCGTTCGCCGACGGCCATGATGTGTTCGCGTACCGCCGGCGTATGCGGTGGCTTGTAGACGATGGCGACAGGTGCGTCGATTTCGCCGGCCAAGGCTGTGATGGCCCAGATGAGGTTGCCGTGATGGGCCATGAGCAAAAGCGCATTGCCTTCGTCGAGGGCTTGTGCCCCCTCGAACGTCACGCGCTCGCCGAGTTCCGCCACATCCATGCCGAGCGATCGAACGACCTCGACCCACCCTTGGCAGAACCCGCCGTAGAACTCCCGCACCAGCTTCGCCGTATCGTCGTCCGGGAACGCTTGGCGCAAGTTGTCTTCAACCACCTTGCGCCGGTAGGTTGCACGCATCAACGGTTCGACGAAGCGAACGACGCCGTGCAGGCGAGTTAGCGGCCAGCGACTAGTGGTCTTTAGGATCGAATCGAGCATCAACGTCCAATTCGGTACGATCCGCCGTCAAGGGCTACCATAGTCCGACACGCCAACGACGCAAGTACCCCGTGACCCCTTGACGCCTGGCCACGGTTGCTTGCAGCCGAAAATTGGAGAAGTGCATGACTGAATTCCGTTTCGGAACGCTGGGGGCGGCGAACATCACGCCCCAGGCGCTCCTCGCCCCCGCGAGCCGCAATGACGACGTGTCCGTTGTGGCCATCGCGGCGCGCGACCGTTCCCGCGCCGAGGTGATGGCGGAGCGAGGCTATATCGAGCATGTCGTCGACGACTACCAGGCCGTGATCGACCACCCGGACGTCAACGTGATCTACAACCCGCTGCCGATCAGCCATCACCGCGAATGGACGTTGAAGGCACTCGCCGCCGGCAAGCCCGTCCTGTGCGAGAAGTCGTTCTCGATGAACGAAGCGGAGGCGGTCGACATGGCCGAGGCCGCAGACCGGGCCGACCTGCTTCTGATCGAAGCATTCCACTACCGCTATCACCCCGTGTTCCTACGCGCGTTGGAGATCTACCAATCCGGCGCCATCGGCGAGCTGGTCCGGGTTTCCGGCCTGTTCCACGTCGGCGGCGAACGCGGCGTCCCGGCGTCCAACATACGCATGATCTACGAAACGGGCGGCGGCGCCACCATGGACATGGGCTGCTATCCCATGTCCTGGGTCCGTCACCTGACCGGCGAGGAACCCGAGGTCGTCTCCGCCGAGGCCGTGGAAGGGCCGCCCGACGTGGACCTGAGCCTGGTGACCGAGCTCAAGTTCCCAAGCGGAGCAACCGGTAGCACATCGGGCTCCATGAAGGGCGAGCCCTACCGGGCCGAGCTTCTCGTCGAGGGTACGAAGGGCACGCTCATGGTCGACAACCCGCTCGTGCCCCACATGGGACACGAAATCAGGCTGACGGTCGATGGCGAGACAACGACCGAGGCGCTCACCAAGCGCACCACCTACGACTACCAGCTCGACGCCTTCGTGCGCTCGCTCAGAACCGGCGAGCAGTTGCCAACCGACGCGCACGATGCCATCAAGCAGATGCACTTCATCGACAACGCCTATCGCGCGGCGGGGATGAAGGTCCGGGGCACCTGAGGCGCCGCGCCGCATCGTAGGGGACGGGCTTGTCCCGTCCCGCCGATCCACGCGACTACGGGAATGCAAATGAGCGACATCGAGAACACCATCAACGCGGCCTGGGAGCGCCGCGAAGAAATCGGTTTCGACACCGAGGGGCCCATCCGTGACGCCGTCGTGGCAGCCCTAAATGCGCTCGACGCGGGTAGCGCCCGGGTCGCGAAGAAGATCGGGGACGAGTGGATCGTCAACCAGTGGCTGAAGAAGGCCGTGCTGCTCAGTTTCCTGTTGAACGACATGGAGCCCATCAGCTGCGGTCCCGGCGGCGCACCGTGGTGGGACAAAGTGCCCTCTAAGTTCGCGGGCTGGGACGAGGCACGTTTCCGGGCCGCCGGCTTCCGCGCCGTACCCTCCGCAATCGTCCGCCACTCGGCCTACATCGCCCCGTCCGTGGTGCTGATGCCGAGCTTCGTCAACCTCGGTGCGTACGTCGACAGCGGGACCATGATCGACACCTGGGCCACCGTGGGCTCCTGCGCTCAGATCGGCAAGGATTGCCACATCTCGGGCGGTGCCGGCATCGGCGGCGTCCTGGAACCGTTGCAGGCGGAACCGGTGATCATCGAGGACAACTGCTTCGTGGGCGCCCGCTCGGAGGTCGTCGAGGGCGTCGTCGTCGAAGAGGGCGCGGTGCTCGGCATGGGCGTCTTCATCGGCGCCTCCACCAAGATCGTCGATCGCGATTCCGGCGAGATCACGACCGGTCGCGTCCCTGCCTATTCGGTGGTCGTGGCCGGATCGTTGCCCAGCCCCGCCTTCGAATCGGGACGGCCGAGGCCGAACATCTACTGTGCCGTCATCATCAAGCGCGTGGACGAACGCACGCGGTCGAAGACCTCGATCAACGAACTGCTGCGGGACTAACAGCTACGAAATCGTCAAACGCCGGTGTCGATTCCGCGAAAACCTGTTGACACCCGCCGGTTCGAATCTATAATCGCGCGCCCTTGACGTGTCACCGACCTTTTTGCAGGCGGAGTACATGACTTCCAGACACACACGACATCGCATAGAGCGCCTACCGGGCGCGGCGCAGCCACCGGCTGCGCAGGCGCAGTCTACGGACTGCGGCAACGGCCTCTTGGAAAAAGAGGGAGCGAACTTGCGCTGACTTTCCCGGACACGTCCTGGAAGGCGGCTTGACTAGCCTTCCAGGGAAGCAACAAAGCCCTGGTCGGTTTACCGAACAGGGTTTTTTTTGCGGAGAGAATCTGAATCGAGCCGCGACGAGAATTCGTCGCAGCGGCGACGGGAAAAATCCCGTCCAACCAGGGTTGGGCGGCGTGCGGCGTTCCATGGTTCGGGATCGAAGTCCCGTCCGGCGCACTCACGCTACCCATCGCACGGTGTGTACCGAGCGTTTCGTGACGCACCCAACCACTTGGAATTAGCTCAGTTGGATAGAGCTCCGGTCCATAAACTGGTGGTCGCCGGTTCGACTCCGGCATTCCAAAAACGGCCTGAAACGCCACACGGCTGCTAACCGTGATAAACGCTGGTGACGTGCGTTAATCGTCACAGGGCGCGTCCGTTCCCGGCGCCTTCGGCAAAAGCGTGAGCGAACGCTGAAAAGCGCAGCAACGACGTGGCCGGTCGACGGGTCGGCACCGAGTAAATCGGACCGACGCGCCGATCGATCCGGCGCATCGCCCGCTGGCATCGCCGAACGCCAATTCTTCGGAGTTGGCAATCGGCGCGGCTCGTGCGCGGTGTGTTCGATCGGTCGGCACCGCCGATCCGCAACGACGTTGTGGGAACGGACGCATTAATCCACCAAAAAGGGAAAAGGAGAATGCGAAATGTTGTTCTATCGAAAATTCATCGTGCGCAAGCACGAACGCGGACTCCTGTTCAAGGACGGGGACTTCGTCCGCTTCCTGGAACCGGGAATCTATCGCTTCCACGAGTGGCGCAAGAGCCACGAGGTGGAGTGCTTCGACCTGACCGAGCCGGCCTTTGCGCACCCGTTGGCGGACTACCTGGTTGACGCCGAACGAGAGGACGTGGAACGCCTGTTCACCGTCGTGGCTACCGGCGAGAGCGAAGTGGCCGTCGTCTACTGGAACGACCGCGTCGCCGAGGTCGTCCGGCCGGCCGAGCGCAAGCTCTACTGGAAGGGCCCCGTGGAAGTCCGCGTGGACCGGTTCGACTTGGACGAAGGTCTTGCCATCGACGCCAAGCTCGCCAAGCGGCTCTTGGCCGAGCCAGGGCTTGCGATGGCTTCGGAGAATGTCGGTGCGCTGCGGCTGCCGGGCCGCAACGGCATCTACTCGCGGGAGATCGCCCACGGACACGTCGGCCTGCTCTACGTGGATGGCGAACTCGCCGTTTCGCTGGACCCGGGCTTGCACGCCTTCTGGACCTACGGGCCGAGCGTCAGCATCGAGGTCGTGGACCTGCGCGTGAAGACGCTTGAGGTCCAAGGCCAGGAGATCCTGACCCGTGACAAGGTGAGCCTGCGCGTCAACCTGACGGCAACCTACCGGTTCGAGGATGCCGAGAAGGCCGTCGGCGCCACCAAGGATCCGCTGGACCACCTCTACAAGGAGATCCAGTTCGGTCTGCGCGCCGCCGTCGGCACCCGCACGCTGGATGCGTTGCTGGAGGACAAGTCCGCCATCGACCGCGCGGTCGCCGACCGTGTCGGTCCGAAGTTCGCCGAAATCGGCATCGTCGTGGAAAGCGTCGGTGTCAAGGACATCATCCTGCCGGGCGACATGAAGGAACTGCTCGGCCGTGTGGTGGAGGCCGAGAAGGCGGCCCAGGCCAACGTGATCCGCCGTCGCGAGGAAACCAACGCCACGCGTTCGCTCCTCAACACGGCCAAGGTCATGGAGAGCAACGCCGTCGCGCTGCGTCTCAAGGAGTTGGAGACGCTCGAGAAGGTAACCGAGAAGGTCGGCAACCTGTCGGTCTACGGCGGCCTCGACGGCGTCTTGAACGAGCTTCGGAGCCTGTCGGACTTGCAGCGCTAGCGGCTAGGTCCGACAGTGCTGAGCGCCGACCATAGGTCGGCGGGCTCTGCGGTGTGGTTCGGGAAGCAGTGAGTTCGTGCCAAAGCGTGGACGGCGGATGGCTAGCCATCCGCCGTCCACGCTTCACATGCCATCTATTCGTCGCCTCGCAGCGCGAGCAACATACCCACTTTGCGGAGCACTTCGTCAACGGTCTCGTTTGGCAATCGGGCGACAACGCTGGCGTTGCGACGCCGCCAATCGACGCTCTTCAACTGGTCCGAGAGGATCACGCCGCCAACGGGCAATCCTGCGGGAAGCGCAACTTCGAAGGGATAGCCTTTGATCTGGTTCGTGACCGGGCAAAGCACCGCCAGACCGACCTTTTCGTTATACGCTGCGGGCGACAGCACAACGGCGGGGCGTCGGCCCGCCTGTTCGCGTCCCGCCTGCGGATTGAAGTCGACCCAAACGGCATCGCCCCGGGACGGGACAAGGTGTCCTTGTTTCACCAAACCTCGCCCCCCACCGGACGACCCGTGTCGACCTCACCATGTCGATTGTCGTCTGTAACGTCCGCGAGCAGGCGCTCCAACTCCGTGCGCGGTGGCTTTGCAAGCGAGACAACCAACTCGTGCTTCCGCAGCGACAATTCGACGGTAGCGTCGAACGACAATCCGGCTTTGTTTGCAACTGATCGCGGAATGCGCAGGGCAAGGCTATTGCCCCACTTGCCAATTCGAGCCTGCATGGGCGTGCCCTCTCAATCGGTAGATACACAATGTAGACACTAGACCACACATGGAATCGGGTCAACGACACTGGTCGTTAGGTCGCGCTATGCTCTCTGACTGTGTTTCGACTGCGTCGAATGCACACATGTCCATCGCGATCAACGGATGCGGCCCGATAGAGATGCAAATCGACAAGAGTTCCTCGACCTCCGGGCGACTGCCCACCGTCCCCGACCACGACGAAACCGTTGCACGGCTGCGTGAAGAGAACGCGCGCCTTCGGGCCGAGCTCGCCCAGATGCGCGCCGAGGCGAAGCCGGCCGGGGACACCACCTGGGAGACCGAGATGGCGCGGGGAATCGCCTATGCCGACGGCCGGTCGTCCAGCAGTTCACTGTCCGCGGGAAGGTTGCTCAAACAACTGGCCGGTCTTTCCAAGGAGCGCATGAAGGCCGGCCTCATCAGAAACAGCAGCGAGTTCGAATACCTCCCGAAACCCGGCACCGACGAGGCCCAACTCGAAGCGGACTTCGTTCGGTGGGGCTACTGCCTCGTAAAGGACGCCATGTCACCGGCGCAGGTACAGGCGCAATTGGACCGGCTGGTCGACCAGGCGGAAGCGGAGAAACGCATCAAGGTCGGGATGATGACCAGCCGTAACGACACGGCACAACTGGTCAACAACCTCGTGCTCAAAGGCGCCGTGTTCCGGGACGCCGTGGAGTTCAAGGAGTCTGCGGCACAAGGGGGTCCACTGGTGGACCGCCTGCTAAACAAGGTGATGGGCCAGGGTTTCGGCTTGGGCTGCGCCCACGGATCCATCGTCCACCAGGGCGGTGGCCTGCAGGAACTGCACATCGACCAGGGCGGCATGCCGATGCCCTATCCACAGTTCCCGTTCGGTTCCCTGATCATCTGGTGCTACACGCAGTTCGACCTCGACAACGGGGCCACGTACTGCGTGCCGGGCTCCCACCGTAGCGCCACCGGCACGACCCGCTTCCGCGACGGCGCCGACCTGGTGCGGCTGGTCGAGGGCGAGCCCGGGCTCGTTGCGATCTGCGCGCCGCCCGGCACCTGCATCCTCACCGATACGCGGATCCTGCACTGCGGCGGTCGCCGGACGGCACCGGGCACGCGCTACGCGATGCGCTGCCACTACAACCGGTATTTCATGCGCGCATTGCACGAGCAATCGACGGCCAACGTGCACGTGCCGGACGAAGTCTACGAACTCCTGTCCCCGCGGCTGAAACAGATGATGGGCATCACCGTCAACAATCACGAGCCAGTCGGAGAACTGCATCGGGACGGCGCCTGATTGCTAGCGCAAGCCGCGCCGTGCCGACCTAGGGGACGGGCTTGTCCCGTCCCGTTCGTTCAGGAAAGCTGCAGATCCGGCACGGGCGACCACAAGGGTCGCCCCAGGGTCGCCCCTACGAGGCGTCGGTCGACACCTCCATTGAGAACGCCAGCCGCTTGCCGTCGATCTCGGTCCGGGTCACCCTCTCGGCAACGACACCGGGTTCCAAGGAAAGAGCCAAGGTTTCACCCGCGATGTAGTCGGCGTGGGCGCCGATCGCTTCGGCGATGTCCTCGTCGGCGTCGTACACCACCTGAATCCGATCACTCACCTCGAAACCGCTGTCCTTGCGGCCGCGCTGAATGCGGTTGACGACCTCCCTTGCCACGCCCTCGCGCAGCAACTCGTCGTCGAGGCGGCAGTCGAGTTCGATGGAGACGAATCGATTCGAGACCGTCTCCGTGCCTTCCTTCGCCTCCCTGAACACGTGGATGTCGTCGTTGCCGAAGCGCTCGCCCTCGATGTCGATGACGCCGTTTTCCTGGAATGCCTCGATGGCATCCGCATCCAATGACGCGATCTTTCCTTGGAATTCCTTCATGCGCCGACCCAGTCGCTTGCCGAGCACGGGAAAGTTCGGCTTCGCGTAGAGCGCGATATAGCTCGCCTCGTTCTTCTCGTAGCGCACTTCCTTGACGTTCAGTTCGGACTTCACGTAGTTCTCGAGCGTCCTGATCTCGTCGAGCAGCGTCGCGTCGCGATGGATGATCGTGATCCGTCGCAAGGGCGTGCGCAGGTTGATCTTCACTTGTTCGCGCTTGGAACGGCCGAGTTCGATGACCTGCTGCATGCGCGACACCGCGTCCTCGAGAAGCGGCTGGCGAAGCGAGGGCTCGGCTTCCGGGTAGGTGCAAAGGTGTACGGAGAGCGGGGTCGGCTCCTCACCGGCGAGGCGCGCGAACGAAAGATAGATGTGTTCCGACAGGAACGGCGCGAACGGCGCCATGGCTACCGACAATTCATAGACCGCCATGTGCAGCGTGTTGTACGCAGCGATCTTGTCGGCGGTTACGCCCTCGCCCCAGAACCGCGTCCGGTTGAGCCGGATGTACCAATTGGTGAGGTCGGCGATGAACGAGAACAGTTTCGGGACCACGTTGTAGAGCCGGTAGCGCTTCATCTCCGCGCCGATATCCTCCTTGAGCGTCTGAAGTCGGGAGATGATCCAGGCGTCGAGAATGTTGTCGCCCCGATACGTGCCCTTGGCCGGCGTCCAGCCGTCGATCGCCGCGTAGGTTTCGAGAAACGACCAGGCGTTGTACCAGGGCAGGAGCGCACGGCGCACCATATCGCGCACACCGCGGTCGACAAACCGCTGCTCCTCGGCACGAACCAGTCCCGAGTTGATGAGATAAAGACGCAGCGCGTCGGCCCCGTAGGTCTCCATCAACTCGTCCCCGGGGGTGTAGTTGCGAAGGCTCTTCGACATCTTCTTGCCGTCGGCCGCCAGCACCATGCCGTTGACGATGACGTTGCGGAACGCCGGTTTCTTGAAGAGCGCACCGGCCAAGACCATCAATGTGTAGAACCAGCCCCGGGTCTGGTCCAACCCTTCGGCGATGTACTCGGCCGGGAAACCCTGCTCGAAGGTCTGCCGGTTCTCGAACGGGTAGTGGAACTGCGCGTAGGGCATTGAGCCGGACTCGAACCAGCAGTCGAGAACTTCCTCCACGCGCCGGTACACGCCCTCTTCCCCGTCCACCTCGAAAGTAAGGTCGTCGACGTGCTCCCGATGCAGGTCTTCGACGTCGGTCCCCGTCAGCGCCTTGAGTTCCTCACGCGACCCGATGCAACAGGCGTTGCCCGTGGTGTCGTTGACCCAGATCGGCAGCGGCGTTCCCCAGACACGGTTCCTGGAGATCGCCCAATCGATAACGCCCTTCAGCCAGTTGCCGAACCGTCCGTGCTTGATGTGCTCCGGCACCCAAAGCACCTGCTCGTTCGCGGCGACGACGTCATCCACGAATTCGGTGACGCGTACGAACCACGACGGTACGGCTCGGTAGATCAGGGGCGTGTCGGTGCGGTAGCAGTGGGGATAGCTGTGCACGATGTCCTGGCGTTCGTAGAGCGTCCCGTTGTCGCGCAGGTGACGAATGATGTGGCGGTCGGCGTCCTTGACGAATTGGCCGGCGAAATCGCGGACTTCGTCGGCGAAGACGCCGGCCATGGTGACCGGGCAGCAGAACGCCTCGATGCCCGCCGCTTGCAGAATCCGGTAGTCGTCCTCGCCGAACGCCGGCGCCTGGTGGACAAGGCCCGTCCCTTCGTCGGTGGTCACGTAGTCGTCGGCGACCACGACGAACGCGCCGCGCTCCCGTTCCGGCTCGAAGTAGTCGAACAACGGCCGGTAGCTACGACCGACCAGGTCCGCGCCCTTCAGTCGGGCATCGACCGTCACCGAGGGATGCCGCGCCTGGTAATCCGGGAGCCGTGCCTCGGCAAGATAGAGGGTCTTGCCGATCTCCGCGTCGGTGACCCGGACATAGTCGATGTCCGCGCCGACGCACACGGCAAGGTTCGACGGCAGCGTCCACGGCGTCGTCGTCCAAGCCGACAAGTAGGCGTCCTCGTCTTCGAGTCTGAACAACACGGTGATCGCCGGATCCTGGACGTCGATGTAGTTCTGTCCGGCCTCGAAGTTGGCGAGCACGGTCTCGAGCGCCGTCGACACCGGCATCACCTTCATGCCTTGGTAGATGAGCCCCCTGTCCCAAAGCTGCTTGACCACCCACCAGACCGACTCCATGTACCAGACGTCCATGGTCTTGTAGTCGTCGTCGAAGTCGACCCAGCGACCCAGCCTCGTGATGGTCTTCTGCCACTCGGCGACATAGCGCTCGACGATCGCCCGGCACTCGGCGTTGTAGCCGGCGACGCCCATCTTCTGGACCGCCTCTTTGGCCGAGATTCCCAGCGACTTGTCGATCTCCTGCTCGATGGGCAGCCCGTGGCAGTCCCAGCCGAAACGGCGCAGCACATGGCGTCCCTTCATCGTCCAGTAGCGCGGCACGATGTCCTTCAGGATCGAACCCAAGAGATGCCCGTGGTGAGGCAGACCGGTGGCAAAAGGCGGCCCGTCGTAGAAGATGTACGGCTTTTTGTTCTCCGTGCACGCCAGGGACAGGCGGAACACGTCCTGTTCCTCCCAGTGGGAGAGGATGTCGTGCTCCATCGCGACAAACGAGAACGCGGTGGTTTCTTCCACCTGCTTGGTCATGGGGCTGAATGACGCTTGGCCGCGCATTCTACTTCGCAATCAGCCGTCGTTGGCGCCGACGCGTCCGATCAGATCGTCGCCCGAGGCGCTGTCGATGATCGCGTCGCCGACTGCCGCGAAGCCATCGTTGTCCGCAATGTCGGCGAGGAGGGTCGCCAGCCGGTCCGCAACCGCAGATCCGAAACGTCGTTCAGCCATACGTTGCAACAACGCCCGCTTCTCAACAATGAACTGCTCTCGCGCTCGCAACCTGCCCTGTTCAAGGCCGCGCGCCATGCCACGAGCCTCGCCACGGGCCTCGCCACGGGCCTCGCCACGAGCCTCGCCACGAGCCTCGCCAAGAGCCTCACCACGCTCGACGGCTTGACGTTCGAGGTCGTCGTAGTACTTTTGCAGCCTTTCGTTGACGCTCTCCAGCAGGGTCATCGGTTCCTCCATCAACATCGACGTGTAGCTTCGTCCCGGTTGTCGGGTCCGGCGCGGTTGCAGGTGTTCGATCCAGTCCCGGAATGCACGCCGGACTTGTGCGTCGACGGGATCGTTCAGCAGCCCAGCGAGTTCGGCCACCGCAAGGTCCAGCGCCTTCCCCTGGCTAGTCTCCAGCGCCACCAGAGACGAGACCAGATTGTCTCTCGGTAGATCGTCCTTCGATCGCTGCCACTCGTCAAGCGCAAGGTAGGATTGGCGGGGTTGAACCTCCGCCATAGCACCTCCCGACGGGGTCATTTCTGTAACCGATAGCGGTGCGTTCCACCGGCGGCGTCCGTTGTAGACGACCAGCGGTATGACGAGCGGGAGCATTCGCTCCTCCGAGAGTCCTTGGTGCTGTCGAAGGAGCTCCTGAAACAGGAGTCCGGTGTATACCTGTACGCGCACCGGCATGGTCGCGTCGACCTCCGACTGGAATTCGAGGAGCAACACGACATAGGCGTCGGGCGGTTTGTCGGCATCCTGTCTGTAGGGGATCTTCCAAGTCCTGTCCCCGTAGCGCGTTTGCCATCCGTCGCTGACGTACGCTGTAGGCAGCAACTCCAGCCCGTCGAGATCGAGATCGACAGTCCACCGTTCGGGCACGAAGCCTCGCACTAGATCGCGCACCATGCGCGGGAACGCGAACACGATCTTGTAGAACTCATCCATCGAGCCGAGACTAGACCGGCAAACCGACTACGTATGCAGGACAACGCCGTCAGTACGTGGCAGAGATGTCTCACGTCGAGGTGCTTCCCGTCCCCTAGCAAAGCTCCAGCGCATTACCGACGGGGACACGTCGCGCTCCTCCCAGTGCGAGAGGGTGTGGTGCTCCATCGCCAAGAGGCACGCCGTGCTGTCCACTAGTGCCACGGTCTGGAGACCGTGGTCGTTAGCTCAACGTTGCAGCCAAATCGTAGTCCACGATGCGCTGATCCTGTGTGACGAGAGTGGCACCCAGCACCCGGGCGGTTGCCACGAGGATTCGGTCAGCCGGATCCCGATGAAAGGACTCCGGCAGGGCGGCCAACTCCGCCGCTATCGCCGGTGAAATCCCCTGCCGGCGCACCAAGGGGGGAGCCACGGCCCTATCGAGCCACTCTCGCAGCGGCAGCGACAGTTGGATACGCCCCAGGCCCCAAAGCGTCGCGACCTCCCATAGGGAGATGTCGGAAACCACCAGCGGGGACTCGGCGTCGGCTTTCGAGAGCACTTCGTGCTGCGCCGGTGACAGTCGGACGCCGTCGTTGAGCCACCAAATGAGAATGTGGGTGTCGAGCAAGCAAGTCACGTCGCGTTGCTTTCCCAATAGTCCTCTGGCAAAGCGGGTCCGACGATGTCGCCGACTACCGTCACCGTGCCCTGTAGCTCCATCTGCGGATACTCCGCCGCCGACGCATTTGTAGGCCCGACTTCCGCCACCGGCCGACCACGCTTCAAGATGACGATTCGTTCCCCCGTCGTTTGCACGCGATCAAGAATCGCCAAACACCGGGCCTTGAACTCGGACGCGTTGATCGTTTCCACAATGTGACCAGTATCAATGACCAGTCACTTTGGATCAAGTCTGTTCCGGATCTGGGTTCGAGAAGGAACATGCCCGCCACGGCTGGAACCTCACCACCCAGAGGAGGAACACGGCGTCGTCCGGTTTTTGCTCTCCACCACAGGCCTTCGACAGCCCGAAGCCCGGTGGCCGTTACCGCAAAGGTGCCATTTGCAATCCGGGTGGCGTCAGGCCGCAGCGGCATTCGCCTCGTAGAGATGACACGCCACCAGCCGATCCGGCTGCCCGACATCGGTCACCGGAATCAATTCCGGGGTCGTCTCGCGGCAAACGTCCATCACCTTGGGACAACGATTCGCGAATCGACAGCCCGGCGGGACGTTCACCGGCGACGGGATCTCGCCCTTGATCGCGGTGGACTCGCGGGTTCGCTCACTGGCCGGGTCGGGCTCCGGGTTGGAGCCGATGAGCAGCTCGGTATACGGATGCTTGGGTGCGAAGAACACCCGGTTGGCCAGACCGATCTCCACCAGCGAGCCGAGGTACATCACCGCCATGCGGTCGGAGACGTAGCGCACCATGGACAGGTCGTGGGCGATGAAGAGCAGCGTCAATCCCAACGAGTCCTTGAGTTCGTCCAGGAGGTTCACGACCTGGGCCTGAACGGAAACGTCCAGCGCCGAGATGGGCTCGTCGCACACCACGAACTCGGGTTCGAGTACCAGCGCCCGGGCGATGCCGATGCGCTGCCGCTGGCCGCCTGAGAACTCGTGCGGATAACGCGACATGTGATCCGGATTTAGCCCAACGCGCCTCAGCCACTCCCCCACGGTTTCCCGGGCCTCCAGCGAACCCAAGTCCGTGTGCAGCTTCAAGCCCTCGCCGACGATCTCGCCGACGGTCATGCGGGGGTTAAGCGACGAATAGGGATCCTGGAAGATCATCTGCATGCCCCGGGCGTAGCGCTGGAAGTCCCCCGGCCGGTAGCGGGCTGGCATCGACTCGCCCTTGTAGACGACCTCGCCGCTGGTCTTGTCGTGCAGACCCAGCACGGTCTTGCCGAGCGTCGATTTGCCGGAGCCGCTTTCGCCCACCAAGCCGACGATCTCCTGGGGTGCGATGTCGAACGAGACGTCGTCCACGGCGTGCACCACCTGTCCCCGAGCAATGGGGAAATGCTTAGTCAGGTTGCGGATCTGAACGAGCGGTTCGGTCATAGAAGCGCGCCAGTTGGGTGGCCCTAACCTAACACGCTATCGCGTGGCAAAGCGATGCGCCGAGTCGGGAAGCGACGGCCGTGCAGGTCACGGATGTGACACTTATGATGCGAGGTTCGCACCGTCATTCCGCCGGGGATGGAGTCCGGGATGCAACTCAAGAACACGGAACACCGCCAGGTCGGCCTCTGGCCGTCGCGCCTCGAACATGCCGATGGTCGAGCGCTCGACGCCGAGCGGGGCGTCCTCCTGGTGCCGTCGTCCAGACGCCACGACGAAAGCGCCGCCATCGCACTGCCGTTCATACGCGTCCCCGCCAGACGAAACAACGGACTGCCACCCCTCGTCGTGCTTTTCGGCGGGCCGGGTGTCGGGGCAATCGACTCGTTCCAAGGGTATTTCTTCGAGCACGTGGAACGCCTGTCAGCGGTCTGCGACGTGGTGACCTTCGACCAGCGAGGCTGCAACGCGGCACTACCCGACTTGGTCAACGTCTTCCCGCCGGACTACGATCTGCGCGAGCCGCTGACGCGCGAGCGCTTCTTGGCCGCGCAGCGCGACAGCGCAGCACGTCTCGGCGAGTACTGGCGTGAGCGAGGCGTGGATCCGAACGACTACAACACCGCCGAGAGCGCCCACGATGTCGACGACCTGCGCAAGGCATTCGGCGCGGAGCGGGTGAATCTCTACGGTGCCAGCTACGGTTCCCACCTGGGTTTGATGGTGCTGAGGCTTCACGGCGAGCATGTCGACCGGGCGATCCTCTGCCTCGTCGAGGGGCCGGACGACACGCACAAGCTGCCGAGCAACGTGGATCGACACTTCCGGCATCTGGCCGACCTCGCACGCACCGACGCGAATCTCGACGGCGCGTGCAACGACCTCTTCGGCGAATTCGCGGAAGTGCTCGACACCCTCGAACGGACACCGGCCGACGCCGACTTGAATGCCGTCGACCACTCCGTGCCAATCGGCAAGTTCGGCCTTCAGTGCGTGCTTGGGAACGCCCTCGGCAGCACCCGAGCCATGCGAGGTCTGCCGGGATTCGTTCGCCAGCTTCAGCGTCGGGACTACGCGGCCCTGGTGCGCCGGTTCGACCGGTGGCGGGTCAATTCAACCGTCCACGGCATGATGCTGGCCATGGACCATGCCGCCGGCGCGAGCCCGGAACGGACTCGCCGGATCGAGGCGGAGCGCGCAGATGCCTTGCTCGACGACAGCTTCAACCTGCCGTTCCCGTTCATCGGCGAAGCGCTGGGCGTCACCGAACTCAATGATGCGTTTCGCATTCCGGTGCAATCCAATACGCCCACGTTGTTTTGCGCGGGTACGCTGGACGGCCGCACGCCGGTGTCGAATGCGGAGGCTGCCTTGCGCGGGTTCCCGAACGGTCAACTGATCGTGGTCGAGGGAATGGGCCACGAGGAACCGACGCTATTGCTGCGCACCTTCGAGGCGTTCTTCAAGGACCGGGAAATCCGTGTCGAGCAACCGGTGCTTCCATTCACATTCGATTCCATCGAGTAGACCGCTCGAAGCCGCACCACATTGGCCGGCGGCGGTAGGCGTGTAGGGGCGGAGCTTGTCCCCCGCCCGGGTGGACAGCGATTCCGTCGTTCGGCGCGGGACGGGACAAGCCCGTCCCCTACGGCGTTTCGTGGTCTCCCGCGGTGAGCGCCGCGAGCACTTTCGGCGGCGACATCGGCAGTTCCCTCAGACGCAGCCCGACAGCGTCGTGGATGGCGTTGGCGACCGCCGCCATCGGCGGCGCGATCGGCACTTCGCCGACGCCGCGAACGCCGTGCGGGTGGGCGTCGTTCGGGACTTCGACGACCACGGTGTCGATCATCGGCAGGTCGGACGCGACCGGCATCCGATAGTCCAGGAAGCCGGCGTTGTCGAGGCGGCCCGAGGCATCGAAGATGTACTCCTCGTTGAGCGCCCAGCCGATGCCCTGGGCGACGCCGCCCTGCATCTGACCTTCGACGTAGCCCGGATGGATGGCCCGGCCGGCGTCCTGAACCGCGGTGTAGCGGATCACGTCGACGCGGCCGGTCTCCTCGTCGACTTCCACGTCGCAGACATGCGTGGCAAATGCCGGCGCAGCACCCTGCGCGTTCACCGACACGTGCGCGGTGATCGGGCCACCGGTTTGCGACGCCTTGGCCGCGAGTTCCGCGAGGGAGAGGGGCTCGAAATCACCGGCGTTGGCGCCTGCCGGACGGGCATGGCCGTTGTTCCAGTCGACGGCATCGGCGTCGATGTCCCAAAGTAGTGCCGCGCGTTCGCGCAACTGCTCGACCACGCGCTCCGTGGCTTCGGAAACTGCAGTACCCGCGGAGAAGGTGACCCGGCTGCCGCCCGTCGTGGCGCTGTACCCAATGGTGTTGGTATCGCCGACCTGCACGCTGACGTTTTGGTAGTGAATGCCGAGCGTCTCGGCGACGATGTTCACCATCGACGCGCGCGAGCCGCCGATGTCCGGGTGGCCGGTGGTGACGGCGACCGTGCCGTCCTCGTTGACGTTCACCTGCGCACTGGATTCGCCACCGACGTTGAACCAGAACCCACAGGCGACGCCGCGCCCCTGGCGGCCATTCTTCGGTGTGGCGTAGTGCGGGTGGTCCTGGGCGGCATGCAGGGTTTCCTCGAAACCGATTCGGCGGAACGTCGGTCCGTAGGCCGCGCGGGTGCCTTCCCTAGCGGCATTCTTGAGCCGGAACTCGATCGGATCGACACCGAGTTCTCCCGCGAGTTCGTCGATCACGGACTCCACGCCGAACGCGGCGATGGGGGAGCCGGGCGCGCGGTAGGCGTTGCACTTGGGCCGGTTCGCCACCACGTCGTAACCCACCACCTTGACGTTATCGATGGCGTACGGCGCGAAGGCACAGTTCGATGCCCCGCGCACCGGGGAGCCGGGGAACGCGCCGGCCTGGAATCGGAAGGTCGCCTCGGCGGCGACGATCCGACCGTCCCGCCGGGCACCGATCTTGATGGTGTTCGACGAGCCTGCGGTCGGCCCGGTGGCACGGAACACTTCCTCGCGGGTCATCACCATCTTCACCGGCGCACCGGCCTTCTTCGACAGCGTGTAGGCCAGCGGCTCGAGGTAGACGATGGTCTTGCCCCCGAACCCGCCGCCGATCTCCGCCGGAATCGCCCGGATCTCGGAGAGCTTGGCGCCCGTCATCTTGGCGGTCGCATTCCGGACCATGAACTGGCCCTGGCTCGAACTCCAAATGGTGGCCCGACCGTCTGCCGCTACGCTGACCAAGCAGGCGTGCGGTTCGATGTAGCCTTGGTGCACCGGCTGGGTCCTGAAGTCTCGTTCGATGACGACATCGGCTTCCGCGAACCCGTCGTCGATGTCTCCCAGCGTGAATTCCGCGCGGCTCGCCACGTTGGTCGGCACATCCGCTGCCGAGGCGTCGCCCTGGGTGCGCATGAATTCGTGCAGCACCGGGGCGTCCGGCTGCATCGCGTCGTCGACGTCGATCACCCAGGGCAGCGGTTCGTAGTCGACGTCGATCAACTGGAGGGCGGCTTCCGCGGCCTCCGCGGTGGTCGCGGCAACCGCCGCCACGGCATGCCCGGCATAGAGCGCGTTGTCGCGTGCCATGACGTTGCGGCTCACGAAGCGCATGTCCGCGGGACCGACCAGCACCGGCGTATCGAGGGGAAAGTCCACCAGGTCGGCACCGGACATCACCGCCTTGACGCCGGGTGCCGCGGCGGCGCGTTCGAGGCCGATCGACTTGATCCGGGCGTGGGGATGCGGACTGCGCAACACCTTGCCCCATAGCATCCCCGCTTGCGCGAAGTCGGCACCGAACGCGGCCCGGCCGGTGACCTTGTCCTCGCCGTCCGGGCGGATCGTGCGCTTGCCGATCCACTGGTTGTCGGACTCACTAGTCACCCGGTTTCCTCCCTAATCCACGTTCAAGACCGCCGAAATTGCGGGCCAACTCATCCACCGACCGGCCAGTGTTCCACCAGTACTTCCCGCATCGGAAAGTCGGCGACGTTAGCCGTTGCAACCGTAGCGCCAATGCCTTCCGCTGCAGCCGCGATCAAGCAATCCGCTTGATGCAACGTCACGCCGCCCTCGGCGAATTCCCGGCGCCAGGTACCCGCCTGGATGGCCTGCGCGACACCGAGAGGCGCCAAGCGCAACGCATTAAACAGACGCCGGGCAGCAGCTTCTTCGTCCTGCCGCAGACCTCGCCAAATCTCCTCGACCGATATTGCACAAACCCACGGGTCCACGCCGCGCCGACGCAACCCGGACACCCGCGATGCGGCCGGGCGACCCCGAAGCGCGTCGATCAATACAGTCGAGTCGAGCAACAGCCGCGCCATGCCTCAACCAGACCGGCGGTCGTCGCCGCGGCGCTGTCGCCGCACCCAATCCGCCGGGTCGTCGTCCCATTCATGACCGCCGTCATCGATTCCGCCCAGTGCCGCTTCGATGTCGTCCCAGCGCCGTTCATCGTCAAGGCCACGTCGAATGAGTTCGCAGATGAACGCGCTGCGTCGTCGGGCACCAGCGCGTTGATCGAGTTCGACGACGAGGTAATCGGGCACGGCTATGTGTAATCTCATGGGCCTACGTTAGCACACAACGCCCAAGCCGAGGCGTTGCGCTCGAAGTTCGTCGACGTGACTCAGTCTAGCAGCCTGTGGCAAAAGTCGATCGAGTCCATGTCGCCCGGTCAGCAGAAGAAGGTGGAGCTGGTCGGTTCGTTCGTGGCCTCCGCAGATCTGCTCCTTTGGGACGAGCCACTCAACTATCTCGATATCGATGCGCGGGAAGCGATCGAGGACGTGGTGCTCCGCGATGCCTCCACCCTGGTTTTCGTGGAACACGACGCGGCATTCGTGGACCGCGTCGCTACGCAGGTCGTGGGACTGCGCCCGCGGTCCGTTGGTTTTCAGTAGCGACGGACAAGAGTCGAGTTCGCGTTCTTCGCCGATTCGGCCAAGTTGTGGTTGGATTGACTGAAGGCGTGTGCCGTTCGACACCGTCAGCGCCAGGTACTCCAGGGAACGTGCACTTGTGGCATGACGCTTGCCTGTCCTGCCATTACCGACCCGGAATCCGACTTGACGAGGTAGTTGTGATGAGCCAGGAAACGCCGACACGCACAGCACACAGACGGGCGCGCGGCGCCCTGTGGGCATCAACGGGATTTTATGTCCTGATCGCCTTCGAGTTCTTTTACATGGCCTCCCCCTTCGCCGCATATCTCTATGCGGTCTACGGCCCGGGGCTCGACTGGCTGCAAGCCTCCTGGGCAACCAGCTGGGCCATCCACTTCTTCCTGCCGCATATTGTTGCCGAGACGCGATCCGTGCTGGTCAACGCCCTGGAATCCGTCGGTTTCGCTCTCTTCGGGGCGGGTCTGGCCGGTTTCGCGGCCGGAGTGTTCCAGATCTACCGTGCCAAGCTGCGCCGCAGCGACGCCGTGATGGGCGGGCTGTACCGGCATATCCGACACCCCCAGTACCTGGCCCTGATCGTCGCGAGCGTGGGCATGCTCCTGATCTGGCCGAGATACCTGGTGGTGATCGCGACCGTCACGGTCATCTTCGTCTACATCGCGCTGGCCAAGGCGGAAGAACGCATCTGCCTGAGGCAGTTCACCGGCTACGCCGATTACATGCGGCGAACCGGAATGTTCCTTCCTGCATTCCTGACACCGGACTTCCCGCTGCCTGACGGAACCCGCATCGCTACGCGTGTTGCGGCATGGTCGTTCACGTACGCCGCTGTCCTTGCATCAGCCTTGCTCGCCGCATCCATGTTGCGCACCTACGCCCTCGACTCGCTCTATCGCACCGAGGTCGAAGACAACGTCTACTTGTCTGTCGTCGAAATCAGTGACGGGGACCTGGAGGCCGTCGCAACGCTTGCAAGTTCCGCCGCCGGTGCCAAGCAATCACTGGCCGGCCGGCAACACCTGTTGAATTATGTCATCCCCGCCGAGATGTACATCTCAGAGATCCCCATGAACCTGCCACCGGGGGCGTCGTTCGGTCACGAGGTGCCCGAAAACCGAGATCCCGCGCTGTACAAAGTCGTCTTCACCGAACCGATCTTCGATGGAGACGGACTGCCGCCGGATGGGGATGTGCTGGCGCATGCCGTCAACAAGATGCCATTGGTCGAGGTGCATGTGGATCTGGCCGCAAACGAAGTCAGCGTGGTGATTCCGCCACCCGAAAAACCGTTCTACGGCAATCGGCAGGTGCCGGTGTTCTAGCAGCCCCTGGCAAAAGTCCATCGAGCATCGGTCCGATCAAAGGTAAAATTCGTTGGCAAGTAAACGGCTGGAAATCAGTATGGCAGTCGGTAAGCGATCGGCGGGACGGCAAGACGAGATGTTCGTTGCAACGAGTGAGATTCGCCGCCTGAGCCACCCGTTCTACCAAGCACTGGAGCGGATGCTGAAAAACGAGGGATTCGACGCCTTTGCCGAAGCAACGTGTCGCGAGTTCTATGCGGAGAAAAACGGTCGGCCGGGGATTCCGCCGGGCATGTATTCCGCATGCTGCTGATTGGCTACCTGGAAGGGATCGGTTCGGAACGCGGCATTGCGTGGCGGTGCGCGGACTCGATTTCGCTGCGCGACTTTCTCGGCTACGGGTTGTCGAAGAATCCGCCGGATCATTCGAGTGTATCGAGGACGCGCCGGCGGTTGAGCCTGGAGGCGCACGAGGCGGTGTTCGGCTGGGTGCTTGAGCGGCTGCACTCGTCGGGTCTATTGAGCGGCAAGACACTGGGCGTGGACGCGACGACGCTGGAAGCCAACGCGGCGCTGCGTTCGATCGTGCGTCGGGACGACGGGACCGGCTACGAGGACTGGCTTGAGGAGTTGGCGCAGGCGTCGGGGATCGACACGCCGACGCGCGCGGAGTTGGCAAAGCTGGACCGCAAGAGGCCGAAGAAGGGATCGAACGACGACTGGACGCACCCGGGAGACCCCGAGGCCCGGATCACGAAGATGAAGGACGGCCGCACGCATCTGGCGCACAAGCTGGAGCAGGCGTCGGACATGGATTCCGGGGCGGTTGTGGCGGTGACGGTGCAGACCATGGACGGGGGCGATTGCGCCTCGATGCCCGTGACGCTTGACGAGGCCGGGCGACAGTTGTCGGCCTTGGCAATCGAGCCGCGAGAGGCGGTGGCCGACAAGGGGTATCACAGCAACGCCACGATGAAACGACTCAAGGCGGGTGGCTTGCGCAGCTACGTCAGCGAACCCGACCGGGGCCGGCGCAGCTGGAAACGCGATCCGGACGCAAAGGACCCGACCTACGCGAATCGCCGCCGGGTCCGGGGCGCTCGGGGCAAACGGCTGTTGCGTCGGCGCGGCGAGATTCTTGAGCGGGCGTTTGCACATCTTCTGGAGACCGGCGGGCTGCGTCGCGTGCATCTCCGAGGGCAGGAGAACATCCGCAAACGCATGCTGGTTCATGCGGCGGCCTTCAATCTCGGGTTGCTGATGCGGAGCCGATTCGGATACGGGACCCCGCGAGCCATGCAGGGACACGCGATTGCGCAAGCCGAACTGGCGAAACGGGCGGCAAGGGCCGCAATTCGGCCTGTCATTCGCTTGACAATCCGTTTTCTGAGCATTTTTCCGCCGAAAATGGGACGATCATCGAAGTTGAAGACTAACAAGTTTACGCACGTCCACCTGAGGTCGCCGTTTCGTGGGTATGAGTCTCTTGCCTCAAAAGCAGGTTTTGCCACGGGCTGCTAGCCGGCCGCGAATCTGGATGCCTTCGGATGCCGGACTCTCGCCCGCCGTCTTTGCCGCCAACGTCATCGCCGCCAAGCGCTTGCCCAAAACGCGCCTTCGCTTCGATACGCGCATCTCATAGACGAAGTACGTCAACAGGGCACCGGCGATCACCACGTTTTTAGCGGCAAATGCGAAGCCCTGGTAGCTCCTGGCGATGCTCGCCTCTTCACTATCGACCGCCAGTCCAGCTACGTATTGCAGGCATTCCGAATGTGCATAGACCGCAACAAGGATGGCTCCACCGCAGGGAGCCAGCCACCGCCAGCGGGAGCGCGCCCACAGCAACGGGTAGACTGCGACCGCCGCGACCAACAACAGCAACTTCGGAACGTTACCGGCGCCGCCAAGCTTGCGCGCCATGCGAAGAACCCCTAAGGGGATTCCGAGATCTTCCGGAACACGTCCGCCGCGTCCACGTCGCAGTCCTCGTGGTGCAGCCAGCAGCGGGCGAAGTGGTCGGCGTGGAGATCGAAGGATTCGGGGTGGTTGTGCTCGCAGGCCTGCATGGCATAGGGGCAGCGGGCGAAGTAGCCGCAACCCGCAGGCGGTGCGAAGAGGTCAGGCGGGCTGCCGTCGATGGGGGTCAGCTCCTGCACGGAGTCGTCGCGGTTCGACGGCATGGCGGCCTTCAGTCCCAGCGTGTACGGGTGTGCGGAGCGGTAGAAGACATCGTCGACGCCCCCCTTCTCGACGACCTCGCCGGCGTACATGACCAGCACCTCGTCGGCCATCCGCGCCACCACGCCGAGGTCGTGGGTGATGAGGATGATGGCCATGCCTCTCTCGCGCTGCAGGTCGCCCATGAGGTCGAGGATCTGCGCCTGGATCGTCACATCGAGCGCCGTCGTCGGCTCGTCGGCGACGAGGATCAGCGGTTCGCAGGCGAGCGACATGGCGATCATGGAGCGCTGCAGCATGCCGCCCGAGAACTCGAACGGGTACTGCCGCGCGCGCTTGGCGGCCTCCGGGATGCGGGTCATGTCGATCAGTTCGATCGCCCGCGAGAACGCCGCGCGGTGGCTCATGCCCTGGTGCACCTGCAGGGTCTCGGCGATCTGGTCGCCGATGGTCATGGTGGGATTCAAGGAGGTCATGGGGTCCTGGAAGATCATTCCGACCAAGCGGCCGCGAATGTCCTTGCCGTCGATCTTCTTCTCGGCGATGACATCGACGCCGTCGAGCATCGCCGTGCCGCTTGTGATGCGTCCCGGCGGCATGGGGATGAGACCCATGATGCTCTGCACGGTCACCGACTTGCCGCAGCCGGATTCCCCCACGATGGCGAGCGTCTTGCCCTTGTCGAGGGAGAAGGACACGCCGCGAACCGCCTGAACCGTACCGCCGTAGGTGTCGAACTCGACACGGAGATCGTTGACCTGCAACAGCGGACTCACTTGCGCCTCCCTACCAACCCGGCTCATTCCGTGGCCCGCATCCGCGCATCCAGCGCATCGCGCAGGCCATCGCCGAGCAGGTTGAAGGCAAGCACCGTGATGCTGATGAAGGCCGCCGGCGCGATCAGTTCATGGGGCGTCGTCAACATGGTCTTCAGGCCCTCGTTGCACATGCTGCCCCAGGACGGCGTCGGCGGTGCCACGCCCATGCCGATGAAGGACAGGAACGCCTCCGTGAAGATGGCGCTCGGCACCGCGAAGGTCAGCGTTACGAGGATCACGCCCATGGTGTTCGGGATCATGTGGCGCAGGATGAGGTAGTTGGTCTTCGCGCCCAGCAGCCGCGATGCGCCGATGTAGCCCTCCTCCCGGATCTGCAGGATCTGTCCGCGGACCAGGCGCGCGGCGGCGGGCCAGCTTAAGAGCACCATGGCCACCAGCATCGGGCCGATGCCGCTGTCTCCGGATTCCACGTTGAACAGGATGCGTAGGAGAATCATGAACAAAAGGAACGGCAGCGCGACCACGAAATCGGCGAAGCGCATCAGCACCTGGTCCGCCCGACCGCCCATGAATCCCGCGGCACTGCCGTAGAGAATGCCGATGATCACGAAGAAGAAAGGCGCCACGATGCCGATGAAGAGGGAGACCCGGGCCCCGTGCATCAGCCGAGCGAGCATGTCCCGGCCGAGATAGTCCGTGCCCAGGGGGTGGAACGCCATCTCCACCGTATCGCCTAGCTGAACGTCCGATTCGTTGTCGATCAAACCCTTCTCGACGGCTTCGGCGGCGGTGATGACACGGGTCACGCCTGCCGTCGCGGTGGTGTAGTTCGGCGATTCGCGACCGCGACCGTCCAATGCCACGACGGAGTAGAAATAGGTCTCGGCCTTGAGGTCGAGACGGTCCTCGAAGCTCACGTTGACCGGGTTCAGGATCTCCGCAATGGGCAGTCCCAACGCGCCATCCGGCTCCGGGTCGTACCGGTTGCGGTACACCCGGTAGCCGCCCGCCCCCGGGACCGGATCCCACCGCAGCCGAACCGAATTCGTCGTCGGCTGATCCACCACGCTGACCGACACCGGCGCAGCAAGTTCGCCACCGTCGTCCGCGGTCGCCGTCGCGGTCACGCCGCGCCAAGGCGAGTAGTCCCCAACCACCGTGGCGGTTCGGTCCGCGCCCGGCGGTACGCTGATCTGGTCGAGATCCTGGGCGGCTGGATCCACCGTCCAGACAAAAGGCCCTAGCAGCGTGAAGGCCACGAGAGCGATGACGAGGTAGAGAGAGATCAGCGCCCGGCGATTGGCCTTCAGGCGAATCCAGGCATCCTGCCAGTACGACAGGGACGGCCTGGAGACCGTCTCGACCTCCCGTTCGACCTGGACCCGTTCCCAGGAGAGCGTTCCCTCCGCCATCGCCTACTCCAACCGAACCCGGGGATCGACGAACCCGTAGATCACGTCCACGACAATCACCATGAACACGAGGAACGCGCCGTAGAAAACCGTCGTCCCCATGATGACGGTGTAGTCGGACTGCTGGACGGCCTGTACGAAGTAGCGTCCGAGACCCGGAATCGCGAATACCAGTTCGACCACGAAGCCGCCGGTGGTAATCGCCGCGATGGACGGGCCGAGCACGGTGATGACCGGCAGAATGGCGTTGCGCAACTGGTGCTTGCGAAGGATGCGGGTCACCGGCAGGCCCTTTGAACGGGCCGTGCGGATGAAGTCCGAATTGGCGATTTCCAGCATCGACGAACGCATGAGGCGTGTCAGAAACGCCATCGTCCCCAGGCCGAGCACCATCGACGGCACGATCATGTGCTGCACGGTACCCCAGCCCGCCACCGGGAACAGCGTGAAGCCGAGCCAGTCGTTGATCTCCACGACGCTCAACTGGCCGAGGGCGGCGAACACGAAGCCGGGCACGGAGATCCCGAGGATCACCAGGAACATGATCACGATGTCCGGCGCCCGGTTGCGGTAGAGCGCCGTCAGCGCACCCCAAAGGATGCCGCCGAGCGCCGCGAATACGATGGCAAGGATCCCGAGCGTGGCCGACACCTTGAAATGCTCGCGGATGATGTCGTTGACCTCGCGGTTCTGCTGGGTGAACGAGATACCGAAGTCGCCGCTCGCCATGTTCTTGAGGTAGATCCAGTACTGCATATGGATGGGCTTGTCGAGACCGTAGCGAGCCTCGAGGTTGGCGCGGATCTCCGGCTTCACGGCCTTGTCGTTCATCAGCGGATCACCCGGGACGCCGTGCATGGCGAAGAACGTCGCGGTGGCGATGAACCACACCGTGACGATGCCCTGGATCAGCCGCTTGACCGTGTAGAGCAGCATCACTCGATCCAGGCACCGGTGTAGTCAGGGTCGGTACCCACGGCGCGGCGTACGATGCCCTTTAGCCGCGGGTGCGAGACGTAGACCGAACCGCGCTCGTAGCTGACCACGATCGCCGCCTCGTCGAAGAGGATCTGCTGTACCCGGGCCATGGCGTCCATGCGCGTCTTCGGATCGGACGAGGAACGCGCGACATCCACCGCGTCGTCCAGTTCGGGGTCGTCGAAGCGGCCGCGGTTGTTCTCGTTCCACGATGCGAAGAGATCGGCGAACGTCATCGGGTCGTCGTAGTCCGGCCCCCAGCCGGCCGCCACGATATCGAAGTCGCCAGCCGTCATCTTGGCGAGGCGCTGCTTGAAGATCTGGGCGTCGATCTTGATGTCGATGCCGAGTTTCTGCTTGTAGAGGTTCTGATAGTACTCGGCCTGCTTCTTGGCAGTCGGGCTGTCGCCGATCAGCATGACCAGTGTCGGCGGTTCGGACAGGCCCAGCTCCTCCATCGCCGTCGCCAGGTGGCGGCGGCCAAGTTCGTCGTCCGGCGCCGGATCCGCAAGCGGATACTCCTGGCGAAAGTAGCCGTCGACGCCCTTCAGCCAGACCGGGAACAGGGAAGCCGCCGGCAGGTTCCCCGGCAGCTTGATGACCTTGTAGACGAGTTCCGGGGAGTCGTTGACGGCCTGGATCGCCTTGCGCAGATGGTAGTTCCGCGTCAGGCGCTCCGGTCGATGGTTGAATTCCATGAAGAACACCGCGCCGTCGCTGAACCGTTTGATCTTCCAGCGGCGTTGCAGGGCGTCGTCGAGGTTCTCGGCGACGAGGCCCGCGAGGGCGGTCTTGCCGTCCTTGAACAGATTGATGATGGCGTTCGGGTCGGTCGTGAAATAGGCGTAGTCGATGGCGTTCAGGCGAATGCGGTCGGCGTCCCAGTAGAGCGGGTTCTTCTCCAAGCGGATGCTGGCACCGTGAACCCAACTCGCGATGGTGAACGGGCCGTTGTAGAGCAGATCCTCCGCGTCCGCCGCGTAGCGCCCCTGCCTGGACTCGTAGAACGCCTCGCTGATCGGGTTGTAGGTTGCGAACGCGACGAGCTTGTCGAAGTAGGGAACGGGCTGCTCGAGGTGAACTTGCAGCGTGCGGTCGTCCACCGCGAACACCTCGAGCGACTCCACCGGCATTTCGCCGTTGTTGATCGCCTCCGCGTTCTTCAGAACGTAGAGGATGAAGGCGTACTCCGAGGCGTTGACCGGATCCAGGACCTTGCGCCAGCTGAACACGAAATCGTGGGCGGTAATCGGCTCGCCGTTGCTCCAGCGGGCTTCTCGCCGCAGGTGGAAGGTCGCCGTCGTGTCGCCGATCTCCCAACGCTCCGCGACGCCGCCCACCAGGCGGTTCTCGGCGTCGTAGCGCAGCAAGCCCTCCATGGTGTGGCCGAGAATGTTGAAACTCACCGCGTCCGTGCCGCGGGTCGAGTCGAGCTGCGGCGGCTCGCCGCCGAGGGAGAGCGTTATCGTTCCCGTCGCGGCGTCCACGGCTTCGCCGGCACCGCCCTCGTTCCACTGGGCCAAGAGCCAGAGCAATACGCCAAGGGCCACAACGCCGATACCGCCAAGATAGAGAATCTGACCGAGCGAGCGGACGTCGAGGCCCGTTCCCGCGGCACCATCGGGGACGTTCGGACTCGGTGCTTCGGCGATATCGCTCACTCTTCCCCCCTAGGCGTATTCCCGTCGATCAGGTCGGCGGTGCGCCCACCCGGGACGGGACAAGCCCGTCCCCTACGCAACGGTACGCAACAGGTTACCCACGATTCGGTTCAGGTGCATGAGCGAATTGCACTCCTCCGCCTGGTGAACGTAGGCCGAGTATTTGCGCATCTCTGCATCGCCCACGTTCCAAGTGTTGCGCGATTCAGGATTAAGCCAGATCACCCGCTTCGACCGATCATACATCTCCTTCAGGATTTCCGTGCGCGGGTCGCCGTAGTTGTTGCGGGCATCGCCCAGAATGATGATCGTGGTCCGGTTGTCCACTTCGTCCAGGCACAGTTTCCTGAAATCCTGGAAAGCCTGGCCGTAGTCGGTCGAGCCACCCGAGTAGTCGCGCAGCGTCTTGGCGATGGCGTCCTCGATCCGGTTGCGCTCGAAGAGGTCGGTGACTTCGGCCAAGTCCGACGAGAACGCGAACGAGCGCACCTTGGGCATCACTTCGTCGAGGCTGTAAAGGAACATCAGCATGAACCGGGCGTAGGCCGCCACCGACCCGGAGACGTCGCAGATGGCGAAAACCTTGGGCCGGTCGACCTTCACCGACTTCCAGTGCAGATCGAAGATCGAGCCGTCGTAGCTCATGTTGTGGCGCAAGGTGCGCGAGACGTGCAGTTGGCCCCGCTTGAACACCTTGCGGCGCCGGGAGTGCAACGCCACGAGTTTCTTCGCCATTCGGAACACGATCTCCTGGATCAAGCGGAAGTTGCGGTGCTCGACGTTGGACAGCTTGACCTTCTGCAGAAGATCTTCGCGCAATCGACGGCCGGTGGCGTCGGCGTGGAGCAGGAACTGCCGCTCGACGTAGTCCCGCACCCGTTCCCGCAGCCAATCGCGGCGGCGCTTGAGTTCCTGGGCGAGGCGGCGCTCGGGGATGTGCGGACTCGCGCGAAGCTCGCCAATCTCACGGACGAGATCCGCGAGCCCCATGGCGTCCATGATCTTGCGGGTGTAGAGGCCCTTCTGGGTGAACACCTGGATTTGGGTGAGATCGGCCTCTTCGGCTGCCTCCGCCATCCGCACCGTGAGTTCGGTGGTGCCCTCCTGCATGAGCAAACGAGCGAGTGCGGAACGCGGTTCGGCCATGGCACCGGGTCCAAGGTCTTCCTCCTCCTCTTCCTCCACCGCCCCGTACTTGCTCTTCTTGCCCTTGCCACCCGAGCCTTTGCCGCCCCCGAGACCCTCGCCCTGGCCTTGGCCCTCGCCGCCGCCCTCGCCGTCTTCGCCGTCACCGTCGCCGTCGACGGCAACGGTCTGCCCAGCCACCTCCTCGAACGAGAAGAACTGATCGAAGGTGGTATCGAAGGTCTCCTTCTCGTCCGCGGTCTTGGGCAGCACCAGCGCCAACGAGTCCTTCAGGAACGCCCGGTCACGGTAGCCGACCAGTTCCACGGCGTTCATCGCGTCGAGGGTCTCCGCCGGGGAGATGCGCACCTCGGCGTTGCGCAGGGCGGCGATGAAGTGGGTCAGCGTGCGGTCCATCGAGGACCACCTTAACGACTGTGCGCGGTGGTGGCGAGCCGCGATCGACGGGCGACCACAAAGGTCGAGCGGGCGACCACAAGGGTCGCCCCTACGGCCCGACCCCGTCCGCCCGAACGGCCTTGTTCGTCAACGTGGCGATCTCGGCATCCACGTTCTCGATGTCTTCCTGGAACTTGAGGATCACGTTCAAGGTGTCGCGGACCAGTTCGGGATCGAGGCTCTCGGTGTGCAGCAGCAAAAGCGTGCGCGCCCAGTCGATGGTCTCCGAGATCGCGGGCACCTTCTTGAGGTCGAGATCGCGAAGCTCCTGGATAAAGGTCACCAGTTGCCGACGGAGTTCCGGGGGAATGTCCGGGACCCTCGCGTGGATGATGCGCTGCTCGAGATCGGCGTCCGGGAAGGGGATGTAGAGGTGCAGGCAGCGGCGCTTCAGGGCGTCGGATATCTCCCGGGTATTGTTGCTGGTCAGGAACACGATGGGCGGCTCCCGATGCGCCTTGACCGTGCCGATCTCGGGAATCGACACCTGGAAGTCGGAGAGGATCTCGAGCAGCAGCGACTCGAACTCGTGGTCGGACTTGTCCACCTCGTCGAGCAGCAGAACGCAGCCGTCCTCCTCGCGCAGGGCCTTGAGCAGCGGCCGGGGTTCCAGGAACTCCTCCGAGAAGAAGATGTCGCCGAACTCGTGCAGCCGGGTCACCGACTCCGCGAACCCCTGGGCCCCTTGCAGCACTTCGTCGAGTGTTTCCTTCAGAACCTGGGTGTAGAGGAGCTGTTTGCCGTATTTCCACTCGTAGATGGCCTTCGCCTCGTCGAGACCTTCGTAGCACTGCAGGCGGATGAGCGGCAGCGCGAACATCTCGGCGGTGGTCTTCGCGAGTTCGGTCTTGCCAACCCCGGGCGGCCCCTCGATGAGCACTGGCTTGCGAAGGTGGAACGCCAGGTAGACGGCGGTCGCGATCTGGTTGCTGCAGATATAGCGGTGCGCCTCGAAGCTCGCCTTCAAGGAATCCACCGACTCCGCCAACTGCTCGATGTCCGCCACGAGTCCTCCGAACCGCCGCCCCGACTTCGAACGGCGCAAAAGCGAGCCATTATAGCGTCCACTTCCCGGGCGACGTTGACGCGGAAAACCCGCGGTTTGCCGCGCCGGGCCGGTGCGGCGACAATGGTCCGGATGAACTCATCGGAAGTAAGACCCCTCGACGGCGTCCTGGTGGTCAGCCTCGAACAGGCTGTTGCCGCGCCCCTGGCAACCTGCCGTCTCGCCGACGCCGGTGCGCGGGTCATCAAGCTCGAACGCACCAACGGCGACTTCGCCCGGGCCTACGACACGGCCGCCAACGGCCAATCCGCCTACTTCGCCTGGCTGAACCGGGGCAAGGAGTCCCTCACCGTCGACATCAAGAACGACGACGACCGGGAGCTCGTTCTGCGCATCCTTGCCAAGGCCGACGTGTTCATCCAGAACCTGGCCGTCGGTGCGGCTGCCCGGTCCGGCCTGGGGTCGGACGACCTGCGCGAGCGATTCCCGCATCTCATCACCTGCGGCATCTCCGGCTACGGCGAGACCGGTCCCTACGCCGACATGAAGGCCTACGACCTGCTGGTGCAGGCCGAGTCGGGCCTCGTTTCGGTGAACGGTGCGCCGGGACCGTACGGCCGGGTCGGCATTTCGGTATGCGACACGTCCACGGGGCTCGCGGCGGCGCTCGCCATCAACGAAGCCCTGGTCAAACGCCAGCGAACCGGACTCGGTTCTGCGATCAAGATCTCGATGTTCGATGTGATGGCGGACCTGATGGCCGTGCCGTTGCTGCACCACGACTACCTGGGCGCCGGGCCCGAGCGAATCGGGCTGGCGCATCCGTCCATCACGCCCTACGGCGGATTCGTCACCGGCGACGGCGTGACGCTCGTGATCTCGGTTCAGAACGACCGCGAATGGAAGTCGTTCGCCACCAACGTCATGGCGCGTCCGGAACTCATCGACGATCCCCGCTACGCGACCAATCCCGCCCGCCTGGAACGACGCGAGGTCGTGGACGGGATGGTGCAGGAGTTCTTCGGCCAGCACACCCGCTCGGAGATGGAAGACAAACTGCGTTCCGCGCGAATCGCCTACGGCGCGGTGAACGACGTGACCGGGTTGTCGACACATCCCCACCTGCGCCGGCTGACGGTCGACTCGGAGACCGGCGACGTGGAAGTTCCCGCCCATCCGAACGCCGCCGCCGCGTCGCCCCGCTCGCCGCGACTGCCACGCCTCGGCGAACACAACGAACGTATTCGACAGGAATTCGGCACCTAGGAGTCGCCATGCCATCACGCCGCAAGCTGATCGAACTCACTGCCGACGAGGTCCGCGACTACCTGGACGCGGAGAAGACGCTGATCATCGTCGGCAACGGCCACAACGGCTATCCCCACCCCATGCCGATGTGGTTCGCACTCGACCCCGACGGAACGATCCGCTGCACGACCTTCTCCAAGAGCCAGAAGGTCCTCAACTGGCAACGCGACCCCAAGGCGACGCTGCTGGTGGAAAGCGGGATCGAGTACGCCGACTTGAAAGGCGTCGTGATCTATGCGACGTGCGAGATCGTCGACGATCCCGACGAGGTCAGGGACACCCTGGTGGCGATCAACTCCCGGGGCCGGGACCTCGACGCCGGCGCGAAGACCAAGCTGCGCGAGGCCGTTTCGGGCACGGCCGCCAAGCGTGTCGTGCTAAAGTTCAACCCGAAGCGCTATGTCACCTGGGATCACGCCAAGCTGGGTGGCCGGTACTGACACACATCCGGAGGAACCAACAAGTGGACATCTCCATCACCTACTGCACTTCCTGAGGCTACAAACCCAAAGCGGTCAGTTTGGCTGCAAAGATCAAGGACACGTTCGGCGAGGATCCGTTCATCATCGAAGGAGCGGGCGGCATCTTCGACGTCAACGTCGATGGCAAACTCGTCTATTCGAAGCACGAGACCGGGGAATTCCCCGACGAGGACGCCCTCGTTAAGGAAATGCAAGCGCTGTAGGGCGCGCGCGACACGACCAGGGCGGGAACAACGGGCCGCCCAAGGGCGGCCCATACGAGATGCCTGCCGAGGCCGCGTCCCGCTAGAAGTTCGCGCGCACCTTCAAGCCGAAGGTCCTGGGCGGATTCGTCCACGTGTGCCAGCTTCCCGTCTGGAACACCGAGTCGAACACCAGCGTGTTCATCCGCCGATCCGCGAGGTTGCGGCCCCATACGACGACCTCGTAGCGGTCGTCGAGACTCCGCACGCCGGCCTGGGCGTTGACGAGGCCGAATCCCTCCCGGAACTTCTCGGGGTCGAGGTCCGAGCCCGTGTTCACTTCGCCGATGTAGAACCAGTTCGCGTTGGCGAGGAAGCGCCAGCCGGTGCCCGGCAGGTCACGCTCGAAGAAGGCCGACAGGCTGCTCTGCCACAGCGGCGACTGGGTCAGGCGCTTGCCGGCTAGGTACGCGTTGGCGGCGGCGAGGTCGTCACCGTAGCGGGTGTCGGCGTAGGTGACGGCCGCCGTGAGATACAGATCGCCGCTCGGCGCAAAGCTCGACTCGATCTCGACGCCCCGCGCCACTGCGTCCTTGACGTTGCCGACGGTGAAGCCGAGTCCCGTGAAGGTGTTGAGCTGGAAATCCGTGAACGTCGTGTGGAACAACGCGCTATTGATCGTCAGCCGCCGCTCCAGGAACTGCCCCTTGAATCCGAACTCCAGCGAGTCGGAGGTCTCGGGGCCGAAGTGGCTCTGGTCGACCAGGTTGCCGTTCGCGTCGCGGTTGCCCACCGCCTCCTGGTCCAGGTTGAAGCCGCCTGCCTTGTAGCCGCGGGCGAAGCTTGCGTACAGGCGCATGTTGTCGTCGAGCGACCAAGCCGCCTTGAGCGTGCCGGTCAACTTGGACTCGTCCGCGACGTTGTTGTAGCTGGCGTTGTCGCAAAGCGAGGGGACAGGCACGAAGTTGCAGAACGGGTCGCTGATCGATTCGCCGAACGGCGCGCCGTTGATGATGGCGCCTGCGTCCTTCTCCTCGCTGGAATAGCGAAGCCCAAGCACGATCTCCATGGTGTCGCTGACCTTCCAGGCCTCATGCGTAAACAACGACCAGCCTGCCGTGTCGGAGAAGTAGACCGCATCGTAGCCTTGGCCCGGTATGCCCCGGCCGGCGGGATCCCCGTCGAGGAGCGGCGCGACCTGGGGGGCGCCGATGATCGTCGCGAGGTAGGTGGCGCCGTTCGCCGCGAAGCCGATGATCTCGTCCGATTCCAGGTCCTCCGTGTAGAGGTAGGCGCCGACGAGCCACGCGAACCGGTCGTTCTCGCCGTAGAGCTGGAACTCCTGCGAGAGGTTCCGGAACGACTCGTCGGTGTCGGTGGGTGCCGCGATGTCGGCGTTGGTGAAGTCGATGTCCTGGTCCCGCGCCACCTCGAAGTTGCGCACTGCCGAGATCGACCTGAACGTCGCGCCCTGTGGCGTGCGCCAGGTGACGTCGACGGACTGGCCCGTGTCGTCGACTATCTCGAAGGGTTCGGAGTTGACCCCCACGTTCTGCGCGCCGTCGACTTCGAACGGCGTGATGTCCCCGCCGAGAGCGGCAACGACGGGACTGGTGGGACCGGTGATCCAGAACGCCGCGGGGCAGCAGGTCTCGTCCTTGTCCGTGCCGTCCACGATGACACGGACTTCCACGTCGGGATTCGGCGTCCAGAGAAGCTGGGCGCGGATCGAGCGGCGGTCGCGGTTGTCGTAGGCGTCGTCGGTGTCGATGTCCTCGTAGTAGCCGTCGCGCTGCCGGTACGCGACGCTCAACCGCCCGGCAAGGACGCCCGGCGAGAGCACGGCGTTCGCGGTCAAGCCGAGTTCCCTCGACTCGAGGTTGCCCACGCCGGCACTGATCGAGAAGGCGGTGTCGAACTCCGGCTTGCGGGTGATGATGTTGACCGCGCCCGCCACCGTGTTCTTGCCGAACAGCGTGCCCTGCGGGCCGCGCAGGATCTCGACCCGGTCGAGGTCCGTCAGGTCGTTGAAGGCGAGACCAGCACGCGACCGATAGATGCCGTCGATGAAGGTGCCGACGGCGGCTTCGAGCCCCGGGTTGTTGCCCGTCGTGCCGACGCCGCGGATGCGCACCGTGCCGCCGTTGGTCGTGCTGTTCGAGTTGTAGACGACGATCGACGGCGCGACCTCCATGAGTCCGTAGATGTCCTGGACGCCTCGCGCTGCCAAGTCTTCCCCGGTGATCGCCGAGACGGCGATGGGCACGTCCTGGATCGACTCCTCGCGCTTGGTGGCGGTCACGATGACCGTCTCGATGGTGTTGTCCGTCTCGGCCGTCTGAGCTGCGGACATCTTGGCAGGCAAGCCAACAAGCCCTAGTCCGACCGCGCCGACAAGGATGACTGGAAGTTTCATGGTGCCCTCCGGACGCTGTACTGCATGGCGGTCGCGAGACTACCCATCAGACAGCCGCCGTCAAGACAATTCCGTGCATGGGAAACGGTGCTTCACACGCTGCCGAGTCGCACAGCAAGGAACGATGAACGCACACCGGCGGGGGTATCCGGAACCTACGCGCCGATGCCGGCGGTCACATCAGTACTTGTAGGTCTCCGGCTTGAACGGTCCTTGTGCGGATACGTTGATGTAGTCCGCCTGCGCGGTCGTCAGCCGGGTTACGACCCCGCCGAAACCTTCCACCATCAACTCGGCGACTTGCTCGTCGAGTTTCTTGGGCAGCACCTCCACGCCGACCGGTGCCCGCTGGTCGGGATCCTGGTCCGCCCAGCGTTGCTCGTAGAGGTGCATCTGCGCCAGCACCTGGTTCGCGAACGAACCGTCCATCACCCGGGACGGGTGTCCCATGGCATTGCCGAGGTTCACCAGCCTGCCTTCGGACAGCAGGATCAGGTAGTCCGCCGGGTCGTCGCTGCGGAACACCTGGTGCACCTGGTCCTTGACGACCTCCCAGCGCCAGTTGTCGCGCATGTAGGCGGTGTCGATCTCGTTGTCGAAGTGGCCGATGTTGCAGACGATGGCGCCGGGTTTGATCGATTGCAGCATGGCGGAATCACAGACGTTGGAATTGCCGGTGCAGGTCACCACAAGGTCGGTCTGTGCCAAGAGCCGCTGGTCGATATCCTCGACCCGTCCGGTGTTGTTGCCGCCAACGTAGGGCGAGACCACCTCGTAGCCGTCCATGCAGGCCTGCATCGCGCAGATCGGGTCGATCTCGACGATGCGCACGATCATGCCTTCCTGGCGCAGGCTCGCCGACGAACCCTTGCCGACATCGCCGTAGCCGATGACCATGGCGCGCTTCCCCGCCATCAGCATGTCGGTCGCGCGCTTGATGGCGTCGTTAAGGCTGTGACGGCACCCGTAGCGGTTGTCGTTCTTGGACTTGGTGATGGAGTCGTTGACGTTGACGGCCGGCACCTTGAGTTCGCCGACGGTGAGCATCTCGTAGAGCCTATGGACGCCGGTGGTGGTTTCCTCGCTGACACCGTGAATGCAGGTGAGCATCGCCGGGTACTTCTCGTGGATCATCTGGGTCAGGTCGCCGCCGTCGTCGAGCAGCAGGTTGGCGTCCCAGGGTTTGCCGTCCTTCAGGATGGTCTGCTCGATGCACCAGTCGTATTCCGCTTCCGTCTCGCCCTTCCACGCATAGACGGCGATGCCGTCAGCGGCCATCGCGGCCGCAGCATGGTCCTGGGTCGAGAAGATGTTGCACGACGACCAGCGCACCTCGGCACCCAGTTCGACGAGGGTGCGGATTAGCACCGCGGTCTGAATGGTCATGTGGATGCAGCCGATGATCTTGGCGCCGGCGAGAGGCTTGCCGGACGCGTAGCGATGCCGCAAGGCCATGAGCGCCGGCATTTCGGCCTCGGCGAGCGAGATCTCGCGGCGACCGAAATCGGCGAGGCCGATGTCGGCGACTTTGTGGTCGGTCATGGAATAGCTTGTCGCGAAAGGGACGCGCACCATACCAGCGGTGCCGCTGGGGGCCAATGGCAGCGCGTGGGACCCGCTGCCGCTCGCCCCGCCTAGTCCGCGATCTCGAACACAATTCTGTTTCTCACGCCGTCAACCGCCACAGGTTCGCCATCAACGAACCGGGGCGCGTACCGGAACCCCTTGGCTGCGACGACCGCCGCTGCCTCCAAGCTCCAACCGATATCCCCTTTGGGCTTCGAGTCGATGACGATCGGCTCGCGCACGAAACCCATCTCGTCTACGCCGAATTCCACCAGCACCCAGCCCTCGGTGTTCCTGACGAGAGCATTCCTTGGATAGGTCGGTGGACGCTTGAACAGCGGTTGGTAGTCGGCCGTCCCCGTCCAGGGGACCGTCTTCCCGATCGCCAGGCAATGTTCGGTCGCGCGATCGCTCTCGCCGAGTTTCTCGTAGGCCTCCACCAGGTTGGCACGCGCCATCAGGGCGATCCGGTCGTCCTCGGGCAACATCTCCACGACCGGCGTCATCGCCTCGACAACGTCCCGGTACCGGTCGTATCCGAGGTGGATCTTGCCGATCCAGAACTTCGCGCGCGCCTCGCGTTCGGTCTTGCCGAGCCGGGCAAAGGTCTCGGCGGCTTCGCCAAGCAAGCCTTCCGCTCGCCGGTGCCACCAGACCCGCATGCCGCCGTTGAGCTTGAGTTCGGCCATCGCCTCGCCGTCCTGGGCAAGATGCCGACGCGCCTGTTTCAGCACACGGGTCAGCTGCAATGCCGCGCTTTCGTCCGGCACGGTGTCTAGCAACGACATCTCGACCCGGAACACCTGCGCTGAGTCGGCGCCGTAGGCCCGGCGCATGAGCTTTCGGGTCTCCTTCAATACCTCGTAGGCCTGGCCGTCCGCCCCCAACATGGCGAGCGCGTGGCCGTGGTTGTAGGCCAGGGTCGCAATCACCTTGGGGTCGTCCGCGTAGATCTCCTCTCCCAGTTTGCGCGACTTCTCGGCGTGTGCCGCCGCCTCCCTGTAGCGCGATTCTTCCATGGCCTCCCGATAGGCCGTGAACGCCCCCGCGAACTCGGCGTTCGGATCGGCAACGCTGGGCATCGCGAACGCGAAGCCAACGCAGAGAGCGAGTACGCGCAGGGTATGCATGGCGAAATGACTCCTACCTAGCCGCCTAATTGGCCGTCACGCGAATCTTGAAGACAATCCTGTTCCGCACGTTGGGTACGGGCACGGCCTTGCCGTCGACGAACCTCGGTGCATACCGGAACCCCTTGGCCGCCTCGACGGCAGGTTCACGAAAGATCGCATTCCCCCCGGATTCGACGACCTCCGGATTCCGCACGAAACCCATCTCGTCCACGGTGAATTCCAGCAGCACGTACCCCTCGCGGTTGTTGTTCAGCGCTGTCTGGGGGTAGACCGGCCCACGTTTAAAAAGCGGTTGGTAGTCGTCGTTGCCAGTCCATGGTGTCGCGCGACCAATCGCCAGGCAGTGCTCCGTGGCCTCGTCGCTCTGCCCAAGTCGCTCGTAGACCTCCACGAGGTGTGCTCGCGCCATGAGTGCGAGGTGATGCCTTTCCGGCAGCGCATCGATAGCCGCCTCCAACGGCTTCGGCGCGCGACGGTGTCTCTTGTTCTGCATATGCCTCTTGCCGATCCAGAACTGCGCGAGCGCAAAGCCTTCCTCGCGGCCTGCGGCCTGGTATGACTCTGCCGCCTCCTCAAGTAGCGACATCGTGTCCTTGCCCCGAAGCCGCAGGCCTCCCTGGAGCTTGATACCGGCAATGAAGGCATCGTCGCCGGCACGGTGCACGTCGGCCAGCTTCAGTGCTTGCTGCATGTGGTAGCGAGCCCGGCTAAGGGGTGCGACGCCAAGCAGCGCCACTTCTACGTCCAGCATCTCCTCCGCTGCCTCTCCGAAGGCCTCGCGCGTCAACTTGCGGGCCTGTTGCAGGATCGGATACGCCTCGTCGCGCCGACTCAGCTTGCCGAGCACGAACCCCTCGTTGAACACGAGTTTCGCGATGCTGCGAGGGTCTTCGGCGTAGAGCAACTCCCCGAGGCGCCGGGCCTCGCCCGCCGGTGCCACGGCCTGGTGGTACTGCTCGGCGGAAACCGCATCCCGGTAGGCCTTGTAGGCGTCGTTGAACTCCCGCTGCATGTCCGCGGCAGCCGTCAAGCAAAGCACCGACGCGCAAATCGCCAAGACGGGTCGGATATTCATCGCTACCTCCTACTGCCCAGGCCAGTCACCAGACCCCAGCAGTTCAACGCTCCATCAATCGGGCGAGAAAACAATCGTGTGCCGCACACCGGGGACCGCCAGGGGTTGGTCGTCGACGAACTGCGGCGCGAAGCGAATACCCTCGGCCAAGGCCAGCGCCGCGGAAGAAAACGCCCCGCCTCCCCGGGATCCGACCACGAGGGGGTGCCTGACGTAGCCCTCGGCATCCACGGTGAATTCCACCGTTACCGAACCGATGCCAGCATCCGGGCCAAGCTCCTCTGGATAGACAGGATCGGGGACATAGAGCGGCTTGTAGCTCTCGTGCCGGGTAAACCCTCGCGCGGATCCGATGGCCAGACAGTGTTCGGTGGCTCGATCCCGCTCGCCGAGGCGTTCGAACACCTCGACCAGTTTCGTGCGCGCCATCAGCACGAGTTCCCGATCCCCGGGGTTTGCGGCAACGACGGCCGACATGGGCTCGATGGCTTCCCGGTAGCGATCGTCGTCGAGATGGCGTTGGCCCAGCCAGTACCGGGCCAGTGCGAGTTTGTCGGTCCGCGCGAGGCGGTCGTAGGTTCGGGCCGCCCCGGCAAGGAGTTCGGCGGTGCCATCCGTCAGTATCTGCGTGGCACCCTCAACCTTGAGGTCCGCGACGAATTCGCTCTCCTCGCCGTGGTGCAGGCTGGCCAGCGCCAAGGCGTTGTCGAAATGCCGCCGCGCCTCTCCGGGGGAACTGGTGTGCGCCAATTCCACCTCGACCTGGACGATCTCCACGGCATCCTGACCCAGCGCCTTCTCAACCAGGCCGCGCGCCTCGAGGAGCGCCCGATACGCCTCGGAAACCCGACCCGCCTTGGCAAGTGCGAAGCCGTGGTTGAACGCGAGTATCGCGATTTCGGGGCTGTCGGGGGACAATACCTCGCGGCCCAATCGCAAGGCTTCCCCCGCGTGGGTCGCCGCTTCGCCAAAGTTGGACTCCGCGACCGCCTCGCCGTATGCCCGGTATGCCGCGTTGAACTCCTTGCGCGGATTCGCAACGACACAAAGCGCCAGTGCCACCGCAGTGGCGCCAAGTAGGATGCGATAGCTCATAGCAGGGATCCCCAATGCCTGCGTGCCGCCATTTGATGCCGGGCACACACCGATGTCAACGCGGGGCGAAGCGCCGATCCACCGAAAACTCACAGCCGATGGCATGTGGCAATCAAACAGATCCGGAGCCTAGGATTCGGCCAACGAGGGTTGCGACTCCGTTCTCCTCGTTGCTGCCCGTCGTCCAGTTCGCCGCCTGTTTGACCAATGGGTCGCCATTGCCCATGGCGACCCCGAACGCCGCGCCCCGGATCATGGGCAGGTCGTTGGCCGCGTCGCCCACGGCGCAGATCGCGTTGGTGTCGATCCCCGCCGAGGCCGCGAATCGTTGGATACCAAACCATTTGTCGACGTGGCCGAGAATCGTCTCGAGATACCAGCCGGGCGTTCGCTTGGACTCCACGAGAACGGTCGCGTAGTCGCCGGAATCGTTGATGTCGTCCTCCAATTCGCGAAGTTCGTCGCGATTGCCGAACGCACCCACCACGAGGATGTCGTCGTGGCCGGACCGCTCGGGCGTCGAGTCCGCCCGGCCGGAATCACCCCCGACATCGGCGTAGTAGCGGGTCGGCTCATTCCACTCGACGCCTGCATCCACCAGGAAATCCGGACCTCCGCGGCCATCCGCGTCACGTTGCAGAATGAGCGACTGCCCGCTGCGGCGGGCGAGTGCCAGGAGTTGCTCGACCTGTCCGACACTGAACGGTTCGCTGTGAATCGTCTGGCCGGCCTTGGACTTGGTTAGCGCGCCTCCCAAGCACACCACGGGCAGGTTCAGCGACAGCTGATCCATAGCCTGCCGGGTCGTGCGGTAACGCCGACCGGTCGCCAGGAGGAGCGGCAACCCTTCGCGGTGGGCGCGACGCAGCGCGGCACGGGTTTCCGGCAACACTTGATTGTCCTCGGTGACCAGCGTGCCATCGACGTCGATCGCGAGTAGAGATATGCGCATGGGCGTATGGCGCGGAACAACGATGACGGACACACCGTAGCACGCTCGCCCCCGTCTCAGCCCAAGGGCACTTCGGGTTTTCAAAGTGAGACGTTTCAGTGCCGTGACACGTGGGGTGTGCTCGGCTATTTTTTCGCCGTTGGAGTGAGCATTGACCCAAACAGGGCTTTAGCGGTGGCTCGAGGTTCCGACCTTTTATCGGAGGCTCTACATGACCATCCTACGTCTCTCCGTTGTGCTAGCTGCGCTCGCAATCGCACCCGACGTCGCCGGGCAGTCACCAGCAACATCCGATGAAGCGACCATCGAAGAACTGGTCGTGGTCGGTACCCGGCGCACCGAGCACTCAACCGGCAGCCTGCCCGTCCCGGTGGACGTGGTCCCGGCCGAGGACCTCCAGACCTTCGGTTACGGCGATACGCTGGACGCTCTGACTTCGCTGACGCCGTCCTTCAACGTCGGCCGGGAGCCCATCAGCGATGCCGCGACGCTGGTCAGGCCGGCGAACCTGCGTGGATTGCCCGCCGACAGTACCTTGGTACTCGTCAACGGCAAGCGTCGACACCGTGGCGGCGTGATCGGTGAATTCGTGGCAGGCATCAACAAGGGTGCCCAGGCGGTCGACATTGTTCCCCTAGCCGGCGTTGCACTGAAACGCGTGGAGGTGCTCCGGGATGGCGCATCCGCCCAGTATGGTTCCGACGCGATTGCGGGGGTGTTGAACTTCGTCCTCGAAGACGATCCCGCGGCCCGTCGGCTTCAGCTCGAGTACGGTTCCTCCTACACCGGCGACGGCGATCAGATCACGGTCTCGGGGGTCTACGGCGCAAACCTGGGCGGCACCGGTTTCGGAACCATGAGCGTCGAACTCAAGGACAGTGCACCCACGAGCCGAGGCTCCCAGGATCCCCAGGCCACGCGGCTCGTCGCCAACGGCTACACCGACGTCGCCGATCCGGTCGTCGTCTGGGGCGCACCGGACGTCGAAGGGGACTTCAAGGTCATCGCCAACGCCGAAGTGGTCGCCGGAAGGGGCGAGCTGTACGGGTTCGGCATCTGGTCCGGGCGGGAGGTCGACGGCAGCTTCTTCTATCGCAATCCGAACACCCGCAGCGGCGTGTTCGCCGGGGCCGATGGCAATCTTCTCGTGGCGGACCTGACCCCGGGCGAAACACCTTGCCGGCAAGTCGTCGTCACGGATGGGCTGGCCGATCCCGCCGCGCTGGATCAGGTCGTCGCCGACCCCGAGTGCTTCGTCTACAACGAGTGGTTTCCCGGGGGCTTCACGCCGCGTTTCGGCGGCGATGTCGGGGACACGTCCATAACCGTCGGATGGCGCGGCCACCGCGCGCGCGGGGTGCGCTACGACTTCAGCGTGTCCGCGGGACGCAACGAAGCGGTCTACCGGATCCGCAACACGGTCAACGCCTCCTACGGACCGAACACGCCCACGGCATTCGACCTGGGCGCCCAGATTCAATTCGAACGGGTCGCCAACGCCGACTTCGTCTTGCCACTGGACATCGGCGCGGCCTCGGATCTGAACGTCGCCTTCGGCGTGCAGCACCACAAGGAGGTCTTCGAGATGGTGGCTGGGGACACCGAATCCTGGGCACCCGGCGGTTACGAAGACCAGGGCTTCTCGGTGGGTTCGAACGGCTTCCAGGGATTCAACGCCAGTGTCGCCGGGCGCTTCGACCGCGAGAGCCATTCCGCCTACGTTGACCTCGACGTGGATGCCACGGACCGCTGGCTCGTATCGGGAGCGTTGCGATTCGAGCAGTTCAGCGACTTCGGTTCCACGACCAACACCAAGTTTGCGAGTCGGGCGCAAGTCAGCGATGCCTTGGCGCTCCGGGGAGCGGTGAGCACCGGTTTCCGGGCACCGTCCATCGGACAGAGCAATCTGCGGCGCGCCGCCACGGTGTTCGTGGATGGCCAGTTGACGGAGTCCCTGACATTGCCGCCCACCAACCCGGTCGCCATGCTGAAGGGCGGTCGGCAGTTGCAGCCCGAGGAGTCGGTCAACCTGAGCATCGGCGCGGTATTCGCGCTCGGAGACATTCGCGTCACGCTGGATTGGTTCCGCATCGACGTGGACGGCCGCATCGCGCTTACCCAGCAGAACCTCGGTGCCCGGGACCATGCCGATCTCCTGGCCGCCAACATCATCGGTGCCGAGACGGTCACCGCGGTCTCCTTTTTCGTCAACGACATCGATAGCGAGACCACGGGTCTCGATCTGGTCGCCGAGACCGACATTGAACTGGCCGGCGGAAGGGCGCGGATCATCTTTTCCTACAACTTGACGAATACCGAAATCACCGACGCCGGCGCGACGCTGTCTGCTGCCGGCGTCCGCGAACTCGAAGACGGCCTGCCTGACAGTCGCGCGAACATGACCATCGACTACGTCCGCGGAGCGTGGAACCTCCGGACGAGGTGGAGCTACTACGACAGCGTCTACGAGCACCTGTTCAACTGCGAGTCCTGCGCCATCTCCACGGACGCCATCTCGGTAGTCGACGCGGATTTGAGCCGATCCTTAGGCAAGTACACCGTTTCCCTGGGCTTCAGGAACGCGTTCGACACCTATCCGGAGAAGCACGGATTCGCCGGCGTGGCGGGCTACTTAGGTGCCGACTATGCACTGAACCATCCCGCCGGCTTCAACGGCGGCAGCTACTACCTGAGATTGCGCGCGGACTATTGACTCGGGCTCGTCCGTCGCGGGCGACCACAAGGGTCGAGCGGGCGACCACAAGGGTCGCCCCTACGCGACCGACGCCCACGTTCGAACGTAACGTCGGGGGCGGGCTTGTCCTGTCCCGGCGCGCCCTTCGGGCGCGTTTCGAGAATGCCCACGCACTCTCGTGGCAGTCAGTCGACCCCTGTGCCCGGCGTGCATGTCCCACGCAAACGCCCGAAACTCGCGGTAGCTTTTGCCGGGGCGAGTTGTCAGAATCGCCTCACAACAAGCCGCAAGGCGCGGAGGACGCGAGTGAACCTTCTTGACTGGTGGTACGGCCTTGTAGGCTTGTCTATCCCTGCAATGGTGGTTTATACCCTCATTGCCACGCATCTCACGATCATGTCGGTCACCCTGTACCTGCACCGGCACTCCGCGCATCGCGCCTTGGACCTGCATCCCGCTCTCGCCTTCTTCTTCCGGGCTTGGCTCTGGCTCACCACGGGCATGAACACCAAGCAGTGGACCGCGATCCATCGCAAGCACCATGCGCTGGTGGAAACCAAGGACGATCCCCACAGTCCACAGGTCCACGGCTTGAAGGAAATATTCTGGAAGGGCACCGAGTACTACCGCGCCAGCGCAACCGAGGAGACCCTCGAGAAGTACGGCAAGGGAACGCCCGACGACTGGTGGGAGCGTCACGTCTTCACGGCGCACTCCTTCTGGGGCATCGGCACCATGGCCGTCGTCGACGTGGCGCTCTTCGGCAGCCTCGGCATCGTGATCTGGGCCGTGCAGATGCTGTGGATTCCGGTACTCGCGGCCGGCGTGATCAACGGCGTCGGCCACGCCGTCGGCTACCGCAACTTCGAAACTCCGGACGCGTCCACCAACATCGTGCCGTGGGGCATCCTCATCGGCGGCGAGGAGTTGCACAACAACCACCACACCTATCCGAACTCGGCGAAATTCTCCGTCAAGCCCTGGGAGTTCGACATGGGTTGGTTCTGGATCCGGTTGTTCTCCGTTTTCGGCTTGGCGAGACCACGCTCCACCGGTCCGATCGTCGCCCGCGCAAACGGCAAGATGCAGATCGACATGGACACGGTCTGGGGTGCATTGAACGACCGCTTCCGGGTCATGTCGCACTACGCCGAGAGCGTTGTCGGCCCCTTGGCCAAGCTAGAGATCCGCCGCGCAGACGGTGCCACCCGCCGCCTCCTCCGGCGGGCCAAGAACGTCCTCTGCCGCGAGGAGATGCGCCTCGGCGAGCGGGACCGCCGGGACATCATGGCAATCCTGGAATCGAGCCCGATCCTCAAGACGATCTACGAGAAGCGTCTGGAATTGAACGCCGTCTGGGCGAAACGCGGCGGCAACCGCGACGACCTGCTGAAAGCGTTCAAAGACTGGTGCGTCGAGGCGGAGAACACCGGCATCCAGGTCCTGCGCGATTTCGTCGCCGAGTTGAAGTCGTACTCGATGCCGCTGGGCCGCGCGGTCGCGCGCTAGCGCCGAACAGGGCTTCCGCAAGGGCGCCTACCGCGCCGCGATCGGCACCGTGCCGACGACGTCGTCGATCACGAGTTCGGCGATGTCGTCGCCGGTGAGACCGGCGTATTCCTTGAGAATTTCGCTCGTATGCTCCCCGAGGAGCGGCGCGCGTTCGTTCGGCGGTGGTGCGGCGCGCCGGAAACGGTAGGGCTGTCCGGGGTAGTGCTTGGCGCCAAGGCCCGGCCGGTCCTGAAGCCGCAGGCCTTCGCGGGCCGCGATCTGGGGATCGGCAAGCAGGTCCGGTCCGTTCATGACGGCACCTGCGGGTATGCCGGCGGACTGCAGGTCGGCCATCAACGCCAAGTGGTCCCGGGGCGCCGTCCACGCGGCGATGGCGTCGTGGCACCCCACACCCGCCTCGGCAATCGAGCGATCGCCCACGACCTCGGCGAGCGCAACGCAGTGGGCCTCGGTCTTGCAGGTAATGGCGATCCACCGACCGTCCCGGCACGGATAGACGCCCTGCAACGGATAGTGGTGGTGACCGTTGCCGACCCGCCCGGGATCGACTCCGGCCAGCGACCAGGCGGTCATCGCGTCACCAACGTAGAGACTGCATGCCTCCACCTGGCCGAAGTCGATGTGCTGTCCTTCGCCGGTGCGTTCGCGGTGATTCAGCGCCGCGAACAACGCGTTGGCCCCCATGACCCCGGAAAAAAGGTCGCCTCCCGTGGTTCCTGTGAACAGCGGTTCGCCGCCTGGATAGCCGGTGAGGTGGGTGAACCCCCCCATCTGTTCCGTGGACATGCCGAACGCGACGTAGTCCCGCCAGGGGCTGTCGTCGCCGAAGCCGGACAACGAGATCATGACGAGGCGCGGATTGATGTCGCGCAGCGTGTCGTAGGCGAGGCCGAAACTGGCCATGACACGGGGCGTGTAGTTCTCGATCAGGACGTCCGCGTCTTCCACCATCCTCTTGATGATCGACACGCCGCGCGGGTCCTTGAGGTTCAGCGTGATCCCCCGCTTGTTGCGGTTCACCCAGTTGAAGTACGGCGAGCTTTCCCAGCCCGGCAGTTCCGTGTTGGCGTTCGACGAGGCGCTGCCCCGCCAGCCGTCGATGCGCTGGATAGACTCGACCTTGATGACCTCCGCGCCCGCGTCCGCAGCGATCTGGGCGCACACCGGGCCGGCGAAGAACATGGACAGGTCGAGGACGCGCACGCCCACGAGGGGCAGCGGGTTGGCTCCGTCGGGGGCGTTGTCCGTTTCCGACGCGGACGCCTTCCCCAAGCCTGCCAACACCGCTTCGGTGTGTTCGCCAAGCAGCGGCGCCCGGTAGGGCCGCGGTTCGGTGCGGGTGGCCCGAAACGGGATGCCCGGCACCTCCACCGTCCCGGCCACCGGGTGTTCGAGGGGCACGATGAACCCGCGATGCCTGTGCGGCGGCAGATCGAACATTCCCGCCATGTCCGGCACAAGGCCGAACGGCACGCGCCACGCCTGCGCCTCGTGAAATAGCGCCTCGGCGGTCCGATCCCCGAGCGCGTCCCGGAATGCGGCGCGGATCTCGTCCACGCGTTCGTCCGCATTCACCCAGGAGACCGCCCGGTAGCGTCTTCCTTCGGCGATGTCCTTGCGTCCGAAGAACTCGCACAGCATGCGCCATTGCGGACGCGTCAGGGCGTTGATGCCGATAATCCCGTCCGCAGTCGGCAGCATGCAGCATGCGCCGGCGCCCGCACCGACGCTGGAATAGCGCTCCGGGGCGATGCCACGATACTCGTAGAGCATCGTCGGGATCTGCGCACCGGCAAGAACCGCCTGCTGCACGCTCACGTCGATGTGGTCGCCACGGCCGTGACCCATCCGGCCGAGCACGGCGAGTTGCGTTGCGGCGGCTGCATACGCGCCCGCCAGGGTCTCCGAGAGGGCACCGCCGACCTGCAGCGGCTCCCGGTCGGGCAAGCCGCACAGATGCGTCCAGCCGCCGACGGCGCAGGAGACCAGATGCGACGATTCGTAGGTCGAGTGCGGCCCGAAGGAACCGAATCCCGAGATCGTCGTGAGTACCATCCCCGGATTCCAGCGTTGGAGCGCGTCGTAGCCGATACCCCGGGCATCGAGCGACTCCGCCGTCTCCCCGGCCACCACCACGTCGAACCGCCGCACCAGCGCCGCGAGCTGACCCTGGCCTTGCGCCGAATCGAGATCGAGAACCACGCTGCGCTTGCTGGTGTTGAGGTAGAAGAACGCGGCACTCGCCTCGAGCCGCGTCGGGGTGTCGTCCGCCCCGTCCGGGAAAGGACCGATAGTGCGCATCTCGTCACCCGTTCCGGGGCGTTCCACTTTCACGACATCGGCACCGAGGTCACCTAGGAGCTTCGCACAGAACGGCGCGGCGATGCCCTCCGAGATGTCGAGCACGCGGACGCCGGCAAGTGGCGAGGGTCGGGTCATTGGTCTCATCCTAGCAGCCCGCGCCGCAGTAGGCGCGCTGTCGCCCGAGTCGCTAGAACGGCGTCCCCCACGCGCCGGTGCGGCGCGGGCTCGTAGGGGCGGGGCTTGTCCCTGGGCTTGTCCCCGCCCGCAGGTCCCGGACGCGGCCGACCCGGCTATGGGGCGCTACGGTGACGAGCCGGTGCCGTTGGGTATGCTTGGTGGCGTCGCCTCATCGAGAACTGCAGACCATGGCGGACGCTCCGGGCGCGGCGTCGCCCGTGTACGGCGCAGACCGGCTGACCTGGTCGAGGGTCTTCGCCTACGGCGTGCCCACCGTCGGCGCCGGCTACATGTACTTGCTGATCGGCCTGTACGTGATGAAGTTCTCCACCGACGTGCTGCTGATCTCGCCGCTCGTCATGGGGCTCATCTTCAGCGCCTCGAGGGTATGGGACGCGGTGTCGGATCCGCTGGTCGGCTACCTCTCGGACCGCACGCGTTCGGTGTTCGGCCGGCGGCGCACCTGGATGGCGGCGAGCGTCGTGCCGATCTCCGCGACCTTCGTCATGATCTTCGCGCCGCCGACCGGCCTTTCGGCGACGGGCCTCGTGATCTGGATGGCGGTTGCCATCATCGGCTTCTACTCGGTGATGACCGCATTCTTCGTCCCCCACCTGTCCCTCGGCGCCGAACTGTCCACGAACTACCACGAGCGCAGCCGGCTGTTCGGCTTCCGACACGGCTTCTACACCGTCGGTTCGATCCTGTCCCTCCTCACCATGCAGATCCTGATCGGCGCCGAGGCGGAAGGTCCGGGGGCGGCGCGTCAACACGCCTTCGAGACGTCGCTCCCGGCGTGCCTGTTGATGGCGCTGATGATCGTGTTCGCCGTGGCGAAACTGCGCGAACGGCCCGAGTTCCAAGGGCGGGTCAACGCCAATCCGCTGCGCGCCTTCGCCGACGTCTGGCGCAACCATCACGCACGGTTGCTCATCATCGTGACGCTGATCGAGAACATCGGCTCGGCCGCCATCGGCGTACTAACCCTGTACGTGGCGCAATACGTGATCGGCGCGCCGCACATGGCACCGCTCGTCATCCTGTTCTACATGATCCCGTCGGCCTTCTCCGTGCCGCTGTGGATCCCGCTGTCGCGTCGAGTCGGCAAGGTGCGGTTGTGGATGTATTCCATGCTCGGGACCGGCTTCTCGTTCGGCGCGATGTTCCTTTTGCCGTTCATGCCGATGGAGCTACGACTGCCGTGGATCTTTGTATTCGCGGTGTTCGCGGGCCTTGCCGCGGGTTGCGGCGGCACCATCGGACCGTCGGTGCAGGGCGACGTCATCGACTACGACGAACTGCGCACCGGCGAGCGCAAGGAGGGTTCCTATTTCGCGGCGTGGAACTTCGTCTACAAGTCCGCCATCGGCGTGATGTTGGCGTTGACGGGTTTCGTGCTCGAGCTGTCCGGATTCGTGCCGAACCAGCCGCAGACGATGACCACGCAACTCTGGATGGTGGGCCTGTACGGAATCTTCCCGCTGGTTTGCTACACGATCGGCGCGATCCTGTTCTCGCGTTTCAGATTGGACGAAGCGGCATACCGAAAGATCCGCGCGGAGTTGGACGCACCAAAACCGTAGGGGACGGGCCTCGTCCCGTCCGGTGCCCATGGCAGCGACAAGGTCAGCGCGGGCGGGGACAAGCCCCGCCCCTACGGAGTCTCCGCCGCATCCCGGGGCATTCGTAGGAGACGGGCTCGTCCCGTCCCGTGCCCATGTACAACGACAAGGTCCGGCGCGGGCGGGGACAAGCCCCGCCCCTACGGGGTCTCCGCCGCATCCCGGGGCATTGGACGGGCTTGTCCCGTCCCGTTTACATCCGGTCCACCGTCTCGATACCGAGCAGGTTGAGTCCCCGCGACAGCGTGGCGGCGGTATGGCGACACAGGAGGAGCCGGTCGTCTCGGAACTCGCTGTCAAGCACCGGGCAGCGCTCGTAGAAGCGCATGAAGGCCGCGGCAAGATCGTAGAGATAGGTGCACAGGTGGTGCGGCATGACCGTTGTCGCGACCTGTTCCAGGGTCTCCTGGAAGCGGGCGATCTGCAACGCCAGCGCATGCTCTTCGGCCGCGCGGATCGTCGGCTTGCCCGTCAACGCGGCGGCGTCGACCTGGCCGCGCTGGAAGAGGCTCTGGATGCGCGCATAGGCGTATTGGAGATAGGGTGCCGTGTTGCCTTCGAACGACATCATGGCGTCCCAGTCGAAGACGTAGTCGCCGGTGCGGTTCTTCGAGAGATCCGCGTACTTGACGGCCCCGATGCCCACGGCGCGCGCGACCCGGTCCATCTCCTTGGCATCGAGTTCGGGGTTCTTGGCCTCGACCAGGCGTCGCGCCCTGACCGTCGCCTCGTCGAGAAAGTCGAGTAGCCGCGTTCCACTGCCTTCGCGGGTCTTGAACGGTCGACCGTCGTTGCCGAGCATCATGCCGAACGGGTGATGTTCCAGCGATGCGCCCGCGTCGTAGGCGGCACGCTTGGCGAGGGCGAACAACTGCTTGAAGTGCAGGCTTTGCCGGGCGTCGACGACGTAGAGTACGCGCTTGGCGCGGAGCGTCCCGGTTCGATAACGGACTGCGGCCAAATCGGTCGAGTGGTACAGGTAGCCGCCGTCGGACTTCCGGACGATGATGGGCACGATCTTGCCGTCCTTGCCCTTGAACTCGGGAAGGAACGCGCACAGGGCGCCGTCCGACTCGGAAAGCAGCCCCTTCGCTTGCAGATCTTCGACGATGCCGTCGAGATCGTCGTTGTAGGCGCTCTCGCCGCGTACGTGTTCGGGGTTGAGGCCGACGCCGAGACGATCGTAGACGGCTTGGCAATGGGACATCGAGATGTCGATGTAGCGCTGCCAACGCTCAAGCGTCGCGGGGTCGCCGCCCTGCAGATCGACGACGACCTGCCGCGCCCGGTCGGCGAATGCCGCGTCGTTGGCAAAGCGTTCGCTTGCCTCGGTGTAGAACCGTTCGAGGTCGCCCAGCGCCTCGCTGTCCTCGCCGATGTCGTTGAGATGGGCAACCAGGCGACCGAACCCGGTTCCCCAATCTCCGACGTGGTTCTGCCGGAGGACGTCGTACCCCAGGGCGTCGAGCACCCGCGCCACGGCATCGCCGATGATAGTGCTGCGCAGGTGGTGGACCTGCATCTCCTTGGCGAGATTCGGGTGCGAATAGTCGACAACGACCCGCTCGCCATTGCCGGCAGGCTCTAGCCGACCATCCGCGAGCGCTTCGGACAGAAAGTCGTCGTCGATGGTCAGGCTGATGAAGCCGGGCCCCGTGACCTCGCTACGCGCTGCTATGCCGGAGAGATCGGCGGCTTCGACCACCTGCGCCGCCAAGTCACGGGGTTTCATCCCGAGACGTTTCGCCGCCGCCAGCGCGCCGTTCGCCTGGTAGTCGCCGAATTCCGGCCGCGTCGCCGGGCCGACGATGGGCGGTGCGTCCGCGGCCCCCGCGTCGCGCAGCGCCGCTTGGAGGCGCTCGCCCAGCAATGTCCGCAGGTTCACTCGGGAACCACGTCCTCGGCTTGCCAACCGCGCTCGCGTTCCACCGCGACGAAACTCACCGACTGGCCGTCGTCGAGGCTGGGACGCTCGCCGCCTTCGCGGCGAATAGAGCGGTGGTGGACGAAGATCTCGTCGCCGTTCTCGCGGCGGACGAAGCCGTAGCCCTTGGTCCTGTCAAACCACTTCACCTCGCCATTCTCGCGTTCGGCACCCGGGGGCAGGCTGACGCGGCGCTCGCGACGACGCGGCGCGCGCTTGCGCACCGGGCGTTCAACGGGTGCCGGTTGCCCTTGGCGGGCCCGGAATCGCGCCGTGGTCACGGCGGTCACCGCGCCGACGACGAAGAACATCGCCATCAGCACAAGGTATTTTCCCTCCAGCAGCCGAAAATAAAGTTCCGTGGCGACGACGGCGCAGAGGGCGGCGACTACGACGGTGGTAACGATGGATTTCATGGATTTTCTTCTCGATTAGGCGGTGAAGGGGGTCCGGAACCGACCGCCTCGGCGTCCCGAGTTCTCGTCTCAAGGACCCCGAACAGCATCATAGCTCAATCCTCGGTCTGTTCGACGCGCCGGATCGTCTCGATGACGATGGGTTCCTTCGGCACGTTCTGCATTCCGGCCACCGTGCCGGTCTCGACCAGTTCGATCTGCTCGGCCACCTCCATTCCCTCGGTCACGGCCCCGAATACGGTATAGCCCGGTCGGTTCGGCGCGGCATCCAGCGACGTGTTGTCCTGCATGTTGATGTAGAACTGCGCGCCCGCGGAGTCGGGATCGCTGCTTCGCGCCATGGCAATGGTCCCGCGCGTGTTGCTGAGGCCGTTCGCAGACTCGTTGACCACGGTCTTCGGCGCCTCGCGATAGTTCATGTCGACGTCGTACCCACCCGCCTGGATCACGAAGGTGAACATCACCCGGTGGAAGATCAGGCCGTCGTAGAAGCTCTCGTCGACTCGTTCGAGGAAGTTCCGGACGGTGTTCGGAGCCTTCGAAGGCACAAGTTCCACGGTCATCGTCCCCACGTCGGTGACGATCTCCACGCTGACGTTGTCGTCTTCGGCGGCAACGCCCGTGGCGGCAAGGGCAAGGGCACAGACAAGGGAAAACGCTTTCGACATGGTATTAGGACTCCAGTTCTTCAAGATACAGTTTGACGGTCGGCGCCAATCCCGCCTCCAGGGCATCGGCGACCAGCGCATGGCCGATTGATACCTCCGCGATGCCACCCATCGACACGAACCTAGCCAGGTTGACCAGATCGAGGTCATGGCCGGCATTGACGCCCAATCCGCGCTCCTTGGCGTAGCGCGCCGCGTCCCGGTACCTCTGCCAGGAGTTGTTCGCCTCGGGATGGTCGATGCCCCGTTGGGTGACGATGTCGGCGTACGGGCCGGTATAGAGTTCGATGCGGTCCGCGCCCAGACGCTTCGCCGCCGCGATGTGAACGGGAGCGGGATCCATGAACAGGCTCACCCTCGCGCCCCAGGACTGGTAGCGTCCGACCCGTTCCTCCAGTTGCGCCACCGTCCTCGGGTGGGCGAGATTCCAACCGTGGTCGGAGGTCAACTGGGCGTCGTCGTCCGGAACCAGCGTGCACTGGTCGGGGCGGACGGTTTCGATAAGGTGATCGAAGCCCGGATAGCCGTCGTCGCGCGCCGGTGCGGTGGGATTGCCCTCGATGTTGAACTCCCTGCCGGGGTATTCGGCCAACACCTCCTTCAGTGCATAGACATCGTCGGCACGGATATGGCGCGCATCCGGACGGGGATGAACCGTGATGCCCGCCGCGCCCGCGTCAAGAATCGTGCGCGTGCAGTCGACGACGCTGGGGCGGTCGCCACCGCGGGCATTGCGCAACCAGGCGATCTTGTTGACGTTGACGGACAACGCCGTCACGGGTTCTCACCCCCCGAAGCCTTCGTTTCCCCCGACTCCCGCGCCCCTTGGCGCGTCGGCCCGGTCGCATCCTTAGCCGGTAGCGACGGCAACTGTCTCGTGGCGGCGAGGTAGACGAAGCTGCCTCCCACTAGGAGGAACGACACGACGAACCCGGACACGAGCTTGTAGAACACCCAGGTATCTTCGCTGAAGGTGTAGGCCACCCAGATGTTGATCGTGCCCGACAGCGCAAAGATGCCGGCCCAACCGTAAGTGAGCGCTCGCCAAGCCCGGTCGGGCAACACCATGACCTTGCCGAGCGCGCGCTGTACGTAGTTGCCCCGGCCGATGAATCGACTGCCGATGATCGCGAGCGCGAGGATCCAGTTGACGACGGTCGGCCGCCACTGGATGAACAGAGGATTGCGGAAAACGAGCGTCATCGTGCCGAAGATCATGGCCGCCCAGAACACGAACCAGACCTGTCCCGGGATCGGCCAGGCCTTGAGCTTGAACACGGCGAGTTGGATCACCGCGGCGGCCATCAGCGCCGCCGTCGCGTAGTAGATGTCCCGACCCGTCGCGAGCCAGACGCCGAAAAAGGCGACGACCGGAAGGAAGTCGATGATCTGCTTCATGCCGTGGACATCGGGTGGCGACTGCTCGCGGGAGGCTAATCATATCGCTAGCGTTCCACGCGGAAACACCGAACAATACGATGGCGATCCTTGAGAGAGAGTCATGGCAGACGACGTTGTCGACGTGCTGATCGTCGGGGCGGGTGCTTCTGGCGCTGCGGTTGCCTGGAGCCTGGCGGAGACCCGCATGCGGATCGTCTGCCTGGAACAGGGCGGCTGGATGAACCCGGCGGAGTACCCGAGCAACGGCCGCGACTGGGAGACGCGCGCCGCCAAGGAGATGCAGGTCAGTCCGAACCTCCGCAAGCGCCCCGCCGACTACCCCATCAACGACGACGACTCGCCCATCGCGATCCTCAACTTCAACGCCGTCGGCGGCAGCACCATCCTCTACTCGGCGCACTTCCCCCGCTTCCACCCCTCCGACTTCCGGGTCAAGACCCTGGACGGAGTCGCCGACGACTGGCCCATCGACTACGCGACCCTGGAGCCCTTCTTCGCCCAGAACGACCACAACATCGGCGTCGCCGGGTTGGCGGGCGATCCCGCCATTCCCGCCCACGAGCCGCCGTTGCCGCACATCCCGATGGGCCGCATGGGGGAGACGATGGGCCGCGGATTCAACAAGCTCGGCTGGCACTGGTGGCCGTCCGACAGCGCGATCATCACCCGCCCCCACAACGGTCGCGGCGAGTGTCTGAACCTCGGGCCGTGCAATACCGGCTGCGCCCAGGGCGCCAAGAGCAGTGCCGACATCGCCTACTGGCCTGTCAACGAGCGCGCCGGGGTGGAACTCCGAACCCACTGCCGGGTCCGCGAAATCACCGTCGACGACCGCGACATGGCCACCGGCGTGACCTATTTCGATGCCGACGGCAACGAACGCCATCAACGGGCGGAAGTCGTCATCGTCGCGTGCAACGGCGTGGGCACACCGAGACTACTGCTCAACTCCACGTCGGCCCGGTTCCCGAACGGCCTTGCCAACCGTTCGGGGTTGGTCGGCCGCAATCTCATGCTGCATCCCTGGGGCGTGGTGATCGGCTATTTCGACGAACCGCTCGGCTCGAACTTCGGGCCGCAGGGCTGCTGCATCCTGAGCCAGCAGTTCTACGAGACGGACACGACCCGGGGCTTCGTGCGGGGCTACAACATGCAGATCACCCGCGGTGGGCCGCCCGTCGGTACCGCCCGGGGCGGAGTCACCCAGGGCACGATCCCCTGGGGCGCGGGCCACCATGACGCCTTCGACAGCCTCTTCGGACGCAACATCCACTTGGGTCTGTGCTGCGAAGACCTGCCGGAGGCGCACAACCGGGTGACCCTCGACCCGGTGCTCGCCGACTCGAACGGCATCCCGTCGCCGAGGATCAGCTACACCTTGAGCGAGAACAGTCGTCGCATGCTCGACCACGGACTCGCGAGGGGCGCCGAAGCGATGGAGGCGGCCGGCGCCTCTAAGATCCAGAAAGCGCCCGCCCCGATCCGCATGGCCGGCTGGCATCTGCTGGGCACTGCACGCATGGGCACCGACCCGGAGCGTTCGGTCGTCAACGAGTGGGGCCGAAGCCACGACGTGCGCAACCTGTTCATCGTCGACGGCAGCGTCTTCGTGACCTCCGGCGGCGTGAATCCGACCACCACGATCCAGGCCGTGGCGCTCTACATCGCCGACTCGATGAAGCAGCGTCTGGCCAATCTCTTCGACTGACAACGACCATGACACACAACCAGATCATCGGTACCGACAACCCCTTGAACGACGATCAACGGCGCAACCTGGCCATCGTGCTGGACCTCATTGTTCCGGCGAGCGCGGATGGGCAGAGGCCAAGCGCGGCGGACGTCGATGTGCTTGGCTACGTTCGCGAAGCCGAGAGCCATACGCTCGACGGCCTGCGCGCCGAGTTGGACCAACTCGATGCCGAGGCTATCGGATCCCAAGGTGAGTCCTTTGCGTCCCTCGACCCGGCAACCCGCCAGGCTCTGGTCGACGCCGTCCGCGAGCGCGAACCCCACTTTCTGCGCACCCTCGCGATGCAGACCGTCACCTGCTACTACCGGAACGACCGGGTGCTCGAGGCCATTGGCGTGGGTGCGAGGCCGCCGTTTCCAGAAGGCTACGAGGTGCCGTCCGGCGACTTGTCGCTGCTCGAACCGGTTCGCCGGCGTGGTCAGGTCTACCGGGAGGCTTGATGATGCGGCTCGGCACCGCGACAGCCGTCGCGTGCATACTCGTGATGCCCGGCCAAGGCGTCGAGGCGGACGACGAGGTGTTGTTCTGGCATCCCGACGCCGGAACGCCCGCCGAACGTTTCGAACTGGCCAAGCGGACCCGACCGGAACTGATCGCGTTCCTGCGGCGTTTTCCCAAGGGCGCGGATCTGCACAACCACGCCGGGGGTGCCGTCTACAGCGACTACGTGATCGACGAGGCCCGGGCCAAGGGACTGCGCTACGACCCGAGGAGCAGGGGATTCACGGCCAGCGAGGAAGAACACACCGTAAGCCTCGATCAGCTGGAAGCGGATGCTGCGATGCTCAAGGCGTTCTTCGAAACCGTCAGCATGCGCGGCTGGTATCCGAATACCGGCGACGGTCACCACCACTTTTTCCAGACGTTCTCTCGCTTGGGTTCCGCCCGCCGGACCCAAGCCCAGGTGCTCGCGGAGATCATCCGCCGCAACCGCTACCAGAACGTCAACTACGTGGAACTGATGATGACGCCGGTGCCAGGGGCGACATGGGGACGGTTCTACGAGATCTTCCTCGAACTCGACCCCGACGACCTGCCCGGCAGCTTGGCACCGTTCGAACCGGTCATCGACGACCCAGCAATCCGTCGCTCGTTCAGCGAGCATAT
>JAPPAV010000099.1 GCA_026705345.1 Gammaproteobacteria bacterium
CTGCTCGCGTCCCGTGCGGCCCGTGTCCTCGTGGTCGGAGTACAGCGAGCGCATCGAAGACACCAAGCTAGCCGTCGACGGAACGATCCGCTCGGGGTGGCGGTGCGTCACGATCACCCGGGCGTCGGGGTACACCGCAAACAGTTCGCGCAGGCGCATGAGATGAACCGGCGACTTCAGAAGCCAACGCGGCCTCCGCACGCCGCCCGACTGAAGGAACTGGAGAAACCGCCGGTGCCAGCGAAGGTTTTGCTCCTGGTCGGCGTCTACGAACCACGCGTGGTACGACGGCAAGTACGCCTGTGCCAGGAACTGGAAGCTCGTGAAGTTCAGCGCCGTTATGGCCAGGCATTCCTGGGGAGAATCCGCCTCCATGTAGTGCTTCTTCCTAAAGTCGGGCACCAAGCGGAAAATCCGGTCGAACTCCCGTCGCACGGTGTCGATGCGCGGGTTGGCGGCGTGATCAGCCGGAGCGGGGGCGGGGTACGGCAGCAAACACTCCCACGACAGCGGTGCCCGGTGGTCGCGGTCAAGGTGCAGCAGCGCGTGCAGGATCGTGGTCCCACTCCTGGGCGCGCCGGCGATGAACACCGGGTCTCGGATCGGCTCGTCACCGATTTCCGGACGTTCAGCGAACGCTCGCTCAACGCGATGGCGGGCGTCTGCCGCCCGCTGCAGGGCGCTGCGCATGGCGAACCGTCCGAACAGGCTCAGCCGTGCCTCCGACTCGAGCGAGCGTACGAGCGCGTTGAGGCCTTCACGTGGGTTCGGATCGGAAAGCGTGAATCCACTGACCCGTTCGGCACGGTCGAGCATCCGTTGTGCATGCAGGGGAAACGGAGCGAGCCGGCTTCCCTCGAGCAGCGTTCCGACCGCATTCGCGGTCCTCAGCAGGGCGGGATGCCTGATGCGAATCGCCGCGTCAGGCACTCAGGTCAGCTTCTTGAGCTTGGCGGCGATCGACATGTCGCCCTTTACCTTGATCCTTCCCGATGCCACGGCCATGAACGGCTTGATCTCCTTGCGCTGGAGCTTTCCGTAGGTTTCGAGGGACATCCGCACGGTGCAGTCAGCTTCCACGGACTGCCCGGAGACGATCGAGACGACGTTGGCGTCACCCGTCCCGTCGACAAGCATCAACTCGTCGTCGAGGCAGAACAGCAGCGTCCTACCCAGTGGGTCGAGGGTAGTGGCCTTTTGCGCCATGTCACCGGCAATCTCGTCAATGGTCATGGGTTTCGAAGTCGGGATGGATCGATCAACTGTATCAACAACTGAGACCGGGTGGGTGTCCCTTACGACGCTCCACTGAGACCGGGTGGGTGTCCCTTACGACGCTCCCTTACGACGCTCCCGGGCGCCGCCTAACGCTCCGTAGGGGCGACCCTTGTGGTCGCCCGGTGGGACACGCCGAGGTTAGCGGGATGGGACAACCCCTTTCCCTAAGGCGCTTGTCCCCTGCGGTCCTTTCCCCTCGGCCAGCAACCTGTCCTCCTCCGTCTGATACCGCGGCGTGGTGGTTCGGGGGCTGCGATGATCCAGCTTGCCCTTTTCCCGTTCGTGGACCATGTGCCAGCCCTGCTGCCATTCGAATGCCAGGGGTTCGATCCCGGGAGCCGTCATCTCATCGAATCCCCTCAACGCCGCGGCCACCACGTCCAGCTGGTTTTGCCTGTCCCGGAACCGGCCGGACTCGAACCCAAGGGGATAGTTGACGAATTTCGCCCGAGGCGGCTTCCCCGCGTCGAGAATGTCCAACGCACTACCCAGGATCAGCGTCGGCAGACCCATCGCTTCGAAGTGCCGCGCAACCAGACACACGGTCTGGTGACAAACCGGTCACAACGGGACCAAGAACAGCAGATCAACCTTCTCCCTGCCGACGGCTTCGGTGAGCCTCGGGATGAGTTCCGCTTCCACCCGCTTCCGGGAATAGATCCCACCCATGCACGAATGGTAGTTGCCGGCAAGCTCGCCGATCACGCCGCCCGAACGAAGCTTGGCGAGCACTTGTGATGGGAAAACCGTCGCCGGATCCTGACGGGCTTCAACCAGGTAGTTCTCCATGATGTGCGAGAACCGGACCTTGTCCATCGGCGTGTCACTGGGGATGGCCCGGATACCGGTGTCGTCCTTGGTGTAGTAGGCGACCTGGCCCTGCACGTAGGTGCCTGCCGTCGAGATCATGCCGAGCCTCGACTCGGCCAAGGGTTTCGTCGGTGCTGCAAACGCAGGCTCGGTCTCGGCGTGGAACCAACGGTAGGGTTCGAATCCGAGCTTTTCGTAGCTCTCCCGCGTTCGGCGGATGTACTCGGTTGGTTTCGGTCTCATGGTGTAAGCGCCTAGACTTTGCGGCGTTGTGCGGAAACGACTTCCGTATTGAAGCCCAGCCAGTGCATCCGGCCGATGTGGCGAGCGTGTTCGACCTTCAGGCAACGGTCGACGATCACGTCGAGGCCACCTGCTTCGGCGATCCCTATGCCTTCTTCGCTGATCACACCGTACTGCAGCCAGAGATAGCGGGCCCCGATGGCGACAGCCTGTCTCGCGATCTCCGGCACCGCGTCCGATGCTCGGAACACGTCCACCACGCCGACGGGATCGGGCATGTCGGCGAGACTCGGAAAGCATTCGCAACCCAGTATGGAAGTCTCCCGGGGATTGACCGGAACGATGTCGTAGCCGTGGCGCTTCAGATAGTAGCCGACGAAATGGCTGGCCCGGAGTTCGTTCGCCGAGAGGCCGACAATGGCGACGCGCCGTTCTCCAAGTGCCGCCCTGATGATCCGGGGATCTTGGTAGTCAGCTAGATCCATCGTTCAGCCTATCGCCGCGAGGCCTTGGTCGAGATCCCAGATGAGATCGTCCACGTCCTCGATGCCAATGGAAAGGCGAACCGTCCCCGGGCCGATGCCGGTCGCAGCCAGCTCCGCGTCGCTCAGTTGTCGATGCGTGGTTGTCGCGGGGTGAATGACGAGGCTTTTGGCATCGCCGACGTTGGCCAGATGGGAAAACAGCCTGAGTGTACGAATGAAGTTCTGACCGTCTTCACGACCGCCGGCGAGATCGAAGCAGAATACCGCCCCGGGACCACCGGGCAGGTATTTCGCCACCAACGGCGCGTAGCGGCTGTCCGGCAATCCAGGGTAGCTCACCTCATGCACCTTCTCATGTCGGGAAAGGTGCTTGGCAACCGCGTACGCGTTTTCGACATGCTGGCGCATTCTGAGCGGCAGGGTCTCGATGCCCTGGGCAAACAAGAAAGCGTTGAACGGGCTCATGGCCGCGCCAAGATCCCGCAGGGTTTCCGCACGCAGCTTCATCAGGTAGCCGTAGACACCGAAGGTCTCGTGGAATGCCAGTCCGTGGTAGGCCTCGGAGGGCTCGGCAATGACCGGAAACCGGCCATTGGACCAGTCGAACTCGCCCGAATCGACCACGGCACCTCCGATGCTGGTGCCGTGTCCACCCAGGAACTTCGTTGCCGAATAGACGACGATGTCCGCACCCCAAGTCATCGGACGGCACAGGAACGGCGTCGCGAAGGTGTTGTCCACCATGAGGGGTGCCCCGTGATCATGAGCGACCTCGGCCACCGCTTCGATATCCAACACGTTGCCGCCCGGGTTACCGATGGTTTCACCAAACAGCAATTTGGTATTCGGCCTTGTCGCACCACGCCAGCTCCCGATGTCGTCCGGATCGACAAAGCTCAACTCCACCGACAGTTTCCGGAACAGGTGTTTCAGCTGGGTAACCGTGCCGCCGTAGAGTGCCGACGAAGAGACCACGTGATCACCGGGGTTGAGCAGTGTGAAAAAGGCAGCTGTTTGTGCCGCCATGCCGCTTGCGAAACACACGGCCCCGACGCCGCCTTCCAGATTGGCGATCCGTTCCTCCAGTGCGGCAACAGTCGGGTTCATAATCCGAGAATAGGTATTGCCGTATTCCTGCAGGTTGAAGTACGCCGCAGCGGATTCCGGATCCTCGAACACGTAGCTCGTGGTCTGGTAGATCGGCAGCGCCCGCGCTCCCGTGGTTGGATCCGGTCGCGCACCCGCGTGAACGGACCGGGTGTGGAAGCCGAATTCCCGATCCGTGCTCAAGACTGGCTCCCGCTGGCCAACCGGGCCGCCACGGCATGGAACGCCGGGTCGCGCTTGTGCGAAAGGATTGCGACCGCGGTCCTACCGTCGCCGTCAGGAATGTCGCCCCTGGCATCGTGTGCCGCGAACAACCGGAAGTGCCGGATGTCGCTGTTCTTCTTCAGCATGTAGTGCAGTGCCGTCATCCCGCGCACGTCCCGGAAGTCGGGGTCGGCACCCAACCCAAGAAGCGCCTCGGCACCCTGGAACCTGCTGTACTTGACCGCGTGCAGGAGCGGCGTCTCCTGTTCCGCAACGGCCTCGAGTTGCGCTCCCGCTTTGACGAGCAGCGCGATCATGTCGAGATCCTCGCGGTACACGGCCGCCCAGAGGCAGTGTTCCGGCGTTGACCCCGACGCCAGCAGGTACCGCGCCAAGTCGATGTTGCCGCCCCGCGAGATGGCGTACCACAGTGCGGTCGCCCGCCACGACCCCTCCCTGAACGCAGCGGCGTTGACGTCGATTCCGAGAGCGAGCAGCGCGCCCGCAAGCGGTATCGCGTCTCCCGGGTCCAGGCCGCGTTTGTTCGCATCGATACCCGCGCAGAGGTGCAGCCAGTTCCGGCCACGCTCATCGGCGTGGTGCAGGAGATCGGGACGCGACTTCAGTCCCGCGACCACGGCATCGGTGTCGAGGGCTTTCACGCAAGCCGTCAGGCGAGTCTTCGAAGTCGGTACTGGACCCATCGCAGCTGTCCTCCAGCGGTCCGCGCTACCGGCGGGACCGGACGACAGCCTACGGGGCGAACTCGGTCGCCTCAAGCAGCATACTCGCCACGAGCTTCGCCAACTCCGCTGAGTACAAGCAGGTACGCGCTAGGCGTCGGGTATGGCGTGGGTGCGCTTCGCTGGCGTAGGCTGCGCCTTTTGCGCTTTTGAGCGACACACCAACCTCCGGAGTAGAACCATGCCGAGATACGTGATCGAGAGAGACATCCCCGAGATCGGTTCCGCCGAACGCGACGCGTTGCGCGAGGCGTCGCAGAAGTCGAACGGCGTCCTAGCGGAAATGAAGGCCGAGAACAAGAACATCCAGTGGGAGCACTCCTACGTGGCGGGCGACAAGACGTTCTGCATCTACATCGCGGACGACGAGTCGCTCATCGACGAACACGCCGAGAGGAGCGGCTTTCCCGCCAGCGTCGTCACCCTGGTCAAGCGGATGATCGACCCGGTAACGGCGGAGGCCGACCAGTAGAGGACATCCTCATCGGCACAATCCGGCGGACAAGGCCACTGACGCCCGAACCCATGTCAGGGAATAGGAAGCGTGTCCTTCGCACGTTGCGCCCAGCGGTGGTTCTGGCCGTCGCACGTGCCGAGACCCGTACCACGCGGCGCCTGATTCACTACTGGCTTTTCGCCGCGTTGACGGTGGGCATCGGCTGCATGGTGTATGCGCAGCTGGCCATGACTCACGGCGACTACTCCGGCACCGCCTCAGGTCTAGGGACGTTCAATCCGCAGTTCTACGTGGGGTTGTTCGGCGCCTATTTCTACCTTTGGCTGTTCGTCGGTCTGATCTTCTTCGCGTTCGAGATTCGCAAACGCGACGAGCGCGACCAGATCGTCGATGTCCTGGACTCGCGTCCATTCAGCAACGCGGAATACGTGGTCGGCAAGTTCTGCGCGCTCCTCCCGTTGGCTTGGCTGCCCATCCTTGTCCTCATGGCGCTCCTCGAAGCCGCCGGCCACTTGGCCCTCTACACCGGCTTCCCATACGGCACCCCGCCTGAGCCCTGGTCTGTCGCCGGGTTCCTGATCTACGCCATTGCCGGGTTGTCGCTGTGGTGCGCGTTCATCATGTGGATGGCGACGGTCTTCAGGAACCGTCTTGTGGTGGCGGCTATTTCCCTTGCCGTGATTGCTGTCCAGTTTTGGACAAGCCGGAACTTGCCGTTCTATCTCACCACGGTCCTTTCCATGTCCCCGGGCGTGGACTATGCATCGGAGATCTCACCGCGTTTCCTCGGTTCGGGCGAAGGCATTCGATTGACGGCCTTCGCCGTTCTGGCGATGGCGTTCCTCGCGTTGGCCGCGCGATCCTACCCGAGGAACGAGGGTCCTCGTACTGCCGCTTCGACGGCGGCGGGACTCGTTCTCGCCGCGCTGGGGCTTGCCGGCGTGGGGGGCTACTACCTGCACCAGACTTTCCCCCACCGCCAACAGGAGGCTTGGCTCCGAGCCCACGAGGCGATGAGCCGCTTGGCGCGGCCGGACGTCCTGTCAGTGGGCGGCACGCTGTCGATCGCGCCGGGAGACGAACTTCGGTATTCGCTCGACCTCGAGGTGGCAGGGGACGCAGCGCGGCCAACGGTGTTCACGTTGAACCCCGGCATGCACCTTGAACAGGTCTCGGTCGACGGGAAGAAAGCGAACT